>CAZSQU010000027.1:0-34915 GCA_964608985.1 uncultured Spirochaetales bacterium
ATCAACAATCTACTTCGCTTCGCTACGATTATCGTGCATAACGCGGGTTAAAAGGATAAAAAATGACTTAGGAATTTTTTATCCTCTTCCGGTAAAAACCAGAGATTTATTTGGGGGTAATTTTTAATCAATTGTTAGTTTAATAAAGCATAAAAGAAACGAGCGGAAACGCCTTATAAGTCCCCGAATACAGCGGTTTCGAGCGTTTGCTTTTATGCTTAGACAGATAAAAGATTGATTTGTAAAAATTACCCCCAAATAAAATTCACACCCTAAAAGTTAAATATTTGTTGATTAATTTGTGTTATTTTGTTTATATTTTTTTTAGGTATTTTCTAATACCTATCCGTTTAATAACAATTATTTAAAAAGGAGTGTTTTATGATGAATTGGGCTCAAAATTTCGGACGCGGGGTTAAAGGTGTAATAGGCGGTATGATTCTCGGTATATTTCTTTTACCGGTAGGGGTCTATATGCAGTATTGTTCCGTAAATCAGATGCAGTATCATAAGGTATTTGATGATACCGTGAGTGTAACAGGAGCTACAGATGAAAAGATCAGCGGCGACAGTGTTAAGATAAAGACAGAAGGACAATACATTCTCTCTGAAGGACCTTTTACCGTAAGAACAAATGAAGGCAATACATTCTCAGGTCAATATATCACTTATAGTCTTGAAAAATGGGTTGTAAAAGAAGTAAGAAAAGAGAAAAAAGACAGTGAAGGAAAGGTCGTAAGGGACTCAAGCGGTAATCCTATATATGAAATATCATACGAATGGGAAAAAGAAAGCGATCTTGAAAGTTCACCTTCAGGTGTAAGCGTTACAGTCAACGGCTTCAGAAATCTTATTTCTGATTTTAGACAAACCTATATTCCTGCAAGATCAGCATATTTTGAATATGCTTACGGACAGAATTCTTACGGTTACAGCGTTGATGCGGTAAGAGAGATTGAAGGTGCGCCATCTTCACCATCACAAGCAGACTACACAAGCGGTAAATATGCCGTAGTACTAAACGGACGATTGTACGATAATAATGATACTACAATGACAGTCTCTGGGGTTGCTTCAAGAAACTCCGGCAGTCTGTCAGCTATTATTAAGAAAACATTCGCATCTCCCGAGCAGTCTATGATGGTGTTATCTTATCTTAATATGGCAGAAACAAGAAATAAACTTGAATCAGACGCTAAGGGTGAGAGATTGATGAAGTTTATACTCGGAACGGTATTCTTTGTTATCGGTTTTACCGGAATCTTCGGACCGATTATTAAGATATTTGAACTTATACCTTTCCTCGGCAAACTTGCAAACGGAATTATCTATTTTGTTGTTGCCGTAGTATCGGTACTTCTTTCAGTACTTTTCTATGTTTTCTTTCAATTCTTCTGGGTACTGGTTGCTCTTGCGATCCTCATACCGATAGTATTGATTATTTTGAAGAAAAAAGCAAAAAATCCCGCATAAATTTCAATAATTATCTTTAATTATTCGATAAAATATGTTAAGGTTTTACAAAATTAACCGGAAATTTCCAATTGAGTTTCCGGTTAAATATATTAAGTAAGTTTAAGCTGGTATCTATGCTGATTATTACTTCCGGGTTTATTACCCTTGTCATTGTAGTTTTTAATTTAATCAATCTAATAAGAAACGGTAAAAACAATTCTAATAAGTTTATCGCATTAATCAGCGGTATATTTTTATTTCTACTTGTTATTGCATCTTTTGTAACCGCGTTTAAAATAATTGTTCTAATCCTAATAATTCTTTCTTTTGCGGTGTATTCTTTTATTGTTTATACCATACTAAGCGATAACAGAAAACACTTATTACTTCTTAAGAAATTAAAAGACGGGTTATTATTCGAAAATACAACTAAATTCTCAGAGTTGTCTATCTACGGGCTTGCCGATTTTCTTGAATCTGAATATGCTGCACTACAAAAACAAAATGATAAGTTAAAAGACGGATTTTTCTCTTCGAGCAATTCATTCTTGAAGGGAATTGAAACCATACTAAAAGGTGTAAAGCAACAGAAATCTGCTTCAGGCAATCTTGAAAGCGCAGTTGATGTTCAGAATAAATCTATAGAAACAGGCGCAAAAGGTCTCGATGATACAAGAGTTATGTTTTATGAGATTACTAAGAACTTCTCAAGTCTTTTTGACAATATTAATGATCTTTTTATGCAGAATCAGGAAATACAAAACGCAAGTGATGATATCAGCATAAACCTAAAAAATTCTCATGAATTCTCAACAAACCTTCAATCCATTACCAAAGACGGTACCGATAAGATAGATGCAGTTATACACTTCATTGAGCGACTTGATAAGTCTTTCAAAAAAATCATAGATATGATCTCACTGATTAAAAAAATATCGTCACAAACCAATCTGCTTGCTATGAATGCAGCTATTGAAGCCGCTCACGCCGGAGATGCGGGCAGAGGATTTGCGGTTGTCGCAGATGAGATAAGAGAGCTTGCAGAATCTTCCTCTAATGCAACTCAACAGATAACCAAAGAGGTTGATGCCCTATTTCATGAGATGAAGGAAGGTCTTAACTATTCCGCATCTGCAAAAGGCGGTGTAAAAAAGATAAATGATGCAATCAATGATAATATAATTGAGATTGAAAAACTCTCCGAAAAAATAAAATATCAGATCGACAGTGTAATAATGATGAAAGGGCTTACTGAGTCGCTTTATACAATGGCAAACACAATTAGAACTTCTTCAGATAGCCAGCAGGAGAAACTGCAATCTGTTTATGAAGCAACGGAAACACTGAATTCTCAATCGGTAATAATCAATGCAATCCTCATGGGTGTCAATCTTGGCATGAACCGGGTTGTTAATCAATGTGAAGATCTTTTAAATCTGTCTAAAAAAAACCTTGAGTTGTCGGGCGGATCAGTTACAGAAAAATCACAGTCGTAAATACTCGCAGTTATAACCTTTTTTTAAGATATACATATTCACTGATTATTCTTGAATTTATCTCTTCAGGTAAGAGATCTAAAATTTTTACACCAGTTTTCTTTAGTTCAAGTATTGTTTTTTCTCTTCTGATTACAAGATCAACTGCCGCTATTTTTGTGTATATAGATTCTTTACTTGGCACTTTGCCGTCTGCAAGTTCAAAGATCGATTTATCCTTTATAAAAACCAAAAGTATGTTGTGTTTCTTCTGAAGTATAGAGAGACTCTTTTTTAATACACCGGCATTACTGTTATCAATAATATCTGTGAATATCACGATCAGACTTCTTTTTGTAAGTTTTGCATTGATAAAATTTAATGCTGATTTGTAGTTTGATTCGATAATTTTACTGTCAAGATTTGCAAGCTGATAGTTAATCTTATTAATCGCTCTTATGTCTTTTGACGGCGGAACATACGAGATTATTTTATCGGCAAAACCGGTTATACTGATACTGTCCCCCCATTTAATAGCGGAGTAAGATAGTATCAAAGCGGCATCAACAGAATAATCAAGTATTGACTTGATATCAATAGTTGATGAAAGAAGCCTTCCGCAATCGATCATAATGGATATATCAAGCCTGTTTTCAGTTCTGAATACCCTTGTAACCGGCCTTCCTTTCCTTGCAGTTGCTTTCCAATCAATCTTACCGTACTCATCACTTTTTTGGTAATCCCTCAACATCTCAAAATGGGATCCATCACCGATCATTCTGTTTTTCTGCATACCGGATGTGCTTTTTAACTGGTTTTGAACCGACTTAAAACTGTTCCTGTCTGAAAGAATCCCCGGTATCACCGAAACCTCATAATTAAGCGAAACATATTTATCAACATTAAAAAACTGAAGGGGCGAAAAAGCACGGATATATATACCATCAATATTATAAACGCCCCTTCTGTTACAAAAAAGTTTGATTTCTTTGTTAAGTGTGTCGTAGCGGTTAACTCTTAATATCTCATCAGCATAAACTCTATCAAATTCGACACCTGTTTTCAGGAGGAATTTTAGTTGTAACGAGAAGTAATGGCTATTTTTAAAACTAACTTTAATATAATTGTAGCAATGAGCATTAAGAATCTGCGGTATATCAAGTGTAAAACTAAAGTACTTATCTTCAAGATGATTACTTATAATTATATCTATGGCAAGAATCAATAAAATGGCAGCTAAAAGCATTGGCGATAGCAGTATGTACCTCTTTAGCGTTATTGACACTAAAGCTCCGGCTATCGGTATTAACAAAAGTAAAACAGCTCTAACCCCGGGTGATATTGATTTCTTCATCATTGATTTTTTCATCGTGGAACCTGTACGGTACTTAATATCTTGGCAATAAAATCATCTGCCGTAGAACCCTCTATCTCTTCTTGCGATTCGAGGATGATCCTATGTCTTAACACCGGATAAGATGCCTCTTTAACATCATCAGGTACAACAAAGTCTCTTCCGTCTATTGCGGCAAGCGACCTTGCTGCTTTTAAAACGGCAATAGTTGCTCTCGGTGATGCACCAACCTCAATCCCCGGCGTTGATCTTGTTGCAGTTATTATATTCATGATATATTCAACTATCTTTTCATCAATATTTATAGAAACTAATGAGTTTTTGTAAGTAACAAAATCCTCTCTGGCACAAACAGGTTTAAGATCCGACTTGTCAAGAAACTCGGACTCAAATCCGTTTTTGAACATCATAAGCATAGCCATTTCATCATCGTAATTCGGATAACCTATGTTAATCTTAAACATAAATCTATCAAGCTGTGCCTCAGGAAGCGGGTAAGTTCCTTCAAGCTCTATCGGATTTTGTGTGGCAATAGTGATAAAAGGTTCTTCGAGTTGATGAATGGTACCATCAATTGTCACCTGTTTTTCCTGCATTACCTCAAGTAAAGCCGCTTGTGTCTTGGACGGTGAACGGTTGATCTCATCAGCAAGAAGAAAGTTAGTAAAAACGGGTCCCTTCCTGACACTGAATTGATTTTTAATATTATCATATACAGTTGTACCTATAATATCTGACGGCATCAGATCGGGGGTGAATTGTATCCTTTTGAAATCCGCTTTGATGATCTTAGACAATGAGTTGGCAATCAAAGTTTTACCAAGCCCGGGTAACCCCTCAATCAATATATGACCGCCATTCAAGAGTGCAATTACAACAAATTTGATAACCTGATCCTGCCCTTTAACGACTTTTTTTATCTCATTCATTATTGCATTGAAGAGATTCCTAAAATTCTCCGGTGACTGTAAATTTTCCATTTTTTAACCGCCTTTAGTAAGTTTTTTTATAAAATCAACCCGTTGATTATCTGTTGCTATTAAATTATTGTATTTAATCGGATATATAAAGCTGTAATCCGCAGAATCAAGGTTATATCGCTTTAAAATGTCATTAATCATTCTATCCGCGTCATTGCCTTCTGTTCTTGTGATCTTCCGTAGTTTTTCATAAAAATACGCATCAAGTATTGTGGAGATTTGTTCTGTTTTTCTCATTGAGAGATAATTGCCGACCCCACGCAAGTGTATAAGAAATGAGCGTTTTTTGTATTTATCGTAATCAGGGATGTTGCCGAACCTTCTTATGTTGTTGATAAAGAAAACAATAATGAATGCTATTAAAGATAACAGCAATGGTATCATAAAAAAATTGAAATTATTATTATTGACAGTTTTATTATTATTGACCGATTTATTATCTACGATAATATTCTTTCCATTACTACCCGTTATTGCAAACAACAATTCGGCATTGTCTTCTTTTAGAATTGAATAATCACTAAATACATGTGGGTCAAATATTATAAATACTTCGGCCCCTTTAACCATTGTTTTTAGACAAAATATATTTCCATTTACGGTAATCATTTTCGTGTAATCGTATCCTGCCGGCATTTCTTTCAAGATGCTATCAGAAGGGAGTTGCGATGCAGTATAAACGGATCTTATATTCTTAAAAATAGAAGATGAAAACGGTTTTTGTTTCTCAAAATCCGGTGATTCGTTGCTTGTTTGAACAAGTACAACTATTGATTTATCTTTGACATTTACAGATTCATAATAATCAAAAAGACTCTCAAGCTGATTTGTTGAATAAATACTTAGATCTATAACCGTGTTGCTTCTTTCAAAATGTTTGCTCTTTACACCCCATTTCACATAATAACCGGTTTTCCTCAGAAGTTCAACTGCAAATGAGCCCGATAAGTAAGTAAGATGGCTGTCCCATTCTATATTTTCGGGTTTATATGACAAACTAAAATCGGTTACTGTATATAAAACAGCAACAACAAAAGTAATAACAACAGATACAAATATAAGTAAAAGGGCTTTTTTCATTTGTTTGTCTCCAAAAGAGCCCTATTTTGTATGAAATTCCTAAAATATTCTCTGAACCGGTTGTATCCGGTACTATCAGGTATATAATTATCAAATGCTACCAGTTCTGCGTTAGTAAAGATCACCTTAAAATCCTTCTTCAAATCATCGTTTTTAATTAAACCGAGTAATGTCCGGTTGGTTTGGTTTTTTGAAAAGGTGATCTTTGCGTTATGAAGTAGTTCTATTGATAATTTATAAGAGAGGATTACAGCTTCAGAGAGACGGTTTTCCGCTTCAAGTCTTGCAATCTGATTCAATCCGGGGGTATCATCGTTATTATCGAGTATTATACGATGGTTTCTCTGCTTCATATTCCTGCTTATTGCCATTCGCACAATTGTATTGATAATAAATATCAATAAAGCAAGAGCCATTATAATCAAAACCGCAAATGCGGCTCTTTTTAACAAAACAGCTTTGTCTCTGAATGTTTCTGAAATAATTTCTGATATGTGATTAAATAAGCTGTTTGTATAGTCAAGTCTCTTTGCTTTGCGTGTCTCTCTGGAAATAATCTTTTCTATCTCCGTTTCGATGGTTTGTTTGTTGACCGGAGAACTATCTAAAGGATTTATCGAAGTTACCGCGATATTGAAAATACAAATAATAAAAAGTACTTTTATCAAATTCATTTATTTACTCTCAATAATAGACTTATACCGGCGGTTTATTAACAAAATCATCATTAACTTCTGTTATCATATTTTCAATCATAGATTCGATACCCCAATTCTCATATTTTATCTTCTGATTAAAGAATATACAGGTTGTATATGACATATAGAAACAATTTAATACCATAGCGATTGGTATCTGAATACAAAATAATATTAATCCGACTATTGCTAACATTGCTGTATAAAAAGAATTATCAGAAGTTTGCGAAATCGTTCCCAAAATGCTCATAGGAACACTCCCGATTATTGAGATTAAAAAAGATATCCCATAATATATTATAATAAAAATCAGCCATGCACCCAAAATCGGAAAGAAATTGTAACTTACAAGTTTAAATGATCTTGATATAGAGCTGACTGCATCGGCATTTTCGTAAATGATTGCAGGAAAAACAAGCGAAACAAATACTAACGCAGGTATAATACCTATACAACAAAATATAATACCGGCAATTACTATAAATGATGCGAGAAAACCCGAACCTATCATGGTTACAATTTTAGTTCCGGCAAATCTCAGTGATTCTTTCATGTCCCACCTGTCACCGGTAAAATCTTTAATAATGAGGTCTATGCTTGCGCCATAGTATTTTAAAGACAATATAATAACAACAAAATATGCAATAAAAAAGAATATTGATACTGAGGTTTTAAATATCATAGCTCCGAAAGATGAACTGCTTTGAAGGAAATACAAAGGGTTTCCGACAATTTCCTCAAGAGTCAGCATATTTGAGAATGATAAGGGAACAAAAACTGCGGCCGATAAAACGAGTAAAACAGCAAGAATAATAAGCATTACCGGAATAAACCTAAGGTAAAGCCTAATATAGTTTTTTAGATTTGAGATAGTCATCCTAAATGACTTGTCAATAATATCGGCGACTGACATTACTTTATACTTCTTTTCCATCTCTTATGCCTCCGTGATAAAACATATTTAATTTTTTTTATATTCTCAAAAAATATTACCCTAAAACTGAAAAATATTACAAATGACAAAGTTGCAAGACACACAATAAGTTTAATAATGTATGGAATCTTTGTCGGCGACAGAAAACCTTCAATAAATGCGGCTGAACCTATCAAAAAAGCCGCCGTAATGATTATCGGTACTATCTCCCTTGCTTTGTACGCAAGTGATTTGATCCTTTTTTCTCTACCGGGGAATAGTATAGACATCCCTAAAGCAAGTCCTGCACCGGCGGCTATACATATACCAAGAAGCTCAAATGATGAGTGTGCGGTAACAAAATCAAAAAAATTTTTACCATAACCGCTGCCGATTATAAATCCCTGTGAAGCCCCGATCATGATCCCATTGTATAGTAAAAGATATAGTGTACCGATACATACAATTATTCCTACGGCAAAACTCATAAGAGCAATAGATACATTATTTCGTATATAGAACCCCGTCATATATATGTTATCGCTTAATGACCTTGAGTTGTAAGCCGCATCACTGAATGAATTAAGCATCTGCTGTTCGGCTTCTTCGCCGGCAATCGCTTTAAAAAGAGATGGGTCTTTGTAAACAACAACCGTTGATATAATAATTGAACCAAAAAAGAGTATAAAAGATATTGTTAACGGAATTATGTTTCTTTTAAAAGAGAATGCAAAATCCTCAAATATAAGTTTTTTCAAATCATCGATATATGATCTTTTTACGGTAAATAAAAGGTTATGGAGTCCGACTACAAGATTCTCAAGATAATCTATAATATCAGGCGAGAGTTCCAATGCGTATGCAGTCTCAGCATCGGTTGTTATCCTTCTATACAAATCCGGAAGCTCTACAAACTCCTCGTCTGTAAGCTTATTTATCTTTGATGCACCGGTTTTATTGATTATATCTTTTGCCTTTAGCCAGCTCTCTTTTCTTTCTTCTATGAAACGGCCCGATTTTGTCATCTTGTTGTCACTCATTCTCATGCCCCTTATAGACTTGAACCAGATATTGATAACTTTCCGTTTCGGTTTCGGGATCGTTCAATTTTTTTCTGACTGCAGCCGCAAGATTGTTAGCCAGTGTTTCTTTCTTACCGGCGGCAAGTGAATCGTAAGACTTGATGAATTCTCTTAAAACAAACAGGTCTTTCTCTGTAAGCCGTTTAATTATTCGTGTGTTAGAATTATCAACTAAGACATCTGCTTTTAAGGTAAAATCGGGTATGTTTGTTATTTTTCTGACATCTTTTATAACAATTGTGGAAGCCGCTAAGTCGCCGAGCCGTCTGTAATGTTTAGAAAATATAACCGAAATTATTCCTGCGATCATAACTGTAGCAACACCGTCGATATCTCTTATCAGATTTCTTAGGATTATTGAGGTGAAGTCAAGCGGTGTGCCGTCAATAGTAACAACCCTTATTCTCATAATTGATTTGCCCGGTGTAGATCCGCGCATAAGTGTTTCAAAAAAAATAAAATAACCCCATTGTGTTGCAAACAGTATAAAAAAATAAAAAAACATTCCGAGCCCTTCAAAAAGGTTATCAACGGATAATTCAAGATTATTTAATGGCGTTCCGTAGATTAGTGCGATCAGAAGTATAGTAAACACAATAAGACAAAAGACAGCAATATTCACAATAATAATATCGATTATATAAGCAATAAACCTCGATAGAGGGCTTGAAAGGGTAAATTTAACTTTTATTTTTTCGGGGGTTTCAATAACAATTCTGTCATTTAATTCGTTTTGTATAGGATCGCTTTTGCTAATCTTGTGCTCTCCTCTTTTGAAACTAAGATCTCAATGAGTTTTAATCCCATTTCAATAGCAGTACCCACCCCTGCCGAGGTTATTATATTACCTGAAATTACCACAGGTTTGTCAATGAACCTACCTGATGATATATCATTCTTACAAGACGGATAACAGGTGTATTCACCTTTAAGAAGTCCCGCTTTATCAAGCACCATCGGGGCGGCACAGATTGCGGCTATCCACTTTCCGGCTGAATTAAATTTCTTAATAAGCTCTATGGTTGGCTGATTGTTCATTAGATTGGTTACACCCGGCATGCCTCCGGGTAACACAACTATGTCTGCTTTGTTGTCCGCTGCATTATCGATCGTAATATCGGCCAAGATGGATATATTATGAGCGCCTTTTATAATATCCTTATTGCTGATCGAAACTTTAGTCGCCTTTACGCCGCCCCTTTCTAAGATATCGGCTAATGTGACTGCTTCCGTTTCTTCAAAACCATCAGCAAAAAGTATAAGAGCTTCTTTCATTATACCCCCCCCCCTTGTAGTAATTGAATGATTGAAATATATTACAATATATATGATAATTAATCAATATAAATTCCTCAACTCCCAAACTTATGGGGTACGAATTTATTTTTGTAATGATGAGGTTGAGATTATTTAGACAATTCCTCAGCGATCATTTCTGCCTGCTTTAAAACTGTTTCTGTGGCAAGCATCTGCATATCCGGCGGATAACCATATTGGCGTAAAATCCGCTTAACAATTACCTTTAACTTTGATTTTACACTCTCTTTTATTGTCCAATCGATTGATGCATTTTCTTTTACCTTTTCATAAAGGACAACAGCAAGTTCTCTAAGTTTTTCTTGTGCCATAAGCTCCCGTGCGCTGTCGTTATTTGCAATGGCTGTATAAAAGGCATATTCGTATTCTGTAAGTCCCATCGCCTTTGGTTCTTTATCCATATCTTTTATTTCTTTTGATAGGTTTATAAGCTCCTCTATAACCTCGGCAGCAGTAATGATTTTATTGTGATACTTTTTAATAGAGTTTTCAAGCATCTCCATAAGTGTTTTACTTTGGATTAAATTTTTCTTAGCTCTGCCTTTGATTTCATCATTCAAAAGTTTCTTAAGGACCTCCATAGCAATATTTTTATGATCCATATTTTTTACTTCAAGAAGAAAGTCCTCTGATAGGATCGAAATGTCAGGTTTTTTAATACCTGCGGCATCAAAAACATCAATAACATTCTCAGTAACAAGAGCTTTGTCTATAACCTGTCTGATTGCGGTTTCCACTTCTTCGTCTGTTTTACCTATTCCCGTAATATCAAACTTTACAAGTCGGGATTTTACAGCCTGGAAAAATGCAACCT
Source organism: uncultured Spirochaetales bacterium (assembly GCA_964608985.1). Classification (GTDB taxonomy): domain Bacteria; phylum Spirochaetota; class GWE2-31-10; order GWE2-31-10; family CAYYKD01; genus CAYYKD01. The sequence continues at coordinate 11,169 of CAZSQU010000027.1, forward strand.
CATCTTTGACATCCATCGCCTGATCATGCGGTATAGCTATTGAGAATGCCTGAGACAAAGCTGTTACTTCATCAATGTACCGTTTTTTACCATTCTCAAGTCCAAGGATATGATCTTCGGCAGAGAGAATAAGCGATAGTTTTCGACCTGTATCGGCATTAAAATATTCTTCATAGGGAAACTCGTGATACATTTGAGACACGACTTCCAACTTCTCAAGCATGAGTTGTACAGCTTGTTCCTGATTAACCGCCGGGTCACCTTTACCCCCGGCATCAGAATAAAACGAAAGTGCTTTTTTCAGATCAGAAGCGATCCCAAGATAATCAACTATAAGTCCACCCTTTTTATCTTTATAAACACGGTTAACCCGCGCGATTGCCTGCATTAGATTGTGACCTTTCATTGGTTTATCGATATAAAGAGTGTGCATAGAGGGTGCGTCAAATCCTGTAAGCCACATATCTCTAACTATAACAAGTTTCAATTCATCATCCGGGTTTTTCATTCTATCAGCTAAAGCACGCCGTTGATCTTTGGTGGTATAGTGCTTTGCAATATCGGGCCCGTCGGATGAGGCGGAGGTCATAACTACTTTTATAAGCCCTTTTTTTAGATCATCGCTATGCCATTCAGGTTTAATCTCGATTATCGTCTTATATAGATCTGCTGCAATCCGTCGGGACATGGTTACGATCATAGCTTTACCATCCATCACTTCCTGTCGTTGTTCAAAATGGGTGATTATATCCTGTGCAACATGTTTAATTCGATCCGCACTGCCGATTAGGGCTTCGAGTTGAGTCCACTTTGCTTTGGCCTTTTGCGTGTCTGAAAGATCATCCTGTTCAAGTTCATCATCGAGTTCTTTAATAAGCTTTTTACCATCTTCACTTAAAGTAATTTTCGCAAGACGGCTTTCATAATAGATCCGAACGGTTGCTCCATCCTCAACAGCCTGTGCAATATCATACACATCAACATAGTTCCCAAAAACCGCGGGGGTATTGACATCGGTATTCTCAATCGGCGTTCCTGTAAATCCAAGATAGGTCGCATTGGGAAGAGCATCACGCATGTACTTGGCAAATCCATAGACAACTTTTTTACCGATAACATTTCCGTTTTGATCCTTATCATCGATGGTTTTTGCCTTAAAACCGTACTGGGTTCTATGTGCTTCATCTGCAATTACTATAATGTTGGTTCTATCCGATAACATTTCATAGATGTTGCCCTCTTCCGGTTGAAATTTTTGAATAGTTGTAAATATCACACCGCCTGATGCAACTTTCAACAGATCTTTTAACACTTGACGGTTTTCTGCCTGCACCGGTTCCTGTCTTAAAAGCTGTTTTGATGCGGCGAATGTGTCAAACAACTGATCATCAAGGTCATTGCGGTCGGTTATCACAAGCACTGTAGGATTGTCCATGGCAAGTACAATCTTGCCTGTATAAAAAACCATTGAAAGAGATTTGCCTGAACCCTGAGTGTGCCAAACGACACCACCCTTTCTGCTACCAAAGGAGTCAGCATCTTTTTTGTTTTCTGATGTTTTTATCTTTAAACTGCTTATCACCGCTTCAGAGTGTTCACTTAGATGTCCTGATGCTCTGATAGTCGAATATACGGCTTTATTTACCGCATAGTACTGGTGATAAGCTGCAAGTTTCTTAACGGTTTGAATGGTTACAATCCCGGTATCTTTATCCTCTTTTTTGGACTTCTCATAAACTATAAAATGTCTCAAGAGATCGATCAAGGTGGATTTGTTTAACATTCCATCAACGAGAGTTTCAAGCCGGCTTGTTAGTTTGGAGGCTTCAACTTTACCGTCAGAGGTTTTCCATGACATAAATCGGGTAAATCCTGCGGATATAGTTCCGGCTTTTGCCTCAAGACCATCCGATATGACAAGAAAACCGTTGTAGTTAAAAAGAGCCGGTATCGCCTGTTTATAGGTTTGCAATTGTTTAAATGCAGAATGTATAGTAGCATTCTCATCAGCGGGATTTTTAAGCTCTATCACGACAAGGGGCAATCCGTTTATAAATATAACAAGATCGGGGCGCTTGTTGACATGGTTTCCGTTACCTGTCGAGGAGTCAATTACAGTGAATTGATTTAACACTATAAAATCGTTTTTTTCAGGTTTATTAAAGTCAATCAACCATACAAGATCACCGCGATCCTGCCCGTTTTTGCGGTAATTTACCTTAACACCCTCTGTCAGCATCCTGTGGAATGATTCATTATTAACTATCAACTCTGATGAGTTCAGTCTCAAAATTTGCTTGACAGCATCATCTCCGGCATCAGCAGGAATGTTCGGGTTTATTCGTGTTATTGCACTTTTTAAACTTTCCAATAAAATAACTTCCTCAAATGATGAACGCATGGGATTTTCACTATCAGGTGCGACAGTAAAACCATTGATGTATTGATAGCCATGTTTTTCAAGAAGTTTTATTGCAAATATCTCGACCTCTGATTCGTTGATTTTATTGATCATAGTTTTTCCTCTTTACCTATAATTCGTTTTATCTCTTTATCAAAATCTGATATATAATTCTCATCCTGTATAACCCTGTAAACTTCATACTCTTCTTCGGCTTTTAATTTTGCTTCAAGAGCTGAAACTCTACCGTTATCTTCTAATATCGGATATTGAGAAAGTTCAAGAAATCCGTTTAAAAACTTTGCCCAGTCTTCCATTTTTGTAATTATTTGTCTTTTTGCCTGATTTTCGGCAAGGTCAAGATAGGCTGAGACTATTCGATTAAGTTCATCTATATGAGCTTTATTAAGGTAATTTTTAGCAACCGTTACATCTGATTTCATTATCTTACCGTCAGGAGCTTGTTTCCAGTTAGTAAGCCCCATATAGATCTTTTGAGCATCAGCACTATCATAAATAATTTCCGCAGCCGTTTTCCCGGTAATCGCCCAATGGAGTTTATTCTGCACGGTTGCAAAAAAATCCTTTGTTATGGGAGAATCCTTATCATAATCAGATGAAAGCGCGTATATGTCAGTAATTTTCTGATAGAATCTTCGTTCACTTGCGCGGATCTCACGAATGCGTTCAAGAAGTTCGTCAAAATAATCCTTACCAAAAAACTTTTTGCCTTGTTTTAACCGCTCATCGTCCATAGCAAAACCTTTTATGATATACTCTTTAAGTACACCGGTAGCCCAAACACGAAATTGTGTAGCCTGATAGGAGTTGACACGATAGCCTACTGCAATAATTGCATCGAGGTTGTAGTGTTTAGTTTTATATTTCTTTCCATCAGAGGCAGTTATCGAGAAATCCTCGGCAACTGAAATTTCATATAATTCTTGATCTTTAAATATATTCTTTAAATGAAGTGAAATGTTATCTATAGAACAATCAAATAGTTTGGCCATCATTTTTTGCGTTAACCATACTGTTTCATCCTGAATATAGACTTCTACATTGATCTTTCCATTAGAACCTGTATAAAGTAGAAAATTAGTGTTTTTTTCATCCATTATGATTACCCTCACTTGTTTAACTAATCAGAAATCTCCATGCCGGTATTACATTTATAGTTCTCTCATCCATTTTTATTGTATTCTCTTCATTATAAGTTATTATAAACGCTTCGGTGATATTTAATTCGTCCATCGCTTCCAATATTGCTTTTGTTTCTCTTTTTTCTGTTTCGGGAGTACCGATCTTATAGCAAACCTGAATCAGAACCTGTTGTTGAGTTTCATTTTTATAAATAAAATCAATCTCAGAACCGTTTTTAGTTTTATAATAATATATCTCGGAATACCGTCTTCTTAAGTGAAGAAAAACTATATTTTCAAGCATGAAACCCTCTTTTTCCTGAATATCAAGAGAGACAGAACGGATCAACCCATGATCAATACAGTATATCTTTTTAGGGTTTGTATTTTGAATATTGATAGAAAGACTGCATATTTTAACAGAAAACATATAAAAAGCATCTTCGAACCACTGAATACAATCAGAAACAAACGACTTTGATACTTTGTAACCAAATGATTTAATATACTCTGTCAATCTATTGATTGTATATAGATTAGACACAGAGGTCATAAGTCTGAACCCTATCTGTAAAACAGCTTGAGGATGAGCAACATCGTATCTTTCTATTATGTCACGATGTAGGATAGATTTATAGTATTCCTGATGAATAAAAACCCTAATTTTATCTGATTTGTCAAATATTTCGGGAAATCCGCCTTTTTTAAAATATTCATCGAAATAATTTACTATTAAGTATCGTGTTTTTGAGTCTATAACTGAGTAATCGCATTTGTTATAGTCAAGAAATTCTAAAAATGAAAAAGGAAAAAGCTCCCACGAAAGAGAGCGTCCTCGCATTTGTGTTGAAATATCTTTTGACAACATCTTAGCTGATGAACCTGAAAGAAATATACTGCATTTTTCAGTTCTTTTTAATCTTTCAACAAATAGCTCCCAGTTTTTGACTTCCTGTATTTCATCGAAAAAAAAGTATATCTCCTCACTGCTCTTTTTATACGGATACAAAGAAAAATACGCATCGAGAATCGGCTGCAGCTCCCCTTTCCTCAGGTCGTTTAGCCTGTCATCAAAGAAATTTATATATATAATATTGTCAATCCTGACATTTTGCTTTTTCAAGAGATCATCTACAATCTGCCTCAAAAGTGTTGACTTACCGCATCTTCTGACACCTATACAGATAAAAACCTTATCTTTAACTATTTCATAGTCAAGATGTCTTTTGACCCCTGTTTCTAAAATCTCTCTTTGAAAATCAAGGATTATCTCTTTTAAAACAGCTGTTATCATATTACCTCGTAATACCGGAAAGATTTATGACCGGATAGGTGATAAACCGGTAAAATATTATACCGGTTTTTATTTAATACAGCAAGTAATATTAATGAATAAATAATAATGAATAGTGAATAATCTTGTCCCTTCATTATTCATTATTCTCTGTTCACTATTCATTTCTTAATATCTGCTCCTTTTTGCTGTATTAATACTTGCTGTACAAATCTTAATGATTTCTATACAAAAAGGCTGCAACTCAAAAAATAAGGTATCTTTAATATATCCGCTGTCTTTTAATAGAGAGAGCCAGTAATCCGTTTCATTTGCTTCTTTCAAGGCGATGCTGATCTTATTAATGAAATCAGCTTTTGACTGAGCATATTCTGATTCTCTAACCAATGCACCAATAGATGTACCTGATCGCAATATTTGCTTACTCAGTATAAATTCCTTTTGTACATTCAATTCTTTTGCCAATTGAACAATTTTTAATGCGAAAGAATAAGTCTTTTCTTTCAGTATATTTTTTTCATTATTCATTTCTTCCTCCTGATATAATGAATAAATAATAATGAATAGTGAATAATCTTGTCCCTACATTATTCATTATTCTCTGTTCACTATTCATTAACCTCCACCCTCACTTCCCCGCTCATCAGCTTTGGTAACAGTGTATCTCGAAGTTTTTCGAGAGTGCGGATTTGGTTACAATTTTCAATTACCTTATCATTTATTGGCCTAACATTCTGTTCATAAGACTCAATTAAAAAGAAAGGTGGTATGGTTATATCCAGAGATTCAAAATCCGCTTTTCCAATAGAACCAAAAACTGTTCCCTCGTCATTAAACTGTTTAATCTCTGTCATTAATGAGCGTATTTTGAAATAGGTGTAAGTATAATAATCTTTGATTTTTTTATAACGAAAAGCAGCAACTCCACGTCCTATACAACATTTTACTAAAGCCATATTTTGCTCTCCAACCGGGGCTCTTACACTAACTAAAGTATTGAGTGGTTCAGCAAAACGAGTTGGTTCAGTTGTATAAACTCTTTCAGCAGGAAAACGAAAACCAAAATCAGCATTTCCCTGAAACATCGGCGTGCCAATTTTATCTTCATTAAAAGAAGTTCCAGCTGGAGATTGACCCATAGTAAACTCAAATTCTTCTGGCAATTTCCTCTCTTCCCATTTTTCATTATTCATTGTTCGTTTTTCACTATCTCCAAACCACTGTCTAAACAACGCTTCCGCCATCGCCTCCAGCGTCTTGTTCTGCCGGTGCAACAGGTCGATCTTGTCATCCAGCGATGATAACACACCTGCAATTGCGCGCTGTTCGGGGAGGGGGGGGAGGAGGATGTCAAGGTTTTCAAAATCTGTTTTATTTAGTATAGGTACTGCCGTTCCATCACCACCCATAGTTCGTAAAACATCATGTAGACTAATTGTGATGTAATAAACATAGTTATTATCTGCAATTTTATTATCTGGAATTATTGAGTTTATTTGTTGATTAGTTATGCAGGGTAAAGTATTCATAACACTTTTTCCCATATCAGATCCTATACAAGTAACCAATATTGAATTAGGCGGAAGAATACGATTAAATTGTCTTTTAGCACCTATATGTGATAAATTACGGATACTAAATTTAGCTTTTTTATTATAATTGCCATAATCGGATGGTGTAATAAATAATAAATCATCTCCCCAATCCTCTGGATTATCTTTTGAAGGAGTTTTGCCTGTTAAAACTTTTCCAATATCACTAATCTTACATTCTTTCCACTCCGCGCCCTCCGCGCCACCGCGTGAACCCATCTTATCCCCCATCTTCGCCTCCCTCTTTCTCTTTCACTCTTCACTCTTCACTCTTCATTATTCATTATTCATTATTCATTATTCACTGTCTTTTACTTTTTTCAGTATTTCCAAGGTATTTATATTCATCTTTGAAAATGCAAACCATTTTTTACCCAGATCTTTTAAAGAGGCTCCAATATGGTAAATATCTGTATCATCTATAATTAAAAACCTGTCATGAGAGTCTGTAAATTGTTTTATTTCAAGAGGCGGATATTGATCATTAAATTTTTTTACATCTATTTCAAGTTGTTTAGAAATGTTTTTAGTTAATATTTTTACAGAAACCGATTTGCTCTTTTTAATAAAAAGAGATAGCACAGAATCATCAATATAATTATCGATTAAAATAATTGATTTGTTTGCAGATCTTATTATATCTGATACAAACTGCCAAGCATCAAAGACTTGTCCGTCAAAAAATACTCCTTGTTTCGGTAAGACAGTTTTATCTTCAAAAGCAGTTAAAACTATATCTATTTTTTTATCTGTTGCAATTTGTTTAAGTTCTAAAGAATCAAGTCTCTGAAAAACATGAGCATTTGTAATTAGAAATCTACGCATAGCTACAAATGCATTAATAATCTGGATACTTACTTTAACCGCAGTTTCACTATGAAGAACAGCTGAAAGCATAGCGACCCCCTGTTCAGTAAATGCATAGGGTAGATACTTTCTATGTTGACCTCGACCACTCTTTAAGGTCGCAATTTGCGACCTTAAAGTCTCATTGCTTGAAGTCCTAAATTGCGACCTCAAGATTTCATCTTCTGTTTCTGTTAATTGAAACATGAATTCTTCAGGAAATCTATCGATATTGCGTTTTACTTGTTCATTAAGTCTTTTAGTCTCAACGCTATAAAGTTTTGCTATATCCTCATCAAGCATTACCTGATATCCACGAACTGTATATATTTTATTTTGAATATTTTCAATCGATATTAAATCCCCCATCTTCGCCTCCATCTCTCTCTTTCACTCTTCATTATTCTTTATTCATTTCTTCCCAGTTTCTTTACCCCTGGATCTGCTGTTAAAATTTTCATTTGTTGAATTGCCGTTGAATTGAGAAGAACAATCCGATCACTTTGAGAAATACCCTGTTGTATTAAATGAGCATTAAGATTTTCCAGATTAGCAAGACAAACAAGTTGTGATACATCCGCATAGTCGCGGACATTTCCATCTTTATCAGGGTTTTTATCACGCCATTCTTTAGCTGTTATCCCAAAAAGCGCCATATTAAGAACATCGGCTTCACTTGCGTAAATAATTGCAGCCTGTTCATTTGATATTTCATGAGGTATTAAATTTTGTTTTATTGCATCTGTATGAATCCGGTAGTTTATCTTTGTAAGATTACGCCGGATGTCCCATCCGAGTTGTTTCAGTTCCTCATCTTTAAGTCGCTGAAATTCTTTTATTAAATATAGTTTAAACAGCGGTGATACCCATGATGCAAACTCAAAAGCGATATCTTTATGTGCATAAGTCCCGCCATACCGTCCGGCCTTTGCAATTAAACCCTTCGAGTGTGTTTTTTCAACCCATTGTTTGACCGATAAAACAAAGCGATTAAGTCCGGCCTCATTTTTAAATCCCTCGAATTCGGTGGAATTAAAATCAGGGTTATACATCTCTTCCCAGATGCCAAGAAATTCAATAGTGTTTTTATTTCGAAGCCATTTTTCAATAAGTGCAAGACCATTTTCAATATTTCGTACCATATCAGTTAATGAAATATAGTCTTTCTCATCAAAACTTATGATTGCTATTTCAGTACCATTAACAATAATTTTGTTCATGTTTTATTTAACCTCTTAATTATTTTTAATAATATTAGTCCTTCGTACATCCCCCAGCTTCGCCTCCATCTATCTCTTTCACTCTTCACTCTTCACTCTTCATTATTCATTATTCATTATTCATTATTCATTATTCACTATTCATTATTAACTATTCCTACTTCCGCCAATTCCTGCTCTAAGTCTTCAATACTTGGAAGTGATGTTTTGAATTCTTCAGGTATTGATTCTATCAGTTTATACTCCGAAATTCCTACAGGTTTTGAGATATCCTTCAACGAATATTCTGCAACTAATTTGTTTTTACTTTTACACAAAATAAGTCCTATACTCGGATTGTCGGCATCTGACTTTAGAAGTGAGTCTACTGCGGATAAGTAAAAGTTAAGTTTTCCTGCATGTTCAGGTTTAAAGTCTCCTGACTTTAACTCAATTACGACATAGCATCTGAGCTTTAAATGATAAAAAAGTAAGTCTATAAAAAATTCTTCTCCACCAACTTCTAAACGGTATTGATTACCTACAAATGCAAAACCTGATCCTAATTCCAACAAGAACTTTGTAATATGTTTAACGAGCTCTTTTTCTATCTCTCTTTCATGAGCATCTTTCCCGATTGAAAGAAAGTCAAATATATAGGGGTCTTTAAGTGATTCATTTGCAAGATCTGAATGATAATCAGTTAAGGTTTCTTTAAAATTGGTATCTGCTTTCCCAATCCGGTTTTTTAAATCAGTTTCAATCTGCATAACGAGAACATTTCTCGACCAGCCGTTTTCAATCGTTTGTTGAATATACCAATTTCTTTCGTCAGTATCATTTATTTTATCTATTATGATACAATTATGAAACCATGGAATTTGTGCAGCAACCTGCTGCACAAATTCTATATCTGAGTAAGTCTCTGCAAACTTTCTCCTATATTTAAGATTTCTTGTTGAAAAACCCTTCATTTCAGGGAACTCTTTTTTAAGGTCTTTGGATAAAATGTCAATAACTTTACTGCCCCATCCTTTGTGAGTTTGTTCATCAAGTATTTTTCTGCCTATATACCAATACAGTTTTACCAATTCACTGTTAACCGCAATAACAGCTTTATTTCTAGAACTGTATATTTGAGATTTGATGTTATTTAATAATTCTAAATATTCCTGATTCATTGATGACTTCCTTTTTCACTATTACTCTGCTGTAGCTCTCAATCCAATAGCATTGGTTTTAGCGACCCACTCTTTAACACTAATTTTATAACTATTAAGACCAGCTTGACTTTTAATTATGGCAAATTCGCCATAATTAAAATCAGGGTTATGAATTTGTTCCCAGATGCCAATAAATTCTACCGTATTACGGTTACGAAGCCAATCCGAAATAAAAAAATCCCCATCTTTTGCTTTCAGCATATCAGTTAGAGAAATATAATCCTCATCATTAACAGACATTACATTTATTTCTATTCCTTTAACGGTTATCTTACTCATACTTCCCCCATTATTCATTATTCACTCTCTCAAATTCTCCCAGCTTCGCCTCCAGCTCACTCTTTCATTATTCATTATTCACTGTTAATTATTCATTAGTTAACCACCATTGTTTAAGTCCAAGATCTGATGGTTTAATTAACTTACAAGATTTTAATAATGATAATATATTATCAGGTATTTCTGTATTTTCAAGACAAAAAGGACCATGTTTTAAAGCTAGAGTTCTTGCGATGGCTATTCTTAATGCTATTTCTAAAGTTTGAATTACAACAAAAAATAAATCTCTTAGTTTATGATCAAAATTAACTAATTTAATAATATCATTAAAATCAATATTACTTTCAAGCTTATGAGTTCTAATCTCATCCTTTAATTCAAAATAATAGATATATCCACTTATGTAATAATAATTATGATATTTCAAAAAATGAAGTGCTTTGGATTCGTCAGTAAAAGAAACTCCGCGTTTTTTTAATAAATCGATCTGTTCTTGAAGGGATAGGCTTTTTTTATTGAAATGTATCTTTTCCATCAGGAAGAACTCCTGATACCAGATAAAAAAACAATCCGCCCTGGTGCGGTATCCGAAGATGTCCCGTGGCGAATCTTATTAAATAATATTATAAATGATTTTTTATTATTGTCAATTATATTTTTCATTTTGAATTTTTTTATCTTTAATTTCATTATCAATCCCACCTGTTATCTCTGATTATAGCTACAACATCATAAGGTCCTTCATCTTCGCTTCCATCTATTTCTTCTACTCTTCATTATTCATTATTCATTATTCATTATTAATTATTCATTATTAATCTTCACCTTTTTCAAATTCTCAAGAATCAACTCATTAAGTTTTGCTTCCTCTTTTAACTGTTCTTCAAACTCTGCTTTTAAAGTAGTAAATCTCTCATTGAAATCAAAGTCATCCTCTTCATCGGGAAGCCCGACATATCTGCCGGGAGTTAGAACATAATCAAGTTCTTTTACCCGATCAATACTTACAGAGTTACAAAACCCTTTTATGTCCTCGTACTTACCTTTTTCTGATTTCCATTCATGATAAGTATCTGCAATTCTTTGAACATCTTCATGTGAAAGTTCTTTAGTTCTCCTGTTAATCAGGTGACCCTCATTGCGAGCATCTATAAATAGAATCTCATTAGTCCGTGCAGTTTTGCCTCTTCGCAAGAACCATAAACAGGCTGGTATTTGGGTATTTAAAAATAGTTTTGCAGGCAGATTTACGATACAGTCAACCATTCGCTCCTCAATCAATGCTTTGCGGATATCCCCTTCACCGGATGTTTTTGAAGTCAATGAGCCTTTTGCTAAAACAAATCCGGCAATACCTGATGGGCTTAAATGATATAGAAAGTGTTGAATCCAAGCGTAGTTTGCATTACCCGCAGGAGGCATACCATATTGCCATCGTCCGTCTTTGCGGAGCAGGTCACCTGACCAGTCTGAGTCATTAAAAGGGGGATTGGCAATAACAAAATCAGCTTTCAGGTCTTTATGACTATCATTTAAAAATGAACCTTCGTTATTCCATCTAACCTGTGAACTGTCAATCCCTCGTATTGCAAGGTTCATTTTAGCCAGTCGCCATGTTGTCTGATTGCTTTCTTGACCGTATATTGAAATATCATTAACCTTACCCTGATGTTCAGCAACCAGTTTTTCAGACTGCACAAACATTCCACCTGACCCACAACACGGATCATATACACGCCCTTTGTATGGCTCGAGCATTTTTACCAGCAATTCAACAATACTTCGCGGTGTATAAAACTGACCACCCTGTTTCCCTTCTGCAAGTGCAAACTCTCCAAGAAAAAACTCAAATACATGACCAAGCACATCGGCACTCCGGGCTTTGGCATCGCCAAGGGCAATATTGCCTATAAGGTCGATAAGACCTCCAAGATTTGTCGGGTCAAGATTACCTCTTGCATATACCTTTGGAAGAACATCTTTTAATAATGCGTTTTCTTTCTCTATCGCGTCCATCGCATCATCAACATCTTTTCCGATTGTTGGTTGTTTCGCCTTTGATTGAAGATATGACCATCGAGCGATCTCAGGAACAAAAAACACATTTTCAGCTTTATATTCGTCTTTATCTTCCGGGTCTGCTCCGGCATATTCCCCCAGCCCACTTTTTAATTTTATATGCATCTCTTCAAATGCATCAGAGATATATTTAAGGAATATTAGGCCCAGTACAACATGTTTGTATTCTGCAGCATCTATATTTTTTCTCAGCTTGTCAGCTGATTTCCAGAGTTGTTTTTCAATCGGTTCTTCTTTAATATTATTATCATTGGACTTTGCCATTTTTTTTCCTCTCTATTTCATTATAAAAACATCTCTAAGTCAATCTAAAGCTTATTTTCTCTGATTTTGTTATTAACTTTTATATCATAAATAAATATTTTAAACAACGATTTGCAAAAATTAAATCTGCCACCTTAAATGGGATAATTGATTTAAAACTATTGACTTATTAATTTAAGTTTATTATTATTGATAAAATATCGATAAACCTTAATGGAGTTTGACTTGGACCTAATAATAACCTTACTAATTTTTCTTATGATCTTTACGGTAGTCCTGTCAGTTTTCTTTTTAGTTTATTCTGCCAAAAATAAGATGAAAATTAAAAAGAAGATCGAAAAAATCTCCAATGAAAGTAAGCTCTTAGCAATTGACGAATTGAGAAAAATGGTAAAAAACAACCCGAATGATTTTAATTCAAGAGAAAAACTTGCCGATCTACTCGTAGAAACAAAATCATATCTTCCTGCCATCAAAGAATACATGACAATCCTCGACAGGCATTCGGCAAACCCGGATGTCAGTGAGGTCAAGTTTACTTTAAAAATAGCTGACAGCTATATCCTTCTTAATAATGTTGAAGAGGCAAGAAAGTATTATATTGTTGCAAAGAAGATTGATGATTTTAATTTGAGGGCAAATCAAAAACTGGCTGAGATCGAACTAAGCTTAGGAAATGCAGATGTTGCCTACTCCTATGTTAAGGTTGCCCTAAAGATTAAACCTGAAGATTCGGATATTCTTAAACTTTTTGCTGATGCATCCTACCAATGTAATATGTTTTCTGATGCGGTATCTGCTTATTCGCTTGTATTAAAGGATCGCCCGGACGATAATAAGTCCTTATACAATCTGGCAAATTCGATGATTAAACTTAAACGGTATGATGATGCTGTAAAAAAACTTTCTCAATTAGCAGCCATTCCTGAATACGCATCCGGTGCAAATTACGAGTTAGGAATGATTAATTACAGACTTAAATCCTTCACACAAGCCGCTGAGTTTTTTGAAGCGGCATTGACTACCGGTGGGCTGACCGGAGTAAATATGATGGAATGTTTGTATTCACTTTCCGAATGTTATGTAAAAAATCAAAACATGAATAAAGCAGTAACTTATCTCTCCCGATTGATATCGATTGATGCTAACTATAAAGATGCGGCTCAGAAATACGACAGCTATCAGCAGTTAAGTCAAAATACACTTATGCAGAAATACCTCATCGGCTCAGTTGCTCAGTTCACCAATCTATGTAAGGTTGTTGTTAAATATGTCGTTAATAAGACATCATCACTGCGCGGCGGAACGATCAGTTTTAATAAGATTAATACAACGAATGACGGTTGCCTTGAGGTTTTTGCGGAGATAGCAGGCGGTAAATTCAGCGAGCTTTATTTTTTTACATTTGTAAGATCAACCACAACTGTCGGGGAACTTACTATGCGGACGGTTTATGCGAAACAAAAAGAACTAAAAGCAGACAGGGCTATATGTGTAACCGCAGGGGATTTTAGTCCGCCGGCCCGTGAGTTTGTTGAATCAAGGATGTTAGAGCTTATAGAAAAAAGCCGACTTAATGAGATACTGACAGAGATATATAACTCAAATAAAGGTTGATAGCCGAAACAACAACAATCCACTACGATTGAATAGCTTTAGTAATTGTTACCGAATTACCCTTATTGTTATATACAACTCTATCAAAATAATACTTTGTCATAATTATACCACGACCACTCAATGAAGTTGACGGTTGGGCATTCTCAAGTTTCTCGGAAACACGACTAACATCGAAGCCGTTTCCTTGATCCTCAACGGTTATACTCAGTTGATTCTTTTCCAGAGTAATCTCCACGGTAATGAATGTCTGTCGGGCTAAGGGTGATTGAATCAGGATTCTAAATTCATCCTCCCATTTTGAAGAAGAGAGCAAATATTCCTTTTGTTCAGATGTTATTCCAAGATTACCATGTTCTATGGCATTAACAAGTATCTCGAACAACCCCATTTTAATATTTACAATATTACTTAAAATTGCTTCATACGGAAATAGAACCGAATTAATAAAATCAGTCAGTTCATAGTAGATTATATTAGGCAGTTTATAATTGATAATCGATCGATCTATATACTGATCGTAGTTTCTCGATGATGAAAGAATAGATTTTTGACTTAGTTTATTCAGATTTTCTATTCTACTGATACATTCCTTAAGGTCTTCAATTCTAACCGGTTTCTTTAGGTATGAGATTGCGCCCTGTTTAAGAGATTCTACAGCAATATCCTCTGAGCCGTAACCTGTAATAACAACGACAAAAGCGGCAGGGTTTATTACTTTTATATCTTTAATCAATTCAAATCCGTTTTTTTGAGGCATCTGCAGATCGGTAAATACAATATCATATTTATTGTTACGATATTTCTCAAGGGCATCTTCTGCACTAAAAGCCAAATCAATTTGATAATTATTCTGCGGCACATATTTAATAAGCAGTGTCTTGAAGAGTATAATCATATTTTCATCGTCGTCTATAAATAAAAACCGGTTAAGCTCTCCCATTATTATCTGTTTTCCCCCATTGACGGTAATCTTGTCCAATATGCATCTTTATATGAGTTTGTTAGAGAATAATAGTTGACAATAAATAAAAGTTTATTCTGAAAGATAATAATGTCTTCAGGATACACAATAAGTGAATTAAGATTATCAAACCCGAAAGAAACTGACAAACGAAAATTCTTCTTAGTATCGACCTCTCTGTACCAATAAAGAGCCGATCTTTTCTGTCCGATAGGATCAATTGTCCTTTTGATATAATCTGATGTGTACAAATCCTGCCAGTCAACCCCGTTTATAGAATATTGAAGTACAAATGTTTCGCCGTTAGTTGAGTCTTCGTGAGGCTGAAAAAATGATTCATAAACACTTCTTTTCAGAAATGGATGTATAGAATTCAGTCTTTTCTGATTATTAAAAACCGTTGTATTAAACTGATCAATAAACCTTTGAGTAGGCGCGTATCTGACAAACATTCCATTATTCTCTTTGATATTAACTGCGCCGTTTGTAAAACCGCCTGTCCACCGGTCAAACATTCGTATAGCATTGTATTCATAACAAAAATTATCTGAAACACTGTAATCGATATTAATATCAACCGTTTTGATATAAACTAAACCCTTTATTGTGTTATCAACTGCAACTGTTCTGCCGTAATCAGATTCTGCTTCAATCGTATAACTCGTAAAATCTTCATTATAAACACAATATCTGTTATGAATAGTTGAAAAATAACGATAGTTTTCGGGCGTTAATGACTTGAGATACTGCTCGTACTCCGCGTATCTGACTGTTCTTTCTGAAAGCACCCCGCTTGTGTAGAAAGGATTTGATCTGAACTCATTAGAAAACGGATAAACATAGAGATCCATCGGATATATACCAACCCAGACGGTTTTATCCTCAAAGAAATGCGGTATCAACGGGATATCAATAACCTTACTCCATGTTATGCCGTCATTATCAGACATATATACACCATGAAATTGATTAACCGGCAAGTTCGTTTCTGAATAAAACCTGTTGAATGTAAGACGGGACAAGTTAGAATCGTTATCCTGTGCACCTTTTAATGTTAAGTAGAGTCTTCCGTTTGATTGGTCTTCTGCGAGATTGATATACCTGTTCGTTAAACATGACAAAATGTTCCCGTTAAAAAAAATCTCCTCCCATCTATTAAGACCGGAATCTGACCTGAAAAGTCTGTTTGCTGTCGCCGCAACAACAGAACCGTTTTCTCTAAAAATGACATTAATAATCGGATTATTCTCAATATTCCACGGAATAGCCCCTCTTTTCCATGTAACACCCCCATCCTTTGTTACAAAATAATGATTGTCCACGGTAAAGACAACAATCTGCGGATCATAATCAGATTCATAGAATGAGACCGAGGGTCTGACACGGTATCTGACAGAGGTTTGCCTCGCAGCATCTTCATCATTTATTGAGGTATATCCGAAAAGTGTATCAAGTGATCTGGTTTTAAAATTAGCATAACGATATGAACCTGCTTCCGGGTCTGTTACTATTACGGCAACAGATGGAAAAGAAACAAAGTAAAACACTTTGCCGGTTGATTCCTGCGTATAGATAGATTCGATAACACTCTTGATGCCACGCGCAGGAACGCCCATCACCGTATAATTATAAGAGAGATCAATCTCAGATATATTACCTGATTCTGACTGTTCATAGGTAGTTAAAAGATTATCAAAAGAAAAAGTAGAACATCCGGTTGCTAAAAACACTAAAAAAATATATATTATCGTCCGAACGGCTTGTAACGGCTTCATTCTGTATCCTCACAAAAACTGATTATCAAACATAGTCATTTTCGCAGAATAAACCGTTTTTTTCAAGTTTTTTTTATATTAAACACGGGTGTTCAGTGAAAAACAGTATTCTTAAAAATATACATCAAAATTTAACAGTGTATTTAAATAACAACAAACCGGTTCAGTACCTTATATATATTTTACTAACAATATTAATCAATTACTTACTATTTCAAGCGATGATTCTTATATCGCTATTACTATTTCCACTCCCACCCTATATAAACAAAGAATACTCGAGTCTTTATTATTACAGCGATAAAACCCCTGCTTACATCACTCTGAATTCATCCGGACAATACAGAATCGACTGCAGTGAAATAATTCTCTCTGATTACTTGATAAACGGCGTTGTTAAATTTGAAGACAGATTCTTCTATCTTCACCCGGGGTTTAATCCCATCTCAATATTTAAAGCAGCTATTAATAACATTCATAACCCGGGCGGAAAGGTCGGTGCATCAACGATAACAATGCAGCTTGCAAGGTTATCTGAACCGAAACCACGAACAATTACCAATAAAATTCAAGAACTCCTCCGCGCTGTCCAGATAGAAACGCTCTATTCAAAAAAAGAGATCCTGAGATTATACCTAAATCTTGTGCCAATGGGAGGAAATATTCAGGGAGTCGCAGCGGCTTCGATATTGTACTACGGAAAGAACCCGTCCGACCTCACATTTGCCGAGTCATCTTTATTGATCAGTATCAGTAACTCTCCGGAGAGAAATCGTCCCGATAAAGATCCGGAAACTGCCGAAAGCAATAGGAACAGGGTTGCAGGGAGGATTGCAGAGTTTTTTGACATTGACAATTCAATGCTTGACAGAATCCTTGAAACAGCAGTTCCTACAGAAAGGATAAAATTCAATGACGACATAATACCTTTAATTCAAAGACTTGCCGGTAATGAAGATGGCATTTATAGTCTGTCTATTGACAGAACACTTCAGGAGATCGCCCTTAATATAATCAGCGGGGCTATGGAAAGAAGTCAGGTTTATAACGGCTCAATAATAGTCGTTGAAAACAAAAACTTCAGACCGATCGTTTATATCGGCTCACCTTTTTATAATTCTTTACATAAGGGTGTCAGATACAATGCTTGTATGGTCCCGAGAACACCGGGCTCTACGCTTAAACCATTTATTTACGCAAGAGCGTTAGAAGAAGGTCTAATCTCCGAAAAAACCATTCTTTATGACATACCTGAGGATTATGCCGGATATAAACCTGAGAATTATTCGGGAGAATTCCTTGGTCCCGTACCGGCAGATATTGCATTATACCGATCACTCAATATACCTGCAATCACTCTCGAGAAAGATCTCGGAGATAACGGGATGAGAAACCTGTTCATCAAACATGGATTCAATCCTTCATTCTTAACCGATAAGGATGATCTTTCGGTAGTCCTCGGCTCCGCTCCGTTTACTGCTGAACAGATGATTGAGCTTTACGGTATTCTCTCGTCAGACGGGGTTTACAGAAGAATGAATTTCTTTATCGATGAAGAATCCCATGAAAACAAATCTGTTTTAACTAATGCTTCTGCATATATAATCAGTGAAATTCTTGCAAAATCATTAAGATATGACCTGCACTCATCGTGGGAGTTTACAAAAGATGCTCAAAAGATCGCCTATAAAACCGGAACAGGTTACGGTCTTGTTGACGGATGGGCCATCGGATACACACCCGACTATACAATTGCTGTATGGGTCGGCAATCTTGATAATATCTACACCGCAAGGATAACGGGAAGTACATATGCGGCTCCCATATTATTCAGGGTATTAAATGAACTTCACAGAGATCACAAAAACTGGTTCACAAGACCGGAAGAGGTCGGCGTGAGGACGATATGCAGCAGATCAGGTATGATTCCGACCGATCTTTGTGCTGATAGAACAGAAGAACTTTATATTAAAAATCTAAACTCGGCAGGCTTATGTGATCTTCATCGCCGCGTTTTTACTGACCCCGAAACCGGTATAATTGTTGAAAACCCCGATATACAAGAGATTGGAACACTCAACTCGGCAGTCATAGAGGTCTGGAGCAATAAGGTCGAAAACTTCCTATTAACTGCCGGCAAAAGAAACATCCAATCCGGTGTATCCGGCCAAGCTGTATTAACAACCTCGATCTCAATCAGATCGCCTACCGGTTACGGTCAATACCTTATAGATATTTCAAAACCCCTTGCAGATCAGCAAATAGCCCTTAGAGCCTATGACAGGGGCAACGATGAAGCCTACTACTGGTTTGCAGATGATGAATATATCGGCCATTCAACAGGCGGATCGCCGCTTCTATATCTGCCGTTAAAACAAGAAATCAAATTTTCTGTAACAGATGATTTCGGAAGAACAGGCAGCGTGGATGCAAGATTTCAATTTATTAGGTAACAATTAAATTTATTTGCTTTACTTGACACTGATGCAATTTTAAATTTTGGGTAAACCGGAATTATAGCTATTCAATTTTCTTAAAAAAAACGATAGATTTTTAAATAACCGAAGAAATAAATTCGCACATCTTGACATTTAAATAACAATTTTTGACTTTACAAATCTTTTTATTATTATTATTATGTTATAAATAGTTTTTTTAAAACGGGAGAAAAAAATTAATATCCTTCTATCGGGCAATAACCAGATTATAGATTTTTTTACATCCTTTCTCACTAAACACAACTATCAAGTTTTTACCTTTGGAGACATTTCAAATAACAACTCAAAGAAACCCGATTTAGCATTGATATTTGCACAAGGCGGAATTCACTCACTCGAGAATGACATCTTACGATGCAAGGAATCCTTCCCCTCAGCCCGGATAGTTACTGTTGTATCAACACATAACTTCTTTATTATAGATATGTTGTGGAAAATGAATGTAACAAGTATCCTTTTTGACATCAAACCGGATATAATACTCGGAGAGATCAAATCTCTTGAAGAAATAAGCAACAAATTAAAAAACGACAAATCTCAATCAGACCTTCACTACATTATAGAGTATTACGAAAAGCACGAATCTTTCTTTATAGATATATCGGGGCCTCTACAAAAAGATAAGATATCAGGTCTTAAACTAATGTTCAGTCACATATTGAAAGACAAGATAAACTCGTTAAAAAGCATTGTTTATATGTTTTATAACACCTCAGATCATACATTTAACTTTGAAAATATCTGGTCGCTTTTAAAAATATGGAATGAACTGAATTTTGATTATAAAAAACTCTACTATATAACATCTTCAGATCATATTAAAAAAAACATAAACAGATATTTTCATCAACTCGGCGTTTCAAATAAACCAAACCTTCTCGAAACAGCATTAACCGTTTATCCGGAACTAAATAGAGAACCGGAAGAAAAGCTTTTCGAATTCATGAGCGGGCTATTGCCGGCAATTAAAAAGAAAAGCGGCGAATAACCCGATTGAAAGTTAATAAAGTAATGCTTCGACTTCACTCAGCACAAGAAAAATAAAAGCTAACTAAACCTACTGCCCTCAGTTACTCCTCGCAACGCGGAAGCCCGTGGAGTTGTACTCGGCACTCTCCTCATTGCTGATCCGGAAACCTGTTTGCAAGAAGAGTGAAATGGAGTTCCAGCTGCAGCCCCGTGCAATGCGTCCGTTGGCACTTGCCGGACCTCTATAGTTCTCTTGAGCTGATGTCGGATAGTCTGCATGCCAATCCCAGCACCATTCCCACACATTACCGGACATATCGCATAGAGTCAAAGCACTCGGATTTGCGGTTGTACCCACAGGCTTTGAAGAAACCGAGTTATCATCATACCACGCAACTTTTTGTGATTCTGTTGCATTATTATAGTTAGCAGTCGCTCCCGATGCATAATTATAAGGAGTATCACCTTTATTACTTGCCGCATACTGCCATTCTCCCTCACTCGGTAAACGATAACCGTTTGCTGACCAGTTGCAAACAGCCCCATCACAGGCAGTTGCATTGGTATCACTTGAATCCTTTATAGTAGCAGACAAGTGGGTATAAACAGGGGTAAGTCCACTCATTTCACTATATGCATTACACCAAACTATAGTATCTCGCCAGTTAATAGTCGTAACAGGTTCAAATTTTGCATCTGTCGGAACTGCACCTTCTTCGCCGTCATGACCTTCAGTTCCGTCATTGGCGAAGGTATAGCCATTAGATATTGCCCACTGAAGCACCGTGTACCAGAGTTCGTATGTTACTTCATATTTACCTATACTAAAGTCAGAGACGGTGTGATCGAAGTTGTCAGGTGTGCCGCTTGTTGCTTTTTGGTTGAATAACCCGCCGGTGACAGAGACAAGGTCACGGTAGGAAATAGATGAAAAATCATATAACCAATTAGCATAGATTGTAATATCAGACGTTATTTTAGTATTGAAGTCGTATTCTTGTGTTAAAGTATCATCAGAGAACCAGTTTACAAAAGTATAAGCGTCTTTTGTCGGTGCTGTCGGTTCTGTTGCAAGACCATCTTTTGCAACTTCTTGGGAAGTAACAGCACTTCCGCCGTTACTTTCAAATGTTACCGTAAACTTTATAACATCGTTATTGTCAGGATTATTTACCCCAACATAACACCCGATTGATAAAACTAATGCAAACAAAGATAATAAACATAAAAACTTCCTCTTCATTTTTTTCCTCCAAAATTACTTATATTGTCAAGATAAAACACCTTGATAATTCACACTATTAACCCGCATTATGCACGAAAATTCTACTGGATCTCGTATCTTGCTGATTATCCACGAGTTACTCGATTTTCGATTCTCACATAGTGTTACTATGCTGCGAGTCTCAAATCTTCTTAACTCTAAGCTAATCAACAATCTACTTCGCTTCGCTACGATTATCGTGCATAACGCGGGTTAAGCCCACAACGAAACAGGCACTTCTTCTTTCTATCAAACGAATGAAAACATGCAAAGAACAAATATCCCCGACAGGGCGAAATGAGCGTCAGCGAATGAAATCATGCCGGCTGTTATCGGCTGTTTGGCGGGTCTTTCAATTTAACAGCAAATTATAGCAGTAAAAAAATTGTTTTTACAAAAAGAGGTATACATAAGATATTAATCTAATGTCTTACCTCTTTATCAATTTCTTTTAATAATAGTTTTAATTGCTAAAATTCTCTTGAAGCACAATTTAATGAAGAAGAACGGAACTCTATCTTCTTAATATTCATCTTGTCTTTCAACAATTCATAAAATACATTGCAGAACCATTCACAAGTAGATGGTCCTTTGCTCACAGACACCCTACTTTCTGGAAATGATTTAACCAATTCATGGTTAAGTGCTTTTGCAGGTGTTCCAAATCTATTAGTTGTTCCTTTCATTCCTGTTTTATCATAACCTTGCAACACTAAATCAAATAAGGGGTCGCCTTCCTGAAAAATCGTTGCGTGGTGAAAATTGTCTGCAACTGCCCAAGCCAGTTTTTGTGCTTCTTTTACAGGAAAAGCATAATTATGTTCGTTCATATCACCTTCAATTTCAATGGTTAGATAACCTGAATGTCCATGAAGATAACTTGCCTCTCCCGGATAATTCATAAATCTGTGTGCATATTGGAAATCCAATTTCACAATTGACCTGTACTTGCTGGTTGCCATAAAAACTCCTTGTTTAATTTTTAACAACTGTAATGCTACAATTATTTCTTTGAAGATTCAAATGTTTTTATAAAAACATTATTTTTTATTTTCAGCCCAATCTCCCCGCCAAATTGCCGATAACGTCCGAGCATAAGCGACGGACTGCAACGCAGTCTGTCACCAAAGGGCGAAACGAGGCGTCAGCCGAATGCAGTCATACTGGCTGTTAGTCTAAGTTGACCGATAGAAAAACCAATCCACCCCGACACGAGGTCGGGTCATAACTCACCGTTCTTTAACTCTTTATAACCACTTATAACTGTTAATATATAAATACTATCATTATCAATTTTATAAATAATTCTATAACTTTTATATATCAATTCCCTTATAAAAATTTCATTACACTCAGGAACGATCCTGCCTGAGTTTGGATATGTTTTTAAAACTTTAGTCAGCTTGTTTATCTCTAAAACAGTCTTTTTTGCATAGAAGACAGAATCTTTTGCAATAAATTCGGCAATTTTTTCAAGAGAAACAGTCGCCTTATCAGTCCAAATTAATTTAGCCATTTACTTAAACGGTTTTCAAATTGTGATTCTGACAAAATATTTCCATTGTCAATATCATTTAACCCTTTTTCAATGCTCTCTCGAACATAAATCTTATACATCAAATCTTCCCAATCCTCAGATTCTGAGAGATTTTCAACGATTTTTATTGCTTCTTCTTTTACAGCTGACATATACGCCTCTCTAATAAATTTATATTATAAAAGAAAAGGCGATATGTCAATAATTAAATTTTACTGTATTATTTTTTTAAATTCCATCATTGTTGTTTTACCTTCTTCAACAACAGGTAGTGTTTCATTTAAATATAGAACATCATTTAGGATTAGAAAATAAAGCGTAGCAATAGGTAAGTGTTCTTCAGAAGAATTCTCTAATATTATTTGCTCATCAGTTAGTGTATATGTAAAACCATCTCCGGTTACGATGTCATTTGTTTTCAAAGAACCTACTCCATTCTGAAATGAATAAACCCAATTATTAATAGAAACATCAACACCACCACTTTCACCTCTAAATTTATCTGCTTTCCACGAATAATCCTCAATAGTTGTTTTTGATATTTGTGTGGGCTCAATATCACTATTGTCTGAAATTGAACACCCACTAAAAACATATACAAATAACAACAGAACTAAAACTAAAAATCCATTTTTTGATAAATTCATAAAAATCTTTCCTAAAAATATATTTAAAACTGCGAAAGCAGTTTTTTCTTAATTTCTTAGTAGGTAATCTTAATTGATTTTTTTTGATTTCTCTTAAAGCCGACACGATGATATCACTGAAAAACAAGACATTTAAAAAAGCTCTCTATATCATGAT
>CAZSQU010000028.1:0-34522 GCA_964608985.1 uncultured Spirochaetales bacterium
TGCTGTGTTTCTCTTGTTTTCATGCAGATCTTGCTGTAATACACCGGTTATAACACCCGAAAGCGAACGATTTAAAGTCGGGTTTATCCTGCCGGGATCAATAGATGACAATTCGTGGAATCAGTCGGTATTTCAAGCAATATCTTCTATCGAGACAGATCTCTCGATTGAAGCAATTTATAGGCAAGAGGTTTTACCGGAAAAATGTCAGGATGTTATTAGCGAGTTGATTGAAGCTGACTGTCGGTACATTATTGGAGCAGGCGGACAATTTATTGACAGTTTTGTTCAATCGGCAGATTTGAATCCGTCGATTCTTTTTACGGTTATCGGAGATTATGAGGGGAACAACAGAAATCTTTCGGCTTTTCAGTTTGATTCTAGTCAGGCGTATCTTTTGGCAGGTGTATGTGCGGCGATCAAAACAGATACAGGTAAGATCGGTTTTATAGCAGGGAAGCGTCTCGATCATATATTAAGAGGTTTAGAATCCTTTAAAAAAGGGGTAGCTCTTGTTGATGATACGATAGTTGTAGAAGAGTCGTTTGTAGGGAGTTTTAGTGATACAGAGGCCGGAATAATAATTGCCGGAGAGATGATAGATAATGGGGTTGATATTATTGTTCATAATGCAGATCGTGTAGGAATTGCAATTATTAACAAGTACAAAAGCTCAGAAGTGTTTTTTATAGGAAATATACTTGATCAAAACTATCTTGCGCCTCAAAATGTTGTAACAAGTATTGTTCTTGATTTTAAAGTACCGTTTTATGACTTTATTAATAATGCGATTAGAGGTAAACTTCTTGGGGAACAGTATAAATTCAGTATCAGGGAAAATGCAGTTAAACTTGCTGATTTTCATGGACTGATAAACAGGGAAGATCTAAAAAATTTTCTGGAGTTTAAAGAAGTTTATTACAAAGAAATACTGCAATGAAAAAATTATCAGGTTATAGATATCTGCACAATCAAATAAAGATTCTGTTGTTTATTATAATAGGAGCATTCGTTTTACTGAATGTTTTGATAAATACATTTGTTTTTTTTTATAATATCAGGCAAATTACTGAGATTCAGTCAGAACGGATCAACAATGCACGCTTTGTTATAGAGCAGTATCTTGATGAGCTTTATGGAGCATTAATAATTGTTACTAAGAATGCCGGTTTTGACGGATTAAATAATCAGTCAAAACTATCATTAATGAATATTTTATTAAAATCAAATTCAGCTTTTAAAAGTGTTTATATTATTGATAGTGACGGCAGAATAGATATCAGTTGCTGCAAAACCGGCGTATTTCAACAAGTTGAAACAAGCGTGATTGATTTTGGTATGCTTGTTATTAGAAATCAGGAGAAAAGATTTACTGCGGATAGCGAAAACGCTAATCTAATTATTGGCGCGCCTCTCCGCGATAATCGTAATAGTATTAATAAGTCAATGGTTATAATAGCTGATATATCGTATCTGTATAATGTAAATTCCTCTATTAAGACAGGCGGCTCCGGATATACTTATCTGATCGATGAGGACAATCGTTTGGTAATGATTAAGTCGGGAAGAATAACCGATGAGCTTAAAGCTGATTTTGATGTTATGATTAACAGTAATGGAGGAGATTTTGTCGGCAGCGATAAATTTTTTGTAAAGGGCTTATACTCATCAATAGTTCACAGAA
The DNA here is from genome assembly GCA_964608985.1 of uncultured Spirochaetales bacterium. Taxonomy (GTDB): domain Bacteria; phylum Spirochaetota; class GWE2-31-10; order GWE2-31-10; family CAYYKD01; genus CAYYKD01. The sequence goes on from CAZSQU010000028.1 coordinate 1,685, forward strand.
ATATCGTATCGATTAAATTTATCGGCTGGCGGCTTATATCTGAGATACCCATCGGAGAAGCTTTTGTTCTTCTTCGTATAATCGGATGGATTACACTGGCACTTATCATAACCGTTATTGCCGTAGTGTTGGTTTTTACTTTTATAGTTAAAAACAACATTACTAAACCTGTTGACAGTCTCATCGAGTTTGCAGAAGAAACCGGCAAAGGACATTTTGATTATAGGATTAAACCCCGTTACAGCAACGAATTTCAGAAGATATCAGATGCGTTTAACAGGATGGGAGACAGGATAAGCAGGTATATTCTGGAAATTAAAAGTTCTGAAGAGCGATTTCACTATATTTTTGATTATGCCGTTACACCTATGTTTGAGGTTGATATATCTCTATTGGCCGGTAAATTCACTTCTTTAGATAACTCTAATCAACTCGAAATATCACAAATAATTGACGGCAGCAGGATAATTAATATTAATCAGTCATGTTATAAGTTGTTTGAAACAGACAAGACCGAAGAGCTTTTTACTCTTTTAAGAACAACAATCAACGAGAATCCCGTTCTTGCTTCTGATGTTTTCAAAAGTCTTATAAATGGGAAAGAAGTTAAACCTTTTGAGCTGCAGATTAAAACAAGTAATAATATCAATAAAACAGTAATGCTAAATCTGTTCGTTTCAGGAAATTTTTATCAAAAAACTATAATTTTCGGTTTACATGATATTACATATCTTAAAGAGCGGGAATCTGTTCTTTCAAAAGAAAATGAACTCCTTGATATAACCATTAAGAATATCAATGAAGGAATAATCACTATTGATGCTCGCGGTATTATTATACTTGCTAATGATGCCGCCGCAATGATGATCGGTATTCCTTTAGGTGAGCTGAAGGGAAGTCAAATCAGCAACTCGTTAAGATTGACCAGAGCAGATCATCCCGATATTGATATAGATGTAAAGTCTATTGCGATAGGATTTTCCGGAAGCAGGTACGATAATAACAATGTTGCACTTGTTTTGAAAAGCGGAAAAAAGATTTTTATAAATATATCTATCAGCAGGATTCCGGACAATTTTAGAACCAATTATGAATCTGTTATTGTAATTAGAGATATATCAGAACGGCTTAATTATGAGAGGGAACTTATTAAAATTGAAAAACTCGAATCGATAGGTTTGCTGGCCGGCGGAATTGCCCATGAGTTTAATAACCTTCTTACAGGCGTATTGTCAAATGCCGGATTGATAAAAATTTCTGCAGAACCCGGTTCAGATATTCATCTGTATATCAATGCTATTGAGGATGCTGCACAAAAATCGAGAATTCTCACTAATAAACTTCTAACTTTCTCGACCGGCGGAGTTCCTGTTTGTAAACCGGTTGATCTGAAAAGTCTTATTGAGGTGGTTGTCGTTGATATTAGAAATAAATCAGATTGTATTATTGTGACCGATATAGCTGATAACCTTATTAAAGTTAGCGGCGATAAGGATCAGCTTTACAGCGTTTTTTATAATGTTATTATTAATGGTGTTCAGGCAATGCCGCAAGGCGGAAAAATAAAAGTAACAGGGATTAACTCGATATTAAATGAAGGGAATGAATATTTGCTATCGGCAGGCAATTATTGTTATGTTTCTATATCTGATGAAGGTGAGGGCGTAAGTAAAGATATAACCAACCATATATTTGATCCATTCTTCAGCACAAGAAGGTCGGGTACGGGGATGGGGCTTCCGACAGCATTGTCGATAGTCAGAAGGCATAATGGTTATATTGGTTTCAGATTAAACAGAGAAGGCGGAACAACATTCTTTGTTTACCTTCCATCAGTCGAATGATAAAATAAGGAGTTTATATGGATAAAAACAAGAAGATGGACAGGACTTCAATTAAGATTATTTTTGCTACTTTTATCAGTATTCTACTGGCAACGGCGTTATATGGTTTTTTTGTGCCGGTTATAATGTGTTATCCCGATGAGATCAGAGGTGTCTTTCATCACAAACTTATTATGAATATCCTGTTGATAGCCCCAATTGCAACTTTTATCGTTTATCTTATTTATAAACCCGCAGAGCGGCTGATTCTAAGAATTAAATCGGGAGAGGAGTTCAACGGCAAGGACTTTGATAAGGCGGTTAAAGCTGTTGAGAGTATCCCCCCTTTTTTATTTGTGATCGGAACTGTATCATATGTAATCGGGGTTGCTCTTAACTATATTCCGGTTTATATAAGAACCGGCAGTATTAATATGGAAGATATGATATTAAGATTAATCATAGGGCTTGTATGGGGGGTCTTAAACGGGGTTATAACTGCAAGAATTTTAAATTTCTATCTTGTTGAGGCAAAACTTAAATTCAAACTTTACTCATTTGATAATTTTCATATTAAGAAGCAATCTATTTTATTTAAGCTGTTGATGCCTTTATCGTTTCTTTTTATGTTTTTTACTGCAATTTCGATGGTTATTGTCTATAATTACTCAAAATTTGTTGCCGGATCGGTTAGTCAAGGCGGTGATATTACTGTTGTTATATTTCAGGTTGTTTCAAAACTCGGATTTGTTTACCTGATGCTGCTTTTATTTGTAATAGTTTTGATCTACATTGTTATTATTGAATCGATGACCTATATTAAAAATCTTTCGAACCAGCTAAACGGCTTACTTCTCGATGAAGTTGATATGTCGAGTAAAATCAGAATTGTTAATTTTGATGATATAGGTATAATTTCAGACAAGATCAACAAGGTTATCAATCGTTTGGCGCAGACTTTCATTCAGATCAAGAACCTTGGTGACGGGGTTTATAAAACCAATGAGGTTACAAAAATTGAGGTAGGAGAGTCCCATTCGGCAACAATTGAGCTTAATAAAACCGTTGATAAGATAGAAAGGGATCTTGAGAAACAACTGGTGCAGATGGATCAGATGTTTGGAGAATTCAACGAGATGATTCTATTCTCAGATAACACGGCAGAAAACAATAAAAATCAGCTTAAGTTTATCGGTGACACATCTAATTCAATCAAGTCAATGATTGAGTCTTTTGAGAAACTGATTGGCACATCATTGAGTCTTGATACTACTTTTAAAGGGTTTCTTGATTTACTCCGCAAGAACAAGGATGATCTTGTTAAAGCAGATCAGTCGATTAAGGATATTGATTCTACTGCTGTTCAAGTAAATGATATTGCCGGTATTATCTCCGATATAGCGGCAAAAACCAATCTATTGTCAATGAATGCCTCAATAGAGGCGGCACATGCAGGCTCTCATGGTGCGGGGTTTAATGTAGTTGCAAGTGAGATCCGAAAACTTTCATCCAATACAGCTGTTTCTGCAAGGAATATCACAAATCTAATAAATACAATGAATGATAAGATCGGTGCAGGGCAGAATCTATTTAAGACACTTCTGAAAAACTTTGAGTCGATGATTATCGAAAGTGATCAACTCAATAGTGTTATTGCAGGAATTTCTTCAAGTTCATCAGAACAGATCGCTGTTGCCAACAATAATCTAGAGAAGATAGCAATATTGATAAAAGGCACAGAGGAGATAAAGAAAAACACAGCACTTCAACAGCAGAAGTTCTCACATATAAAAGAAGCAATTGTTAAATTAAATGACAACACCAACAACATGGTAAGAGATGAAAAAATCCTAACAAAAGAGATTAAAGATATAATCGAGCATCTTGATAGTATTAAAGAAAGGTTTGATGAATCAACGATAAGCATTGAAAGTTTAAAAGAAACCATCTCAAAATATAAGTATTGATAATATATCGGGGTATATATGTATAATAATAGTTTAAAAAGTGTTCATATTGTAGGAATTGGCGGTTGTGCCGCGAGCGGTATTGCAGAGCTGCTTGTCAGTAACGGTGTGAAGGTTACCGGGTCCGAGCAAAAAAGTGTTTCGGGTTTAGATTATCTCGAAAGAATCGGCGTTAAGATCACATACGAACATTCAAAGAATAATCTTTTACAGAATGGTCAAAAACCTGATCTTTTGTTGTATTCTCCAGCGGTAATCTCGTTAAATCCAAACAATCCGGAGATAATCGGAGCGAAGGAACTCGGGATTAAATCAGAGTCGTGGCAGAATTTTATCGGAGATTATCTGAATACAATAGGTAAAACAGGTATAACGGTAAGCGGCAGCGAGGGTAAGGGTACAACAGCCGGTGTTTTAACAATGATTCTCAAGGGAACAGAATACGATCCTTTATCGATACTCGGGGCGAAAATAAAGGATATTATTCCTAACGGTTCATCAAATATCTATTTTGGTAATGGGTCAACATATATTCTTGAGGGGGATGAATACAACAGAAACTTCCATAATTATCACCCTGCTTATAATGTTATGATAAATTTCAGTTACGAACATCCTGAAACATACAGGAATTTTGATGAGTACAAGGATGGTTTCTATAATTTCTTTAAGGGTATGACACAACCTGCAACCCTGATTCTCAGGGCGATACCAAACTGCATTGATCTTGTAAACCGTTATAAACTTGATAAATCCCATAAGATAATATGGATTTGTGAGGATTCGTCTGATTTATATAGATTAACCGGGGAAAGATGGCTTATTTCAGATCAGATTACTACAGTAAACGGAAGCAGTTTTTCGTTAAACTTCAATGGAGAAAAATACGATTTTACTATCGGCGTATTGCCGTCTTTTATGATTATTAATTCAGCCGCCGCTGTTGTTACTGCTTTCAAACTCGGGCTTGACTATAAAACTATCTTTCATAATCTGAAGAAATTCAAAGGGATGGTTAGACGCTACGATCTATATGAAACAAAAGGTAATGGGAGAATTATAACAGATTACGGGCATTCGCCGGATGCACTTAATTGTATATATGAAGAAACGAAGGCGGTTTTTGGTGATATGCCAATCCATTATATTTTTCATCCGCATCTATACTCAAGAACAAAGAACTTTTTTGAGGAATTTATATCTGTGTTATCTAAGCCGGATCGAGTTTCTGTACTCGATGTATATCCGGCAAGAGAGGACGCTGCTGTGTGGGAGCCGATTGTCAATAGCCGTATGCTTGTTGACAGGCTTAACGCAGTCAGGGATAATGTTTTTTATGCCGGTAAGCCGGAAAACATTGCAGAGGTTATGAAGGAAATGATCAACCCTGATGAGATAACTGTTTTTATCGGTGCCGGCAATATGGATCACTATTATGAACCGCTTATCAAAGAATTTGGCGGATGTTAAATTTATGAAAGTATTAATATTAAACTATGAAAAGAATTAAATTACTACCCGAAGAGGTTTTTGTGAAAATCGCTGCCGGCGAGGTTATTGACAGACCTTCGGCAGTTGTTCGAGAGTTGATAGACAACAGTATAGATGCCGGTGCAACCAGAATAATCGTAACTATTGAAGACGGCGGTATAGGTTGTATTGTCGTAACTGATAACGGCTCAGGAATATCAAAGGAAAACATCCCCCTCGCTCTTTTACAACATGCAACAAGTAAGATTGAATTTGTTGAAGATATTTATAGAATATCAACAAACGGATTTAGAGGTGAAGCGTTACATGCAATTCAAACAGTATCAAAGACTTCAATAATCTCAAGAACCGAAGGGACAGACAGTGGTTATCAAACCAGAAATTATTCTGATGGGACTGTTGAGGCAAATATTATAACTCCTGTCGGTGCACCTATCGGAACAACGGTTAAGGTGTCGGATATATTTTATAATATACCGGCAAGACGGAAGTTCTTAAAATCACAATTAACAGAGTTAAATAATATTAAACGGTGTGTTATTGATAAGGCGTTTGCAAATATTAAAATAGGCTTTAAATTAATCAATAACAAAAAAGTTATCTTTAATACAGGTCCTGACGGGAGTTTTGAAGATAGGTTTAATGCTATATTTGATGAAAACGGTATAGAAATTTACAACAGATCAATTACGATTGATCAGATAGATATTGATCTTTATTATTCGCCGCATGATCAGTTTTTTTCAACCCGCAAGTATCAGTCGGTCTTTGTAAACAAACGGCCTGTTAATCTCCCGTTTTTTTATGGAGCCATAGATGCGGGTATTAGGGATTTTATATCAACGGGACGGCATCCCTTGGTTTTTTGTTATATCGGTATTGATCCGTCAAGGATAGATGTTAATGTTCATCCCGCAAAAAGAGAGATTAGAATTCTTGATGGAGATAAGTTATTTAACATAATCATGAATTGTATAAAATCGGTTTATTCTACAAGTGTAATTAAATCGGTCAAACATTCGCCTGTTTTTATTAAAGAATCAAATCAAACTGATTCTTATCAAAACAAAGATATTGAAGGGCTTTTTAATAATCGCACAAATAGTTCCGAGGTTTATATTTATAATAAACCACAAGTTTTCGAGGATTATAAGCATTTACAAACAAGTACATATGATAATATGTCATACAAGGTAATCGGTGTATTTGAAAAAACATATATAATTGTTGTTGAGCCGGGTAAAGTGATCTTTGTTGATCAACATGCGTTAAGTGAGGCGTTGATTTATCGTAACAAGAGGGGGATTTTTGAAACAAAAAATGAAATCGAGCATCTTTTGATTCCGATTTTGATATATCTTGATAGTTGGGATAAAAACATTGAAAGAAACATTGATCTTCTTAATAAAACCGGTTTTGAGATAGAGATACAGGAAAATAATACTTTAAAGGTTTATGGCGTTCCCGGATTTTGTTTGATAAAATCTGATTACAATGAACTTACCGGATTGATTGAGGAGTTTATTGTTGACAATAGAACCGATCAGGGAATAATCGATACACTTTTAATTGAGTCTTCCTGCAAAGAGGCAGTAAAGAAAGGGGATGAGCTTAGTTCTATGGTTATTGATGAGTTGATAGAAGGGTTCTATACCTATCAGATTACAAACTGTCCCCATGGCAGGCCAGTTTATTTTGAAGTAACAAGGGATCTGCTAGACAGATCAATTCAACGGAAAAAATAGCGTTGTTTTAAAAAATTCATATAAAAGATTTTTTTTGCTTGATATATCACGATAATTTACTTATATTTAACGGAAATATTTTTAGAAATTACAGAGAGGTTTAAGTTGCGAACTATAGAGATAATGGATACAACACTTAGAGATGGGGAGCAAATGCAGAGCGTTTCATTTACTGCAGATGAAAAACTCACTATTTCGAAGATACTTCTCAAAGAGGTAGGAGTTGATCGACTGGAGGTTACCTCGGCAAGGGCATCTGATGGAGAAAAAAAAGCAGTCGAAATGATAACAAAATGGGCTTCGTCTAACGGCTTGATCGATAGGCTTGAGATACTGTCATTTGTTGATAATACAAAATCGATAGATTGGGCAAGGCACACAGGTATTAAGAGGATTAACCTTTTAACGAAAGGGTCCTTGAAACATTGCAAAGAGCAATTAAAGAAAGAGCCGCAGCAACATATAGATGATATTTCAAGAACAATAGATTATGCTATTAAGAACGGAATCGATATAAATATCTATCTTGAGGATTGCACAAACGGTTTTAAAGATTCTCCGGAATACCTGTATTTTATGATTGATAATCTCAAGAAAATGCCTGTCAAAAGGATAATGCTGCCGGATACACTTGGGGTATTTAATCCATTTGATACATTTGAATTTGTTTCAGATCTGGTAAAACGGTATCCTGATATACATTTTGATTTTCATCCGCATAATGATTATGGCTTTGGCGGAGCTAATATACTCGCTGCGGTTAAAGCAGGTGCAAAAGGTGTCCATGTTACAGTTAACGGGCTTGGTGAAAGAGCCGGAAATGCCGCATTGGATGAGGTGTGTGTTTCATTGAGGGATTTTCTTGGGGTTAATACCAAAGTAAACGAGAAGTCGCTTTCAAAGATATCGCGTGTTGTAGAATCATTCTCCGGACAGCGTATGCCGCTTAATAAACCTATTTATGGTTCAAATGTTTATATACAAACGGCCGGAGTACACGCTGACGGTGATAAGAAGGGCAATTTGTATGCAAACAAGCTTGTCCCGGAGAGATTCGGCAGGATCAGAGAGTATGCACTCGGCAAATTATCCGGTAAAGCGAATCTCGACTTCAATTTGAATATGCTGGGGATTGAGCTGGAAGATGACAAAAAAAATATTCTCCTTGAGAAGATTGTTGAACTCGGCGACAGAAAAAAAGCAGTTACCCCTGAAGACCTGCCTTATCTCATCAGTGATATATTTGAAAAACAACAAAATATACCATTTAAGATTTTAGATTGTGCAATAACTACAACTCAAGGATTAAAGCCCGTTGCTTCAATTAAATGTTCGTATAACGGGAATATTGCGGAGGCGTGTTCATCGGGAGACGGCGGGTATGATGCTTTTATGAAGGCACTCGAGGTTGTCCTTAATAATTTTGGAATCAAGGTGCCACCTTTGTTAGATTATTCTATAATAATTCCACCGGGAGGTAATACTGACGCATTAGTGCAGGCCAGTATAACATGGGAGATTGTGGTTGACAACAGAACAAAGAACATTGTGACAAAAGGAGTGAATTCTGACCAGATATTTGCGGCCATTGAAGCTACAGCAAAGGTTATAAATCTTATTTTAGGGTAACTCTATAGGTGTGATGATAAAAAAAAAGCGGTATTAACCGCTTTTTTTTTATTTCTCTTCGTTAATTTTAGCTCTTAATAATTCAAGTTTCTCAACTATATTTAAGAAGAAGTCACTCTTTCTTGCTCTAATTCTAAAGTCATAGTCACCGGAGATCATCCTGTCGAGCGATACCCTCATCCTATAGATAGGTCCAGCCATTTTATGTGAAAAGAACAGAGAATATACAGATACAAGGAATATCATAGAAAGACATGTCCAAAGTAAAGGATAAATAACAATGTGAAATCTTGTTGTTACGGTAAGTATTCCGCCAAGATCGGGTTCAAGATCTCTTTCGTCACTAATTTCTATTACATCGTTAGCCGCATGATTTGGTGTGTTTCTAACTGATTTATAAACAGTTTTACCGCTTGCGTCGGTTGATTTATAAACTTGCATGTTTTCTTTTGAGTAAAAAAACAATTTTTGTGAATCACTTGGGTTTCCTGTTAAAGTAAGTTGTCCCCTTCTGTAATAATTAACCTGTGTGTCGAGCTTGTTTTCTCCCCACATTGAATCCCAAAAATAATACATTGCAGAAACACCGAATGCCACTGACATTGTAAATAATATAATAACTACATACCTTAAAATGAAACCTAATTGAAATGGTTTGTCGATCAGATAATTACTTCTTTTTGATTTAGCCACAAAAATCCCCCTTGCTGTATATCGATTAATATCATTACTTTTTAATATATCATCTAAGATATTAAATAATTTTTTTTAAATAATTACAACACTTTTTTAAAAAATTTAATCAAATATTCCTGCTCTGTAACTGCTTTGTCTTGTAACTTTGACAGGTGTTGGTTTCTCTTCTTCTCCATGGATAGCTTTGAACTGCTCAAGAAGTTCTTTTTCTTTTTTGTTAAGAGTTTTAGGAACATCTATCTCTACTTTTATATAGAGATCCCCTTTTTTGGAAGGATTATCTAAATGAGGCAATCCCTCGTGTTTTACTCTGAGGATTTTACCGTTTTCACAACCGGCGGGAATCTTTAGTTTGATCTTTTTTTTGTCAAGAGTTTCCACACTGATATCTGCACCGAGAACAGCTTGTGTATAAGATATTGGGATATTTAGAATCAGATTATATTCTTCTCTGATAAAATACTGGTGTTGTTTTATATGAAACTTAACATGAAGGTCTCCAGAAGGGGAACCGTTTTCTCCCGCATCACCCTCACCTCTAATTATAACTTTTTTACCGCTGTCTATTCCTTGAGGTATCTTAATTTTTTTTGTTACCCTTTGTGATGAGACACCTTTACCGCCGCATGCCGGACACGGATTTTCAATTACTGAACCGCTGCCGTTACAAGATGGGCATGGTGATGCAATTGAGAAAAAACCGGTTGACCTTCTGACTTGTCCTGAACCGCCGCAGGTTGAGCATGATTTTTTTCCTGCGCCACCTTTTGATCCGGAACCATTACATTTATCACAAATGGTTTTTTTGTCGAATGAAACATCTACTGAGTTGCCGCTTATAACATCTTCAAGTTCAATTTGAAGGTTGTATAAAAGATCACTGCCCCTTTTTGATGATTGTGATGATCTCCGACCACCACCAAAAATTGAATCAAAGTTGAATATATCCGAAAAATCGCTGAATCCGCTGAAATCAAAACCTGCACCTTCGAATGGATTACCGCCGCCCCCCTGACCCATACCGTCTATACCGGCATGACCGAACTGATCGTACTTTTGTTTTTTTGTATCGTCGCTAAGTACGGCATAGGCTTCAGAAGCCTCTTTGAATTTGGATTCGGCTTCTTTATTTCCCGGGTTTTTGTCCGGGTGATATTGCATTGCCAGTTTTCGGAAAGCTTTTTTTATCTCATCTATTGATGCTGATTTAGTAACTCCCAATACTTCGTAATAATCCCTTTTTGCCATATCTTAAGTTCCTGTAAGTAAATTTTCGGATAAAACAGTATAAATAGAAACAACGCAGATGGTTTCATTAAAACTCTGCGCTGCTTCAAAACATTTTTTAGTCTCTATTTGTCATCAACTACTTCATAATCGGCATCTTCAACATTTGAAGAATCGGAAGATGATGTGTTTTGTTCACCTTGTTGCCCGTCTCCGGAAGATTGTGCTCCTGACGCTTGTTGTTTGTATGCTTCTTCTGCAAGTTTATGAGCCGCTTTTTGAAGCTCATCTGTTTTTGCTTTAATCTGATCGAGGTCGTTTGATGTTAATGCGGCTTTAAGTTCTTCAGCGGCATTTTTTACCTTATTTTTTTCATCATCTGAAAGTTTGTCGCCAAGATCAGTAAGAGACTTCTCAGTTGCATAGATAAGGTTATCTGCATTATTTCTTGCTTCGGCGACCTCTCTAAGTTTTGCGTCTTCCGCAGCGTTTGCTTCTGCGTCCTTAACCATTTTCTTGATTTCATTTTCATTAAGACCTGATGATGATTCAATCCTGATCTTCTGTTCTTTACCGGTTCCAAGGTCTTTTGCACTAACATGAAGAATACCATTTGCATCTATATCAAAAACAACCTCAACTTGAGGAACTCCTCTCGGTGCCGGCGGGATTCCTAAAAGATCGAAATTGCCGAGTGTTCTGTTATCCTTAGACATCTTTCTTTCACCTTGAACAACATGGATAGTAACTGCTGTTTGATTGTCTGCGGCAGTTGAGAATGTTTGTTTTTCGGTTTTTGGGATAGTTGTGTTTCTTGGTATTAATACTGTTGTAACACCGCCGAGTGTTTCGATTCCGAGTGACAACGGTGTAACATCAAGAAGAAGTACATCCTTGATATCCCCTTGGAGTATTGCACCTTGAACTGCGGCTCCGACAGCAACCGCTTCATCCGGGTTAATTCCTTTAGAAGGTTCTTTACCGAAAAACTCTTTTACTATCTTCTGAACCATCGGAATTCTTGTTGAACCGCCGACAAGTATTACCTCGTCTATTTCAGAAGTAGAAAGATCTGCATCCTTCAATGCCATTCTACATGGCTCGAGTGTGCCTTTTACATCTGCTTCTATTATTTGTTCAAATTTAGATTTTGAAAGTTTAAGTTGTAAGTGTTTAGCTCCTGATTGATCCGCTGTAATAAAAGGCAGATTAATATCAGCATCAGATTTGGATGAAAGCTCGATTTTTGCTTTTTCTGCTGCTTCTTTTAGTCTTTGAAGAGCCATCATATCTTTTGACACATCGATTCCGGTTTGACCTTTAAATTCGCTGATCATCCATTCGATTATTTTAGTGTCAAAGTTATCACCTCCGAGGTGGGTGTTACCGTTTGTTGATTTTACTTCAAATACTCCGTCACCGATCTCGAGTATTGATATATCAAATGTTCCGCCGCCAAGGTCATATACAGCGATTTTACCTTCTTTCTTTTTATCAAGGCCGAATGCAAGAGCCGCTGCAGTCGGTTCATTTATTATTCTTTTAACTTCAAGTCCCGCTATTCTTCCTGCATCTTTTGTTGCTTGTCTTTGCGCATCATTAAAGTAAGCCGGAACTGTTATTACCGCTTCGGTAACTTTTTGTCCGAGATATGCTTCTGCTGTTTCCTTCATCTTTTGAAGTACTGCAGCGCTTATCTCCGGCGGTGAAAAATCTTTATCATTGATCTTTACCCTTGCATCACTGTTTGGTCCTTTAACAACCTCGTAAGGTATAAGCTTTGTTTCCTGACCAACTTCATCATATCTTCTACCCATGAATCTTTTGATTGAGTAAATTGTGTTTCTTGGGTTGGTTATCATCTGGTTTTTTGCCGGCTGACCGACAAATCTCTCTCCTGATGATGAGAATCCCACTACTGAAGGGGTAGTTCTTCCACCCTCAGAATTTTGAATAACTACCGGTTCACTTCCTTCCATTACTGCAACGCAAGAATTAGTAGTTCCAAGGTCAATACCAATTATTTTTCCCATAATTCAATCTCCTTATATTTTAATAATCATTATTTACTGGTTAAATTTAAATAAATATTTATTTATTAATTGCGTGGTTTACCTACTTTTACCTCTGCAGGCCGAATAACCCTATCATGGAGTTTATATCCGCATCTGAATACATCAAGTACCAATTCCTCGGCAAATTTCCCTTCTTCCATCATCAATGCAGAATGAATATTCGGATTAAAAGGTTCATTTCGTTCGCCGTATCTGATTATCCCGTATTTTCCTGTAAGGAGCTCTGCAAATTGTTTCTCAATCATCTCAATGCCGGAACAAAAATTATGAAGGTTTGTTTTTTTATCTGTTTTGGCATGTTGTATCGCCCTTTGAAAATCATCAAGAATCGATACGAGGTCCGCAAGAATGTTGAAGTTAGCATATTTTAGTGAGTCCTGTTTTTCTAACTGTGTTCTTTTTCGGAGGTTTTCCATATCAGCGAGGGTTCGTTTATATTTATCAAGATAGTCGTTTGATTGAACTTCTTTATCTTTAAGATCTTCTTTTAATTTAAGATTTTCGTCTGACAATTTTTTGTAGCAATCGAGTTTTTCTTCTTCGGTAAGTGAGCTGAAATCTTCGGCTTCGTTGCAACAGCAATTATTACAACTACATTCTTCTAAAGTGTCTTTATCAGATAGTTCAGTGTTATCCACAATAGGATCATTGTCAATATTTGTTTCTGACATTTTAAATTACCCCTGTTAGTTTTTTCAGACATAAAATAATAAAATAAGAGGTTGTGGTCAAGTATTTTTTTTAAATAATTAACAAAAAACAGGATTATCGATAATTATTCTATAATTCAACCTATTTCAAAATATATTTAATGGCAATTGTTTAAATCGGTTAAATAATACTGAAATACTGATCAATATATGTAAAAAAAAGTGATATTTATTATAGTGGTGTTATATCGGCTGTGTAAATATTACTCAACGATATAGGGGATAGGTCTCATTAGTTCGATTTTATCACCGGCTTTAATCCCGTTTTTTTCGAAAAAGCCTCTATTTGTCTCTATAGCCATTATTGCTTTGCCGTGTGATGAAATAGTAGTGAGATCCAGAGGAGTCATTTTTTCAATATTTAGAATGACCCTTTGGGAGTTGATAAAAGCTATATCAAGAGGAATCAGTGTGTTCTTCATATAAAAATTCAATACCTGTTCTGATGGGAAAACAAAAAGCATACCGCTGTTTTCAGGCAAAGATTGTCTATACATTAGACCTTCACGCCTCTTTTCAGATGTTGCGGCCAGTTCAAAGTTATATCTTTTTTCATTGATTTTAACAGGAATTAAACCCTTATTTTCAGAGCAGGAGAAGAATATAAGTAATAACAGCAGTGCAGGTTTAAGTATCTTTTGCATAAAGAACCTCAATATTATCATGATAATTATATTATGCAATAAAATCTATACTTTTGCAATAGAGTGTTTAATTTTTTTTAAATAAGTTCTTGTTTTCGGATAAAAAATAAATTAGTATATAAGGAGTCCAAAAAATAAATTAAATTTATTACAGGAGAAAATATGACGATTATTGATATTGTTCAGATTATTGACGGGGAGATGTACGCAGGTATAGAAAAGATTAATAAAAAGATCAACACGGCATATGCAACCGATATTATGGATGAGGATGTTTTGAAGTACTGTAAAGATGACACTATTTTAATTACAGGGCTGAATACGGGTGATCCGATATTGACCGCAGAGAAATTGGGGATATCATCAATTATACTTGTAAGGAAGAAAGAGCCATCTGAAGAGATGAAGCAGAAAGCCCGTGATCTTGGTATAGTTATTATTAAAAGTAAATATACTATGTTTAAAACCTGCGGTTTATTGTTTCAAAATGGAATTAATGCATTGTTCTAAGTGAATTTTAAGAAACTTGTTAATTACCTGTCTTAGAGTAAAGGTGCATTGTAAGGACCGTAATATCTGAAGGTGTTACACCACTGATCCTCGATGCCTGTGCTATTGTTAACGGCATAACTTTTTTCAGTTTTTCTATGCCCTCGCTTGATATACCATGAACATTATCGTAATCAAAACCATCAGGAATATAGCGTTCCTCGAGTTTACGGGATCGGGCAATCTCAACATCCTGTCTGTTTATGTAACCTTGATATTTTAGTTCGACCGCCGCTGTAATGAAATTGTTCATAGTGAAACCTTGGTGTTTTTTTGAAAAAAGCGGATATAGTTCGTTAAAATCAGCAGAAGGGTTTTTTATTACAGCATTCCATAAGGATCCCTGTTTAACCCCGGTAAGATTCATGGTTATTGCATCTTCATCGGTTACCTTGCTCTTTTGAAATAAACCGGAGATTTTTTCGATTTCGCTTAGTCTGTTGTTAAAAAAAACGATCTCATTCTCTGTTAAAAGCCCTAATTCCTGTGAATAGTTTGCTAATCTGATATCTGCATTGTCTTGTCTGAGTTTGAGTCTGTATTCTGCACGGGAGGTAAACATCCTATAAGGTTCATTTGTTCCCATGGTAACAAGATCATCAATAAGTACTCCGATATATGCCTCATCCCTTTTTAATACGATTTGCGGTTTTTGTAAAACAAATTGTGCTGAGTTGATTCCGGCAATTAACCCTTGTGCTGCGGCTTCTTCATAACCCGATGTCCCGTTGGTTTGACCTGCAATAAATAATCCTGTGATTTTCTTTGTTTCAAGTGTTGATTTTAATTGAATAGGATTGATAAAGTCGTATTCTACCGCATAGGCGGGGCGTACTATCATTATCTTTTCAAAGCCCTCTATAGATCGCAGGAATTCCCACTGAACATCTTCCGGTAAAGATGAAGAGAGTCCGTTCAGGTACATTTCAGATGTGTATAGACCTTCGGGTTCAACAAATATCTGGTGTCTTTCTTTATCGCCGAATCTTTTGACCTTATCTTCAATAGACGGGCAGTACCGCGGTCCTACACCCTTTATCTTACCGCCGAACAAAGGAGATCTGTGAAAATTTCTTCTGATTATATCGTGAGTATTATTATTGGTGTATGTTATATAACAAGGTGATGTAATTCGATCCGGGGGGGTGTTTGTGTAATTACTGAAGCTGAGCATCATTTGATCGCCTTCCTGCTTCTCCATAGAACTGAAGTCGATGCTTGATGCGGCAACCCGTGCCGGAGTACCGGTTTTCAATCTGCCCACATCAAGCCCGATTTTCTTTAGGTTAACTGATAAGCCGGTCGCAGAAGGCTCTGCAATTCTTCCGTTAATTGCCGAAAACTCGCCGATGTGGATCTTACCCTCCATGAATGTTCCTGTTGTAAGAACTACTGATCGGGCGCTGATGATATTCCCCCTTTCGGTTTTAACACCTGTAATGCTATTATCACCGGATATCGTAATCTCAGTTACGGTGTCTTGAAATATGTCAAGGTTTTTGAGTGATTCAAGATGTTGTTTCATAAATACAGAATAATCAAGTTTATCAGCCTGGGCTCTCATCGCTTGAACTGCAGGACCTTTTTTGGTATTAAGCATTTTAAATTGTATCATGGAACGATCAATAATTTTACCCATAATACCGCCGAGAGCGTCTATCTCTCTTACCAGATGTCCTTTAGCAATACCGCCTATAGAAGGATTACAGCTCATTCTGGCAATATTATCAGGATTTTGTGTAATAAGGATTGTTTTTAAACCCATTCGTGCTGATGCGCTTGCAGCTTCGCATCCTGCATGACCTCCGCCGATAACTATAATTTCATAATCTCTATGATACATTTTGTTCCTCAAAAGTAATTATTTATTAAATACACTTTTATTTATTTTATATTTATGTTAGAATACTCTTCGTTAAAGCCCGGGTGGTGAAATGGCAGACACATCAGTTTCAGGTACTGACGGGAGTATTCCTATAGGGGTTCAAGTCCCCTTCCGGGCAATTGTTTTTAGAATCCTATCTTAATATAAGCTATTCCATTAATACCTCTGTCGTTATATCCGCCGATTGTTTTCTGCTCCTGAAAATATCCTATGTTATTTAGTCTAATACCAATTGCAAATGATTCTCCATTGCTGAATGTAAAGCCTGTCCCTATCATGAATTTATGTCCGGTTGAATTGCGATTGTGATCGATTGTGTTAAAATCGAGGGTTGCATCTGCATAGAACTCTATTCCGATTGTTTTGAATATTGTTTTAATCTCAAGATTAAGCTGATCTTGCCCAGTGTAAGCTGTCCGGTCAAGAAAAAAGTGTTTCCATTCCGCTTTAATATTAAAAACCCCTTTAAATGTAAACAGAAAAGATGCCTCAAGGTTTATTTCATGGAATTCCCGATTGTAAATTGATGCAAGTCTGATATTGTCAGATTGAACCTCATAATCTAAACCGTTCATGTTAAATGCGTATTCAAAATCTGTTGTTAGTTTGAACCATTCTACTAAAGAGCCGCTTAATCCGGTCTTTGCAAACCATCTGTACCCGGGGTTGACCCTGTGAGAAATTGTTGTGTAATCGTTTTTAATTATAAATTTTTCGTCGGGCCGTTCATTGATTATTGACCCGCCCTCAATAAAGCATGAAAAATACTCTTCATAATTATACTCAAATTTTGTGTAAGGGTTGATGTACCAGAAAAACTCGGTATCTATAAAAAGCAACCGTATATCAATCTCTCCGATGATCATAAATGACTCCGCAAGAACTGTTCTGTAAGAAGCTTTTGTTGCGATCTCGTTGTAGAATATATTTGAAGTATCGCCGGTAAAGTATAGCATAGAATCATTCAGCGAACTGTTTATATAGGCAAAGTTATGTCCGGCAGAGACTTGAAATATATGATTATCACCAAAGACCTGCGAGTAGGCGATTTCGTTTCTTAATAAAACCTCAAATTGATTTAGTGAGTTAATTGAGGATGATACCGGTTGATTTTCGATCATAACTGCAGCTACATCGAGTTTATAATTCAATTGATTTTGAAAGTTAAAATTTAGTGTGGGAGTTATTGAGGTGGTTATTATTCGTTTAGTCTGAGCGGCAAAGTGTTCCGAAAGATTCTGCAATCCGTAACTTTTATTGAAGAACTCAAAATTCGCATAAAGATTAAATCGATTGTATTCGGTGATTATTCCTGCTGTGATATGATCGATTGAACTTCTGCTTGAGAAATCATTTGCCAATTCAATCCGGTTTCTGTCATAGGTCGAACGGAGATAAGTAAGGGATATTTGAGGGTTAGCCTCTGTTAAAAAAAGTGCCATAGATAAGAAAAGCTCGTTGTTTAGTCCGTAGCCGACTTCAACCTGTGCGTTAACTTTTTTACGGTTTTCGATGTTTTCGGAGATGTCAGGCAGTATCTGTTCTAGGTCAACTTTAATGTCTTCGGTAAAGTCCGGTTCAGGCAGAATATTAAGTTCTAATTCGGGGATTGATCCTTCTATTCCTGAAACGGTGATTTCAAACGATCTGTTGTCGATAATACTCAGGTTTATTTCCGGAAGATCGATCTCAGAACCGATTGCAATTAGCGGAATATAAATAAATAGAAAAGTAATTATTCTGTTTTTCATCTTTGTACCCTCTCTTTAAGCGAAATTGCCCGTTCTTTCCAGACTGTCGCCGGGTAGGTGGATATTATTGTGTCGAGTAACCTGAGCGCTTGCGGATTGTTGCCGCCTGTGTGGTAGACATAGGCGAGTTTATATAATGTTTCAGCCATGGTTTCCTGAGTTCCTTGATATCTTTCTGATAGAATCCTAAAGTAAAACTGCTCCGCCGCAGTCTGATTATTCGCGGCAAGATAATAATTTGCGGTTATAAGTAAGGCTTCTGCGGCAAAGCGGTCTTTGGATTCTCCGAAGACACGATTAACGGCCTCTATTGCTTTATCGGGAATCCCGCTGTCAAAATAGCTTTTAATTGCTCTCAATTTATCTTCATTAGTGCCGTTGGCTAATGCATTGATTCTTGCCGCTTCTTCGGGGGCGGTCCCTCTGATTATCAACCTTAACTCGGCTAGTCTTGTGCTGAATAGTGCAGTATATTTTTCTGATGAAAGAGTAATGAGCCGTTCAATTGCACTCAGTTCTCCGTTGTAGTCTTTTATCTCCCGATAACTTCTTTGAATTATTGTCAGTGCGTTTTCTGAATAAGGTGAGTCGGCATAAACCAATAGGAGTTTTTCTGCATAACTGATTGCAGAAGTGTAATCTTTTGAGTTGAAAGCTGTATCGGAAGCCCAATAGTAGATGAAGTCATCCCCGGGGTTGTTATCATCTGCAAATTTATTAATGTAAAGAGTATAATAGGTAAATGCTTCTGATGATCTGTTGCTGTTTCTTAAAAACTGAGCCGTGTCGATTATTACATCCTTAAGAATCGGAGAATCTGGATATAATGACTCAAACAATGAGGTTAATCTTGCGGTCTCTTGAGCATCGTTCTTTTCTATATAATATCTGATAACTCTGTACATAGCGGCAGGAGCATTTGAACTATCCGGAAATTTCTGAAGGAGTTCATTATAAAAAACTGAGGCGGCATCTTTATTTCCGAGATTTTCTGAGGACACTCCGCAGAAATAGAGTGATTTGATCCTTATATCGGAACTTGCATTTGATTGGTAGATATTGTTAAATTTTTCGAGGGCAGTTCTGTAATCATTGCGTGAGAAAAAGGAATATGCGTCCATAAAAAGTGAATCCTCTTTAATGGAAGTAACCTCGACAACTGCTGATGCTATACTGAAACATCTTGAGCTGTTAATATAATCACCTTTTTTGTAGTAAACCCATCCGAGATAGTAATTAGACAAATCAAAAATCGATTTAAGGTCTTGAAGTGATCGGTTGTCTTTTCTTTGAAGTATGGAAATAAAAAGCTGTTCAGACTGATTTAGTTCCATCTGTTCCATTTTTGATATTGCAAAAATAAATTCGGTATCTGTCTGAAGTTTTAACCGGCCGCTGATTGGGCTATATCTTATCATTGCTTCAAATTCTGCTTGATATCTGTTTATTGTTGCAAAATCTCTTATTCGAAGTGCTGTTTTTACTATCTTATTGATCATTTGCGCTTTTCCGTTTATAGGTGTCGTTAAATAGCTTTCTTCAAGTATCCTGAGCGCTTCGGTGTCGTTACCCGTTTTAGAGTATAAAAGGGATTTAATTGTTAAAACTGCATCTCGATTTCTATCATCAACCGTGATACGGTTCACAAGCTCCAATGCTCTGCGGTAATCAGCTCTTATGTATTCAAGTTTTAGCCTGAAAAAGTTAAAATCATTATCTGACGAAAGGTATGAGCTTGCAGTATTGATAAGTTCTGCAGCCTTTGCGATGTTGTTATTGGAAAGGTAAATATCGAGAAGTCGGATTGTTGCCTGCTCTTTAAAATCCCTTCCCGTAATAATTCTATTTAGTATAAAAACAGCTCTGTCCGTTTCACCTCTTTTTATTGCTATTTCAGAAAGGTAGAGATTAGAATATGCCCTTATTGTATTGAGTTTTGCCCTTTCGTTATTGTTGATATCACGAACAGCGAGGCGTCTGTCGGCTGTTTCAACAACTTGATTAAAAAGTACTGCGGCAGATGACAGGTTTTCCTGAAGGTATTCAATCAGTCCAAGATCCACGGTTGACTCTAGCAGGTATTGTGTCGTGGGGTAGAGTGAGTTTAATCTTAGAATGAGTGCTGTTGCCTCAGGATATCTGCCTCGTATCCTTTCAATCTGGGATAGCCGGAGTATTGTCAGATCCATAAATTCAGATTGCTCAAATTCTTCTTCTATTCTTTTATAGTAATCATAGCTTAAATCGTAATTCCTTAGTTCAAAATATATCTCGCCGAGGTAAAGCAGTGTTTTATCCGCTACAAAATTCTCAAGAGAAGATTTTAAAAGATCAGCGGCAGCGGTATATTCTTTCTGTTGTATCAGAATGTAAGCTTTCAAAAGATAGCTGTCTTGATACCTTTCACTGTTAGGATAGCTTTGAATCAGTCGGTTTAGAGAAGTAAGTGCGCCGGTCAGATTGTTTTGTTTTACTCTGCAGTTGGCTACGGCGAACAATGCCCTGGGAACTAATTCAGAGTTAGGCATTGTACTTATGAAATTATTAAATTCCGCTTCGGCATCGGGGTAATTTTCCAAATTCTGAAATATCAACCCTTTCCAGAAAAAAGAAAGCGGTTTATACGGTGACAGATTGTTAACTCTTGAGATCGCATTGAGATTGTGAAGTGCAAGAGAGTTGTTTCCCAGAAAATAGTGTGAGAGACCAAGATAGAAGTGAGCTTCGGGAAGCTTCTCATTGTCGTTTGAGAGTTTAATAAATCTGTTGAATCCTGAGACGGCAAATCCGTATTGCCCTCTGTTATAATCGGATTTTGCTGTGTTAAATATAGTATTTGCAGCACTTTGCGGGTAGAGTTCGGCAACTGATAACATTATCAAACACATCAAAAAAGGGAATTTTTTCACGGTATTCTCCATATATAAGAATGTAATATATGATAAAAGATACTAAAAGTCAAGCTGTGATAGTACACGAAAGTGCATTATAAAAATAATAGAATTTTTTATTGACATAACTCATAAATTTAATTAATTTTAAATGATATTTTATCGGGGGATATATGTTTAAGGTATCAGAGATTTTTCAACATGCTATTCAAATGGAAATAGATGGCGAACGGATGTACAGAAAATTTGCCGAGAAACTTTACAATAAAAGTTCAGCAGAGGTTTTTAGGAAGCTTGCTGTAGAAGAGGTTGCGCATAGGGCTTATTTTGAGAAAATTGTAAATAAAATTGAGGACTATTCGGATATTCAGCGTTTTCCCGATGAATACTTCATTTATATACGAGCATTAGCTTCTAATATAATCTTTTCGGAGGATAAGTTCGAAAAAAATATAGAAGAATTGAACGATGTAAAAAGTGCCGTTGATTTTGCCATTCGAAGAGAGATGGATTCAATACTATACTATTATCAACTCAAGAAATCAGTAAATGATAAAGAAAAACAATTCATTGATGACATAATTGCGGAAGAAGAAAGACATTTTATACTATTATCTGATTTAAAGAAAGAGTTGTAACAAATTATTAAAATGTACTTGACAATTGTCGATATTTAATTAGTATATAAAAAACAGGAGATTATTATGGCTTTGACAGCAAGTCCCGTAAATGAATCGGGAGTAACGATGACAGTAAGCGGAAACAAGATAGTTATGAAAGGAAATGTTGATTCGGCACAACCCGGTAAGTTTATGCAGCCTTTTTTTGCGGAAGTACATGAAAATATCTTAAAAAACGGCATTAAGAGTATAGAGGTGGATATTAAGGAATTAAATTTCTTGAATTCATCAGGTATTAAAGAACTTGTGGCTTGGATTATGAAGCTTGAGTCAGTACCTGCCGCTGAACAATATAAGATAAAATTTCTTTGTAATAAGGATCTTTTGTGGCAGGAATCAAGTATTTCAACTATTTTATTTTTAAATCCGGATATGATCTCACAAGAATACTAAGACAAGCAGAAGGATAATATATGAAGATTGATTATGAGATAAAGACCATAGGTTTTCTTGATTTGACTTTTGGACCCAAGTGGGATTATATCCCCATAACAAGAAATTATATAGAGAATTTCTTAATGATTAATATTGACGATAAATACAGAATAAATAAGATAACAATGGCCGCTTCGGAGCTTCTTGAAAACGCCGTTAAATATTCAAATAGAGACGGTGTCAGGATAATAATCTCCAAGAATGATCATCAAAAGAACATATCGCTTAAGGTACTTAACTATGCCGATAAAGAGACTGCAATGGCACATATAGGCAGAATCAATAAGATGAATGAGTACAAACCTCTTGAGTATTATATTGAAAGAATGAAAGATTCTGTAACGAGAACGGACGGTAAAGCCGGTCTTGGGCTTGCAAGGATCAATCATGAGGCAAATGCAACAATTAGTGCCCTTTTTTATGATGAAACATCAGTACTTGAGGTTTCTGCAATCTTTAAATTGTCTGAATAAATATAAGGAGTTGTTATGCATATAAACTATATCTCTGATACGCAAGGGTATCTTGACATTACATTCGGACCGAAATGGGAATATATCCCGCTCTCTAGAAATTTTATTGAAAGTTTTTTGCTTATTAATGTCATTGACAAACAGAATATCAATAAGATAGCTGTTGCTGCATCGGAACTTCTTGAGAATGCAGTTAAGTTTTCAAATAAAGACGGCGTAAGGATGACAATTAAGAAATTTGTTCCGGAAGCAAAGGTGGAGCTTAAGGTATTTAACTATTCTGATCGTACAAAAGCCCTTGCTCTTAAGGATTACATCGAAAAAACTAATTCAATAACAGATAAACTTCAGTTTTATATAGAAAAAATGAAAGAATCGGTTACCCGTGTTGACGGCAAAGCATGTCTTGGAATTCCCAGAATATGTTATGAAGCTCAAGCGGAGATGCATTGTGTTTATCATGAAGATGAAGGTGTGATCGAGGTTCAAGCATTATTTAAGATAAAATAATCGATATGGAGCAAAAGTATGGCTTTATTGATACCTACTTTGGTAAAAGAAAGTGTTGAGGTTAGTGTTAAAGATAATAAAATAATATTTGTCGGGAATATTGATGATATTTCGCCTGATGAGTATCTTACCCCTTTCATACAGCAGGCGAATGATCAGGCGGTTTCTCAGGGGATTAAGTCAATCATAGTTGACATAACAGGTCTTAATTTTTTGAATTCCTCAGGGATTAAGGTGCTTGTTGATTGGGTAATAAAGATTAGCAAGTTGCCGGATGATAAAAAGTACACAATAACTTTTTTATGCAGCTCGAAGTTTATGTGGCAGGAAGCCAGTATATCAACAATAATGTTTCTTAATCCAAGTCAACTTAAAAAAGAGATAGTTTAATTATTAATAGTTACCGGTAGGTATAGCCTTATTTGTTAAAATAACCGGAAGGTGAATAGTGTTTCTGTTTGATATCTTTTTTAAAAAGCCAAAGAATAAACACGGATTAACAGATAATCAGCCAATAAGTGAAAGAAATAAAGAGATAAAGCAAAGCATAGCTGAAGATCAAAATAAAAACATTCATAATAGCAGTAAAATCTTACTTTTTTTTAAGACGGGCTGGCAGATTTTTAATAAAAGTATAAGTAAATTTCTTAGTGATCAGTCATGGATTATATCAGCAGGACTTACATACAAAACAATTTTCTCTATACTTCCGTTGTCAGCAATATTCCTGGGGATACTCAGTATTAATCCGGATTTCTTAGAATATAAAGAAAAAGTTATTGATACTCTTCATAAGTTTGTTCTTCCTGAATCCGTAAGCGGAATAACAATTCTTATTGATGGATTGTTGGGGAATATAAGTACAATAAGTATTGTCGGTATAGTCGTTTTGATCTATGTGGCAATAGATTTGTTTAGTTCAATTGATGATCAGATAAATCGGATCTGGGGTGTATCAAGAAAAAAATCAATAATGAAAAAAAATCTCGTATATTGGACATTTATAACAATGGTTCCTGTTTTTATTGGTATTTCAATTTATTATATAAATATTATTGGTCCATTTATTATGGGAGTCAGTGAAAAATTTTCGGTTCATAATATTCTTACTAATATCTATACATATATAATTGTTGAATTTATTATTCTTGGCATATATTTTGTTATGCCGAATGAACGGGTTAATGTTTACAAAGCATTGATTTGTTCTACGATAGTCGCCGTTGTATTCATATTACTTAGGTATGTTTTTACATACTACTCATCTCTTTTTATACTTAATTGGAAAATATACGGATCTTTTGCGGTGCTAATCTTTTTTTTGATATGGATGAACATCAACTGGGGATTGTTGATATTCGGATTTGAGGTTTTGTGTGTTTGGCAGAACAGACTATATCTGAACAGGTATAATTTTAAGAAGTTTTTTTTATACGATGTTGGATTTTTTCTGTTGATATTGAGAATAATGAATGATGATTTTAAAAATAAAGGAACCGGCTATACCGCCTTTGAGTTGTCAGGTATTCTGGGGTGTTCAATTAATGATATTAAGGAGATTCTTAATTCACTTGAAAACTCCAAAATTCTTTACTTTGATGATAATAAGATACAAAGGTGCCATTTAAAGAAAGATATTACAACAATTGAATTAACAGAGATTGAGGATCTTGTATGGCGTAGAATTCTGATAGATATATACAGGACGCCGGAGATTTTTCAGTCGATCTGTGAAAGGCTTGGGGATAAATATTTTGAGCGTAAGGATAATGTGCCTGTTTTTATAGATCAGTTGATCAGCGATTGAATTAAATCTTATGTTATTTCAATTATAGGGCACCTCTAAAAGGTTTTTTTAGAGACTCTAACCCATTCCTGTCCCTATATGGCCTTCTAAATACAGAGAATTTAGAAGTGCCATATAATTATTTAAATAAATTTAAAGTTTTTACTGTTCTTTTTCCGATCTATTATTAAATAGGTATATAATAAATACCTGGGAGCTAATGTTTATGATCCGGGATGATTATAATGGATAAGAAAGAATTTTGTAAGTTGATAAAAAAAATCCCAAAAGCTGAGATACATCTGCACTGTGAAGGCGTAATAAGTCATGAAACAGCAAGATGTTTTCTTATGAGGGAAGACAAGAATTATCAAAGTATAAATAAAGTAAAAAATCTTTTCAAATATAACAATCTATCCGAGTTTATTCAAACATTTCTATTGATACAGAGAAGCTATAAGAATCTTTCCGATTTTAAAAAGGTGTTTATTGATCTGGCAAATTATCTTAAAAGAAACGGAATTGTTTATTCAGAGGTTTATTTATCACCGACACAGTTTGTTAAGAGCGGTTTTATTTATGCAGAGATAATTAAAGTGATAACCGAAGAGATCCGCAAGATAAGAAAAAAAAGCGGAATTGTAATTAAGTTGATTGTGGATGTTTCAAGGACATTCGGACCTGAAAATGCAATGACTAATCTTGAAAGTATAATTACTAATTTGAATAACTCAATAGTGGGAATAGGTCTTGGCGGAGATGAATCAAAAGGTCCGGCTAAGGATTATAAAGAGGTATTTGCTGTTGCAAAGAAACACGGGTTGCATAGAGTTGCACATGCGGGTGAGGATGTAGGACCGGAGTCGATATGGGATGCAATTAATTATCTTGATATTGAGCGTATCGGCCACGGTATTACAGCAATTCAAGATGAAAAACTTATGGGTTTACTTGCAGACAGATCGATACCGGTAGAAATTAATATGACGAGCAATCTATTTACAAAATATATTGTAAAGGATATTAAGGAACATCCGGTGAAACCTTTTTATGAAAAGGGGATTAGAATCACTGTAAATACTGATGATCCTACATTCTTTAATGTCGAACTTGTTGATGAATACTGGAACCTGTATAACGAATTGGGATTTACTCTGGATGATATCAAGCTGGTAGTAATTAATGGTTTTGAGTCATCATTTATGAAGAAATCTACAAAAAGAAACTACATAAAGAAAGTAAATAAGCTTTTTAACAGATACATCAAATAGTATAAATAATAAAGACAATTTTCTATAACAATCTACCTAAACCATCGTCTTTTGATTTGAATCGGCTTATAATTAAACTTGTTGTCTCTTATTTTTGCTGTTAAATGCTTTCTTATTTGCATTGCAGGTGTCCGGTAATAACCGTTGATAATAAGAGATCTTCTTCTATGTCTTATCAAAAAGGTGCTGTAAACAATTGAATATATTATCAAGAATATTGCAATAACAATCGTTGTGAAAGGGATAATATCTCCCGTATAAGAGTAAAAAGTCCTTCCGTCATATATTGGAAGTTCACTGTAAATTATTTGTTCTTTCCAAACCTCACCCTGATTAATTATTCTGCCAGTTAAGTCCGATGCTGTTGAAAATCCGGTAGCAGTACACCGATAGAATGAGCGCCTGTTTTCGATCGCCCTAAGGCGGCCGAGTATTGAGTGATGCAGCGGACCGAGCCCTTTACCATACCAGCTGTCGTTGGTAATATTGATCATAAGGTTTGATCCTTCAATATTATGCTTTCTGATTAATGACGGGAATATATCCTCATAGCAAATTGAGATAGCCGCCTTGATCTCATTGATTGAAAATATTGCCGGTGTATTACCCGGTCTTGTATTGTAATGAAAAGGGGTGAGGGCTCGTAGGAATGGTAAAAACTTCTCGAATGGTACAAATTCACCGAAAGGGACGAGTTTTTGTTTGTCGTATTGGGTAATTACCCTTCTGTTTTTAATTAAAAGGGCAGAGTTAGTTATATCTTCGATCTCTTTCCATATTACTATGCCCATTATAAGATAGGGATAAGATGATCGTGTGGTTCTCTCATGATCATTAAGATCATTAAGCCGTGAATAATCACGGTCATCCTTAATAACATCTTTAATAAACTGCGGGTTACCGTCATATGACCTGTTAAATATGCTCTCGGGCCAAACGATAAGCTCCGGGTTATGTCTTGCAACAGCTGTTTTAGTAAGATCATTATAGCGGCTGATACTTGTTTCAAAAAAGTTTTCATCGAGTTTTTGTTTGCCGGAAATGTTGCCCTGAATCATCGCAACCCTTGATACGGGCAGATTTTTCTGAAAATCTGCAATAGTGTTGTAACGGAAGACGCCGTAAACAATAACCGGAACGAGCGGAGCAAGTAGAAGAAGTCTTATCGGGTTAAACCTCTTTGCAAAAATATCCTTTGTTATAAGGTACAATCCTGTATTAAAATATATTATCAAAAGACTTAATCCGGTAATGCCCGTAATGTCTATGAATTGGATCAGATATATATTGCCTATCAAACTATCGGCAATCTGGTGATTGAATATCTTTATATAAACAAAATCTATCATTACAAAAATAAGCGGAAAAATCAGTATTGAAAGTTTTTGGAATCTGTTTTTTATTACTTTATATAGAATTCCGGTTATGAGGTATTGAAGGCCGTAATATATACATAATGCGGTAAAAACTGATAAGGCGAGAAGCATGTGCATTTTGCCCGATTGATAGAAAGTGATTAAAAGCCAATAAAAATTTACTGAATAAGCAATAGTACCGAAGATAAGGGCTTTGATTTTGTAACGCTTACTGTTGTCAATCTCATAGATAAAAAGAATCAAACCGAAAAATCTGATGAAATATAATTGAGGATATTGACCTAACCCCCAAATAACAGCCGATAAAATGATTGTGAAAATTCTTATAAACCGGTTATTTCTTAATCTTTTAATGAAATCAATGAATATTCCCATTATTATACCGGCGTTATCCTTTTAACCTTTTTCTTTCCTGAGCGAAGTATGATCCCTTTATCAGTTAAATCTTTAAGGGTAATAATTCTGTTTTCTGATTCTACTTTTTCATCATTAATGCGGCAACCGCCTTGTTGAATAAGTCTCTTGACTTCCCCTCTTGATTCAGCCAGTTCAGCCGTCACAAAAAGATCGAGAACAGCTATTCCGGTTTCGAGGTCAGCTTTGGGTATCTTTATTCCCGGAATAAGTGAAACATCGCCTGTTCCTGAGAATGCCGCTTTAGCACCTTCATGAGCTTTAGCTGCTTCTTCATCTCCATGGACAATCGCTGTTACTTCAAAAGCGAGTCTCTCTTTAGCAGACTTTAACATATCGCCTGAAAGGGTTTCGTACTGAGCTATATCTGTTAAAGGTAAAAAGGTATAGAGTTTTAAAAACCGTACTGTATCTTCATCGGTAACATTTACCCAATATTGATAAAAATCATAAACGCTTGTCATCTCTTTTGAAAGGAATACCGCCCCTTTTTCGGTTTTGCCCATTTTTTTGCCGTCTGAGGTGAGTATAAGTGGGAATGTAAGACATTCAACTGCTGTGGTTTTTTCAATTCTGCGAATTAGGTCAACACCTGAAACCATATTTGCCCATTGGTCATCACCGCCTATTTGTAGTGCACATCCGTATCTTCTGTACAGTTCAAGGAAGTCATAAGACTGCAGAAGTACATAGTTAAATTCTAAGAATGAAAGTCCGTGTTTCATCCTTTCTTTGTATGTTTCAAAGGAGAGCATTCTGTTTACACTGAAGTGAGCTCCGATATCTCTTAGAAAGTTAAGGTAGTTTATAGGGCGGAGCCATTCTCCGTTATCAACCATATCACCTTTATGGCCGTCAAGAACGACGAATCTTTCAAGTTGTTTTTTAATAGAAGCTGCATTTTCGTCTATTTTTTGTATTGTCAGCATCGATCTGGTTTCGGTTTTACCACTCGGATCACCGATCATTGCTGTGCCACCACCGATAAGCGCTATGGGTTTATGTCCCATTCTTTGAAGATAGGCCATTGCCATAATAGGTACAAGGTGACCGAGGTGAAGACTTGAGTTTGTCGGGTCAAATCCCGCATAAAAAGTAACCATTCGGTCGTCAAGCATTTTTGCAAGTTCTTCTTCATTGGTGCATTGCTGAAAAAAACCTCTTTTCTTCATCTCATTTAAACAATTTTTCATATAATCAACTCCGGTACATACTATGTGCCTTAAAATAAAACCAATTAAGATAAATAATTTAAAATTTGATATTTGTAAAGGAAAAAAACAATATTTTGGAGGGGGGGTGCGAATTTATTTTTTGGGTAATTTAATAAATCTATCGTTAATGTTTTTTAAAGCATAAAAGCAAACGCTCGAAAACGCTGTATTCGAGGACTCCTAAGGCGTTTCCGCTCGTTTCTTTTATGCTTTATTAAACTATCAATTTAATAAAATTATCAAAAAATAAATTTCGCTTATAAGCTAAAGAAAGAGGTTAAAATGCGTACCGCATTTTTTTTGTTTTGTTTAAAAATTCTATTTTGCACTAAGGTATTTGCCAAAAATAAATCTGCACCAACCTGTGAAGAGTGCGAATTTATTTTTTTGGTAATTTAATAAATCTATCGTTAATGTTTTTTAAAGCATAAAAGAAAATGCTGTATTATAGTCTGGAGTCGGATTTACACTAAAATTAAAACAAGACCCGGATTTTGGGTATAGACATTTTTACGAATATTTCTTAACATAGTTTAAATATAGAAACAATATTAAGGGATAATAAATGGAAATAATAAAAGAATGCAGGATTCTTGAGGGAATAAAGGTGTCAGAAGGGATAATAATGGGGACAGTTTGCCATTTTCAGGAGGCACTTCATGAACAGGCCGCTATTTATCAGATTGCTGATGAAGATGTTGAAAGAGAGATTGGTAGATTTACCGATGCGGTTGAGACCGGGGTTAAGGAGTTATTAACGATAGCTGAAAATATTGAAAAAACGATTGGTAAGAATGAGGCAATGATATTTCATTCACACGAGATGATTCTTAAAGACCCGGCATTGGCAAATAAGGTCTCTGATATTATCAAGAAAGATCATATTAATGTAGAGTATGCCGTTAAAACGGTATTTGAAGAATATGAAAACCTATTTACAGCAATGGATAATGAGTATATGCGTGAGCGTTCTGTGGATTTTCGTGAATTAAAAAAAAGGATACTATCTCATCTTACAGGTGAGTCAGGAAAATTCTTATGCAACATAGGTTCGAGTTGTCTGCATAAAAAAGACAGGATTGTACTTGCTCACGAAATAACTCCTTCACTATTATCAAGGATTGAGGATGATAGAATAGTCGGACTGATATCTGAAAAGGGGGGAGCCAACTCGCATGCAGGAATTATGGCCCGTTCTATCGGGATACCTTTTGTGTCGGGCTTAAATATAGTTGATACCGTGGAATGTGGTTCGATGGTGATTATTGATGGTTTTGCCGGTAAAGTTATATTAAATCCCTCAAAAGAAATAATTGAAAGCTATAAAATAAAAGATATCAAAGCAAAAAGAGATTGTAGTATTATAAAAAACAATCGTGGTCCGGTTGCTTACGCTGCAAATGGTAAAGAGGTTACCATTTTGGGGAATGTGCTGTCAAATACCGATATTGATATGATAAATTCATTCAGACTTGCCGGTATAGGTCTATTGAGGAGTGAATTTCTTTTTTATGAGTATCCGGCATTTCCTAATCCGGAGCTTCAGGCAGAAAAATACATATCGATGATTGCACGACTCGAAAACAAAGCGGATGTAACAATACGACTGTTTGATTTTGGTGCGGATAAGAAGGTAGATACACTTGAATTCGCCGTTGAAAACAACCCGCTTCTGGGCAGCAGGGGCAGTAGATTTCTAATTGCAAATCCAAAAATTCTGAATAATCAGCTTGAAGCAATCGCCATTACAGCAAGGAAATATCCTGTAAAAATATTGTATCCGATGATAACAACTCCAGATGAGATTGATATCTTAAATAAATCTGCAGACGCTGTCTTCTCTAAATTTGGGCTCAATATTAAAAGAGGTATTATGTTTGAGGTGCCTGCGCCTTTTGTCACGCCCCGTCCTTATCTGGAAAGGGTTGACTTTTGTTCAATCGGTACAAATGATCTTGTGCAGTATTTATTTGCGGTTGACAGGGAAAATACATCTGTTAATCATCTATATAATTTAAGTAATCCACAAATAGCTGCTTTGATTAAACCTTTATTAATAACAGCAAAGGAGCTTGGTAAAGAAATTTCACTATGCGGTGAAATCGGTGAACATTTTGATTTTTTGAAAGAGGTAATTAATTCCGGATTAACTCGTCTTAGTGTTAATCCCGGTTCAGCTCAGAAAATAATTCAGATGATCAGATACATTGCTTAACCTACATTATGCACGAAAATTCTACTGGTCGCTTTTGTGCCGGATGAAGTTGTAAAAATGCCAAGCATTTTTTTTATTATTTTTTTAGATACATTAATAGTTGTTATTTCGATTTACCCAAAATTTAAAATAATTAGATTAAAAAGTATGTTGACTTTCAATTTTTTATGTTATATATTCGCATTGTTGTGCAAATAGGCAAATCTTAAGGACGGTGTAATTGAACAGTTATTTAAAAAAACTCAAGTGTCTCGGGGATCAAACAAGAATAAGAATTTTAAAATTAATTATCAAAGCCGATATGGAGCTTTGTGTTTGTGAGATTGTAGATTCATTACAAATTCCTTTTTATACTGTATCAAAGCATATTAAAGAGCTTAAAAATGCAGAAATTCTAAATGAAACAAAAGACGGAACTTTTGTAATGTATTCATTAAAAAAAAATACAGAGTGTTTCTTTTCAATTTTTATTGATTTAATTAATTCGATTCCGGATGATATTTTTTTGAGTGATATAAATCTGCTTGAGGTAAGATTGTCAAAGCGTGAGGACGGGAAGTGTATTGTAGGTTTAAGAAAGGATAAGTTGTTATGAAAGAGTGGAAAAAGTTTCTTATTATTATCAGCGTATTTGCAGGTTTCTTCTTCATTCCTTTTGACTTGCCTATTATTAAGAATGCGATAATGGAGTCGTTCTTTATGTTGCAGGAATATGCAAGAGATCATGTGTTACTATGTCTTGTTCCTGCATTTTTTATAGCAGGGGCGATCGGTAATTTTATTAGTCAAGGTGCAGTCTTAAAATATCTTGGTGCTAAAGCAAATAAAGTTGTAGCATACGGTGTTGCAGCTGTATCGGGAGCAATTCTTGCGGTGTGTTCATGTACGGTTCTGCCATTATTTGGCGGTATCTATAAAAGAGGTGCGGGTCTCGGACCGGCGGTAGCGTTTTTATATTCGGGACCGGCGATTAATGTTCTGGCAATAATACTGACAGCAAGGGTTCTCGGTGTTGAACTTGGGATAGCAAGAGCATTGGGAGCAGTTGTTTTTTCTGTAGTGATAGGACTTATTATGCACTTTATATTCTTAAAAGAGGAAAAAGAGCGAAACAAAGAGCTTGAAATGATGTTGCCGCCGGAGGATGTGCCCGGCAGGAAACTATGGCAGACAGGACTCTATATATTTGCAATGGTGGGAATACTTGTATTTGTCAACTGGGGTAAAGATCAGTCAATGCCAATCTGGAATGCAATATATAATTTAAAGTACTACATAACATGCGGTTTCTTACTACTGCTTGCAGTTTCAATAGTTTTATGGTTCAAAAAGGATGAGCTAAAGTCGTGGGTCGGCTCAAGCTATGAGTTTGCGTTACAGA
>CAZSQU010000029.1:0-2729 GCA_964608985.1 uncultured Spirochaetales bacterium
CACCTAAAATACCATTCAATGCGGATAAAGCTATTGCTAGAGAAGCTCAAGTTTTTACTATTGACAGAATTATTGCTCTTGCACCATTCACCTATACTATAAATGAGCTGCTAAAGTATGAGAATTGGACTCAATTAAAGCAGATGATAGGTGGACTAATACAAATGGGATATGCAACCCAAGATGATTATGATGGTTTTTATTCTATTTTAAAAGAACAAAATGTTGATTTAGATGGGTTCTAATATGTCAAGAGAATCATTATATAATTTAGATTGCACAATAAGAAGTAAATCATCCATTACAGACGATTATGGACAATATATCTATTCTTATGCATTCAAATCTACTCAAAGATGTGCGTTTATGACTCTTACTGGTGGCGAAATTATTGCTTTGGGTTTGCCTTCTTCAACACTGGCCATAAGAGTATATCTGAATAATGACGTTGATATAGTAGAAAACGACGAGATTATATTGGAAGGGAATATATATGAAGTTGTTTGGATAAACAAATTAGGGCATGTTACAGGGCATGTTACAGGGCTTACAGAGGGTATTCAAGTAGATTGTAAATGGATTAGCTTTTGCGTAGGAGATTAATTCGTATATATCTACATGATTAAAATAGAACAAATAGTGTCAAAATATCTAGATAAAGTTGGAGAAAGAATTGTAATTGATGCTAAAGATAATGTTCCAGTGAAAACGGGCGCATTAAGAGATTCTATTCAAATGCAGAAAAATGGCGATAAATCTATATATGTTGGTAGCGACAAGGAGTACGCAATATATCTCGAACTGGGCACTAGACATATTACGCCAAGAGCATTTTTAAGAAGAGCAGTTTACAACAGAAATAATTACAGGGCATAAATATGAGTAATAGAGCATCAACAGTAAGTAAATGGATTATATCTCAATGTAAAGCGAATATAGGAACAACTGTATATGCTGGTATTGCGCCTAAGACTGATGAAAATGGCAATAAGTTATGCCATCCTTTTATAACGCTTAATACATTCAATAATACGCCAAAAAGAACTACTTGCGAAGATAAGGGAACATATGACATTCAGTTCTCTATATTTGAAACGGCTGAAAGATTAAATAATGTGAATGCTATAACGGATGAATTAAGAGACCATTTTGATAATTTGCAGGATATTGGTGGTTTTATTGATAGAGTATTATATGTTAATGATTACACAATAAATGACCCTGAGAATAAAGGATGGCAGGGAATATTGCAGTATAGGGTGTTCATGGTTTAATATTTTGGAAGTAAAAACGTATATATTAGGGTAGGCTACAGTGGTTTATTCTAGGAAAACAAACGGAGGTGTATAATGGCTCATGGTAAAAGTGGATATGTGACAGTTGGTTCTACTACGTGGTGCGCGGTTGAATGGAGTGTAAGTGGTTCTATTGATGAAGTAGATGTCACTACATTTTGTTCTGATGGCGCTCGCGAGTTTGAAGCTGGTTTTGAAGATTGGGAAGGTTCTGTGACGTTGCTTGACTCTAAGGGTAATCTTTTAGGCGATACAGCGGAAGCAGTTCTGGGTAACGACGCATGCTCATATAGTGGTTCTATTCTTTTTAATTCTCACGAGGCAACTAATGCTGTTGAAGATAGATTTGAACTTACTTGGGGCTTTAAGTTTACCGGTCCAGTTGAAATTGACGCTTAATTAAAAAATAACATACTAAAAAGGAGTATAAAATGTTAGAAGTAATCAATCAGGAATTTGATGTAGTGATAGGTGATAAAACCTTCGTATGCAAGACTTTATCACTTAGTTCACTTTTGAAGTTGTCTCGTAAATTGAAGGAAAGGGACGCTCTTAAAAAGGCGGAATTAATTGCTCAGACATTACCAAAAGAACAACGTGGTAAATTCATGTTGGATGTTTGGAATGAGATGGGTAAACCCGAATCAAATGAAGAAGAGACGGCTTTTGCTGATGCGTTGTTTACGACAGTACATGGCATAACTGAAATTATAAAGTATGCAATTACAAAGTTCAATGATATAAAAGAGAGTGAGTTGGATGATTTACTTGACGCTAATTTCACATCTGATTATTTCAATTATCTATCTAAATTAGCCTACAAGATAATTGGTTTTGAAGCGCAAGAAGATAGTGCTGAAGAAACTGAGGAAGATACTAAAAAAAAATCAGACGATACAATGACGAAATAACAGTTGATTGGAATAGAGATATAGCCACAATATGCAAGGTGTTTAATTACACGCCTGATATTGTGGCTTCTTTTTCCATACCACAACTAAGCATATATAAATCGTATGCCTATAAATGGGATTATATATCATGCTCTCAGGGGCGTGAATTAAATCCTACGGAATGGAATAAGATATTTGAAACTGAATCGGTTAGTCGCAAAAATCGTAAAAATACACATAAGGAAGCTGATAAGATGATGCCTGCAATAGCTGAATTGAATAAGCAAGGTATTATGAATCCTAATATCAGGCAGATTAATGACAAGATTTACGAAATGGACTCTATAAAACCAAAGAGGTAGATAAATGGCTAATATAATTGATAATGTTGCGATACAGATTGACGCTGATTTAACTCTTTTTGACCGTAAATTAAAGCAGATAAAAGATGAGTTAAGTAAAATACAGAAGATTAGCGTTGACATGGAGCAACGTGGAAGCGTAACTGGTCAAAAAGGTGGTGGAGGTGCGATTGGTGCTG
>CAZSQU010000029.1:2829-33830 GCA_964608985.1 uncultured Spirochaetales bacterium
GGTGCTGGTATTGGAGGAGCTGTTTCTTCAGGAAAACAATCTAATTCTTTCGGCGGAGCAATCAAAGCGATAAAAGAAGTAGAAAAGAGCACAATAAAATCTATTGGAGCTTTCATAAAAGGTCAAAAAGTTGCCGGTGATATGTTTGACGAGATTGCGAAAGGCGGACCTAAAACGGACGCTTTTAACGAAAAACTAAATGAAGTTAAAAGAAATTTTGAGGCTGTTGGAAAAACAAAATTAAATGTTTTCATAAAAGAAAATTTTGCTGAATTAACCGCAAAAGCTAAAGCATTTGGCAAAAGAATGAAGGATATTGCTTCTAGCATTGGTTCTTCATTTAAAAAAGCATTCAAGTATATAAAGGTAAAGGCTTTAGTTGCTTTTGGTGCAATTTCTGCTTATGCTGTAAAAGCAGTTCAGGAATGGAGTAAAGAGGAGAAGTCTGTAAGAAATTTGGCAAACGCTATAGAACAACATGGTGAATCTGCTGATGCGGTAGTTCCTAAACTTCAAAAATATGCTGATGCCATTGAAGATGAAACTGCTGTTGGCGGTGATGTAGTTCAGCAGAGAATGGCAAGCCTAAGGTTGTTAGGAGTTGAGACAGATAAATTAGATGATGCTTCAAGGGCGGTTATAGGTCTTACAAAGGCTGGCATGGGTGAAGAGGGGGCTTTGAGGGCTGTGGCTGCTGCAAGGGCTGGTGATGTATCTATGCTGACACGTTATATACCGGCATTAAGAACAGCTAAAACGGATGCTGAAAAAGCTACAATTGTTAATGAGTTTGTAACCAAGCAATATAAAGCACAAAAAGATGAATTAAATACTCTTACTGGAAGATATGCAGAATTAAAGGGCAGGATTGGTCAGTTTACCGAAGCTGTTGGAAGGGCTATTAGTGAAAATTTATTCCTGAAAGACGCTATGGCTCAATTATCAGCACGTATTAAAGAATTGGTTGCAAGCGGAAAGATTAAAGAGTGGGTGGATAAGATTATTGCATCTGGTAAACAATTAATACAGTGGGGTATGCAAGTTGGGAACGTAATAAAGGGCATACTGGATTATAAATTTGAAATATTTTGGGCTGCTGTTGCTTTTCAATTAACTAGATTTGGAATTGCTGCTATTCCTGCAATCAAGAATATATATAATTTAGCGAAGGCTCTTATGGTTTATAACAAAGCCGCTCTTCTTTCTAAAGCCTCTGGACCTGGACTTCAATCTAGCATAGTCGGGGCTGGCGTTGCTGGTGCCGCTGCAATAGGAACGTTAGTAGTTGTTGCAGTACAGGCTTATCATGCAATAAAACAACTAGATAATGCAACTGATAATCTTAAATATACAAGCGATAAGATGTTTAAAGACTTTGGCACAAGAAACGCAGACGCATTTAGGATGGCAAAAGAGATGTATAACAGCGGAGACCCTCAAAAAATGGCTACAATTGAAAGAATGTATCCTAAGATAGTTGCCTCCATAAAGAAAACATCAGATGCTACCAAAGAGTTAAAGACAGAGCAAGAATCGCTTATAGATATTGTTGGTCAAGCGGCAGAAGAACCAGCAAAAGAAATGGAGAAACTTGAAGACGCCACTAACAATACACAAAGAGCTTTTGAGGCATTGAAGAAAACGGTAAGTCAAGGAACTGGTGCTACTTCAATATTTGATTCTGTTTTAGAGGGAATGAATACTCTTATTGGTGGCGCAGGAACTATGAAGATGAAGGAGATGGCTAGTTCATTTCCTAAAATATCTGAATACTTTAAGGACGCTGGCGAAATTACAACCAATCTAACCAATCCAGATTTAAGTAATGCAACTGGTGGAAGTAATCAGATATCAATAGCGACACAAATAGTTAACGCTATTCAAAATCAAACAGATATATTAGTAAAATCATTAACAAGTATAGATAAATCAATCGGCAATATGGCGTTTGTATTATAAGGAGATATTATGGCGTGGAAAGAACAAGTTGAAGGTTGGAGTCTTGATATACAGGGCGAAAACTTATTAGGATATAAAATAGGTACTGGCGAAAGAGTGTTTGTAGAATCACCTGGCTCTTACGGTTGCACTACCACTCTACCAGAAATAGATGACGAAATGGTTGACCCTCAATCTTCCACTTCATACGCGAATATATTATGCACAAATATCAATTATAAACGTACTCATAGTTCTGGCGCAAATGGTTTAACGGCAACTGTATCTTATGCCTCTCCCGAATTAAGTGGTGGCAGTGCAGAACAAAGAGAAGAGGATAAAGGTGCTGGTTCTTTCAGTGCTGATTTGGTTACTTTAAATGTACAAGGTGGCACGACTTGGTTCTGGTATACTAAAAACGCTCAGGATGGGGCAACTACCGTATTCCCATTTGATATAGTTAATGATAATGGTGGTCCTTGCGCTGAAAATCTTCCTATTGCAGTTACACAAATCCAAAGAACAAAGAGAATTAGATTTGAAGATGATGCTGCTTTGGACGCTTGGATGCCTAAAGTAGCTCTATATGGCGGAAAACTAAATAACGCAGACTTCCTTGGATTTAAAAAAGGTCAAGTTTTAGTTGGTGGAATAACTGGCTCTATGAATGGTGGCGTTTGGGATGTAGACGTTGTATTTATAATAAGATTAATCGGAAATGGCATAGAAAAGGATGATTGGAACTATATGCCTAGTGACGCTGGTGGAGCTACCCTCTTCCACCGCCCAGTTAAAACGATTGCAGAAGTAAGTCCTCCGCCCGGTCCCGGCTTGGTTACGGCTTTAGCTCAAAGTTATATGTATGGTTATGCAGCAATCGAAGAGTTACTGGAAACAGAAGAAGAATCATCTGGAGATTAAAGGAGTTATATGAGTAATCTTGCAGTTCGCACAGAAACAAAAGAATATAAAAGAGGCGATAAAGGCGTTTATGGCTCTGACATGAACTACCTCTTATCTCAGGCTTCCAATTCTGCTAACTTTATTGCTCAAAATGCCATTAGACTTGATGCAGATATTGATAAAACGTGGAAGATAGAGAAGAATGGTAGTGGCGGGGTATTAATTAGACTAGGCTTTATATGGCGCAATGGTAACTTTTGCCGTATGACCGATAACTATACGGGAAATCTATCTGATAAAGTAAATGACGAATTGAATTATGTGCATATATTTCAAACCAATACGCCAAAAAATAAACCAGCAGCAGAAGGAACAATACCTCATGGCGGATTAACAAGTTCAAGTTCTATTTGGTATGTAGCTGCCTTATCTAGTGATGCAGGAACAACTAACATAGACGAATTTGATGACTGGTTAAATGCAACTCATACAACCACTCAATCAATATTGCCTAATCGTTATCACATTTTAAAGGTTTACAGAGATGAATTACAATATCTATATAGCGGACTTAACACTCATGTTGATTCTTGCTTATATCCTATTGGCTGTGCTAATTTTACAGGAGCCGGCGAAGGCATTACAAGCAAGTTAATCAACATATCTAATACATTCCTAAAACAAAGTATAAATGATAAAAGAGAAATGTTTCCTTGGGATTTGATGCATTATGATAGAACAGATGGCACTCTCTATATAAATGTTGGAGATGTAATAGTTGACAGTACTAGATATACGCATTTGGATTGGGCTGACCTTTCCGACCTATTCCCTTATAATAGATGCGCAACAGTTGTTTTGGAGAATGGGACTAATTATGTGTATCTTGAATCTGATTTTAGTTCTGTTGTTCCAGTATTCCAATTTAAAACAACAGATGATATAGATGATATAGTGAATGAACCTGGTACTTACCGTACATTATTATATACTATGCTTGTTTCTGTTACCGATTATTATAGAGTTTCCAAATACGCTCGGAATGCCGGTACTGGAGATATGACAATGGGAGATGATGGTTCTGGAGGACTACTTCCTTTTACTTTTAGAGTTATAGACGTTGACGGAACTGATACCTTACAAGTATATCTGCTCGATAGATACAGTCCCAATGTTTATTATAACGAGAGTTCAATTTTACAAGATGATGCGGTTTATGCTGATACAGACGTTGGTCCAAAATGGCGTACAATAGGCTCTGGTGCTGGGAGAAATACATTACCTACTGCTGGTAACACTGTAGCGATAACTTTTTATATAAAACCAAATTCTGGTTCAAGTTTGGATTGGTCTAGCTCGGTAGATATGAGATGGGATTTATATAACTCTGGTGGCTCCGGTCCTGACCCAGCATTAGACACTCAAAATTATCCTCGCCAATTATGCAGAATATCAAATGTAAATGGCTCATATGTTATCAGACATCAACGCAAAGGGCAAATATGGCTTGATACTATACAGGCTGATACAGATTCTTTTGCAAAATTAGGTCTCGACGCCGCATATCAGCAACGTTCAATATCAAAAACAATTGGCACAAATCAAGGCTCGTATCAGCTTTATAATTTTACTGAAGGCACTTCTCCTAGCGTTGATTTTGAGGATATGAGCTTTGTAGTGAGAGAGCAGGTTGCAGGTACACCCCCTCAAGTAGCTTATTTATCTTGGGATAGCCTTGTTGACGAGATAACTGGAGACATACCATCATGCACGGAATGTTTTGACTCTAGTTTTTGGACATGGTTTTGTGAAGAACTTGCAACGGAATACTCTGACCCAGAAGATGCTCCTTGGGCATGCTTGTTTGATTTAATTGGCGAGAGAGTTATCCACTCAACTCTATCTGACATAACTGGTGGTACGGCAGGAGACGACCACTGCGATGCAACTCGTGACGGTGAGGGCACAAATGGACATGGAACTAATGTATCATATCTTAATCTTGACGGCGGAGCTTTACGTAACTCTTTTAGTGAGAACGCTGTTATTGGCGACAAGGATGGAGTAAAAAGTATACATCCAACCGAACGTACACTTGACGGCGAATCAGATGCGAATAATGTTGGCTGGAAAATTACATCCACTGCTGACGTTAATTACGGTGCTGGTACTGCTAAGGGTGCTTTAGTTGTAGCTGGAGGTATTACAACTGCTGGCACTATAATGGCTAATAACGCCGTAGTAAAAACTGCAATATATTGTTCGGGTACCGCAGAGGCTAGTGATGCCACTCCTTCTTTTGGGACTGACGGTGGTATATATGCTGCAAAAAAAATAAAAACTGCAACAAACTACATGGTTGGGGCGGTTGACGGAATCACTGACCAATTCACATGGCTGGACAATGACGGAAATAGACACGGTCTGGTAATTACTGGCGGTATTATCACAGAACGCTCATTTACACCAGCATAATATCATGAGAGAACCAAAACTACATACTTTTAATAACACAAAAGAAGCTACTGTTATCATAAACGGTAGCAATTGGAGTTCTTTGAAATCTATTGCGTGTTCTCAAAAAAACAATATGCTTACTAAATTTAGTGTAATCCATATACATCAGCAAATAACGTATATAGTATTAAGGGTTGATGATATAGTTTGGCAGGACATATTGTACACGATTGATGGAATTAACACCGAACCAGGAGATATAATCAAGGTTGTTGCCGATAACCCTATTGATATTATAATAACTATTTGACAGGAAGAAAATAAAGATAATAAATCTTTATTTAGGAGGTTCTGGTGACAATTGCAAAAACAAGTAAAATTGAGTGGATGAAGTTAGGTGGTACGGTTTTATCTGCTTTATTAAGTGCAGTTATCGTGGGTAGTGTATGGTACTCCAGCATAAATCTACGTATTGGTTTGGCAGAAGCTAATATCGTTGATACAAAGATTGCACTTGAAACTCATTGTAATCAAGCAGAAGCAAAAATGGCTAATTTTAGTGCTCAAATATATCAAAGTAAAACAGATGCAGCAGTTTCGCAAGCCCTTTTAAGAGAAATTGCTTTGAGGTTGGAAAGAATTGAGAACCGTTTAGATAAAAATATAAAGTAGGTATTAGTATGGTTAATAAAATTGAGTGTATGTTGCTTAGAATCTGTATCTCTGTGTTAATCGGATTAGTATCTGTACTTATACTAGGAGCTTAATATGAGCACACTTATAGTTAATGGTAAAAATCATAATACTAAAATAATAGAAATAGGACAAAAATATACTCAAAAGCAACTTGACGAACTTGATTCTCAAATAAAAAACTTCGCTTCTAAACTATTACCTTCAGTTCAAGATAAAATTATTAATGATTTAAAATTGGCTATAGAGCAAACAAATCTTAAATGTATAAGAATTGAGCCTATAAAAACGCCTACAATGCCTCATATAACGATTGCAGAGCTAAAAACCATAGAAGATATAACTGAATACTTAAAACTCGCTATAAACCATAAGAAGCAGTTAGATAAAGTGTTAATGATAAAGTTGGCTATATTGCATAATTTATCACATTTATTTGCTTTAGCTGGAGATTTGTTTAGTGCTAATATAATTCGGCATTACTTGAACGATAATTTTACTTGGTTTTTAGATTATCCTAAGCCTGCCGAACTTTCAAAGTACTATACCTTTTTAAAGATAGCAAATGAGTGGTAAGTATGAAATATGTTTTGCCTCAGGATATATGGATTGAGATAGGAGAACAGGAGTTTTTGAAGATAGATATGGGGTTCGTTTGGAATGGTTGCACTGGAGTTATTGATTTGTGTTCTGCTGGAAGTTGTTTGCATGATTGGTGTTATTCTGCTAAAAAAGAAGGAACGTACACATTAATGGTTTATGGCGAGTACAAACAGGTTAAAATAACTCGTTTAGAGGCAGATAGATTATATAAAAAGTTTTTGAAGAAACATTATCCTCTGATTAGCAGGACTAGATATATAGGACTTCGTGCTTTAGGTTGGCTTTTTTGGAAAAAGAGACCGCCTTTATTTTTAGATGTGCAAAAAATGGTAGGAATGGAGTTGCATACTTGTAAACATGGCATTCAGGTTTTAATTAGACCTCAATATTCTCGCGCAGATATGCATTGGTTTGAGTTGTTTAGTTACTATAAAATATAGTTAAATGTGAGTTTTATACTCTCCAAAATATTTATCTTCTGCCAACCTCCTTGCTTCTATTGCATCATTTATATCTTCATAATAACCTAACCCAATAGATACATTATTAAATCCAATTCTTGCACACCATTTCTTAACCGTATCATTAAAACTAACACCTGTTTTGCCGCTTTTGTTTTTAGAGCTTAATACAGTTCTATGTTGAGCGTTTTGCATTTGCGAGCATATTCTTAAATTACTGCGTTTATTATTTAGTTTATTGCCGTCTATGTGGTCAATAATTTCCCCAATCTTACAGTTTGTTATATATCTATGCATTCTTACTGTTTTTGAATTTATGCATCCAATCGCGTATCCATCTTTATCGGAACGCCACATATAATTAATTAACTCGTTATAATCAGATTCATCAACAAAAGCCATATCCCCATTTTTTAAATAAATCGTATCAATCCCATTGCCTAATTCATTTACATTTGCATATCTGCTTCTATATATAGATTTTATTACACTACGCTTTACGCAACTGTTATGAACCTGTGAATTTCTGCATAATTTACACTGATATAAAAAACCATCTTTACTTCTTTTACAATTATGAAACTCTGTTAACTCTTTCTCTACTCCGCACTTGCTACATATTTTTGTGCTCATAATCAATCCTTAAAAGCAAAGAGATATAATTGTTAGAACGAACCCGAAGATTCACAATTATATCTCTTTTAAAATTTTAAGTTATAGGTTCGTTCTACTTCTATTATACAACGAAAACGTATTATATAATATGGAATGCAATAAAAAATACAAAAATTCTCTATACCGCTTTACGAGTAGATTGTATAGAGAATTACGTAAGCCTGAACGCAATATAACATTAAAGAAGTTGCGTAAACCTTATTGTGGCTTTTATGATTGTATTACGGAAGAGATTACGTTGGATTATCGTCAAGAGATTTTAAGCACAACAATTCATGAATATCTGCACAAGTTTAATCCTGATAAGTGCGAGACATGGATTTTAAGTGAAGAGAAGAAGATAATGAACTCTTTATCTGTTAGGCAAATAAAGAATATAATCAAGGCGTTTGCTAAATCACTGTAAAAATAATAACTCTCTAAACAGGTAAATTAACAAAAAATCCTGAATAGAGAGTTATGTGGCGAATGTTAGTGTTTTTTAAACTTAATAACGTAACGGTACATTGCTTTTCTATTTTTATCTAAATTTGCGAATTGAATCTTGTCTGGTTCTAATTTTCCTTTTCCAGAAACGCTTATTGCATTCCATCCGTTTACTATCAGCCTCAATTCAAACTCGACATTTTTATACATATCCAACTCATCATACGAAGTAAAACAAAAACTTCTTATGTGCGAATCATAATTTGCAACAACAAAATCTATGTTTTGTTCATTTACGCATAATGATAAATCTTTACTTAGATAATGCTCTCTCTCTATAACTGTTGATACATGCTCTCTCATTTTACTCTCCTTTATTATTTAATTCAACAAACTTAAATGTTTTGCGATACCAAAAGAAATCAATTTTACTTAGGTTTTTCTCGTTGCCTGTAGCCTTAACATACACTTCATATTTTTTATTGTTTGTGTATATTGCAATAGGCGAAACAAGTGTAACAGTAAAAATAACAATCAATATACAAACTCCAATAACTTGTAAAAACTCACTCATTTTATTCTCCTTTTTAAATTTGAACTCCAAAATATTTTACGCCATTTAGTTCAACGTATTCTCTACCATTTTCTTCAAAGCTCTTCCATAAGCAAGTGTCAATAAAATCTCTATTTTTTAAAGTAACTCCATCTTCACTAACATATTTTAAATTTAAGTCATTTGTGTATATATCATCGCAATTGAACTTTCCTAATCTTAAACTAACACGCTCTATCACATCACTCATTTAAATCTCCTTTTATTTGTTTTTAATCAATTGGGAAATCTTTTGAACAAATATTATATTCGCTCCTTGTCAGTCCGTGAGGATTTCCAGTATGTCTTACGTAAAACTCATAATTTACATTGGCGCACCATTCGCATACAACAACAAACAAGACTCCCAGCAACAACCAAAACCACTTCAT
The DNA here is from genome assembly GCA_964608985.1 of uncultured Spirochaetales bacterium. Taxonomy (GTDB): domain Bacteria; phylum Spirochaetota; class GWE2-31-10; order GWE2-31-10; family CAYYKD01; genus CAYYKD01. The sequence continues at coordinate 11,970 of CAZSQU010000029.1, forward strand.
TCTTCACTCTCCTTTTTTGTTTTAACACTCTATTCTAGCCAACATTAATATGATTCTAGATTTACTCTAACTTTCCCTCTTTTTATTTTAAATTATTTTACACAATATGTTTACTTGATTCTTTGCTTGATGTAATTTGCAATCCGTTCCCGCTTAATACATAAAAACTTCTTCTCTAGTTTATCTATATATGCTTGTACTTCACTCAATAATACCTTTGCATCATTTTCAAATATGTTTCTGATATGCTGTTTCCTATCTGCCGTTAATTTACTCATGATTTAGCTCCTTAGATTTTTGATTGTTATGATTGTGTTATCTTGCAGTGCTTTTTGGAAATCAGTTATATCTGTTTTCTTTTTACAATCTATGACAAGTTCTTTATTCTTCCATATAGGCGAATTATCATATGCTTTAAAATTAGTTGTGCGGTTTCTACTCCCTTTGCCTTGACTCATAATCCACTCTCCTTTGCTTTTTAGTTAGTGGACACCCTGATTCCCCTAGTCCGATTTTGTTTTAAGCCTGTTCGCAACCTACAATCTTCCAATGCGTACAATGTTCTCCCGTAATACCAAGAGCCTTATATAGACTTTCTTTGAGTGTTGCTATCATATAATTCACTTGTTCTTTATTCTTTAACTCTTTTCCTTCTCGCTCTCTTTGTACTGCCTTCCATATCAAATTGGCATCTTTGGATTCAAGCATTGTTCCAGATATTCTAGTTCCGCACTTTCCATCGGCTCCCAATGCGGTTGATGTAATTTCCCATACAAGTACTTTTGCGTTCATAATCGCTCTTTCTTTTGTTCGTTGTTTATATTCCGTTCTCAATCGTTAAAAGCAGTATAACAGGTTGTTTTATAAAATCAAGCATTATTTACAGCATTTATTATTCTTTCATTATCTTCAGCGTCATCATCGTAATCTATTTTAAAAATATTAATTAGTGGTATGTCATATTTCTCCAATGTATATTTCACAACATCTTCCATTTCTGGCTTATCAGTGCATTTGAAGATATAACCAAAAATAGAACGTGGCGTTGGATTTAATTCTTCAGTGGAAACATCCAATAATCCTGAAAACCAATCATTGAACTTATATTTGGAGTTTAGCAAGAATAGTACTTTTTGATATTTTGGCATATGTTTAAAATAACTCATACATTGTTTTTCAAACGACCTTAATTTTCTTTCTTTCTTATCTCTTTCCAAGTCTTTTTCGTCAAAATCAATTGTAAATCTCATTTAAATATCCTTTCGTTATCAACCGTTCTCAATCGTTGGCAATATCCTATCATCTTCTTTTTTAAATTGCAAGCATAAAATTAAAAAATCAATCCTCTTATATAATCCGCCATAGTAATTCCTTGTTCTTCTGCCAACATTTTTACTCTATCGTGTTCTTTTGTTGACATCATAATCCCAAACATATGAGGACGCTTCTGACTCTCCTTCAATTTAGGACGACCTGCTTTCTTTTTCTCTTTCATAATCATAGTATACTCCATTAGTTTTTGAAAATCAATAAATATTTTTTAAAAGTTAATTATTTTGTTCAAATAGTAATTTTTACTTTTGCAATACTATAGCGGTTATTTGCATGGAAATCAAGAAAAATAAAATAGTGAAAAATAAAAAGAGGAGAATGGAGTGGTTTTGTGGTATAATATGACAAGCGAACCTAATTCGGAAGTCATGAGCCGAAGACAGCCTTTTATTCGTTCAGGTTGGTTTGCTTCTTTTTAAACAAGAACGAACAAAGGAAAACGAAGATGAAGAAGTATAACGAACGGTACGAATATCAATTTGTAAGATGGCATGCAGTATCTGAGAATAAAGCACTTAATAAAGCACTATTGCCATTAATTGAAGAATATAAAAACCATTACATATCAGTGAACGGTTTGCCTACAACCAAAAAACAATCTGCCAATTTATCGCATAACAAATATCACCTTAAAGAAATGATATTTGGCTTGATTGCTGACGATTGGATTGGTGTTATATCAAGGCGTAAAGAAGATTACAAGAGAAGCCAATACAAACCCGTACGTTGGACTTATGCTAATACTATACCTAAAATAGATTGGCTTATATCTAATGGTTATATTACTCAACAATTAGGCGATAACTACACTCATACTTCTACCATTATATTCGCCACAGATAAACTTCGTAATATGGTTAAAAAATCAAACCTCTCTGATTATCAAATTAGAACAGCAATAATACCTGCATTGGATGAGATTAACTTTGTAGAATTCAACCAAAAAGATGAAGAGGATATTAAAACATTACTTGAATATAACCAATATGATTTTTGTGATAGAGATTGGCGTAAGATTACTAAAGATAAAACCATGCTTAAAGCCTATAACAAACTATATCAGGATTCAAACATAACTCTATCTATAAATGATTATGATTCACTTACTGAAGAACAGATTACAGACTTAACCTTATTCATTTATAACAATAGAATATCTCTAAGATTCTATAATGGGGATTATGAACTACCAGAGAACCAACAAATTAAACCGCCAAATCCTTACCAAGATGAACCAAAAGCAAAGACAGAGAGAAGTAGTACCCTCTCCATAGATGGAACCACACAGAAGAGCCAAAACAAGCTTAAACCGTTGTCACAGAGGCTTTTAGAGTCAAAAAAGTGGCTATCTAAATTTGTACAATACACAATGGAGATACACATTGAATGTTACCTAATCCGAATCTGGACAAGAGATTTATCAATGCAATATGGTGGTAGGTACTATTATCGTCCTATGCATGGTATCTCTCCTCAATCAATACCTAAATCTCTTCGTAAACAATTCATGCTAATCAATGGTGAACATGTTGAAGAACCAGATTATTCAGCACTTCACATAAGAATGCTTTACCAAATGTATGCAAGAGAAGTTGAGATACCAGAGAATTGCTACGAACATAAAACAATAAAAAGAGAACATATGAAGATTATGGCTTTAATTGCTATAAACTCAAAAACAGAGAATGAGGCTTGTTGGGCGTTTAAAAAAGAGTTTGAAGAAGTGTCATATACCGAAGCTAAATATATTCTTGAACAATTTAAAGAGCTACACAAGCCTATTGCTCAATATATTTGCTCTGATATCGGTATAAAACTACAACGCAAAGATTCTGATATTATGACTTGGCTCATAAGAGAGTTCACAAATAAAGGAACAATCGTCTGTCCTATCCACGATTCTGTTATAATCCAAGCAAAATACCATAAAGAACTTATTGATGCAATGATAATGCATTATGCACACGAACTTCAGGTATTCAATTTTGATGTTAAAGTGAAGCCATAATATATAACCATTACTAGTTCACCAGTATTGGTTGATTCACTTTATTACTAAATCATCCAATATTCATAAACTGTAATATATTAATGTACACGAATATATCCATGTACACCACAAATAATTATTGACATTCCACTCGCTCCTGTAGTATAATATATTTAAAGGAGCACCAAAACTATGTCAAAATCAAAAGAACCAGTAATTGATAGAAAACTAGAAAACGAGCAAGTATTGGAATATCAAAAAACTAAATCACCTGAACTTTTAAGCAAAATCATTCAAAACCGTTTACCAACACTTGAATACTTTGCAAATCTCAAATATCATGATGGTATTCGCATCTACGTTGGCGATAAATCAGATTTAGCTTCTGCTCTTAAAGTTCCCTTGATAAATGCTATAAATCAATTTAAACCCCATTTACGTGACTTTAATACGCTAGTGTACACTTATATCGAGAATTATATGAGAAACATCAACGGTGCTGTATTTGCAAAGAGAAGAAAGAATGAAGGAATATTCTCTTTAGACCAGACTGTAATAGAATCTCAACATTCCACTATAACTTACGAAGATATGGTGGTTGCAAAAGATACCGATTACTCTTATGACTTGGATAGTTTGGATAAGATAGCTGATAGAATCCATAAAACCAATAATATAAAGCATACACGTAAAAAAGAAGATATACTTGCTTATCTGGTAAACACCATAAAAGGTACTAAACAAACTAAAGCAGATATATCTATTGCCAATATGTTAAGGAGATATTTGCAGTTATCTACTCCAAAAGCACAGGAAGAGTTTAGAGAGTTCGTTATAAAACATACGGAGAGGCAACAATATATCCATACAAATAACGCTATACAACAATTTTAAAAATAAATTAAAATAAAAAGAGGGAAATCAGTGGAAAATAAAGAAGTAGTTTTCCATGAGCGAGAAAAAAGAGTTATGTGATTGGGATGATGATATGAAATGGAGCGAATTGTGCATGCCATATTGTATTGAATTACTCAATAAACATTCAAAAAAAGAGTTTAAAAGAACAAAATTGGAAGAGGATAAAAAAGGAAGCGATTTAACAAACGGAAAACATAATATAGATGTTAAAGCGAATCGTCCAATTTACGATGACACCAATATAGTTATAGAGTGGGAGAAAGGATGGTTGTTGAAGGAAGATAGCATATGTACTCATGTTTTGTGGGTAAGCAATAATTCCATTATATTGTTGGATTATAAAAAGTTGAAGGAATTTTGCGTAGAAAAGAGAAGTAGATTGCAGAGAGCTTTTAAGAATTACTGGAAAACGACTAAAAAGGACGGATATGAGTGGAGTGTGGAATGTACGACGATACCTATGTGGATTGTAAAAGAGTGTATAATAAAGGAATGGGATTTTAATTGGAGTAAAATAAATAAAGGAATTTAAAAAGTTTTGGAGAATATAGTTATTAGTTGAGCGTAATTAGGTGATTATGCTCGTAGGTAAATAAACTAAAAAGGAGAATGAAATGAGTGAAGTAAAGATTGATGGAAAAGAATATGAAATAGATAGTTACTGGTATTTTAGGCAGTTTTATGATAAAGAAGGCGATGATGGATGTATTTATGTAGAATTGTTTAAGCATGCATTTATTATATTCAAATATGACGTTGAATTTGATGCCGGCGTTCACATGATTGAATTAATAAACGGCGAGGATATTATTAAACTGGAAGCAAAATTACATAACATTTACGACAAATATCATGCTTTAGAAATTAGCAATGATTATGTTTTAACAAAAGGAGAATAATTATGGATTCAATTCAGTACGAGAAGTTAGGTGATTGTGCGGTTTATGAAGGCTTCGGTAGTCACGCCTATTATAAATATGATAAGACTGGTATGGCAGAAGTGTTGCGATTTGTAAAGGTAGTTGAGATGGTAGAATTAGAAGATTACGATAAATATACAAATCTTGATATTAATCCTGAATATATGGCTGATTGTGATTTAGGCGATTTTAAAATATGGGATATATTTGCTGGCAATCCTGTTGTTGATATACGAGAACTAAACGAAGTTACTAATGAGTCAACTAATGTCGGCTGTACAAAGTGTGTTGCTGTTGAGCGATTGGGTTCGGCGTATGGCATAATTGTAGAGAATAATGAGTGTATGAATAAATTAAAAGATAAAGTTGTTGATGTTACGGTTTGTTCAGAATCTAAAACGAATAAGGTGTTGTGCTTTTGCGTTATAGCAAGTAAGTAAACCAGTTAGCCATATCAGAGCGTTTGTTAATTTTGCTCTGATATGGCTATGATTAAAAAAGGAGACCGAGAATGAAGAAGTACGTAGAGAAGGAAGATGTGAATATATATTTTGGAGCAAGCGGATGTGTATTTGTTGATAAATGTGGATATGCACTGACAAACGAAGATGTTTATGGAGAGAAAGTACTTGTATGGAGATTGGATGATGGCTCTGAATTTATTGAAGTTAATAAAAGAAGATATTATGCGGTAAAACAAAAAGCCGAGTTTACAAAGACTCAGCATGGTTGGCGGATAAACGGACAATCTAAAGTTTTTGCTTACGAGCCATATGAAGACGCGCCTCTTTCCATAGAAGAGCTGGATGGGAAATATTATTGGAGTCTTAAGTCAAATAATGATGAAAATGAGCGTTATTGTGGAGAAGAGATACCAAAGTCTCTATATGACGAATTGGTAAAATTTTGTTTCTGATAAACATTAGGACGTTATGGCAACACAATATTCACAATATTATCAAGAGCACAAAGAGAAGATAAAAGCTAGAACCAAAAAATATTACAGGGAGAACAAAGAGGAAATATCCAAAAAACAAAAGCAAAGATATAGAGATAACGCAGAATCCCTAAAGGAGAAAGCAAGAAAATATCAACAGGAAAATAAAGAATCACGCAATATATATCTTAGGAAATATATAAAAGAAAAAAGAGCAACAGATGAGGCTTTCCACATAGTTTTCAGTTTAAGACATAGAATGAGACAAGCTATTAAAGCTCAGTCTGGAGAAAAAGCACTTAAATCAATGGAATTACTTGGTTGCACTCCAAAAGAAGCATGCAATCATTTAGAGAGTTTATGGACAGAAGGAATGACTTGGGATAATTATGGAGCTAACGGATGGCATATAGACCACATAAAACCATGCGATGCGTTTGATTTAACTAATCCAGAAGAACAAAAAGAGTGTTTCCATTACACTAATTTACAACCACTTTGGGCAAAAGATAACTTGAAGAAATGGAAAAATTACAATAAAGGAGAATAAAACATGAGAGATTTAAGTTTAGAAGAGTTTTATGAAGATAGATATGAGCACACTAGTACCATGCTATATCGGAATGAATACGGAATATATCTGACGAACAAAGACGTTTTTAATACAGGATTGTCGCTTACTTATACTGTTGATGGCAGAGAATACGTGGAGTTGAATGGAGTAAAATATTGGGGAATTGATGATTTTATGGTGAGGCTTGAAAAGGAGAAGAAGTAAATGAAGATATGTAGTAAATGCGGCGAAGAGAAAGAATTGAGTGAATATAGTAAGCACAAAACAACTAAAGATAAATTAAACAATATATGCAACACATGTAAAAATGATTACCAAGTTGCATATAGAATAAAAAACAATCTAAATAAGGGAAAAAAAAGAACTAAACTCGATAAAAAAGGAAACGGAATTGATACTATATATTTAAGGAACATGGAGGAGTGTTTTGTTGACGCAATAAAATACGATTTATTGTGCAATATGTTTTGGTTTAAAAATAATAGCGGATATGTAACTAGCTATTCAGGAGGAAGGCAAGTTTTTATACATAGAATTATAACTGATTGTCCTAAAGATAAATTTGTAGACCATATTGACGGAAATCCTATGAATAACCGCTTAGAAAACTTGAGAATTTGCGACAAACAGCAAAATTGTCGCCACAGAACCATATTGCAATCCAACAATTCTTCTGGTTATCAAGGAGTTGTATGGCATAAAATACAATGTAAGTGGAACGCCAGGATAAATATAACTCCTAAATGCAGAAAATCTCTTGGTTATTTTGATTCAATAGAAGATGCAATTGAAGTCCGTAAACAAGCAGAAGAAAAGTATTTTGGAGAATTTAAACCAACAATAAAGGAGAATAATTAAATGAAGATATTAATATCAAGCGTACATGTAGCGGTCAACTCAGGTTATGGAATGATTTCGAAAGCTTTAATAGAGATGCTACAGAAAATTCCAAACGTTGAACTAAAAATGATAGCTTATTATGGATGCAAATATAAAACCGAGTATAAAGGTGTACCGATTCTGCCTAATTGGGGTTCAGGATATATTGGTGAAGAATCAATATTAGCAGAATGTAAATCGTGGGAGCCGGATTTAGTGCTCTTTACATATGATATTTTTATACTTCCACCTGAGTTCTTTAGGAAAATAAAAGCAACAGGAGCAAAAATAGCATCCCTTTTAATGGTGGATTCTTCTCCGTTTGGCATGTGTAATATCCCAACCCTACATGAAGTTGACTATCCAATCTGCGTAACCGAATGGGCTTTGAATCAGATTCCAAAAGAAGTAGCAAAAAGAGCAACATACATTCCATTAGGACTTGATACAGCATATCATATTATTGACAGAAATATGGCTAGAAAGCGTTTTAATGAGCTTATGCAAGGCAATGTATTAAAAGACGATACAGAGCTTACTACAATAGTTTCTGCTAATTGCGGCGATGATAGGTCTCGAAAAGGATTTTACCCAATGATTCTAGGATGGAAAAAATACCTAGAGAAAACAAATTGCAAGAATAAGTATCTAAATATCCACTCTGATGTTCGCGGGTTGGCTCAGGGAGGAACCGATTTGAAAGCCATGATGCTAATGCTAAAATATACAGCAGAACAAGCGTCAACGGTTATATTCCCCTTGCAAATGAAATATCTATGTAATGAATTTAGCGTTGAAGATATGGCTAATATATATAGCGCTTCAAATGTTTACTTGTCGGCGGCACAAAGTGAAGGATTCGGAAAACCAATCACAGAATCAATTGCTTGCGGTTGTTATCCTTTAGTAACTAACTTCGGCGCAAGTAGAGAATTAATTGATAAAACACAGAACGTACCAGAAGCCCATCTATTAAATGGCTCTAGTATCTACGTTGGGAATAACTCAGTAAGATGTCACGTAACGGAAGACGAAGTGGCAGAAAGCCTTACAGCAATTTATGAAGCAAAATTACCATACCACTTTGATAATATTGAACCTTCAAAACGTTGCATGAATGAATATGGCGAAGAACACCAAATCAACTTATGGAGCGAATTCCTAAACAAAGTGGAGGGCGAAATCAAATGTGCTTAAACTGCATAATTAAACAGATTAAATTCTCTCAAAAAATAGGTAACACCCAATCTGTTATAGACTTAACACAACAAGCTAAAACAGAATTAACCAGACTTATAAATAAAAACATAAGAATCGACACAAAAAAAGAGGAGTTATTGAAGCAACTTGAGAACATAGATATAGGTCAGGTATATCAGAACTATAAAACCATAAGGAGGAACAGAAAATGAATGAGACAACATTAGATAGATTGATTAATTTGGTTGTAGCACAAGAAATCTGCATAGAAACACTTACTGATAGAATTAACAAGTTGGAAGAAGAAGATAGATTGAGAAAGGAAAAAGGCAATAAACTAGCACTTAAAATACAAGAATCATTAACTAAAAACAAAGCTGTTACACAATTAAAAGAGACCAAATGAAAGTAAAATTTACTATTGAAGAGAAGATGATGTTATTGGCACTCTTTTTTGAAAGGAAACTGCCCGATGATAAATGGCTTGAAATCATGAAGAGTGTAAGAGATGAACTTATTGCACTAAAGGATAAAAATGGCTAAAACTCCAACACAACTTACCTCAAAAGAACAAAACGCCCTTTATGATAAATGGTTGATTACAGGAGATGATAATTATAGAGCACAAATAGCCATATCATATACCGATTGCATCAACGCTCTAATATATAACACTACATCAGGTAATACACACTTACTTGATACACCCGATATAAAACAAGATATAGTCATGCTCGTTTATAACGCAATACTCAAATATGATAAAACAAAGGCGGGTCTCTACACATTTTTGTATCGCATAATTTACACGAAAATTGTTGACAAACTTAGATATTCCAACGTTCGCACAAAAAGAAGAGCGTATCTTAATGTTGACGAAATGCTGAAGGAAGATACAGATAGAGATGTTTATTATGTATCACCAAAAGAAAAACAAGATAAGATTGATGATATGTATTATGAAGTGGATAAGTGTGGATATAAGGAAATCTACGCAAGTGACTGTCAAGAGCGTATATATAATGTAATGGATGATGTTTTGAGCAAGAAAGAGAGGGAATTGGTGATGATGCGACATGTTGATAATGACACTATATCGGATATTATGAAGAAATTAAAGATAAGTAGGAAGGAATTTACGCAATTAGAAACGAGTGCAATGGCGAAATTGAAGAGTAATGAGACCATGAAGGAGCTAAAATGAGCGATAAGGTAGTTAAAAAGAGCAAAGTGGGCACAGATAATCTATTAGTTAAGGGTAGACCAAAAGGCACAGGCTCTCTTACTCCAATGGCTAAAGAGTTTATTGACGCTATATACCTCGAAGGACTGCCCTACAATATCGCATACAAACAAGCTGGTTATAAATCGCCATATCATTTAAAAAGAGCACAGGAAATATTAGCAGTTCCAGCAGCAGTTGAATATGCAAACAGATTACAGAACGACGATACGGCTAAATTACAAGCGTCTAAAACATATTTGGTGAAGAATTTGGTAGATAGATTGGAGAAGTGTAAAGATTCGGATGCAGTAAATATAATTAAGCAGATATCACAAATGTTAGGCTATCAAGTTCAAAAAGATGACGAAGTGCAGGTTAATAATAAATTAGAAATAATTTGGGCTCCGCTTATAAATTTTGAAGAAGGAGTAAAATGAGCGACAAAATTGTAACTAACGACAAAATTGTAACACAAGATTTAAGCAGCAATAAAGCAGTTTTAAGATATAAACCTCATAACGCCCAAAGATTAGTGCATGAAAGTAAAGCAAGATTTAAAATAGTTTGCTGTGGTAGGCGCATGGGAAAAACCTTGATGTGCTGTGCAGATGTCATAAGTCGTTGTTTATCAGGTAAATACGACGAACACTCAATTATCGCGATTGTGGCTCCGACTTTTCAAGTATGTAATAGAAGCGTGGAAGCTATGAAAATTATAACTAAGGACTGCCCTCATTTAATCAAGTGGTATAAATCTTCGCCAATGACAGCAACTTTCCCAAATGGCGTTAGAGTTTTGTTTTTAAGTGCCGATTCTCCTGATAATTTACGGGGTTTGGGATATGATTTACTTGTAGTGGATGAGGCGGACTATTTGGACTCCTACCTCTACGATTCAGTTTTAAGACCTGCATTATCTGATAAAAAAGGAACATTGATGGCAATTTCAACTCCAAGAGCTAAAAACACTTGGTTCCATAAACTTTACCTTCAAGGACTTAATAAGGAATTTCCACATATAGAATCATTTCACTTTCCTTCTTCCGCCAATCCTCTTATGACCGCCGATGAGATAGAAGACGCAAAAAGAACATTGCCAGAATTAGTGTTCCAAAGAGAATATTTGGCTGAATTTACAGATAGTGGTGGTTCTGTATTTCAAAATGTTGACAAGTGCATATATCAATCTAACGATAATTGTACTTGTAAATCAAACACAATATTGGGGATAGACCTTGCGAGACATGCTGACTGGACGGTAATAACGGCTTTATGTGCTAAATGTAAAAAGGTTAAGTTTATAGAAAGATTTAACAATATAGACTGGACAATACAGAAAGATATAATAAAACGTATATATTTACAAACCGAAACTCCTACAATATACATGGATACGACTGGAGTTGGTGATGTAGTATATGACAATTTAGTTAGTGAAGGGCTTAAAATTAATCCTTTCCACTTTTCTAACTCGTCAAAACAGAAATTAATCAATAATTTGAAGTTGATTATTATGGAGGGCGGAGTAAGTTGGAACGGTAAAATGGAGAATGCCGATATATTGCGTTATGAGTTGGAATGTTATGAAGTACAGGAAACCAGAACAGGATTGATTACATATAATGGGAGAACTGGCGTAAATGATGACTGTGTTATATCTCTTGCTCTCGCTTGTACTGGTTTATCCTCATTTATATCGCCAATTGTATGTCCAAAAGAAGAGAAAGTGGCTAATGATTTTACGATGAATTTTGTTGAAGTTGATAATAGTTTTGACTTTGGAGACTCTAATCAGGTTTTCTTTGGTTAACAGAGGAGAATAAAGATGTTCAATATTTTTAAGAAGAAAGTGGAAGAGAAGGTTATAGAACAAAATATCGTGGAAGAAAAAGCAATTACTCCATTAGCAGTAAATAAACATAACATTGAAACTATCACCCAAGAAACATGGAATGATAAAAAAGAAATGACTCAGGAAGACATGCTTACTCAGTATAAATCATGGTCATTTATCTGTGCTCGTTTAAATGGCGAATCTGTTGCATCACAAAAACTAAGATTATATGCCAGAACAGCCCCAAATCAGAAAAGAATCAAGAACTTTACAGCAAAAGAAGTTGATAGAAAGACGTTTAAATCAATTATAAAATCTATCCCTAATACGAAACCAGTTGATATTATAGAAGAGATATATGACCATCCTGTATTAGATTTGATATATAACGTTAATCCTTATTCTAATTACTTTGATAATATGCAACTTTTACAGACTTATATGGATTTGTGTGGTAATGCATATTTATTTGTGGTTATGGATAGAGATGGGATGCCTTCTGAATTATATCAAATGCGTCCAGATATGACCAAAGTAGTACCAGGTAAATCCAATCTTATTAATGGTTATATCTATGGCAATAAGGATAAATCAGCACTAAAATATGATGAAGTGATTAGATTTAATGTGCCTAACCCGTCAAACCCGTTCTATGGAAAGAGTTGTATAGAAGCCGCTTATGCCGAAGTTAGTAGGAATAATTTATATAATCGTTATGAGAACTCCATTCTTCAAAACAATGGGCGTCCTGATTTTATAGTGGATTATGAAACTGGTCAATTAACCGCCGAAGATAGGAAGAGATTAACATTAGAGTGGAATAGATTATACAGTGGAGTTCAGAATGCTGGTAAAGTGGCAATTATGGATTCTAATTTCAAGATTGTTCCATTGTCTTTTAAACCAGAAGAGATGCAGTATTTGGAAGGTAGAAGCATGACTAAGCGTGATTTATCTTCTGTTTTCGGCGTTCCTTATGCTTTACTTGATACCAGCGAACAAATGAAGGCTGGGCTAGACCAATTAGTTTATCATTATCAGCGTTATGGTATATTGCCTAGACTTCGCCGTATTGAGGAGGCGTTAAACGAACAATTAATTCCTTTCTACGATAATACTGGCGACCTATTTTTTAAATTTGATAATCCGGTTGATGATGATAGGAAACAGGATGCAGAAATAAACACAAAATATGTTCAAGCTGGAATATTAAGCGTAAATGAGGCTAGAGAAGCGATTGGTTACGATTCAGTTGAAGGGGGCGATGATTTAAAGGTGAGCAAACCTAGTGTAAAACCAGTTGAGGAGAATACAAATGAAGGATAAATTGGCGTTTTCAAAAGTTTATGATTGTATTGATTCAGAATGTAAATTTATCATAGATTCTGCTATTTCCACTATAGAGCGGGACACCAAAGAAATGCCTTTAACTCGCAAAAGAATAGAGATTAAGGATTTTCAGGCTATTGGTGAAAACGAAATAGAAGGGTGGATTTCAACGCGTGATTTGGATTGGTCAAAAGATATAATGATTCCAGAAGGCGTTATTTTATCTGTTTATCAAAAGAACCCTTCAATATTCTTCAACCACGACTCTACTAAAATCATAGGTAAATGCGTTTCTTTAGTTGTTTCCGAATATGGTGTAAAAGCTCGGATTCAATTTGCAGATACTTTTGAAGCATATGATTGCATGAAATTAGCGAAAGGTGGATTTTTGAACACTTTTAGCGTGGGATTTATTCCAGTTGATTTTGTTACATCTAAAGAGCGTAAATTCAAGTCTGAAGAAGATTTAATTAAGCAAAAATATACAGAATATAAAGGTGGAGCTGAAAGAATTATAAAGAGTTGGGTACTGTTAGAGGCATCACTTGTTGGAACGCCAGATAACCCGAATGCCGTAATAACTCAAAAACAAATTCAAGACATGGAAATCAAATCATCCACTCTTGAAATGCTTAATCTTAAATGTGCAGATTGCGAAAAAGCTAAAGAGGAGTTTAAACAAGCTATAATTGAACAAAAAGAGGCTATAAATGAAGAAACTAAAGATATTACTGAAGATAGCACAAGCATTGATACAAAAGAAGATATCGTTAACGTGGAAGTGGTAAAAGAATCTATTGAATATGCACACACTGAACCTATTGAACTGATTGAACACAAACAAATAGATAGAACAATTAAGATAGTTAAATCGGCTAAACAGAAACAAGAAGAAGCATTAATTGAAGAAAGAAAGGCTATGTTGCAGATGGAATTGAAGGAAATGGAAAAAGAGTTTACAAAAAGAGGAAAACTTTTGCGATATTAAAATCGTATATAGTGATAACGAGTTTAAATACGGTGACCCCGTTATAAATCAGCCTACCCCTATTTATATAGAGATGGTAAAACAAACAAGGAATGGATTATGAAGAAATTGGTGATAATCAAGTCATATAAAGATGGTGATACTGATATTGCAGTTGATACCGAAATTGAAGTTTCCGCTGAAATGGCTGTTGAACTTATTGAAAAAGGGTTCGCAAAGGAAATTGAAGTCAAGGTAGAAGCAATTGAAGATACCAAACTTAGTGATTTAGAGGATGAGGTTAAGGAATTGAAGTCCAAGTTAGTTAATTTGGATAAAAAAGATAAGGGGGATAATAAAATTATGAATATTGAAGTGAAAGAACAGAATCTGTCAAAAGAGACAAAATTGTGCAACGTAGTCAAGCTTGCTAAGTCACTTGCTACGAATATGTGGACGGAAGAGACTAAAGCGATTGCCGGACAAGGACTTACTGTTAGCGGAGATGGTGGGGCGTTGGTTGACCCTATGATTATTGACGGCATCTATTCTAATATGATTGCGTCGTCTCAGATTTTCTCAAAGGTTGGCAAAAGACCTGTTGGTGATAATGCCGATTCCTTTAAGATTAAGCAGTTGAATGAATCAAAGGGAACGCCTGCTGAATATAACGGTATTGTTGTAGAGGCTTTGGATGAAGGTGGAGCTATCACCCCTCAGAAGATTGCTTACGCGCCTGTTACGGTTGATATCAAGAAAATTGGTTGCATCGTTCCTTTTACACAGGAGATATTGGACGACGTGCCTGGCATCGTTGAATTTACCGAGAAACAGGTTGGTACTGCTTTCGGTTTAACTTACGATAACGAAACGCTGTACGCTACTCTTGCTAGAATGACTGCCGCTGTTGGTCACGCTGGTTCGGTTGCTATTACGTTGGCTGATGCTTCTGCTCCTACGGCGAAAGAAATCAGAGATATGTTCATGGCTAATGCTAATCCTGGCGTTGCTGAATGGTATATGAGTGGTGCTGTTTATGCTAACCTTATGGCTCTTGAGTCCACTAATGGTCAGCAATTAGTGCAGCCTAATTACAACGTATCTCCTTATGGTACGCTGATGGGTCGCCCAGTCAATGTCGTAAACTGCATGCTTGGCGAAAATGCGAATAGCGGAACAATCGGTTTCTGCGATTGGGGTAATGGTTACTTGGTCGGCACAAAAGGCGGAGTCAAGATGGCTAAGTCAATGGAGCTATACTTCTTGACTGAACAGACTGCGTTCCGTTGGGTAAGTCGCGCTGGTGGTGCCCCAACTAAAGCGGTGAATATGGAGTTGAAAGATAAGCGCAAGGTGGCAAATCTTGTTTTCGGCTCAGATAGCTAATAGTTGAAGTAAATAATAAAGAGCCGTTATAATGTAAAAGTTATAACGGCTCTTTTGTTTTGATTGAATATAAAATCGTATATATTATCACAGGGTATATAGTGTACCAAATACAAAAAACACATACAGGAGAACAAATGAACAAGAAAGAAAGAATAGAAGCGGCTATTAAAACTATCGTAGGGCAAGGTAAATCTGATATTGATTCGGCTAAACTGACATTTTCAGAAATCCTAGTGCCAAATTTCATGGTAAACACGCCATATGAGCAGTGTTTAATCATCAATCTTCCAGACGGTACTGATGCTGCGAAGATTAATTACAGTGACGATGGATTTTTAGGTGGAATAACGGTAACTTGGGTTGATGAAGGCGAGCTAATCCCAATAGATAAAGCATCTTTTAAAACAAAGAACGTTGAAATGGGCAAACTTGGAGTTGCAGTTCCTCTTACAAACGAGATTTCCCAAGATGTGCCAACTTTAGCTGCGTATCTGTCAAAACAAAGCAATAAGGCAGTCAGAAACGAGGTATGTCATGCTATAATTTATAATGGTGGAACAAATGTTGAAGTTCAAGGTATTTTGGAATCATCTAAGCAGGCGACTAAATTCATTGACGTTGGAACATATGTTGGTATTGTTGCTCAAGTAAATGCTATGTATAAATTCTTTGCTGGCGTTGATAATGGTGTATGGCTGTTTTCAAAGGATAAATATATTGAATTGGTTGACCAGTATGATTCGGATTTGGCGTTTAGCGTTGAACGTCCTTTTGGTCAATTATGGGGATTGCCTATTATCGTTGCGCCTTTTATGGAGTCTGGAGACGTAGTGCTTGGAGATTTTAGTGCTTATGTTATTGCTCAAAAAGAGATGCGTTCAAGTATTTCTGAATCTGTTTATTTTGATACAGACCAATCCTGCCTGAAAATATCACTTAGAATTGGTGGTAAAGTTCCTTATGGTGATGGTTGGACTAATACTGACGGTTACAAGGTTTATCCGTTCGTTGCTTTAAGTGATATGGAAGGATTTAGTTCAAGCTCTTCTTCAAGTTCTTCAGAGGAATTTAGTTCTAGCTCAAGTTCCAGCCATAGTTCAAGTTCTAACAGTTCAAGTTCCAGCTCTGAATCAAGTGATAGTTCTGGTTCAAGTGATAGTTCGGAATTAAGTTCTGACTCAACTGAATTAAGTTCTGATAGTTCTGAATTGAGTTCTGAATCCAGCGAGGGTTAATAGTTACATAGGGGCGTCAAGTAGTTTAGGTTGCTCCTTTCTCCAAAACTACTTGATTAGCCCCGTTTTTTAAGGAGAAAAATTATGCCATTATCAAATACAACACTTTTTAAGCGCGACTTCCCTAACGCGGATTTTACCGACCAAACTATTATAAATGCCCTTCAACTTTCCACTGATATACTGATTAATTATTGCAATAGAGAGTTTGAATACGGTACATATACATCATATTTAAGTGGTTCTGGCGATAGATATTTAATCCTGCCTATATATCCCATTGATAGAGTATTGGATATAAGTACTGAAATATACGATGGAATCAATTTAACAGTAGATTCTGGAGTATATTCAGCCACAATTTATTCTGATTCAACAAAACTAACTGTAGATATAACAGATTTAGACGGAGATATTACTTCCACAGAAATACTTTACGCCGATTATCAAAGAATGAGTGATATAGTTACTGAATTAAGTGCTATAACAGAACTTACAGTTACATTATCTTCGCAATACAATAACGAGCCAAGCAGAAAGATTAAGCCTGATAACATGATTGTATTGGGTGGACAAACGGAATATATCAGGTTTTATAAATCAGATTTGGCGATTAAATTTGTAAGGGAGGATAAAACAGATGACGTTATTACATTCAATAGAGCACTTAATTCTGGTAATGCTAATATTTATGTTAAATACAGGGCTGGTTATATTTATCCTGTAGAAGACGATGGAGAAAGTTCCAGTTCCGAATCAGATGAAGTATATATTACCTACACAGTTCCAAATGATTTAATTAATATCTGTAATAAATTGGCTTACACGTTAATGACAGAAGGTAATGCGGAGAATTTACAAACTGGTATCTATAAATCAGAGTCGTTGGGTGATTATTCCTATACCAAATTTGACAATAATTCGCCAGTTACTCAATTACTATTGGCAGATAAGAATACACTATCTAAATATGTTCATAAAGTTCTAACATTTTAAAGGGGAGGGAATATGTCAAGGAGCGGTCTCTTCCGATTAGATTGTGAAATAAGAAGCAAGGTAACTACTACTGATTCTTATGGACAATATATTACTTCCTATCAAACTCAATCTACTCCAAGATGTGGAATGAAAGAGTTAAATGGGCAGGAAATAGTTGCATTAGGATTGCCAGTTCATACAAAAGCAATAAGAGTATATTTAAATCACAATATAGATGTTATAGCAAGTGACCAGATTATAATTGATGATAGGATATACGAAGTTGTTTATATAAATGTTCTTGGTTTAAGAAGCGGATTATGCAAAGGGTTACAGGTAGATTGCAAGTTCATAGATTTTTGTGAGAACATGGATTATAGTTCTTCTTCTAGTTCAAGTTCAACAGATTAAGGAGTTAATATGGCACGTAATAACTTCCTTAATGTAACTGCCCTTATAAAGCAAAGACATAGCGGACAAGATGAGTATGGTCAATTTGTATATAATTACACCGATAAATCTTCCGCAATATGTTCTTTCCAATCTTTAAATGGCGGAGAAGCTATTGCGTTAGGTTATCCAGTTAATTCTCTTGATATTAGGGCTTATTTTAAAAAAGGAACCGATATCAAGGTAACAGACCAACTTATCATCAACAACGCTATTTATGAGGTTATATGGGTAAATAAGTTGGGTGCGAATGTAGGATTGACAAAAGGATTACAAGTTGATGGTAGATGGGTTGGATATTGTGAGAATATTTACACTGAAAACCTTATATTGCTTGAAGACAGATTTATTATTTTGACGGAAGAAGGGTTTTCTTTGGAGCAGGAATAATCTCGTATATATTGTAAAGGATTTATTATGGCGAATTTAAAAATATCAGAATTAAATGAAGTGACATCTTTGGAAGACAAGGATTTAATTGTCATTGCTAAATATGATGCAGATACCGATACTTATTCTTCCAAAAAGATAGAGGGACAATATATAGGTGGTGGAAGTGGTGGCATATCTGGTTATTCTGGTTATTCTGGTGCAAGTGGTTATAGTGGTATAGATGGAATAAGTGGTTATAGTGGTACATCTGGATATTCAGGAGCAGTTGGTGCTTCTGGATATTCAGGAATCAACGGTATTTCTGGCTCTAGTGGAACAAGTGGTTATAGTGGTTATTCTGGTGCAAGTGGTTACTCAGGAATATCTGGTTATAGTGGTATTTCGGGTTATAGTGGCATTTCGGGTTATTCAGGAATTAGTGGTCACTCTGGCTATTCTGGCATAGATGGTTTGTCAGGTCACTCTGGTTATTCAGGAATTAGCGGTTATTCTGGAATCTCCGGTTACTCAGGAACTTCAGGTTATAGTGGCATAACTCCAAGTACTGATGAATTTGTTCCCTATACCGGAGCTACTGGAGATGTTGATTTAGGTGTACATGGGTTGACTGCTACTGATTTAACTACGAATAGCATTCAATTTAATGTCGCTGCTGTTCCTATAACTAATGCAGAAGGTTTACTACAATGGAATGCTACCGATGGAACTTTAGATTTAGGCATGGATGGCGGAGATATAACCATGCAAATTGGTCAAGAGTTATTTATTAAGGTATATAACGATTCTGGATTAACAATTACTAATGGTTCGCCTGTTTATTTTGATGGAAGACAAGGTAATCGTCCTAAGATATGGTTGGCAAAAGCCGATGCAGAAACAACGTGTTGTGTTGAAGGATTAGCAACTCAGGATATAGATGATAAATCTGAAGGTTATATAACAACATTTGGTTATGTAAGACATATTAAGACTAATTATAGTGGTTCTGGAATATGGGGGACTACTTGGAACGAAGGCGATAAACTTTATGTATCAAAGACCGTTGCTGGACAATTAACGAATGTTCAACCTACTGTTCCTCATCATTCAGATATAGTTGGTGAAGTTGGAATTGTTGGCAATATTGGTGTTGGTTCTATTTTCGTAAGGATTCAAAGGCATCAGGATTTGGAGGATTTATCTGATGTAAATGGAACTCCTTTAACTAAAACTGGTCAATTGCCGGTATGGAATCAAGAAGAAGGATACTTTGATTTTGACAGGAATATTGATGTTTCAAATGACCCAACGGGATTTTTAGATAGAACAACTTCAACATTATCTTTCAATCCAAGTTCAATGATATTTTCTATAACACCTACCGCCTCTTCGTTTGATTATTATAGAAATGCTAAAAAGATAACAAAGACAGCACAAACAGTTCCGATTGATGATATTACGGGATTGTATTTTATTTATTTTGATGAGAATGATGTTTTAACTGCTTCAACAACTCTGTGGGACTTTGATAATGGTAAAGTGTTCGTAGCTCTATTAGATTGGAATACTGAGATTAACAAATCTATAATAATGGAAGAGCGACATGGCTTATCTATGGATTGGGCTACTCATGCTTATTTACATAATACTATTGGCACAAGATTTAAGAGTGGTTTGGCTGGAACATTTACAAATACCACTTTCTCTGTTGAATATGGCGTTATATATGACGAAGATTTAAAGCTTGACATTGAAACTCAGACAGAAGCTAGAGTTTTCTTCAAGAATGGAGCTAATGTATTTCAATGGACAGACCCTCAATCGTTGTATTACTATACTGGACATTACTACAATAACGGTAATGTATTAACACCAGTAAATGCAAATCAATATTATGCTGTTTGGATATTTGCTACTAATGCGATTGATTATCCTATTATTTCTTTAATTGGACAGAGAACTGATACTACTTTAGCCAACGCAAGAGCTAATAATACATACGAATCCTTATCATTGGCTAATTTACCATTTGCTGAATATAAGTTATTATATAGGGTTTTATTGAGGAATGATGCAACGCCATATGAAGAGACTCAGGATTATAGAAGCGTTAGTACTGTACCTGCTGGAACTTATGTAGCAACAGACCACGGCACATTAACTGGTCTATCTGACAACGACCATCCGCAATATGCACTTCTTGATAGTTCTCCAACATTTACAGGAGATATATCAGCAGCTAATTTAAGTAACACAAATACAGGTGACCAAGTAGGCGATGGAATAACGATTACTGGAGCAGGCACTTCGGCAGACCCGTTTGTGGCATCAACTGGAGTTTCGGGTTATAGTGGTTATTCTGGTACAAGTGGTTACTCGGGTATATCAGGCTATTCAGGCTATAGTGGCTACTCGGGTCGTTCTGGATATAGTGGTATAAGCGGTTATTCAGGTATTAGTGGTTACTCTGGAATTAATGGTGCCTCTGGTACATCAGGGTATAGCGGTTATTCAGGTATTAGTGGTTACTCTGGAACTTCGGGTTATAGTGGCATAAGCGGATATAGTGGCATAAGCGGTTACTCTGGTTATTCTGGTACAAGTGGTTACTCGGGTATATCAGGTTACAGCGGCACTAGTGGATATTCAGGTATCAGCGGATATTCTGGTTATAGTGGCATATCTGGCTATTCAGGTATCTCAGGCTACTCAGGATACAGCGGTTATAGCGGAATCTCAGGCTACTCGGGTATATCAGGTTATAGCGGCATCTCTGGTTACTCAGGTATTAGTGGCTACTCGGGTCGTTCAGGTTATTCTGGTATCTCAGGAACTTCAGGTTATAGTGGCATAAGCGGTTACTCAGGTCGTTCAGGTTACTCTGGAGTTAATGGTGCCTCAGGAACTTCAGGTTATAGTGGCATAAGCGGTTACTCAGGTATATCAGGTTACAGCGGTATTAGTGGTATATCAGGTTATAGTGGTACATCAGGAACATCTGGCTATTCTGGCATTAATGGAACTTCTGGCATCTCAGGTTACTCTGGCATTAATGGAACTTCTGGTACATCTGGATATAGCGGTATAAGTGGGCATTCAGGCTACAGCGGAACAAGTGGCTACTCAGGTCGTTCTGGTTTCTCAGGTCGTTCTGGTTATAGTGGAATCAATGGTACTTCTGGTATATCAGGTTATTCTGGCATCTCTGGTTACTCAGGTATTAATGGTATATCAGGACACAGTGGATACTCAGGCGCAAGTGGTTATAGTGGTAGTTCTGGTTATTCAGGCATTAATGGTACATCAGGATATTCAGGCATTTCAGGGCACTC
>CAZSQU010000030.1:0-14414 GCA_964608985.1 uncultured Spirochaetales bacterium
AACACCTCAAGCTCTGTGTTCGTTGCTTTTTTTATACTTTTAATATCCTCTAAGGAACATTCTCTTGAAAGAACAACCCTTGACACGCCTTTTTTTGATAGAAAGTTAACGCCTTTTGAGGTGGATATATTCATCTGTGTTGATGCGTGGATCTTTAATCCGGGGAAATAATCCCTAATCATTTTAATAACGCCTGTATCCTGAACAATAACAGCATCCACGCCGACAGCTTCAAGGTATTTGAGCGCCTGATAAACCCGAACCGATTCCCGTTGTTCAAAAACAGTATTAAAAGTGATATATACTTTTTTATTCATTGAATGAAGTTTGTAGGTAAGCGCTTCTATCTGGTTATAACTGAAATTTTTTGTTCTAAGTCTTGCATTAAAGTCTTTCATGCCGAGATATACGGCATCTGCCCCCTCACCTATTGCGGCATTCAAGGACTCCGGGTTACCCGCCGGTGCGAGTAATTCTATCTTATTATTAATCAATGTTTTCCTCTTTGGTAATTGTTATTAATTCCTTTGCTTTTGCGCGGGACACGGTTTTTTCGGCCAGTTCATTAATCCTGTATTCGGTTATTTTATATGGGGTATTAACTGTAATTGTATCACCGATTTTAACATTTGAGGCGCATTTACAGGTTTTACCGTTTAATAAAACCTTATTATCCTCAATCAGTTTTTCGCAGAAACTTCGTGTTTTAAATATCAATGATATTTTCATAAATTTATCAAGTCTCATCGGTCTTAGCCAGCTCCTGTTCAATCAAACTTTTGACATATTCAGCCATCTGATCATCGCTGTCAAAGTTCTGTGGATATACCGGAGGCAGAAGAACTGCTTTAACTATACCGGGTTTAATTATATGTGAGTTAGAATTATTTATATTGTAAAGATTCTTATAAACAACGGGGACTACTGGAACAGATGATTTCCTTGAAAGATAAAATGCACCGGACCTGAATTTTTTAACCATTCCATCCCTTGTTCTTGTGCCCTCAGGCATTATAAGGAGACTTCTTTCACCTCTTTTTAGTATATCTGCGGCATTTTCAAACGACCTTTTGATGCTTGATGCACTCTTCGGGTCAATCGGAATCTCACCGAATCTTGTGATAAACCAGCCGTAAACAGGTTTTGAAAAATGTGATTTCAGTTCCAGTCCACGCGGGTTACCGGGGAGTACCGCACCGGAAACAAATAGATCAAAAAAACTCACATGGTTAGCCGTATAGATCACCGGATAAGGGGTATCAGCTCCAGACCTGTTTATCGCTTTTGGAAAAATAAACACGCACCAACATAATAGCCTGCAAACAAGTCTCACAGGTCCGTTATACATCTTTTTGGGAATAACAAAGGAAATAAGCATAAGCGTAATTATTGATATAATCGCATTAGTCCACCAGATAACCCATAAAATATAGGAAAAAAATAATCTTAGAAATCTTATCATACAATTGCCTTAATCTGAGCAGGAATCACGGTAATTCTCAACGGGGATTCCCCCTCAAGTTCACCATCGGGCATTAACAGAAATTTCGGGTCAGCTTCTATCTCAATATAAGAAGCTCTAAGCATCTTACAACCCTTCATAGTTGTATGTTTGCCTTTTAATGCCTTTATAAAACCTCTTAAGAAATAGAGTCTTCCGATATCATGTAGAACACAAATATCCATCAGTCCGTCACCCGTATCAGCATCCGGTGCAATCATAATAGCACCGCCGGTGTATTTCGAATTTGATGCAGTAAGAAAGAAACACCTGTCTGACTGAAACAACACACTCCCCTCTTTATCTTTTAATTTTACTTTGTAAGCTCTAAAATTCCCTATTGCAAGGAAAGTGCCAAGCATATAACTCATTCCGCCGATTTTCTTAACATTATCTACAACAAACCGAGCTATGTTGGAAATAAACCCCATACCGACCAGATTAAAACAATGCCATTTGAATTCGTTATTTTTGCCTGCCTCAACAAAAAGTGAATCGAGTGATCGCGTGCACCCCTGTTTAAATCTTTTGATTGCTTCGTCAGGATCAAGTATATTAAAATCACGGAGTAAGGAGTTCCCGCTGCCCCCGGGGATCGGAAAAAAATAAGGCCGTTTGTCCTTATCAATTCTCATAAGCCCGTTTAGAATCTCAGAAATCGTCCCGTCGCCGCCGATAGAGATAACAAGATCGTGATTACCATCAATAACAAGTTTGTCAACCGAATTATAGGCATCTCGCACAGATTTTGTCTCATAAACCGTAAGATTACTAAGCCCTGCTTCATTTATCAATTTTTCTTTAATTATTACTGCTCTTGATCTGCCTCTTCCACCGCCGGCATTCGGATTATATACTAACAAAGGTTTATTAAATAACATTTTTTTTCTCCGGACAAAAAACTTTATCAAGGATTATACATTAAAAAAATAAAATTGTCTTTAAAAAAAAGAATTTATTATCGTTAGGGGGTGCGAATTTTTTCACATTCCGATATCGCCGAATGTCCCCATGTTGTTCATCATTACTGTTGCCGCTTCGATAATATTAAAAGCTAACGCACATCCTGTACCTTCGCCGAGCCGCATATGCATAAAGAGCATCGGTTCTATACCAAGTATCTCATTAATTAATTTACCGCCCGGTTCATCTGAAATATGGGACGGGATCATAAATAACCGTGTCTCCGGCTTAATTCTCGCTGCAATGACTGCCGCAATCCCCGATATAAATCCGTCAATAACAACAGGCACCCGGTTAGCTGCTGCACAAAGATAAACACCTACAAGACCGGCAATATCAAACCCGCCTACTTTTGATAGGATGTCAATCGGATCATTTATATCCGGCTTATTTATCTCTACCCCTTTTTTAACAATGTTTTTTTTGTGAAGTAATTGTTCATCTGATAAGCCGGCACCTCGTCCTACAATTATATCAAGGTTTGCCTCGGTCAAACTATACAAAACAGCACTTGTAGTTGTTGTATTCCCGATTCCAACCTCTCCTGTCCCAATAAGTTTAACCCCCGTATCTATAAGCACCTGAGTCTCATCGATGCCTATTTCGATTGCTTTGACGGCTTCATCCCTTGTCATCGCAGGTCCCTTAGTAAAATTACTCGTAATAGCTCTGATTTTTCTGTTAACTATACCTGCTGCTTTTACATCAGTTTTTAACCCGACATCTACAACCTTTAGTCTTGATCCGGCAAATTTTGACAAAACAGCCACACCGGAAAGACCTGTAACCATAGTTTCTGCAACAAGCGTGCTTACCTCCTGTGGATACGAAGCGATATTTTCTTCGTAAACCCCATTATCTGAACAAAAAACGATTATTGCCTTGTCAGAAAGATCGTTTTTAATTTTGCCGGTTATACCCGAAAGCTGTTTTGCAATCATTTCAAGTGTACCGAGACTCCCTTTAGGTTTTAAAAGGTAATCGAGCCGTTTTTGTGCTTCTACCATCGCATTGTCGTCGAGACCGTAAATTTTTGAAACAGTTTTTGTTAAGAGATCCATAATAATTCTCCGGAAAAAAATGAAATTTTCGAGGTGTTATTCAGGTATTATAAATGCCGGATTGTTAACGCCTCATTATTAACGCTTATCCAAACAGGATGCGTTAATAAATCGGCTGCTTCCAGCGGCAGAACCATTGTTTTAGACATGAACAGACGGCAGGCTTTCCGGCTTGCGTATCACCCCTTTGCTGCGCCTTCCCGTGTATACAGTGGCATATTGCAGCATCAGTCCCCGCTTACGGCATCGGCTGGTATGCGCCGGATTTTAACCGGCTTTCCTTTTAAAAACTTAAAAAAATAAGTTTCACCGTCAGTAATCTATCATTATAAAAACTTATCAAATCTGTCAAGTGTCTATCTGCTTACGAATCCATATAAATTGATTTTGTTGCTTTTTGCCTTGACGAAAATATTTTCGTGTTTAATAAATCTATGGTCTGTTTTGCATTTAATTAAAAAAAAATTAACAGAATCAGTAATAATTAGCAATAAAATGATGATAAAAAGCTAATTTCTTGCGCATTTTCAATATTGTTTAATTCTTTTCCAAATTGTTTATCTATTCATATATCAAGTATGGCCGAAATTATGATATATAATAAAAAAACAAACGGAGTTAGCCATGCTTACCAAAAATCAACAAATAGTAATAGGATTTCAGAAAAAATCAATATCCCGTCAAAAAACACTTTCGTTTCTTTCTAAAGATATTCTCAATACACCGGGATATTACGGTTACCATGAGATTGACATCAAGCATGATTATTTTGCATATATTGCCGGCAGACTTGATAAAATTTTAGCTCGATACACTCCGATTGAAGGTGCAGAATTTGAGACATGGTTTAGTCTTGTACTAAAACGAAATTTCTATACATTTATAAGGAATATGAATAACAGAAATAATAAGGATACAATAGTATTTACAACAGTTGCTAATGAAAATCAGATTTATATGGAAAAAGATTATGAACCGGAAGAAGCGGCATTGATAGTTATGAAGGAACAGCTTAAATCAATTCTTACAGCGTCTGAGTTTGAGATAGTCAGCTACAAAACCGGCATTGATCCGGAATGTAATGATTTTGAGACGATCTCTGAGATGATAAACCGAAAAAGAATAATAAAAATTCAGATGGAGGATAAACTGGGAGCATTACATACAAATATAATGAATTACAGAAAAAAAATAGATTCAGCAGGTGTTGATGAATCAAAAGAGATCTACTTAAATAAACTTCGCAAACTTATTGAGATCAAAAGAAACCTTGAGAAAAAGATTGATAAAGTAAAAATTGCTACAACAAACAGATGGATTGCTGCAAGACTCAATATCGACGAAGGTACGGTCGGTGCTTATTTATATAAGATCAGAAATAAGATAAAAACTCACATCAAGCTATATGATTTTTAGGTTCGCTTTACGGCTGAATCTGAAAAAAAAGGCCGTCTTTACAGACAGCCTTCAACAAAATCTATGGGAATTTTATATTCGGTAATTCACTGAACGCTTTGTCCAAAGCTTCCTGCGGATACTCAATATCCGTAATTTTACCTGCCAAAAAGTCCTGATAAGCTGACATATCAAAGTGCCCGTGTCCCGACAGATTAAACAGTATCGTCTTAGCTTCTCCTGTTTGTTTACAAATCAACGCCTCATTGATTGCCGCAGCTATTGCATGTGATGATTCCGGTGCAGGAATAATGCTTTCAGTTTTTGCAAAAATAATAGCTTTTTCAAACACTTCTACTTGTTTAAGGGCAATCGCTTCAATCATTTTATTATGATAGAACCAGCTTACAAGCGGAGAATCCCCGTGATATCTCAACCCGCCCGCATGAACAGCCGGAGGAATAAAAGAGTGACCAAGCGTGTACATAAGTGCTGGAGGAATAAGTTTACCTGTATCACCAAAATCCCAAGCGTATTTGCCTTTTGTTAATGTCGGACAAGCTGCCGGTTCAACTGAGATAAATCTTGTTTTTTTACCTTTAGTAACATTATCTTTGAGGAATGGAACAACAAGACCGCCGAAGTTACTTCCACCGCCGTTACAAGCAATAACTATATCAGGATACTCACCGATAGATTCAAGTGCGAGTTTTGATTCCTCTCCGATAATTGTCTGATGTAATATAACATGATTAAGTACAGATCCAAGGGTATAATGTGTATCTGCATTTTCCATTGCTACTTCTACTGCTTCACTAATCGCTATACCAAGAGAGCCTTTATAATTCTCAGGATTTTTTAATAACTCTCTACCTATTTTAGTCTCTTCTGAAGGACTCGCAACAACATTACCGCCGTATGTCTGCATCATAACCTTTCTATAAGGTTTCTGATCAAATGAGGCTCTTACCATAAAAACTTTACACTCAATACCGAAATGATTGCACGCAAAACTCAAGGCAGATCCCCACTGCCCTGCCCCTGTTTCTGTTGAGAGCTTCTTAATGCCTTCAATCTTATTGAAGTACGCTTGAGGAATCGCAGTATTCGGCTTATGGCTTCCTGACGGACTTGCACCTTCATATTTATAATAGATTTTCGCCGGTGTACCGAGGTATTCCTCAAGAAATGTTGCTCTATAAAGCGGAGTCGGACGATAAATCGAATAGATCTTCAAAACCTCGTCAGGTATCTTAATAAACTCATCCTTTGTATTTATCTCTTGTTCAATTAACGCCTTTGCAAATAACGGATACAACCCTTCGGGCGGTATAGGCTGATTGTTAGATGGGTCAACAAGAGGAGATAATGCCTTAGGCAGATTATAAAGGATGTTTATCCATTTATTTGGCATTTTATTTGACGGTAAATTGATAATTCTGTCTTTACTCATTTTATTTTCTCCGGTTAATATTTTAGATCACCCTGAACAAAGTTGTAAACAACAAAGGGTGTTTAAAGGTGAACTTTGATGAATTTTATAAAACTATTAATTATTAGTGTCAAGTCTTTTTTTTATAGGCGCGAATTTGTTAGACTATACAAACATTTCTCTTGACAATCAATTTTTAATTTGATAGATTATTATCGGGAGACAGATATGGATAGAAGCACATTCAACCTTGATCAACTAAAAGAAGGGGAAACGGTGATAATAAAAGCCATTGATGGCGGTAGAGAAGCAAGAAACCGTTTAATTAATATGGGTATTATTCCGGGTGCTGAGATTTATATTGAGAAACAATCGTTTTTTTCTCCGGTTATATTAAGAATCGGTGAAACAAAATTAATGATAGGAAGAGGTCT
Organism: uncultured Spirochaetales bacterium; assembly: GCA_964608985.1. Classification (GTDB taxonomy): domain Bacteria; phylum Spirochaetota; class GWE2-31-10; order GWE2-31-10; family CAYYKD01; genus CAYYKD01. The sequence continues at coordinate 6,787 of CAZSQU010000030.1, forward strand.
CGCTTCCAAAATTAAAGTACATAGAAAAGATTAATTTTTTTTATACAGTGTTAGATAAGTCTAACATTAGGAGGTGTTAATTGACAAATAACAACATAAAAATTGCGTTAATAGGTAATCCTAATTCTGGAAAAACAACCCTTTTTAACAGTCTCACCGGATCCAATCAACGGGTTGGTAATTGGCCCGGTGTTACAGTCGAAAAAAAAGAGGGCTCTTTTAAATACAATAACTGCAAAATTGATGTTATTGATTTGCCTGGGATATACTCCCTTAACGCTATATCCGAAGATGAAAAAGTTGCAAGAAAGTTCATAATGGAAGGCAATTTTGATCTGATCATCAATCTCGTAGATGCAACCAATATGCAGAGAAATCTGTTTCTTACTACGCAGCTTATCGAATTCTCAATTCCTGTGATTGTAGCACTAAACATGATCGATCTTGCAAACAAACAAAATTTTGAGATAGATCACAATCATTTATCAAAACACCTTGGGTTTGAGGTATTTCCCATATCTGCAATCTCTCTTAAAGATATTGAAGCTTTAAAGCAAAGGATAATTGCAGGTGACTATAAATCAGTTAAACAAAAAATAACATATCCGAATGAGATAGAAGACTTGATAGAAAAATGGACTCCGCTATTAACCGGAGCCGTAAATAAACTCGACGGTAGAGCAGCAGCAATATCAATTATATCAAATGACAGATATATAATAGATATCGTAACCGGTAATAATATAATTGCCGTTGATGAGATAATAAAACAAAAACAAAATATTAAATCTATCTTGAATGAGGATAGTGACATTGTAATTGCAGACTCTAAATTCGGATATATTAATGGAATAATGCGGGAGGTTTTAAGAAGAAAGAAAACAAAACACAATATCACACATGCAATAGATAAGGTTGTATTAAATAGTTTTGCAGGAATACCTATCTTTTTTCTCGCAATTTATCTCGTATTCTGGCTAACGATAAATTTTGGCAGTGCATTTATTGATTTTTTTGAATTAACAACAACAGCATTATTAGTTGACGGCACAAGAAGAACTCTCTTGTTGATAAATACACCTGAATGGATAATATTGATTATCAGCGGCGGTATAGGAACCGGTATCACAACAGTAATGACCTTTGTCCCACTTATATTTGTAATGTTTTTTTCCTTATCAGTTCTTGAAGACTCAGGCTACATGGCAAGGGCGGCCTTTGTAATGGATAAATTTATGAGAGTTATGGGGCTTCCCGGCAAAGCATTTGTACCGCTGATTGTAGGTTTCGGGTGTACAGTACCGGCAATACTTGCAACAAGAACCATGGAAAATAAAAGGGACAGGCTACTAACGATGTTTGTTTCACCAATGATGTCGTGCGGTGCAAGATTACCTGTATATGCTTTATTTGCAACGGCGTTTTTTCGTGAAATAAGCGGTTTTATAGTTTTTTCAATATATATAGTTGGCATTATTTTTGCAATTCTAACCGGCATTCTTTTGAAAAGAACACTGTTTATTGGTGACAGCTCACATTTTGTAATGGAATTGCCGCCTTACCACCTACCGAGACTCAAACATATACTCATTCATACATGGATCAAGCTAAAAGGATTCATACTGAAAGCAGGTTTAATTATTGTTATATCAGCAGGTTTTTTGGGTATTCTAAATTCTATATCAACTGACGGTAAGATAGGCTCAAGTCAACCTAAGAGATCAATACTATCCGCGGCGGGTAAATCAATAATATTTATTTTTGAACCGATGGGTGTATCAAAGGATAATTGGCCTGCGGCCGTTTCTCTTTTTACCGGCATATTTGCAAAAGAGTCTATAATCGGCACACTTAACTCTTTATACGGACAACTTGAACATGAAGATTCTATCGACAATATCGAAACTACACCCGATCAGACTTTTATTGAAAAAATTGTTTCGGCATTCTTATCTGTTCCGGTTAATTTAGCACAACTGAAAGACACAATTATTGACCCTCTCGGGATGAACACGATAAAAAAAACAGAAAATGACACTTCATCAAACGATATTTTTGCTATGATGCGTTTTCATTTTAATAACAGCAGAGCCTCTGCCTATGCATATATTCTTTTTATACTGCTATACTTTCCTTGTATCGCCGCAATGGGAACAATCATTAAAGAGGGTGGTATCAAGTTCGGATTATTCGTCAGCGGTTATCTTACTTTACTTGCATGGATAGTTTCCGTTTTGTTTTATCAGATAGCGGCAGGTCATTCAATAATATATTTAACAACAGCCATAGCGCTCATTGTATCAGTTATTCTATTATTTACGATTGCCGGCAAATCAGATATTTTTAAGATTAAAAACGAGGATAATCAATGACAATAACCGAATTAAAAAACTATTTGCAATCGAAAAAAAACGCCGATATATCTGAAACCGCCCAACACTTCGGGGTTGAATGCAGGGATATTGAAAATTACGCTGAACCATTGATAAGAAACAGGTCAATCAGACTATCTTCATTTAAAACATGCAAAGGGTGTAAAACAGGATGCTCCGGCTCATATATTGAATGGATCGGATAGAACAAAGATCAATACTCAACTGTTTTTACAATCTTACCGGATGATTTCAAAACCTTGGTAATGAGGTCAACCGTCTTTTGTCTGCTTACTATACCCTGCTCAATGAAATGGGTTTCATTATGTCCTGAGTTACTGCCTCGCCCATGGTATATGTTCACGATATCTGCAAGATTGAGATAGGTAACAAACCTCATAAGGAGAGGATCAGACGGTTCATATAAACGGTTATTTAACAGATTAAAAACCCTGTTTAATGTAACAGCACCCTCGGTACAAAGGTCAATCCCCTCTATGGAATATTCGGGAAGCATGTATGGTTTATCCGGCAATGAGACCTCACTTATCCTGTTCCCGGTTACCCTTGCGACTATGTCCATCGTGGTACCGCCTGACACAATCTTATATCCTTCCAAATCAACAAACTCTTTTACAATTCTGTTATCATAGGTTTGATTTTTCGGAGGTCCGGTCATAATATTTACTATAGCAGGATATCTTGCCTTAAGTGAACAAACCGTTATATCATCAAGAACTTTTTTACCGCCTATCGTTCTTACCCTGTCAACAATATAACCAATATCTCTATCAGCATTATTTAACATTGATAATTCAGATGCTATTACTTTTTCATCCCATTCATCAACTCCGGCTACACCAATACCCGCCTGAGATACGCCGTCTGTAAACACAAACAGCTTATCACCCTCATTGAGTTTTACTTCAAATTCAAGATATTTCTCAGAACCGGCTTTCCTTTCGTTATACTGTGGAACATAAACAGATTCAAGAGAAGAAACAATAGGATGCGGGGCCTGATAGTTAATAATGCTTCCCCAGCCGTCATTGTATATTCTGCATAGATTAAATGCAACATAAGAACTATTCTTGATCTTACCGCTTGATATCTCATTAATAACCTTTATCACACTATCTGTTCTCGAAAAGCCCAATTCAACAAGTTTTAGAAGTTTATGTGAATAGAATATTGAAGATATATTTGCCTTAACACCTGAGCCCATACCATCTGCAATCACAAATGTTACGCAATTCTCATTCCTTGCAAAAAGTACGCTGTCACCCGAAACGAACTGTTTGTCCTTATTAAGACCAATTTGATCAAAGTCATAAAAAAGCCGCCTACTCATCGCCATCCCCGTCAAGAGAGATCAACTTACCGATAATCTCCTCGCCTTTCGCCGTACTTTCCCCGAGAAATGCCGCTAATTCTTGCGCCATACCTATCTGATGCTCTAATAAATCGCGTGCTTGTTTAATTGTTTGTTTTTTTATAATCTCAAGCTGTTTTTCATTTTTTTGAAGATTTGTAATGTTAACAAAAATTCCTGCCAAAAGCTCATCATCTCTCATCGCATATACAATCTCATGGCAAACAAGACCATACTGCTTATACTGAGTTACAACATCAACCATGTCGTTTTCGCCGGATAACACCATTTCAAAATTACCCGGATCAAAAAGATATGAAACCCTTTTGCCGATAAGTGCGTCTGTACACAAGAAAAATTCTTTAAAAGCATTGTTCATCTTAACTATCTGAAGATTCTTATCAAGAAGAATGATACCGTTCGGGCTTGTTTCCATTATTCGATCTGCCCTTTTCTCAGCTTTTTTACGCATATATGGGATGCACATCTCAAGCTCGGCAACTCCGTCAAGTACTGCAATCGCATTATCTCGACAACTTTCATATCCGCAAGCCTGACAATTTAGCTGATCCGCCTGATCCGATTTACCGGTAAGTGCCAACACTCCGGTAATCTCCTCCTCAGTATATATCTTCCGATTAAAGGTCTTATCATTACTATATATTACGCTAAGGTCATCCGGCGATTTTATATCTGATATATTATCTGAACCGGCAATACTTTTAACATATTTGTTTACTGCTGATTTTCTGACAAAAATATTAGTATCCCACTTCACGCCCGGGCCGTTTATACACCCTTCCCTGCAAAATAATGCCTCACAAAACTCCGGCGTCTCGCAACAATCAATATTACCAAGATATTCGGCTATAAGCTCTTCCCCGGAAATATGAACTTTTTTAATTGCCGTATTTGCAGCGCTGTCAATCATCCCCCCTTCAAGCGGATAGAGACCGCATACACCGGTACTGTACTCATCAAAACTCACAGGGTTAAGTTTGTCAATCTCTTCTCTATTTGCCGAAATCCATTCTTCAAGCTCATCAAATGTCAAAACGGCATCAATAATCCCATTTGTTTCCGGCCATGAAGCCTCATCTTTCTTAGCTATACACGGCCCTATAAACACAATTTTGGCATCTTTAAATCTGCTCTTAATATATCTTGCATGTGCAACCATAGGCGATACAGTATTTGAAACAGCAGCAAGCATATCCGGTCTGTACCTTTTAATATAATTTACTACCGCAGGACATGCCGAACCGATTTGAGAATCCCGAAATGTATCAATAGTTTTGTTGTTTAGAATCTTATCTGTAACAAATGACGCTCCTATAGTCGTCTCAGCAACATAAACAGCATATCGGCGCAGCAAAGCAACGACTTTTCCAAAGAAATCCTCTTTATATCTTGCAATAAATGATGGCGCAACTGTAACTGCAAATTCTTTAGCGTTATTAATATATTCTTCTAACTTTGAAATATCTTTCTGATATGTTTTTGCACCTTGCGGGCACTCTCTGACGCAAGTTCCACACGAAATACATCTGTCCTGTTCAACGAATGCCTGTCCGTTTTTCATACTGATAGCTTTAACCGGACACTTTCTTAAACAACGGTAGCAGTCACGACAAGCGGCACTTAGCGTATAAACGATTCCCTGCATTAATTACTCCAAAAAAATCTAAACCCTTCAAATGTTAAAGGGAAATAATCTGTAATACTTATATATCCGATATTGTTATACGGTTCTGTTTTAAGAACAACCCTTGCCATATATCTTTGATTCAGTGTAACAGAATATTTTTGACCATTCTGATCAACAAGATTTTCTCTCATCTCCCTTTTATTGATCCTGTCTGATATATTTTGCGGTGTATATATAGCTATGAAATTATTATTAACATCGTAGATCAATATCTCCATTGTTTTAATAATATCTTTGTATCTGAGCTCAAGTTCAATTATATCCCGGGTAATATTTTTAACTACCGGCACCGGAAAACCATAGTTCTTGCCGGTTGTATTACCGAATATATCTGCAATTATCAGGTTCCTCTGAAACAACCCCTGATCGCCCATTTTAATCTGAAGTATATAGTTCCCGTTATTTATATAGTTTGAATCGAGATTGGCCGTTACAACTCCGTTACCCCTCACCCGTCCGTTCTCACCCACAGCAAAAGGTATATCCCAATAACTACTCTGATCCGGCGGAATAAGTCTTATATAATCAAGGGTTGTAATACTTTGCAGATCAATATTCAAAGAAAGTGAGGTATTTATCCTGCCCCTTACAAATTGATTGACAATCGGTCCGATAAAAACCGAGTTGATCCCGGGCATACCGGATAATCGGGCGTTTTTCTCTTCGATAACAATATTATCACCGCTTTTTATTGATATATCAAGTAAAAACGCGGTATGCACAAAAGGTGTTATACTATCAACGGAATAAAAATAGCCGCCTTGATTACCACTATGTAGCGACAAATCGGTTCCTTGCGATAAAACAGTTCCATCATCTGCAAGAATACGAAAAGAAAATCTATATTCCGGTTTATAATTAGCAAACCCGATATAGAATGAATATTTTATTAAACCAAATCCATCCGGATCCCTATTACCGGTTATCTCCGGCTGACATCTGAAAAGGTAAACCGTAGGAGTAAAATACTCATCGGGTTTCTGAATTATTAAAGAAATATCGGTACTGAGGTCAGTTATATGATCGTCTGTATTGTGATCTGTTGTCCTGCATGATAAAAATAAAGCAAGAACAATAATTAATATATAGGTTTTATTTAGGTAAAGCATCTATTTTGAAACAACGGCCAGTATTCTCTCAAGAACCTTTTTCCGATCAAGCGGTTTTACAATATAATTCTTTGCCCCCATGAGAAGCGACTTCTTAACAAGTTCCTGTTTACCGAGTGCACTTACCATTATGATTCGAGCATTCTTATCAAACTCAATAAGCTTCTCAAGGGCAGTAATTCCATCCATCTTTGGCATAGTAATATCCATAGTGACAATATCAACCGAAGGATAAAACTCCTTATACATTTCTATTGCCTCTTCCCCGTCACCGGCCATTCCCACAACTTCATACTCCTCAGAGGAAAGTATCTGTGAAAGCTGTTTTCTGACAAATATTGAGTCATCTACAATCATTACTTTATAATTGGAACCGTCGGCTCTTCGCCCATCCGGAACCTTAGCATTGAGATTTGGAAAATCGGAACCGGCCTTCATAACCCCTCCATAGCCTTACTATTGTTAATTCTCTTTAATAGCTACATTTATCTCAATCTTACCTTCAGCCATCTCCAATGGCACAACAAGGGATTCTACTTTATTATCCATTATCTCAAGATTATCCCCTTTGATAAGAGCGGGTGGAGTAAGATCAAAACTAAACCCGATATTATGTAATCTTGTAACCGCATTACCGGTTATCATATTTGCCAGCTCTGTTAAGGTTGAACATGCCATATCATCAAGATCCTCCATCCGTTCCTCATTCATCTTTGAAACGATATTTAGAGCCGTGGTTTTATCCATATCAATAACTACCCGACCTGAAACCTGACCTGCAAGACCTACAATTATCGCTACTCCGTATATAGCGGTAATATTCTTCCTAAGGCCGATCTCACCCTTAGTAACATTGTCTGTTACTGTCATTGACAGAATCTCAATCGCCGAATCAATGAAAGGGTTAATATATTCAATTCTCATTACAAATCCTTAATTTTATTTCTTGGAATAAACCTTAACAACAGAATCCTGAATCTTCTTGAAATTCTCATTATCAGAAATATCTTCATGATCACCAATAACAAGAACCCCGCCATGAACCAATCTTCTTGAGGCCTCATTAA
>CAZSQU010000030.1:14424-32909 GCA_964608985.1 uncultured Spirochaetales bacterium
ATTAATAAAATCGCTGTAGTTAGACTCTGTCAGAAAAAGAGACAGATCTCTTGCAACAATAATATCAAATGTTTTCTTATAAGATGACAAATTCTCGGCATTATGAAATTCAAAGCAGATCATATCATTTATATCTTTTTTTATTTTATAATGCCCCCCCCTAATCTCCATAAAATACTTGTCTTTTTTTACCCATGCAGGTATTGAAGCACCGGCTATCTCAAAACCGCTTGCCTTACTTACAGAAACAAGATTGTTATCAGATGCAACCATACTTATCTCTGCATCAGGAAATTCTTCGGACAACAACATGTATACAGAAAACGCTTCATGTCCTTGAGCGCATCCTACATCAAGAATCCGAACTTCATCGGAACAGATTTTACCGAGTCTTGCCATAACTGCATTGGTAAATTCCTTGGTGTATGGCAACTCCCATATCTGCTCGGTATATTTAGAGAAATAATCCCTGATTACCCTGTTTGCAAGTTCTTTATCCACCTCGGGCATGCCCGATTTATTAATCTCATCTGCATATTTCATATAAAGATTCTTAAAACCGGCTTTGTTGTATTTATTAATAAAAACCCCTGCGTGCTGCTCAACTTGAGTACAGAAATGATCGATCAAATCATTGCTAACCTCATCTGCATCGTGCTGAATTGTCTCTTTCTTCTGCTTTTCTTTATCAGAAAAGATCGCCTCAGTGTCTAAAACCACAACAAGTTTATCGTTTAATTCAGCAACACCCTGTATAAATCTTTCGTTTATTGAACCAAGTAAAGGGCTTGGCGGCTGAATATCTCTTTTCCGTAAAGGTATAACATGTTGAATCTGGTCAACAACTATTCCAATATTGAGATTACCTACATAGAGAATTATAATAGACTTTATTTCATCGCTATTAATCGTGTCTCTTAAATGAAACATCTTACCAAGGTCAATTATTGGAACTATATCACCTCTGAGATTGGTAACCCCCACAACAAAATCCATTGCATTCGGTATTATTGTGAAGCGCTTTTCTTTAAGTATCTCTTTAACCCTAAGTATATCAACACCGTAGTATTCATTACCTATCTTAAAAGAAACAACCTTAAAATCATACTCAATAATCTTTTTATCATTCTTTGTCGCTGAACTAACCGACATTCTCGTCCGGTTCTGCATCAGAGACTTAAAATCCATTTTTGATATTTCCACAGAAACCTCCGTATATTATCTTACCGTTTTTTATTTCACACTTATAGCTTCAATCCGTGTTTTAAGCCCCAGATCAATCAATTGAGCAACTTCTAGTATCAGACTTACCGTGCCGTCACCAAGGATAGTTGCGCCTGCAATACCCGGAACATTGGTAAATTTGTCCTTTAGAGGTTTTATAACAATATCTTCCTCACCTATCAGTGAATCCACAAGCAATCCGACTTTTTTATCACCGCTGCCGATAATAACAATAAAGTAATAATCTGTTTCATGGTCATCACCCAGCTTAAATACCCTATTCAATCTTAAAAGTGACAAAACGCCGTCTCTGAAGTTTATAACCTCTGTGTTGTCAACTTTTTTTATCTCATCGGGTTTCACTCTAATACTTTCTATAACAGACGAGATTGGAATAACATACTTCTCTTCTTTAACCTTAACCATCAGACCTTGAATAATTGCCAGAGTTAAAGGTATTTTTATTATAAAACTTGTTTCCTTATCAATTTCACTTTGTATTCTGATGTTTCCGCTTAATTTCTCAATATTTCTTTTAACAACATCAAGCCCTACACCTCTACCCGACACACTTGTAACTTTCTCTGCCGTAGAAAATCCGGGTTCAAAAAGCAGATTAAGTACTTCTACATCTTTTAAAATCCGATCGCGCGTTATAACCCCTTTTTCAATAGCTTTAGCAGTAATTATCTCAGGATCTATGCCTTTTCCATCATCTTTAACAATTATACTTATCAGATTACCCTCGTTCATTGCCGAGATTCTCAATGTTGCTTTTGCCGGTTTACCCTTTTCAAGCCGCACATCAGGAGTTTCTATACCATGATCGATAGCATTTCTGACAATATGTATCATCGGATCGATCAGATCATCAATCATCCCTTTATCAACCTCTGTATCCTCACCTTCAAGAATAAGCTCAATCTCTTTATTTAAATCCCTACTCAAATCCCTCACAAGACGGGGGAAACGGCTGAAAATCTGTTTAATCTGAATCATCCGTACCCGCATAACCCCTTCTCTTAACGATACCGAAACCCTGTCAAGATTCTGAGTTGTGGCCTTGAGACCATCAACAACCCCTCTGTACTCAATAGCAAAAGGATCAAATATGCTCCCCATACCGGACAATTCCTTCTGAAGTTCTTTTTTGATCTTTGCAAAAGGAACTCCGTTCTGCATTCTTTCCAGCAACTCAGGAATTGTTTCGTATAATTTTTTCAGCTTATCTCTATAATCAGAGACAGTTAAAGCCAAGAATTCTGTGTTTTCAGAAAATTTTGCATTTATCTGATTAAATGTTGCCTTGTTAATAACTATTTCACCTGCAAGATTCAAAAGATCGTCTATTCTTTGTGAGTCAACCCTTAACACTGACCCGGACTGCCCTCCCTGCCGAGATCTTGACTCGTCCTGCTGCTGCGGTGCGGATTCTTTAATTGATTGGGGACTGCTTCTACTGTCGTCATCATCTCTTTGTTTCTCAGAATTTTTTATTTCTTTGTTAATCTTCTCAATATTATCCTCAACAACCTGAACTTTCTCTTTGGTAGTTTTGATTTTCTTGTCAACAACTGTTTCTTCTTTAGCGGGGGCAGACTCATTATTATCAGAATCAAATGAAACGACCTCAACATTAGTTGTGGTATCAGAAATTGTAGAGAATTTCATTATCTTATCTACAGGTGACTTAGTAGCAATAATATAAACAACTTTCGGATGGAATGCCTCAGAATACAATTCATCAAATTCAGGATAGGTCTTTAATATCATTGAAATATCCCGCAAAGATGTAAATACCTGAATGGCACCTACTGTTCTCATTGGATTATTCTCATCAAAAGAAACAGCAACTTTATAAAGAGGATCCTGCTGTGCATTGGATTCATTTATCTCAAGAAGATCGTACTCGCTTATGGTAAAGGAGTCCTTTTCAGATTTTACATTTTTTTCAGAAACTGCCGATGCCGACTGTGACGGTTTTTTATCCTTAACAGGAGCATTTTTATCAATCTTCTCATTACCGTGAGAGATCGCTTTTAGTTTATCAACTGTAACGGTAATATCCTTGCCGTAAACCCCGCCGTTAATCCGCGCCGAAACCATCCCCTTAATTATATCCAAAGCCGAAAGCAAAACATCAATCGTTGCCGGAGTTATTTTTACTTTACCGCTTCTGACCTCATCCATCGTATCCTCAAGGACATGTGTAAAGCCGGCAATTTCATCAAGCTGAACCGTCGCAGAACTCCCCTTTAATGTATGAGCCGCCCTAAAAAGGGAATCTATCGCATTCTTATCATCCGGTTTTTTTTCAAGAATTAATAGGTTATCTTCTATCATTTCTATCTGTGAATTCGCTTCATCATAATAGTCTTTCATTAGATCTTCATCAAAAAAGTCGCTCATTTAACACTCCCTTCAACCATCAGGATTCTACAGATAAAATCACTATATTTTTTTTTTATTAAAAAATCAACAATTAATGACATAAATTAATAGCATAGATAATTTAACAAAAATTTCAACTATTGCAAAACATTTTAGAAAAAAGTTCTGTTATACAATGCAGTGCTAAAGCAACTCAAAATCCTCTTCGTTAATTAAGGATATTATATAACTCGAAGGATCAACATTAGTAATTATCTCTCTCGGTTTATCATCTTTTGGTCCGATAATAATCTCCGGTTTAACCTGATTTGAATTATCATTAACTATTTCGGCTTTGATTAATCCGTTGTCTATTGATTGATTGCTGTTTTCAATATTATGAACAACATCAAGATCATGTATAACCTTAACTGCATCTTCCGAATAAACCTCTCCCGAATCAGTCAAAGGCGGAATACTATTTTCACGATTATCAAACCCCTTTGTTACTGCCTCCAAACCGTTATTTGTAACAAAAAGCGCGAAAAAACGATCAAGAAGTTTTTCATAATAAGGATTACCGTAAACAGCAGTTGAAAGAAAACCGGTTTTCTTTCTAAATACAGATATTAGTAAATTCATCTGACCGCTTGAAAAACGCCCGCGAAGATCTTCCATTGTCAAACCGCTCATTTCAATGTCATAGAGATTGGATGAGATTGCAATAGATTCGGTAAAAAACTTCTTCAATGAAACCGATCCGTCTTCAATAATCTTAACCATGCCGGACCTCTTATCTTCGACAGAATCTGTACGATTTATTGAAATAATTTCTTCATTGAGTAAATCCTTATCTATCCCTTCAAAAAAAACTGCTTCAAAAAGCGGATTGTCAATATTTAAACTCTCTTGTGAAATAAGTTCATTTAAAATAACTTCGGACTGCAATCCTATCCATTCACTAATATAAATAAAACCCTCTATCAACATAATCGTTCTCACAGTAGGATTCAATGAAAAAATCATTTCAAGATATATCATAGCCGTGCCGTTCAATGATTTATCTTCCGACTTAAAGTCCGTAATTATTTTTTTCGCAACAGATCGTACAATATCATCTCTTTTTATCATGAAAAAATTATTCTCTATTAAAACACTCGTAAACCGGCTGAAAACACTTGACGATACCCCTTTAATAATCAGTGCCAGATTATTTAAAGAATTATTATCACTATAACACCCCTCGATAAAATCCTTAATATCGAAGTTTTCATCATCAATACTATTAAATATAAATCTATCAAATTTTTTTTCACAGAAATTCTTTTCGGTCATTAGAAGCTGTGCTACTTCACGACTTTTAATATATGAATTTTTATTTTCAGTATAATAAATATTAAGCAAACGATCAATAACACTACTGATATGTGACGAATTATTAATTGATCTTTTAAGTAGCCATAAAATAAGCTTTTTGTGATGCTGATTAAAATGGATTCTATCAATAATTCCAAGTTTCAAAACAGTTTCCGTATTCACTATAAATTTAAGAGCCGTTGTAAAAACTTAAATTTCGATTAAGCTCTTATTCTAAGATAAATTTTATTAGTCATAAAATCAAGATTTATTTATAAATAGTTAACCCGCATTATGCACGAAAATTCTACTGGATCTCGTATCTTGCTGATTATCCACGAGTTACTCGATTTTCGATTCTCACATAGTGTTACTATGCTGCGAGTCTCAAATCTTCCTAACTCTAAGCTAATCAACAATCTACTTCGCTTCGCTACGATTATCGTGCATAACGCGGGTTAAAAGATGGGGTGTGAAATTTATTTAAAAATTATTCGAATTTTAAGGCAAATCCTTGCATTTAATTAAATTATTTAATATCATATTACAAAACAAACAAAGGAATGTCGATTGAGTACAGATTTTGATCTAACTTTAAGTATTGCAGATATTATTATCCCGTCATTTTCACTCGGTATTATCATCACCGGAATAGTATTCTACCTCTATCTTTATATCAAAGAAAAAAACAACGGACATCTCTGCATTGTATTTCTTGCAATATCAATACTAATTTTTGTTCTTTCTGAATTACTGATAACCGTAATCGGCGGCATTTCCCATAATTTCCGATTATCTGTGGAATTTCATAGAATTGAGCAGATAGCCGGTGCATTTATGATTTTTTTATTCATGAGATATATCTCGCTAATTGTTAAACTCAAAAACGGACCGGCAAAATTTCTCCGCTTCTACTTAGTTTTTCTTTTTGTATCATCATTTTTATTTTTAATTCTTGCTTATGTAACACCGGATTTATTTATATCCCTTAATAAACAGCAGCAAAATAATCTCTACTATGAGGGTGCCTTCGGCAGAGGCGCAGAGGGCCCTTTAATTATTGCACGGGATATTATTTTATTAATATCAATTATCTATGCGGTTGTCATTCTGATAATTGATACTGTCAGGAAAAAAAGCAAAAGAGAACACCTTCTCCCTTTTATCGGAATATTTTTTGTTGTATATCTCACTTCAATAGATGTTATATTTGTTTATACTCAATTTCATATTGATTTCATCCAAAATCCATTTTCAAGAACCACCGTAGGCGTTTCCGTTTTATTAATAGCATTGATAACCTCGGCACTCTCCAAGTACATATCAAGATCGCTCAATGTCAAGGAAGCATACCGACAGCTCAACACTGCAAATGAGATGTTTGAACTTATATCGGGTAAGATTAATGAGGTTTTCTGGATGACAAACGCCGATGTAAGCGAGATTAAATTCATCAGCCACGCTTTTGAACAACAGTGGGGTATTGATAAAGAATCAATTTATGTATTTCCTCAAGGATGGATCAACAGTGTATATCACGAGGACCTCGATGAGGTTTATGATATCTTCAAATCAAATGACCCGTTATCAAGATCTCTTCTTGAGTATAGAATAAGAAAACTCGACGGAACAATAGCATGGATAAGAGACAGGTGGTTTCCTGTTTATGAAAGAAATAAGACTCTTAGCGGTTGGATAAGGGTTACAGAAGACATCACCGAATATAAATCGACCCAGACTGCGTTAAGCTATATCTCATATCACGATAAATTAACATCTCTGCCGAACAGACAGGCATTCTACGAAAAATTTGAGGATGCAATAGCTCAAGCAGAAAGATCCGACACCGAGAAAACAAGGGTAATTTTTTTTATGGATCTTAATAAATTTAAGGATGTAAATGAGACTCTTGGTTATGAGGTTGGTGACCAGCTTCTGAAAGATGTGGCAATAAGAATTAAAGATTGTCTTCGTAAAACTGACTATTTTTTTAGAGTCGGCGGAGACGAATTCGCAGTTGTCCTAAACAAACTCAATAAAGAAACAGACGCTGTATGGGTTGCAGAAAAGATCAATTCTGAAATCGGTAAACCATTTAGAATTAACGGCAATGACATCTACATAGGGATAAGTATTGGAATATGTATTTATCCCGATAACGGCAAAAACATCGATGTTCTTCTGCAGAATGTAGATACTGCATTGAATCAGGCAAAACGGGAAAAAGTAAAATATATTTTCTACGATAAAACAATGAATGAAAATATGCTTAAAAGAAAAAACATCGAGAATAAACTTCGTAAAGCAATAGAAAATCAAGAATTAAATCTATATTATCAGCCGTTTGTTAATGAAAACAGGGAAATAGTCGGAATGGAGGCATTGATCAGATGGCATAATAAAGACCTTGGGAATGTACCCCCGATGGACTTTATATATATCGCCGAAGACAACGGCTTTATTGTAGATATTGGGAATTGGGTACTTGAACAGGCCTGCTCAGATATTAAAGACTTCATTGCCGTTTCAAACAACAACATTAAAGTTGCCGTTAACCTTTCAGCTTACCAATTCAGACAAACTAATCTGATTGAAAAAGTTCTATACTTCACAAATATGCACTCGATAGCCCCTTCAAACATTGAACTTGAGATCACCGAAAGCTGTGCAATGGATAACCCTCTACAAACAATAGAGATTATGAACAAACTCAAAGAAAAAGGTTTTAATTTCTCGATAGACGATTTCGGGACAGGGTATTCTTCATTAAGCTATATCGTTAAATTCCCCGTAGCAAAGCTCAAGATTGACCGTTCTTTCGTAAAAGACCTCTTTATTGCCGACAAATTCAGAGAGATTGCAACAGTAATAATTAATATGGCTCACAACCTGAACTTCGAGGTTACAGCCGAAGGGGTTGAAACTCCTGAACAGATGCAGCTCCTACTCGAAAGGGGATGTGATTATATGCAGGGTTTCTTATTCAGTAAAGCAGTAGCAAAAGAGGAGATGCTTGATCTCCTCTCCAAAAAAAATATTTAGTGTCCTTTTATATTATTTTACTGCTCTGATAACAGCTACATAACAATTATCATAGTCTTTTTCAAGTTGCGCCATATCGGGAACAGTTTCAACTTGACTGAAACCTATCTCTTTTAGAGCCAACACCCAATCTCTCCAATCCATAAAACCATGACGCGGTCTGATCGGCGGGTCAAGTTTTACATTCCAGTAATCGTCAAGTGTATTTAAAAGAAATTCCTGCTGAATCATCTGATTGCCTATCGGTCTGACAGTCTCAGAAATAATCAATGCACCGCCGGTTTTAAGGGCTTTTTTAAATTCATTCAATGTGTATCTTAGATCAACTGCGACATGGGCGGCATTTACACCCCAAATAACATCGAGATCCTTATATCCTTGCGCTTCCATATCGGTATTAAAATCACACTTAACAAATTCAAATGAATCAATATCCGGTGTTATTGCAAGAAGTTCTTTTTTTGTTATGCGAAGCATCTTATTCGCTATATCCGAAAAAAAATACTTAAAGCCGCCCATCGATCTCTTATCCGCAATCCTTTGAGAAACAAACTGTTTTGTTCCGCCGCCCATTCCGCCGCCTATCTCAAGAATTGACGGATTGGTCCGGCTCTCAATATCCCAATTTAGTATTTTGGCTCCTGCGATATTATGAACATTATAAAACAGATTGTTACTGTAATATTCATTAATAATATGAATATTCTCAGCGGCAAATATAATATCAACACCGGTTCTCTTGCCAAAAAGATAGTCAGGATAATTATCTGCCATCAATTTGAGCATATTAAAAGCCGCAACACTCGTTGGTGCCTTAGTAACAGCTTCTTCTCTTATTGCATTTAAATCATCATTATTTATCTTTGAGGTCAAACGATAAATCTTAGACTCGCCTTCACCCGATGACTCAACATACTTATCCATTTCAAGTCTTCTTAACAGCCAACCGATCGAAGATAAAACTTTTGGAGAGAATCCGAGCTTATCAATAAGCCCTTTAACGGTC
The DNA here is from genome assembly GCA_964608985.1 of uncultured Spirochaetales bacterium. Taxonomy (GTDB): domain Bacteria; phylum Spirochaetota; class GWE2-31-10; order GWE2-31-10; family CAYYKD01; genus CAYYKD01. The sequence continues at coordinate 23,423 of CAZSQU010000030.1, forward strand.
GCACCATCTTTAAGATGTGTTTTAATCCCTGTTTCTACTATCAGATTGTCTATCTGTTTCAATAGATACCTGTCCGTAAGTTTCCACACATTTTTTATTGTATCATCAATAAGATCAGTCAAATACCATTTTTCAAACATAAATATTCCTTATAAATATCAAAATATTTTTAGGGTGCCGGCGAGCTACCCTTTATAACTATAAACAAAATCACAATAAAAGTCTATATGTTTTTCTTAGCTACGGCAATCTTGTCGTGCATCCTGTTCGCCTGTAAACAGAACACCTCAAGCTGTGCCTGAGTAACCTGTGTAAATGGATTACCATCCGATTCGATCGGCAGGAACGGAAGATTAGTTACACCCATCTTATCAAGTTCACGATAAAGTGGAGAAATTCCCGAAACTGCTATCTTATGGGCAAGGTTCATATTCGGCTTCAATAAAGACTCAACCATTCTTGAAGGCAGACACGCAAAAGGCCCGATAGATATAACTCCGCACGATTCATTAATTATGTATTTTAATGCACTTCCGGCAGTTATCGGCACCTCACCTCTCAAATGCGGACTAACGATCAGTCTTGATGCATTAATTATCTCTTTAATATTAATAAGCATCGGTTTGTAGAATCCGCAATTCTTAAATGCCATCTTGATCTCACGGTCGATCTTAGACTGAAAGAATGTTTTGAACCAGAAATATATCTTATGAAACGGATTAACATCGATCTCTGTAAGATCATTCATCAATGAATAATCTGCATAGAAAAGCGTCTCCATAAAAGGTATAACCTTAGCAATAAACCCCTTTTCAGCAAGAGTCCCCTCTATGTTCCTTCTTGCAAAATGGTCATTTCTTACATATATTTCGCCAGTTATCGTAATAAATTTTGCATCTTCAATACTGCCCTTTCTCGGAATCTCTGCAAACCTCTTAGAGGTTCTCTTTAATCTTTCCTTAAATGAAATTTTTTCTCGACCGCCGAAATTGTCAACGATCTTCTGAAATTCCTCCTCAAACACCTTCAATGCCTGGTCTTTATCTGCGGCAAGTACAAGCATACCGTTTTTAATATCCTCAAAAACATCACCAAGTACAAATGAGTTAAATAATTTCAAAAGAAGACCCGTTCCAAAACCTGAATACCCCTTACGGTCATCGAGTCTGAATATCGCAAAATCCTTAATCCGATTTCTCCTGATAAAAGCATCAAAACTATTATAGTACTGCTCCAATCGGCAAGGTGATGTATCGGTAGCATGAAGGAGTACAACCGGTCTTGTTTTGTCCTCTCTATCTCTCAGATAGGTCATCATATTCCCCATCATTATCGCTTGCGGAAGACACTCTTTACTTGATGTTTGAGAACGGCCAAGCTTGATACTCTCCAAAGTTGTTTCGGGAACAAGTACTCCCCGTATCCCAATTCTGTTAAGGTACTCATTAGCCGGTCCCATAACATATCTCGAAAGTGAAGGGAACATGAAGTCGTACTTATCTGATTTTGCAGGAATTACGGTTTTGCCGTCAGACAGATGGACTTTTGCTTCAAAACCATCTCCCTCAACCCATGCCTGTATGAATCCGTCATCCTCTTTTTCTTTAAGTTTGCCGCCTTTTTGAAGTTCACGGTAAAATCTCACAACATCCATAAAAGCCTCAATACGGGTGTTTACCCCGGCATCGGCACTATGGCTGTCAAGTTCAAGAGTCAACGATGGTTTACCCTCCATCTGCTCACGAAATAGCTCAACAAGAAATGAATCCGGCCCGCAACTGAAATTTGTTATAAAGGTTGCAAATAATTGAGGGTGCCTTTTTACTATCTGCGCCGCTTTTAGAATTGTCTCACCCATCGCCCAATGCATAAAAGGTCTGAAACTCTCATCCTCAAAATGAAGCGCATCATAAGGTATTATCTCAATACCCCTTGATGTAAATTTTCTCGGAATACCCATATTTGCTTTTTCGGTAAACGCATTATAAGGCCTGCCGAAAAGTACAACCCCGATCTTATCCGGATTACTCTCAAGCTCCTTTAGGAAATTATCCGACAACTCTTTTAATTCCTTAAAAAAAGACCTTTGAACAGCTGTCGCCTCTCTAAACGCCTTAACGGCATCTGCCTCATTACAACCGAGCTTATTTACTGCAAGACGGACAAATACCTTCTCTTCCCGTTCTATACCTCTTGAAAAATCAACCAAAGGGATAAGCATCTCTGTGGGACCTATTTTTTCTCTAAATGTTGACGCCATAGTAAACGGTTCACCCTGATTAAAAACACAAGATTTCTTATTACCTATCTGAGTTGTACATGCATTACATTTAGAATCTGCCTCAATCTGAACAAGATGGGGCATAAATATATAATCCGGTTTTTTCTCCAATAAATCCCAAAAAAAACCGTGAGCAAGTATCATCGGATAACAAAAAGACGATTTACTTGACTCTTCACCCTCTTTTGCGGAATTTTCAGATACAATAACATTAAATCCGAGCTTAGCAAAAAAGTTATAATATAGAGGGAAATATGTATTGGTATAAAAACTTCTGTTGATACCGATCTTCTTCGCATTATTTGATACGGCAATACCTGAACCATACTTACCGAAAACCATTTTTTCCCGTCTTGCGACTATATCGAGTTTGTCCTCATCAAATTTAAGATTTCTGATGACATTATAATACTTATTACAAGCTCCGCCGAAAGCGTAATTCTTTCCGTCAATAATTATTGTCATTATTTCACAGCCGATATCACATTTTTCCTTACCACCGGCACATTTAAATGTTTTGCCGTAATTAACATCCCTACCGATAAGCTGATCGAGGTTAAACTCTTTTGGATCAAGTAGGTTATTTTGCAGTCTTTTGTTAACCTCAAGAGCAACCCCGTATGCACCCATCAAGCCCGGATCCGGCGGTACAATTATATTTTTACCGGTTAGAGCTGCCATTGCTATGGGGACCGCTTTGTTGTAACAAACCCCGCCCTGCATAAAGACTTTTTCACCGACCCGTCTCGATCCCTTAACCCTGTTTGTGTAATTCATACATATAGAATATACAAGACCGGCTATCATATCTTCCCGCTTGATACCCTCTTGACTTGCAACCTTGATATCGGAGCTGATGAAAGCGGCACATTGATCGTTAAAGTTAGGAGGAGTTTGTGACTTAAGAGCCACCGGTCCGATATCCTCCATTTTGACGCCGAGTGTTTCAAGTGCAGATTCCTCAAGAAAGCTCCCCGTTCCGGCCGAGCAAGCCTCATTCATCGCATAATCCGCAGGTACGCCATTTACAAGATAGGTGTATTTTGCATCCTGCCCGCCAATCTCAAATATTGTATCAACATCCTTATCAAAATGAACGGCAGCTGTCGCATGGCATATTATCTCATTTATTACACTATCTGTAAACGCGTGCAGTCCGACGATCTGCCTGCCTGACCCCGTTGTTCCAAGCCCGACTATTTTTATTTTTTTTCCGCCAATCTGTTCTTTTATCGCCTGATAACAATTTCGTGCGGCTTCGACCGGATTACCGTTTGTCCTAAGGTAAATATCAGCTAATACCTTATTGTTATTTGTATTTAATAAAACCGCTTTTGTTGTGGTTGATCCGACATCAACACCCAAGACACACACATCATTGTCAGCCGGATTATCATGTTCCATTGTTTTAAGGAAACCATACTCTCATAATCTGAGAGTTTTTTCATAAACTCAAATGAGCTCTGCCCTTCATTATAAACACCTTCAATTGACTTAAAAGGAACAGTTTCATGTTTCAATCCGTAAATAGCAGCTCCGAGTGCCTCAAAATATGATGCTTCCTTCGGAATCAACAGTTTACTGACCTGATTCTTCAAAAAACCAACAACAACGCGGTTTTTTGCCACACCGCCGGTAAGGATAACATTTTTGACCTTAATAGAAGATAAAAGCTCGGTTATCTTTCCGGAAATCATTCTGCACAACCCCGCAACAACCGCACCTTTGGACTCTCCTATATTAAGAGCATGGGTACAATCCGATTTACAGAAAACGGAACACCTGCCGGCTATATTGTGGGGGTGCTGCCCGTCTGCAAGATTTATCGCCTCTTCGGTATTGAGATTCATCCGTCTTATTTGCTGTAAAAAAAACTCACCGGTACCGGAAGCACATTTGTTTCCGATATGAACCTTAGATATCTTGTGTTCACGATCAAGTTCATATACAATTGTTGTCTCACCTCCGGCAGAAACAAGAACCGAATACTCTCCGATATCAAGCCCCAGCGTATCAATAGCATGCTCAATTGCCTCCGGCTCGGTCACCTGAGTAAGACGGACATTCTCTCTGAATTTCCTTCCCGTTACTGTAATCCTATCAAATTTTTGGGGATCAATTGAACCTAACTGATCAAGAAAAACCTGTTTTGCATTACCTTCATGCGCTTTTGATATAACATTGTCAACTGAAACACTGCCGTTATCATTATTGGTTTCAACAAAAGTGATCGTTGATGCACCGAGACAAATTCCTAATGATTTCATAAATTCTCCGTTTAATATATATAACTTGTTTTAATAGACCGAATATTCAGTAAATAATAAATATAAATCTAAGCAGTAATTATTAACATCTTTTTATATCAAAGTCAATATTATAATTTTAAGCAATAATAATCAAAAAGGTTATATGTCCATTATTATTAATCATTTTTAGCGGAAACAACAAAACATTTTCAATCATTCTTCTTGTTGGCAAAAACAAGTAATTGAAAAGAACCACCTCTCCCATTAACAATAATATCACAGTCTCCATCACCGTCAATATCGCCAACCCATAAATCCCCCTCATTCGATGCATCTGATTGGGCAGTTCCCGATATAGAATTGCTGCCGATTCCGTTGCGCATCTTATCTAAATGCACAATATTATATATGCCATTTATGTTTTCATATACATATAGAGCTTTATCATTAGCATTACCTATAGCCGCCAGATCAATATCTCCGTCTCCGTCTAAATCACCACATCCTAAATCACCGCTCATCATTTGGACCAACCCGGCAGCTGAATTTGGTACGGGCCCGTATGACTGATTTGAATCAAGAACAAAAGTGCCATCGCCTTTACCATGATATATCTGAGTAACTCTTCCTCCGGCTGGTGCTGAAGGGTGACCGCTGTTACCCATAAGAATTATATCCGCATTACCATCACTGTTAAAATCTGCAGTTATTACCGAACCATCAATAAGAGCCGGCAAACCGGTTCTATCAGAGACTCTAAAGGTACCGTCCCCGTTTTGTAAATACACTTCAGATATCGGAAGGCCGTTTCTTTGTGTTTCAGGAATTCCACCGTTAGCAAGTTGCCCGATATTTGCTTGTCCAAACACAACCACATCAATAAGTCCGTCATTATTAAAATCTGCAGATGCAGAAAACCCCCTGCTGACTTTTGCAATACCGGGATATGATCTTTCCGGAGAAATTTCACAGTTAGCAGGAACTCCGGTCTGCGGATAGCCTGCTGAAGAAAAATAATTAAAATTTCCATTACCTCTATTGATAAACACTCCTGAGGTTTCCCAATCTCTTTGTATCATTTGTCCGGCGGCATCGGTTCCGGACTCTGTTCCTTTAGTTCCGGCAAATAATATATCAATTAAACCATCACGATTTACATCGATCAATTCCAGTACACCTTTTGACCATCCCTGTGCATTATATAAACCTTTAACTTCAGAATCAGTTTTATTATCAGGCTGATTTCCGGCTTTACCCCAAGAACCCGATACATCGGCAAAATCTTCTGAAGGGAGCAAATCACCGAGTTTACAAGAAAGTGAAAAAACGCCGTTACCATTATTAAGGTAAACATTAAAGAGTGAAGTCTGCATAGCAACACCGGTTCTTCCGTAAGCGACAATGTCCGTTTTACCGTCATTATTCATATCAGCAGCTCTAATAACCGCCCCCCTGTCCAAAGCCGGTAATCCGTGTTCAGTCTGAACAGGACTTTCAAAACCTCCGGTAGAATTCTGATAATATATCCATGTTATCTTTGATGTATTTTGAAGCCCGGTTACAATAATATCCAACCGGCTATCTCCGTTAAAATCAGCTACAACCATATCTCCTCCTGCCGTACCGCTATGTCTCGGATACGGGGTATCCAAAACTCGTCTGAACATAAAACCCGTATTCTGAGCAGAAACCACGATTAAAGACAATTGAAGAAAAAACAAAACTGCTATTGTTTTCATAGATAAAACCTCCGATATTTATCAAATAACATCTTTTTTATCGACACTGTAATACTTATTAACGGATCTTTTTAATGCCGAAACCGGTAAAACCATAAATAATCGCAAATATTATTCCGGTATAGCATAAAAATGCCCACGGCGCGTATTCTATAACACTTACACCGAGCATCTGTGCCATATAAGCACCCGCCATCGAATAGGGAATGAGCGGTACAACAACAGTTCCTGCATCCTCAAGGGTACGGGAAAGATTTACTGCGGCAAGTCCCCGTTTAGCGTAAGTTTGACTAAAAAGCTCCCCCGGCAAAAGAATAGATAAATAAGAACTACCGGTAACAAGTGCAATTGTAACACATGATACAACTGTCGAAAGGATCAATGTACCTGTGGTTCGCACAAATTTAAGTAGATGTTCAAGTAAAACCTCAAGTGAGCCTGATACACTTATCACTCCGGCAAAACCGAAGGCACACAACGCAAGAAGCACCGTACCCATCATAGAATTCATTCCGCCGCGGTTTAATAACCTTAACAAATCGGGTGAGACTGCTTTTGGATCAAACCCCTGAACGATGTTGAAACTCCTCTGTGATATCATTTCAACATTAAAACCGTTTACCATACTGAGCATACCGTTTTTGAGAGTAAAACCCTGAACAAAAACCCCGATAATCACCGCTATTAAAGCCGAAAAAAGCATAACGGGTATCGTTGGAAGTTTTTTGATTGAACCATAGACAACTACCAAAACGGGTATAATCATAATTATCCAGTACCAGCCAAATTTAAAGTAAGTGCCCAAAGAATTAAGCATAACATTTATCCGTTCGGGGCTTGCAAAACCCGATGGATCGCCATTGAGACCTATAACAGTATAAAGAATAATAGATATTATTACACCGGGTGCCGTAGTGTAAACCATGTGTTTAATATGATCATACAGATTACTACCCGCAGATATGGGGGCAAGATTTGTTGTGTCAGATAATGGGGACATCTTATCTCCGAAGTATGAACCTGCCACAATAGCACCCGCGGCAATCGGAAGAGAGACGCCAAGCCCTTGCGCTATACCGATAAGTGCAACCCCTATTGTTCCGACAGAACCCCACGATGTTCCGGTAACCGAAGAGACAACTGCAGTAACAAGGAATGCCGTAAGAAATATAAATTTTGGATTTATTACTTTGATACCGTAATAAATCATCATCGGTATAGTCCCTGAGAATATCCAACTGCCGATCAAAAGTCCCACAGTGATCAGTATCATTGTTGCAGGCATTGATTTTGCAAATTTCTCTACAATTGAATTTAATATATCTGTCCATGTGTATCTAAGATAAAGAGCGATAAATGCCGCAACAGCCGCTGAGATTATCAAAAGCGGTTCTGCTTTAAATTTATAATATCCGTAACCTACTCCGAGTAAAACAAGCATTGTTATTAAGGGGATGAGACTTAGAAGCAAAGAGGGTTTTCTTTTGATATTTGTCATAAATAATCCTTATTTTAATAAATTAAAACATTTTAAGATATAATTAGACCTGTTGTCAAGTAAATAAAAAAACTATTTTTTATTATAATTATATATTGATTAATTATCAGATAACCTGTATAATTTTAGCTAAATAAAACATCATTGGGAGTTTATTATGACAAAAAAATTACTTAGAATGATAGTAGGCGGATTAGCAGCAGTTTTAGGCGTGTTAGGGTTTGCATGTTGCTACGGCCCTGCAGTTGAATACGGTGTGCCATATACCTCTTTTAAAGCAACCGGGGTTGTAGAAGATGCCTCAGGTGATGCAATACAAGGAATTTCTGTTAAACTTATAGAGTCAGATAATCTCGATAATGACCAGAATCAAGGTGTTTTTACAAACAGCGACGGTATATATATAACCGAACCGTTGCAAGGCATGAGTAACATATTGATTCTCAGGGTTGAGGACATAGACGGTGCCGAAAATGGCAGTTATGAAAATACCGATCTTACCGCTGATTACACCAGTGTTACAGCAACCGGTTCAAGCGGCTGGTATCAGGGATTAAAAACAAAAACTATAGATGTAACTCTCAATAAAAAGTAGATAACAAGTGATAATACCTATCGGCAAGCAACTTAAATTCGGTCTTAACAGGGTTTACCAAAAAGCTGAAACGAAGCTTCATGATTTAACATATTTTTTTTGGGAATTAACACTCAGGTGCAATTTAAACTGTCTCCACTGCGGAAGTGACTGCCAAAAGACAAGTGAAATTAAAGATATGCCTCTTCAAGACTTCTTAAATGTGCTTGATCAGGTCAAACTCCATTTTAACTCCCATAAAACGCTTATCGTTTTAACAGGCGGTGAGCCATTGATGCGCGATGACCTTGAACAATGCGGAGAGGCATTCTTAAAACGCGAATTTCCATGGGGGATGGTTACTAACGGATTCGGTATGACCGAAAAAAGATTCAAAGCGCTGATTAAATCGGGACTCCGTTCAATGACAGTCAGTCTTGATGGCCTTAAGGAGAGCCATAATTGGCTTAGAAACCACCCGAAATCATTTGACAAAGCGATGGATACAATTAGTTTTGCGGTTAACACCAGAAATCTCGTTTTTGATGTTGTAACCTGTGTAAATAGAAGAAACATAGCTGAATTAAATCAGGTTAAAGAAACCCTCATTAATGCCGGATTAAAAAAATGGCGCCTATTTACGATTTTTCCTAAAGGACGATCTTATAATAACCCCGACATGGACCTCACACCCGTTGAATTCAAAACACTTATGGATTTTATCAAAGACACCCGCAAAGAGAATAGGATATCCGTAGAGTTCTCATGTGAAGGTTATGTCGGAAACTATGAATTTGAGGTTAGAGACGGGATGTTTTTTTGTAGAGCCGGGATTAATGTCGGGTCGGTTTTGGCTGACGGGGGTATTTCTGCCTGCCCGAGCTTAAGGGGAGATTATATACAAGGTAATATTTATAAAGATGATTTTATGGATGTATGGAACAACAGATTCCAAGTGATGCGTGATAGAAAATGGCTAAAAACAGGCGTCTGCGCTGATTGTAAAGAATTTAAATGGTGCAACGGCAATGGGCTTCATCTCCGTGATGAAAAAACCGGCGAGCTTCTGCGATGCCATTATAACCTTCTTAATCAAACAGAGTTTAAATGCGGAAAATGAAGCAAGAAAAATCATAGAACACTTCT
>CAZSQU010000031.1:0-10557 GCA_964608985.1 uncultured Spirochaetales bacterium
TACCAAAAAATAAATTTCGCTTATGAACTAAATAAAGATGTAAAAATGCCTGCGGTATTTTTTTTATCGTTTTTTTAAAACCTGAATAAGTATTTTTTCCAGTTTACCCCAAATTTAAAATTGCACCCATCTACTGTGCCAGACTGTACCACTTCGGTTAAATCTCTTATTAAATCTAATCGAAAACTTCTGTTTAATCCACTGCATAACTTCTGATATATCTGTTTTACCGATAGTTTGAATTACTATTTGAAATTCGTCTTTAACCCGCGTTATGAACGATAATCGTAGCGAAGCGAAGTAGATTGTTGATTAGCTTAGAGTTATGAAGATTTGAGACTCGCAGCATAGTAACACTATGTGAGAATCGAAAATCAAGTAACTCGTGGATAATCAGCAAGATACGAGCTACAGTAGAATTTTCGTGCATAATGCGGGTTAATTGTCGTTTTTACTTGACTTGTTAATTCGTATAAACTATTATTCTATTATTATTCACCAGGAGAGTTTTATGCCGGACAAACAGGATTTCACAATAATAACAGGAGTACCAGCCGCAGGTAATTTATTTGGGACATGGTGCATAGGAACAGTAAAATCAATTATTGATAATTCCGCAGAGTTTCAATCAAAAGACGGAAGAAAATCAAACCTTTCTGCTGAGGATATAGCAATTTTTACAGAAAATGGATCATATAAAGTTGGCGATAAAGTTTGGGCAATCTATGAAGGCGAATCGCTTCTTTACGAGGGCTTAATAAAAAAAACGGATGGCGATAAATTCCTTGTCGCCTGGGTATATGATGATGAAGAAAGCGAAGATACTGCTCTATTATCCCCAAATGAAATGATTAATTTTAATGATTTAGGTAAATGGCAAATACAAACCCTTTTAGAAACCGGAACAGATGTTGCTGCGCGTTTTGACAGCGGTAATTGGTTCAAAGGAACTATTGAAAATGCAGAAAACGGAGAATATCTTGTTGTTACCTATGAAGGCAGACAGGCGTATCTTGACGGTTCGCGTATCAAAGTGTTGACTGACAAACTAAATCTCAGTAAAGGAGAAACTGTCGCTGCATTGTACGGCGAAGAGATATTTTATGGCGGTACTGTTCAAGAGCTTGAAGATGGCGGAGCAGTTATTAAATGGACTGATGGTACAGAACCATGCTTCGTACCCAACGCCAAGATTATTACGGGAATAAGCGATTACGACTACATAAAACAGGTTTATGAAAGACCCGAAGATCTTATCAGTGTAAATGTAAACAACAGCTTATTTGAGGTTTCCCGGAAAACCGGCAGAGTATATATTGATAAATCATGGGTCGGAGATTTTGATCTCAATACATTTTCTCTTACAGCACATTCCTCTTATAACGCATCAGGGAAGATCGAGCAGAACGGGAACTTCTATGTAATGAGGGGAACAAGTGTCTCCGGTTATGTTACAGATGCAGGTGAGGTTTACATCGGCGGACAAAAAATCATAACACTGGCAAAGCCGTCTTCAGGCGGTACTGTTTACTGGAATGATATGCGCCTCATGGCACTTACAATGGGCGTTTATTTAAAATAATTAGAAATTTTTAAAATTTTCACTTGACTATTGTACTATATATTGTATAATTGTATTATATAACTAGTACAATAGTACAAGGTGGAAATAATATGGGGCAACTTAAGTTTACCCTTGATTCTGCGTGCGGTATTCCTTATTACAGACAAATTATTCAACAAGTAGAATACTATGTCAGTATTGGTATTATTAAACCCGGATATAAACTCCCCACAATTCGATCACTCGCAATAGAACTAAAGATAAATCCTAACACCATCGCTAAAGCATATAATGAACTTGAAATCAAAGGACTTGTAGTTACTCAAGTAGGTAACGGTACATATATTTCCGACAAAAAAATTGAAACAAGTGAGATTGAGTTAAACCAGAAAATAGAGAGGATTATCGGCTCATTTATTTCCTCGCTTCAATCATTTGGTTTATCACTTAACGATATTAAAAAACGAATTAACAGCTATGAGGGGGATTAAATGATCGATTTTCTCAAAAAAAACAACTACAATCTGATAAAAAACATCAGAAAATGGCGTTTCGAGACCGATTTCAAGATTAATACAATTGGTATAATTATATTTTTTATATCATCGGCAATTGCAGTGATTCTATATTCACACCTTTTCGGATCACCTTCACATAAACAATTACAAATGATGATAATTCCAATAATTATTATGCCTGCGATCATTATGATTGTTCCGAGATGGGAAACGATTATTAAAGCAGGATTCTTCATTATACTCTTGGGTTACTTTTTCGGAGGGATTAGGAGTTTCGTATTTACTTTAGTTCTTTTCTCGGGAGGTTTTATGGCTTCAACAATTCAGATTATGAAGGAATGGCAAAGGGCTGTGATCCTTAGATTGGGCAAATTCAACAAAATTAAGGGGCCAGGAATATTTATACTGCTGCCTTTTATTGATACCGTTTCAGAGGTTGTTGATCTAAGAATCCGCGTATCTGATTTTGCCGCAGAAACAACACTTACTAATGACAGTGTAACTGTAACTGTTGATGCATTGTGTTTCTGGATGGTGTGGGATGCCGAAAAAGCTATACTTGAGGTCGAAAACTATATTGAAGCTGTGATCTTAAGCTCGCAAACCGCTTTACGAAGTGCTATCAGTAAACACTCACTTCTTGAGATTCTATCAGACGGAGAAAAAATCGAAGAGCGTATTAGAAGTGAGGTTGATAAGAAAACTACCGAGTGGGGGATCACCGTACAACATATTGAGATAACAGAGATTAAAATCCCCGAACAACTCCAACTCGAACTCTCAAAAGGTGCAATAGCTGAAAGAGAGAAAAAAGCTCGAATCTTAATGGGTGAAGCCGAACTTGAAATCTCTGAGCTATATACAAAAGCGGCAGAGATTTATAAATCAAATAAGGATGGAATAAAACTCAGATCAATGAATATAATCAATGAAGGTTTAAAGGAGGGAAACTCTATGATTGTTACACCAACCGGAATGCAGGATATCGTCAACGATGATATCATAGGAATTGCCGCTCTTGATGAATTAAAGAAAATAAAAAAAAATATAAATTATAAGGGGGATAAAAATGTCAATAGTTAAAGTTAATAATCTTGTAAAAAATTATGAGGTTAATAAAATTGTTGTAAATGCATTGAGGGGTGTATCAGTTGATATTGATAACGGCGAATTTACTGCAATAGTCGGACCTTCGGGAAGCGGCAAATCAACGCTTTTACACCTGATCGGTTGCCTCGACACTCCTACAAGCGGAATAGTCGAGTTGAACGGTACAGATGTCAGCAAAATGAAAAAAAACGACCTTGCACTAATCAGACGGGAAAATATCGGTTTTATTTTTCAGGCATATAACCTGATACCGGTCTTAACAGCGATTGAAAATGTGTCTTTCCCACTGATCCTTCTCGGTGAAAACAAAAAAGATATCAAAGAAAAAGCCTATGCTGCCCTTAAAGAGGTCGGTCTCGGTGGGATGGAGAACAGAAAACCCAAAGAACTTTCAGGCGGTCAACAACAACGGATAGCTATTGCAAGAGCATTGATTAAGAAGCCAAAGTTGATCCTCGCTGATGAACCTACAGCCAACCTCGACTCAAAAATAGGCGGAGAAATACTCGATCTTATGCAGAAACTTAATGAAACAGCAAAAACAACATTCATCTTCTCAACTCACGATCAGATGGTAATCAGTTATGCAAAAAGGGTGGTTACACTCAAAGACGGTTATATCATAAGTGATGAAAAAAAAGGCGGATAATATGCTTATTAACATTATTACACTGGCATTCCGTAATCTCGGAAGACATAAGGTCAAGACAATAATAACCTCTACTTCAATAGTATTATGTGTTTTTTCATATATTATTATGGATGCATGGATGAAGGGTATTGCAGAGGATTCAAAAAGAAATATAATAAGCCTTGAAACAGGTGCAGCTAAGATTTACTCCAAAAACTATCTTTCTGATAAAGACAATATGCCTATGTATGAAGGATTCAGAAACTGGGAAAATATCATAAGTGAGCTAAACAAAAACGGCTATAATGCAACACCGAAAATGACATTTGCCGGTACACTGCTTTATAACAACAAAGAACTCCCATTTGTGTTTAACGGACTTGATCCGAATACAGTTAATGATGTCTTTGAATACGCAAGATACATAGAACAAGGGGATTTCATCACCGATCAATCAAACACATTAATAATCGGCGCTAAGGGAGCGCATGATTTAGGTGTTACCATCGGTGATACTGTAAAACTCAGCACTACAATTGATCAGAAAACAGAAACAGGCAGAATAGTAAGAACTACCCAGGTTATGGAACTGAAGATCGGAGGTATTATAAATACAAATAATCCTTATATTAATGGTAGAGTCGGTTTTATGAATCTTGGTATGCTTAATGACGAGATAATGGGTTTAAGACTAAGCGGAATGATTACAGAGATATCTATCCGTAAATCAGGCGTACCGTCAGGAGTTCTCACTGTACAAGAAGAATCACCTGAGATAATAACAAGAGCAATTCAAAATGTTTTACCGGACAATCTTATTGTTGTATCGTGGACGGAAGACGCTAAAGATTTTATTGCGATGTCAACCGGAGACAGAGCCGGAACAGCTCTCATACTATTTTTTCTTGTTGTACTTACAGTAATTGGTATCTCCAACACAATGCTGATGGCAACCCTTGAAAGAACCAAAGAGATCGGCATGATAAGAGCCCTCGGAATGAGTGATCGAGATCTCTTCTGGGCATATTTCATCGAAGCTTCTATTATTGGCTTTATCGGTTCTTCCATAGGATTTATACTTTCAATACCGGCTAATCTGTATATGATAAATATCGGAGTTGATTTAACTGCAAAAATGTCGGCATTCGGTAATGATGAACTGGGATATAGGGTGATAGGGATTTTTAGAGCCGTATGGAATTGGAACAATGCGATAGCTTGTGTAATAATTGCCACGGCAGTTGCAGGCATTGCAAGTATAATGCCGGTTATCAGAGCACTCAAAATAACAATTGTTGAAGCTCTAAGATTTGAATAAACAAAGGGGGATTAAATGATACTATTAATAGCATTCAGAAATATCTTCAGAAATTTCAGAAGATCAGCGTTGTGCATTGCCGCGATAATGGTAGCCGTATTCTTTATAGTGGCTTTACAAAGCTATATGGGTGGAATGATTGCCTCAATGAACGATACCATACAGATATTTGATACCGCCCATATCAATGTTGTGCATAGAGAATATGCAGAAAACAGCGATTTTTTTCCGCTTCAATATCCTATCGAACCTGATAACAGAAGTTTAACAGAGATCGAACAAGAGATATCAGAGATAGACGGTGTAACAGGGGTTTTCGAAAGAATAACTGCGGTAGCAACATTGAGAGACAGTGCAGTTAAACACGGTATTATCTGGGGGGTGGACTTTGAAAAAGAACTTAAACTCGACAATATTTATTACAACCTAAGATCAAAAGACAGCGGTATTGTTTCGGGCAGATTTCCTGAGATCGACCCGGATACAGGCAGATACAGAAATGAATGCGTACTGGGTATAAAACTTGCAGAAAGACTCGGGATTAATATCGGCGACAAGCTTGATTACAAGATAATCTCAAGCCAGTATTCCGAAAAACTAAACAATCCCGTAGTAACAGGTTTCATCGACTTTAATTATGAAACAATGAACGGCAACTATATCCTTGTTCCATATCAAAGGATTCAACGACTTGCAACCCTATCCGGAATGGCTCAGAAAATTGTTATTTATATTGATCCTGCCAAAGGAAATCTTAACGAAATAAAAGCCAAAATTGTTGATATCTTTAACAATAATGATCTTGTTATAAAAACATGGCTCGAAAACCCCATGGTATTAATGATGAATCAAACAAGGTCTGTTTACTATATTATTTACGGGGTTTTCATTGTAGTTGCATCATTTCTTATTATTAACACTATCATTATGATAATACATGAAAGGATCAAAGAGATCGGAATGATGGGGTCACTCGGTATGACTAAATTTCAGATTGTATTATTATTTATCACAGAGGCTGTTATGTTAAGTATAATCGGCTCATTAGCAGGTGTAATAATCAGCGGCATTCTAACCGCATGGATGCAAACCATGCCGATAGACCTAATGAAAATGACAGGGGGCGCGGAGATGCCCGTCGGAAACACCCTGTTTTTTGATTTTTCATTTAAATATTTACTTAACGGATTCTTAATCGGTACGATAATCTCAGGCCTGTGTACACTGATACCGTCATTAAGATCAGCATTTATAGAACCGGTTGAAGCATTAAGGAGGTAACAAATGCGAAAATTTATTCCAATTTTAATTATTCTTTTATCATCATTGCAGGCATACTCAAACGACCCATTAACTATTATCCGTAAACTTGACAGAGATGCCGTTTATAACTCAATCCATTATTCCGGAGAGATACAAATAGAGATATCCGGCAGAAGATTTGTTAAGAGATTTACGGCATACGCCAGAGGTAGCGACAACTCATTCATAGAGTTTACCAATCAGGAAGATCTCGGTACAAAATACCTTAAATTGAACGGTAATCTTTTTATGTACTCTCCGGATGTTGAGGATATTATTCCGATAACCGGTCATATGCTTAAAGAATCTATGATGGGTTCAGATATGTCCTACGAAGATACAATTAATAATGACACCCTCGAAAGCCAATATAATGGTGTTATTACCGGTGAAGAGGTCATAGACGGTAAACTTTGCTGGATTCTCGAACTAACTGCAAAGAGAAACACAGTTACCTACCCTAAACAACGGTTATGGGTAGATCAAGCAGGGATGAATCTATTAAAAATTCAAAGATTTGCTTTATCCGGAGTACTCTTAAAAGAAGAAACAGTTATTAGAACTCAAAGGATTGGAAACAGGGATTTTCCGGTTGAGGTCTTGATAAGGGATATGCTTAGGCGTAACTCATCAACAAGATTCATCATGCACAGTATAGAACTTGATATTGAAATACCTGCAGGAACATTCTCTATGAGAAATCTTAAAAACTAACTTTATCCCGCTGCGGGTTATTAGGGGGAAACTATGCTTTTAAAACTGATTAGTATCGGTGTGAAAAACCTCGGCAGGCACAAAGTTAAAAGTTTATTAACGATAATTGCGGTTGTTATTTCTGTGTGGATCTATATATTTATTGACGGCTGGTTATATGGGATGAAAATCGATTCTCAAAGAAACATTGTAAACTATGAAACAGGCGCGGCTAAGATTTATTCTACAGATTATCTTGCAGAAAAAGAAGATGCCCCGCTTTACAGATCTTTCGGAAACTGGGAGCCGATCATTTCAACCTTAGCGGCAAATGGCTATAATGCTGTACCCCGTGTCTATTTTAGAGGAACACTCCTTTTTAATAATCGCGAACTCCCGTTTAACCTCTATGGAATGGATCCTGAACTTTCAAAAACAGTATTTTCACTTGACAAATACATTGAATCAGGTGATTATATTCAAAATGGTGTTTCCGGTATTGTTATCGGTGTTAAAGCGGCCCACGATCTTGGCGTTTCCTTAGGTGATACAGTTACACTTTATACTACCATAGACAGACTTGATTCTAACAACAGGGTTATTAGGATACCGCAGGTTATATATTTATTTGTCGCCGGTATTTTAAATACAACAGACCCCTATATTAACAATAATATCGGTTATATCCCGATTGATATCCTTAATGACAATATTAACGGCTTACAGATGGATAATAGAATTACAGAGATATGTATATCCGCGTCAGACCGGCCGCGTGAGATAATCCCCGGCAGATCAGAATCACCGGAATTTATTAATGATATCCTAAAAGACACAGATATAAACGGTTTATCTATTGTCAGTTGGGAAGAAGATGCAAAGGATTTCCTGACAATAGCCCAAACAAAATCAAAAGGAACATCACTTATAATTATATTTCTTTTTTTTCTTTCTATAATCGGCATATCAAACACTATGCTTATGGCAACCCTTGAAAGGACTAAAGAGATCGGAATGATGCGGGCTATCGGTATGAAAAATTCTGATGTAAGGCTTGCATTCCTATCTGAGGCTGCAATGATTGGTTTAATAGGTGGTACGATCGGCTTTGTTCTCGGTTTTATCACTAATCTGTACATGGTAAATATCGGGATTGATTTTACCGAGATGATGAATGCAATGGGGACAGATCAGATAGGTTACAGAGTAACCGGAATATTAAAATCCGGCTGGAATTACAAAACACTATTTGGAACTCTGATCGCTTCTCCGCTTGTTTCCGCTGCGGCAAGTCTTACTGCAGTAAACAGATCCTTAAGGATTAACATATCAGATTCAATGAGATTCGAGTAGAAATGGAGTGTTTATGAATAAAAATACATATATTATCATTATATCATGCATGTTGATTTTCTTTACAATATCACAAATCACTGCAACCCAATCCTCAATTCAATTAACCGGAAGCTATGAGTGTATTACCACATTATATGACTTAAAGAGTTTCAACGGAAAAACTAATGATCAGCAATTCAGTTGGGGTATGAACAATTTCATAAACCTTAGGATGAAAAGCAATATCTCAAGTTATCTCGATTTTCAGCTCGCATTTAATCTTAATATGCTTTCAGGCTCAATGACAGACTTCTACAAACTATACTATCTTACAGATGCCGCATCAATTATTTCAAGAATCCCTGTCGGACCGGACAAAACACTCTTAACTGATCCCGATACGGTAAAAACCGGTTTTTTTTCAATACCATTTTTTTATAGGACAACATATATCGGCGGTATCGAACTCGAAAGATTCTATTTCAGGCTGAAATTTGAATATGCAACACTTTCAACCGGATTACAAAGATACGCAAGGGGCTACGGACAGGCATTCAGTCCTAATGACTTTTTTAATCCGCGGAATGCCGCTAATCTTGACGCAAGACCGGTAGGTAAACTCAGTTTTATATCCACTTTCTATCCTTCTGATATGTGGACAATTGACATGTTCGCTGTTGCACCGGATGATCCCCTTGAGACACAGGGTAAAGGATTTAAATTTGGAATAGCAACAGACATTCTAAATATTATACCGGAAGGCACTTCTTTCAGTTTTAATTTTCAGTTTCTATATACGCTTTTCACACCGGAGCAAGACTTTACAAACGATCCTGATCTTTTAAAAACAACCGAAAGATACAGCTCTAACTTCAGTCATATAGCAGGTTTTGCATTCAGAGCTGATATAGAAGTGGGGATATTTGTTGACACAATTTACAGATTTGATCATCGTAACTTTATCACCGGTGAGTACTTCGGCAGAAAATTCTACGGATATGAAGGTCTCGAATTTGCAATAGGTATTGACTATACAACCGCCGCCGGTTACCTGTACTTCCTCATAGAATATCTGTTCTATGGTCCCGGTATGTTGGAATTCGGCGAAAACTCACTTGACACAATCTATCTCACAGGATCAGGTGTAGAGAATTGGGAGACACTATCCCCCATCAAACGAACCTCCAATCCCGTAAAAAAAAGACTCTATTATGCGAGACACAACTATGTGTATTGTATGCTTATGGTCAAAATCAACGATTTTTTTAATTTTGGCAATTCGTTTCTTTTCGGTCCGGAGGATCAGTCAGGAATTATCACTACATTCTTTAATATAAACCCGATTCAAAATCTGTCAATAGGCATATCAGCATTAGTACCATTAGATAAAAATCTTTTTAACAATTCTTTTGAAGCAGGAGAATTTGGTCCGTTGAACATAGGATTTTACAACGGATATAAAATTAACATCTCATTTAAATTCTGATCATAACATCGGGTTAAAGCTTTCGGACAGGTGCAAAATATGCAAACTCCATGGTGTATGTCCCCTGTCCGTGGGTTATATTCCTGAGATCGGTCAGATATCCGAACATATTTGATAAGGGTACAACCGAATGTATAAGATCTATACGGCTCTTTTGTTCTATATTGGTGATTGTACCGGATCTTGACTGTATATCCCCCATAACTGTTCCGGTATTATCTGTAGGAACAGAAACAAAAACCTTTACAAAAGGCTCAAGGATAATTGTACCGCACTGTTTTAATAAGCTGTAAATACCATATCCGCACGCAGCTTCAACTAATCCGATTTTATGTTTCCTTTCATCAAAGTTCTTAATCGTATAGACAACCTCACACTCTATTACTTTATAAGCCCCCGACGGTCCGGATAATAACGCCTTATTAATCCCGTTTATTACTGCTTGAGAGAGCTCTTTATCATATTTGTGGATAGAATATATTCGAATTTGATCTCCTGTGATAAGTGGATTTATTACAAACTCAACCTCTAAACCGTCCTGAACACCCTCAGGTTTATAGTTCAATAATATTTTTCGGAAACCGCCGGCTTTTCGCGATA
>CAZSQU010000031.1:10567-23257 GCA_964608985.1 uncultured Spirochaetales bacterium
TCGCGATAAGCAACCCTCGGTTTGCCTCTTGATAATTTTATTTTGTGCTCTCTATAAATCCTATCAAGAACAACCTCAAGATGTAACTCGCCCATACCGGATATAATCATATCACCTGTTTCTTTATTCTCATTTATCCGTATTGTCGGATCTTCATAGATCAAATGATCAATTATTTTTTCAAACTTCTCATGATCAGCATGGCTCTCCGGTTCAACTTTGATATGGATAACCGGCTCGGGAAATTCTACCTTTTCGAGGGTTATACCCGAATCTGTACCTGTAACAGTATCACCGGTAGTTGATTGTTTAAATCCTGTTATTATAACAATATCGCCACGGACAGCTTTATCTATCCTTTCAAAACTATTACCGAAGAGTTTAAATATGTCATGTACCCTTTCGCGAAATCCTGTCCGTGCGTTATAAAATCTGTCTCCCGGAACTATCTCTCCGGAATAAACCCTGAGATAGACCATCATTCCTTTATCCTGATCGAATTGTATCTTAAATATATAACCGATTGTATCATTATACATATCTGTATTTACAGTTCCCTCTTGGTTATTCTTAAACACCTTTAAAACATCACAATCCTCAGGTGAAGGCAGATAATTGATTATCAAATCAATCAGACTCTCGATACCGATATTCTTCAATGATGATCCGGTAACCACAGGCAACACCTTTCTCTGTAAAGTCAATGACCGTAAAGACTCGATTATCAGCTCTTTACTTATTGCACCTTCGAGATAAGCAGCGGCAATCCTGTCATCATGACTGCTTAGAATATCAACAATAGTATTGTAATGGTTCTTTATTTCATTTAAGATATCTTCGTCCGGTTTTTCACGAGCAATAATCTGCCCATGGTCATTATAAATCTCAACCTCCCCATTTAAAACTGATCCAACTCCATATAATTTGTTGTCACGATACACCGGAAAGTTGATGACTGCAGTAGGAATCAAGAGTTTCTCCTCAATCTCAATCAGCACATCCTGATAGTTAGCACCTGTTCTGTCAAGCTTGTTGATATAACCGACTGCGGGTATCTTATACCTCGATGCCTGATGCCAAACCAGTTCGGTTTGTGTCTGCACACCGCCAACCCCGCAAAAAACAATTATAACACCATCTAAAACCCTTAAAGAGCGTTGTACCTCAGCAGTAAAATCAATATGTCCCGGGGTATCTATCAGATGAAAATCATGAGATTTGTAGTTAAACACGACGCCTGAAGCAACAATTGAGATTCCTCTTTCGCGCTCCTCGGTAAGCCAATCAGTTGTTGTTGTCCCTTCATCAACCTCACCGGAATAGTGGTTTGTACCTGTTGTATAGAGTATTTTTTCGGTTGTGGTCGTTTTACCCGCATCAATATGTGCTATTATACCGAAATTCCGTATTTTTGAGATATTACTCATCTATCCTCCGGATTTTTTTACATTAATCCCTTTTTCACTTAAAACAACAGCAACTCGATCTATCTGATCGCCTTGTATCTCTATGGTATTATCAACAACTGTTCCACCTGTCCCGCACCTCTTCTTAACCTCGGAACATATACCGGAAAGATCGGTTCCCTTTGGAAAATCCCATAAAACAATTACAATTTTACCGCCCCGTTTGTTCTTTTCAATTCGCATTTTGACTACATTGCTGTTATTATTTACAGTTCGTAGATCACTGCCGGTTGATAAACCTGTTTCATTATCAAAGCTGTAAGAATAGACGGTTTTATTCTTTGCCATACAATCCCTATACTTTATTAAAAGTTTTTTTCAATAGTTCACCGGATATTTGTTTGGTGAATATTGAAACTATTATTAAAACAAGTAATGAGAGCGGTAATGCTATTACGATAGAATCAACAAATGCAATAATACTTGGTTTGAAGACCCCATCGGTAAAACTGCCTGCTAATGAGGGCTGTCCGGTTAAAATTTTACAAAGTCCGATTGTTGTCGCCTCTTTGATCTGAACAAACACAAGCCAAAATACTGAAATACTAAACCCGGTAATTGAACTGGCAATAGCCGCTGTCTTTGTAATTCTTTTTGAGTATATCCCCAATAAGAGTAATGGAAGAAAAGCACTTGCCATAACCCCGAAAAAAACCGCTGTAGCCCTTGCAATTATTCCGCCCGGAAGAATATAAGCAAGCAAAACTGACACAATTACCGTAAAAATTATTCCAATCCTTGTAACAAGTACCGGATGCCCACCATTTTTACCATTCATAAGACACGATTCATAAAGATCTCTACCTATCGAAGTACCCATAACATGAAACAATGAAGAAACAGTACTCATACCGGCTGAAAGTATAGTTAGCATAAATATGTAGTTAAACCACCCCGGCATAACTGAGTTTATTAGCATAGGTATAATCGTATCAGGATTTCCGCTACCTTTTACAATTGATATTATCCCCTCTCTATTGTAGAAAATTATATTTGATAACGCTCCCGCGACATAAGCAACACCAACCATAAAAAGGATAAATACCCCCCCCACTAAAACAGCTCTATTCAACTCCCTGTTTGATCTGACTGTCATAAACCTGACAACAAGTTGCGGTTGCGCAAGTACACCTATCCCTACCCCAAGGATTATGGATGTTACGACAATAAACCATAAAGGCGATCCGGTTTTAGGCATGCTTGCCCAACCGATAAACCCCATACCGGCTGATTGTTTACCTGTCAGATATTCATAATTCTTTATTTCATTACTTATAGCGATGTAATCACTGTATCGTAATTCATTACTATTTATATTTACGCAAGCGGCAAGCTCACTGTTTTCTTTAAATGAATCCTTAATAATCGTAGATTCTAATGTTGATAGTTTTTGCAAAATTGTTCCTCGACCGCTTCTAATCTCCTCTGCCATAAGATTAAATGTCTCTATCGAATAAACCCGCTCACCGATACTAACTCTAACCTCAGGCGCATCGGGGGATTTTTTCGCAACTTTCTCAATATCTGCAAAAAGCACCGGATCATACGCGTTTTTTAATTCTTCATACCTTTCAATAATCCGTTCATCAAGATTAGAAATGCCTCTATGTGCATTAATGACACCGCCAAGACTCATATAAACAAAAATTATCATAAGAAACATTCCCACAAACATTATAGTACCCTGAACAGCATCAGTGTACATAACACCTTTAATTCCGCCAAAAACTACATAAGCGGTAACTATTACTGAAAAAATCATTAAACTGACATTATAATCAACATGGAGAAGCACCTCCATAAGTCTTGCCGCGCCTATCAAGACTGCCGCTGTATATAAAGGCATTAGACCAACAATAACCGAAGCAGAGAATCCCTGTATAAACTTAGAATTGTACCTTCTTCCGATCAACTCAGGAAATGTATGTGTATCAAGGTTGTGTCCGATCTGCCTTATCCTCTTACCAAAAAACACAAAAGCAATAAAAATACCGACGATAATATTTAGAAATGTGAGCCACAACAAACCCATGCCATACATAGCAGCAAATCCGCCGAAACCGATGATTGCCGCAGTAGAAATAAAGGTCGCCCCATAGGACAAAGCCATTATAAAAGGGTTTATCCTTCTTCCGCCGACCATGTAGTCTGCCTGACTTTTAGTTGACCGATAAGCTCTGTACCCCAAATATGCATTAACAGCCAAAAAAATGATAACAATAACCGACAAAACAGCGATATTCATAAAAAACCTCCAATTATTATATAATTTTTATTAAAATTACAAAAACTAATCCAAGATAATGAGGAATTTGAAGTACACTCATATCAATATCTTCAGTACCGGAATAAGTATCACAGAAACCTCTGATATTATACCTTTTAACTATCGAAGAAGATATATAATTAATAAATGACTTTGCAAATCTATCCGGTGAAATGCAATCTTCAACTGCAAACTCTTTTTCGGCCCCCTCGTATAAAATATACTGCAGATCATCAGATAATAATATCAAACCGGTAGTTATGTTATCCGGTATAGTTTCTCTATCAACAATACTGATTATTCGATCGATTATCCTTTGAGACAGATCAATTGGCTCACCTTTTGCAATAGTGATAGAATCTTCAACTATCCTCATCAGATAATCCTCCGGTAATAAACAGCACTGTTAACACCGCCGAACCCAAAACTGTTTTTAATAAAACCATTAATCCTAACATTCGTATTTTTTTTTACTAATTTTAGTCTATCATCGATCGGAGACGGACAATCAGCTTGAGGAATAACACTTTTTTGCATTGCTTCAAGCATTAAAGCTGTTTCAATTACTGCCGACCCACCCAATGTATGTCCGATAATCCCTTTTAATGAAACAACCGGATTATTTGAAAATTTTTCACTGATAAAGAAGCTTTCTATCCTGTCATTTAGACGGGTCCCCGTTCCATGCGAACAGATAACGGTATCGCGATCTATCATACCCGAAGAATTAGTAAGTCTTTCATAACAAAGCTCAATTCCAAAACCGCTTTTATCCATACCGGTTATCCCGTTTGGGTCAGATGAGAAACCGGTACCGGCGATCTCTGCATATTTTACCGTTTCACTTCTGTCTTTTGAAACAACAAGTATTCCGGCCCCTTCCCCAACACACATCCCCTCAGAATTTGATGAGAATGGTATTGAAAGGTTATAAGCATGGTTTTTCATCGATTCAAAACCGGCTATAACAAACTCATTAACAATGTCAATACCGATTACTGCAACACTTCCTGCGACATCGCTATTTATTAACGCACAAGCCATATTAACCGCATAGTTACCCGCGGCACAGGCATTAGTATTTATTAAAATATTTCTGATGAAAGGGAACCGTGATTTTATTCTCAACAAAAAATCTTTATTGATTAATCTCCCTGTTCCTGCACCAACAAATCCGCTCGCAATTATACACATCTCAGGCATATTCTTTATTCCTGAATTTTGCGTATTGATTATAAGCTCTTCGATGAGCCCGTAAGCAAGATCATCTCTTTTGCGATTATTAATTATACCTGCAATATGAACACCGTATTTCTGCCGGATTTTATCTTCAGGCTGTGCCAGACCGCTACACCCGTTTAATATTGCATTAAAAGAGTTCTCTGCACTATCACCGCAACTGTTAATGGTGTTATAATAACTTATAAAACAGCTATCCGCCACTTTTTACCCCAGTTTTTCTTTAATTGACAGATACAATAAATACGGTGTCTGAACCGATTCGGGATCGATCCCCTTTAATTTCACTCCGTACCTCTTTTCGATTTTATAAATAACAGTAACCGCTTCTAACGAATCTATATCAAGTATATCCTGAAAATTATCATCTTTACCTATCAATTTTGGTTCTATTCCGGATATCTCACTCAACTCATCAATTATTGCCTTATATAGCTCATCCATCTGATAATTACCCCAATTATGAATCTATCGATAATCCTATTATTTTGTAAGTATCTCTTCCATTTTTTTTCTATCAATTTTTCCCATAGAATTTCTTGGGATAATACACTCTTTAATTACTCGTGGGACTGCATAACCGGGGAGGTGTTTTTTTAACTCCTCCTTTAAGTAATGGCAATTGATCTCATCAGACACTCTTTTTTCAAACCCGAGATATACCCTTCCGCTATCCTCAATTACTGCGATATCGGTATTATCCGGTTTTAAACTATAAATTTCTTCAAAAACCAAAGCAAATTTATTCACAACAAACTCAAGGTCGAGTCTTTTACCGGCTATCTTTACAAATCGCGAATTTCTTCCCGCTAATTCAAATCCATCTTCGTATAGAATATAGATATCACCTGTATCATAACCGCACTCCTGATCATAATCAACACTTATCGCATCTGATCTTATTTTTAATGAAGTTATGCCGTCATCCATATCCTCGGGAATATTATTAACAGTATCTACATATGAGAAAAATTTCCACCTCATATTTCTATGGGCAACTCTCGTTGCTATACCGCCTGTTTCGGTAGAACCATAAACCTCTGTTATTAAACACCCATGATTATAAAAATAACCTGATGTTTCTAATGAAAGCGGCCCTGATGAACTTGCCATAAATCCTGTATTTACAAAACAACTCGACAGATCGAGTTTTCTAAAATAATCATAATATGACGGGGTTGAGGCAAAAAAATCAATTTTATTTGTATTTACAAACTCCGCAATCGATTCGGGTGTAAAAACAAAGTCTGTATAAAGAACAGCACCGGATGAAGCCGGTAATAACATTCCAAACAAAAAACCGTATATATGGTAAAGTGGGGGGGTAACAAATATTTTCATTCCTTTTTCACTTGTAAATATTCTTTTTAACTCTTTAACTTCCGTAATAAAATTTTCGTAACTTTTACCCACAAGTTTCGGTTTGCCCGATGACCCTGATGTAAAAAAATACAGATCATATTTATCTATTACATCTATTTTATTTATCTGATTAACGGGTTCAGATACCAGATTATAATTCTTATCTGTCACGAAAGCCCGTGTATCTTCTTTATTATCGGTAATAAAAATCCCGCCGTCAAAATAGTAATCCTCCGGCATTATTTCAACCGGCATCATAACTATCTTTGATCCGCACTTTAATAACCCCGTAAATAATGATATAAAAAGTAATCTATCCTTTATATCAATATATACAGATCTATCCTTCAAGTTACCGGCCGTTTTCTCAATCCGTTCAATTATTCCTGATGAGATTTCAAGGATACCTGACAAACTATAATCAACGCCCTCTTTAATTATCCTGAATTCTGCCGGATCGCCGACTTTTTTAAAAATGTAATTATAAAATGAATCTGCTTCTATAAATCCACCTCTATAACCTTAATCATACCGTTTGATTCAAATATAACTATTCCGCCTTTATTTAAATAAAAAGGCAAAACCACACGATAGATTACTGAACATGGAGACTCTCCGCAAATAGCGTACTCAGTAATTATCTCCTTACCGGATTTTTTTATCGTAGATATAAAATTAATATCACAATAAACTGTTTCAGCTTGTTTAAAAACATCAGAAACGAGAAGTTCATCTAATGTTTCAAAATCCCCGGCAAACCTGCCCCCTCGCCCTTCGGCAACCGTAACCCTAAATCCGCAGAAAGATGAGACTATTTTGCGGTTATTAGCACTTTTATCAAGCATAAAGAAATCTGATCCTTCTTCTCCGGAACAGATTATCCCGCCATCACCGGTTATTGCCATATTCTCAAGAACTTTAATAAATGTATCTCCGGTTCTATTGCCGTCTGAAACTGTGATTGAGTGGTTATGTAATTGATTGACTATCGTAAAATAACTTAAAGGTGTATTATGCACAGAATTATGAAAATCTGTAGGACTTACAAGAGTAGCTTCTTCAACCATCAAACCGTGTATAATCCTCTTTGTTGTCTCAATCTCGCCGTATCCGGTAAAAAACCATATTGTTTCATCCCTGCTGATTTTATTTTTAGAATTTATACTATCAAGAACGCTATATATACCTTTTGAAAGGTCACTCATCCTCTTTTTTAGTCGAGTTTCAATACGGTCAGATATTGCCGAAATATCATTACTAAACTCAACATCTCTGTTGATAGACTTCAAACCGCCGTTCTTATAAATAGATTCAATATCTTCTTTTTCAATCAGACTGCAATTAATAATTGACGGGTCAATGATATTAAAACGGTTCATCACATAAACCTCTACTTAAATATTTTAAAAACTAAAGACACATTATTGCCGCCGAACCCAAATGAATTCTTCACAAAAACATCAGTGTCCACATTCACTTCCGACTCAGGCACTATATCTTTGTCTATCGGTGATTTAAAATCCTCCGGCTGAACAATAACACCTTTTTTTAACGACTCAACAACCAACGGCAATTCACACAAAGCACTTGCTCCGAGTGTATGACCTACAAACCCTTTTAATGAGCTGAATATAATATTTTTACCGAAGAATTTTTTTACAGAAAGTGTTTCTACCCTATCGTTCATCTCAGTTCCTGTACCATGCGCACTTACATAACCGACTCTTGATTTATCAACTCCCGATCTTAAGAGTGCATCTTCAATAGCTTGTGACTGAAAAATCCCTTCAGGATCGGGACTTGACATATGATGGCCGTCTGTTGTGGATGCCCCGCCCAGCACCTCGCACAAAGGCACCCCATCGGGTTCAATATCAAGCACCATAATTCCTGCACCTTCACCGAGATTCAATCCGTCTCTATCCTCTGACAATGGCTTTGTTCCTGTATAACTCACTAATTTCAAGGAATCAAAGCCGGCCTTTGTTGTATTAGATAAAATATCAACCCCAAGTACAACGGCTCTTTTAATTACACCGGCTTTCATCAGTTTATAAGCATAAAGGAGTGCCTGCGCTGACGATGAACAAGCTGTAGAGATTGTATAAACAGATCCGATCAGCCCGTCAAAATACTCTTTTATACTGTCAGATATTACATTAAAAAAATGATTTTTATGAATTGAATATGTTGAAGTTCCCTGTAACAGGGCTTTGTAATTATTTTCTGTATCGTCAATCCCACCGGTCGATGTGCCGACAAAAAGATCAGTGCCTTTAACTATCCTGTCTTTCATAGAATCAACGAGTAATACAGAAAGATCGGCGACCTTTGATTTGAATGGATTAAATTTTATTGCTTCATAATTAATCGCAAAATACGGTTGCCGCAATCTTTCCTGCTCATTCGGAAAACTAATATTTTTCTTTCTTTTAAGCAGATTGCCGAATGAATGATCAACTCCGTAACCAAGGGCTGATACGGTATTATAGCCGGTTATATAAACTCTGATCTTATCCATTTTGTCTGAGGAATTCTAACAGAGTATTCAAGGTTTTGAGTTTTTCTTGAATCATATCATTATCTTTTATCTTAACCCCATATCTCTTTTCAAGTTGAACAATCAGTTCAAGAACATCTATTGAATCAAAAAATATCCCATCGGGGCCTATCAATGGAGAATCGCTCTCTAATGAATCACTTTTTACATCCGGATCATTTACAACTTCAACAATTAAGTCCTTTAATTCCTTTTCTGTTATCATTTACTAACTCCATTTCGTTATTTTATATTCCTAAGATCATCAAATATTTCTTCCTGTTCAAGAAAAATCTTAAGCTTCTCTGCTTCAGTATCAAGCGGTCTGTCCTGTTCAACAAAATTCGTAAATGCTCTGATTTTTTTATAAACCGCCTGTGTTACACTACCGAAATCATCTACACCTATTAGATCTATCGCCTGCATAACTGCCAGCAAATGGATCGAATACTGATAAAAAAGCATATCGATAAGTTCAGCAAGTTTCCTTGCACTTATTGTACCGAGAGATACTTTATCCTGATTTAAAGATTCTGTCGGTCTTGAATGGATACTGACCGGACCGGCCATATAATTAATCTCGCTGCACAAAGCCGTAATTGATATCTGCGCGGCTTTAAAACCATGATATAACCCCATTTCATCTGTGTCAGATATCTGCGGGATCAGATTTTCAGTAAGATTATTAAATTTACCGTCAATAATAAGTTCGGCCTGTTTATCAGAAAGATCAGCGGCATTTGCAAGTGCTATTCTCAGATAATCAGCCGCAGCACATATATGACCCCCGTAGAAATTACCGCTATTGTAAATAACCGAATTTTCACTGTCAATTAATGGATTATCATTTGCTGAGTTCAACTCATTCTCAATCATCTGCTTTGTAAAATGAAGAGTATCTCTTAATACCCCGATAATTTGAGGAGTACATCTCAATGAATATCTATCTTGAATCTTTATATCGTGTTTTTTATATAGATCGGACTGAATTGTTCCAATCTTATCTAGGAGATCCTCATATTTATGGACTCTTTTTGAATCTTTTAATACAAAGTAAATATTTTCCGCAGATTCGATCTGCCCTGTATGGTTCTTTATCTCTGAAACCTTCCGTCTGTAAGGAATCTCATTTCCATTAATAATCTCAACTGTTGCCGCAGTGATAAAATCAGCAATATTTGCTAATTTATTTGCCTTATACCATGCAATAGAAGAAACAGCAGTCATAACCGATGTCCCGTTCATCAAAGCCAAACCTTCTTTAGGCTGAAGAACAACAGGTTTTAAAGACTCTGATTTTAATGCTTCTGCAGAATCAACAATCTTACCTTTATAAAAAACCTTCCTTTTACCCGTTAAAGCCGCAGCAATATAACTTAGAGGTGTAAGATCCCCTGAAGCTCCGACAGAACCGTAAACCGGTATAACAGGAATTATTGATCTATTGATAAACTCTACCATAAGATCGGCAAGATCTTTAGTAATCGCCGAGTACCCCTTAACATTTGAGTTTAGTCTGACTAATACAGAGGCGCGGCTTTCTTCAGGTGTGAAATATTTACCCACACCAATACCATGAAATGCAACCAGTGATTCCTGCAGTTTTTCTGATTTAACCGGATTAATCTGATTATGACAAGAGTCACCAAAGCCGGTTGTAACACCATATATCGGATACCCCTTCTCAATATAATCCTCAAGAAATTTTCTCGATCCGATAAGTTTATCTTTGAATCCCTTATCAGATGAAAGTTCCACACCGGCTTTGTTGTAAATGACATCAATTAACTTTTTAATCGTTAAACTATTACCGTCAATCTCTACATTCATAAACTATCCCGAAAATTTAATTAAAAAACTATATCATAATATTCAATTATTGTTAACTTAATAATAATACTTTTTTAATATTTTTTTATTAGCGTTTTATCGATTAACATATAATTATAATATCTTACATTTTTTGGTAGTATATTTCAAGTAACAAAAAAACGCGGGGTGTGTAATAATTATACACTTAAATCAATCATCTGATGATACTGATTAAATTTTTCTTTTAAAAACTTTTTTAAACTAAAATTTTATGATAATTATACGCTTTATACCCATATATAGTATTATAAAGCCTGCTTTGCTCAATAAATGAATATGGCACGCTTCTTGCTTATGTTTTTTATAATACGATTTTCAATAGGAGTTCATTTATGAAGACTATAAAAAAACCTAAGCAGATAAGCAGTACAACTGATTATAATAACTCACTTTCATATTACCTTAATGAAATAAGTAAGATACCGCTTCTTACCAGAGAAGAAGAAAAAGATTTAGCTTTAAGAGCAAAAGATGGAGATAAGGCAGCACAAGATAAAATAATTAGATCAAATCTTAAATTTGTAGTTGCTGTTGCTAAAAAATACAGAAATCAAGGAATTCCTCTTTCAGACCTTATTAATGAAGGCAACATTGGCTTAATGATGGCTATTAAAAAGTTCGATGTTAGTATGGGATACCATTTTATAAGTTACGCCGTATGGTGGATAAGACAATCTATTCTTAAAGCTATATGTGAAAAATCAAGAATGATAAGATTGCCGCTAAACAGAGCAAATGAACTTATTCAGATAGAAAGAGCAAGAAAAAAGATAGAATCTGAAAATGAAGGTTCAGTTTCGCCCGAGATGATAAGCAAAGAATCTAATATCGATGTAGAAACAGTAAAGCACCTTATGGGTATATCTAAAGAAACAATTTCGTTGGAAATGCCTGTATTTGATACTGCAGATTCATCAAGTTTGGGTGACTATATATTTGATAAAGATTCCGATGGTCCTCAAAGCCATCTTGAATCAGTGATGCTCAAGAGTGCAATTAATTCAGTACTTAACACCTTAACCGATAAAGAGAAAGATATAATTGAGGTTAGATACGGTCTTAACGGCAATGATGCCTTGAGCTTAAAAGAGATAGGAAGAAGATACAATCTCACTAAAGAACGGATAAGACAGATTGAAAAGAAAGCCCTTAACCGCTTAAGACACTCAACAAGAACTGCAAAACTTGAAAACTATATGTATGCATAGTGGTTATTATACGGTAACTTTAGATACTTGAGATTTTTTTACTTCAATTTGTATAATAGAAAATGATAGATTTTACTGATCCTCCATATCTTCTTCTATTATACTTATAACCTCAAGTGAGTTATTTAGTTTATTTAGATCTAATATCATATCAAAAGATATCTTCATATTTGTTAAAATACTTTGATCTGATGATATTTGATCGGTAAAGTGTTTTAAAGAAACTGTAGTATTAAGATAAAATTTCAAATATTCAGCTTGTGGAAAAGCCCAGATAAACTGAGCTCTGATGTTGTGATTCATTATGTGATCCGGCTCTATGTTACAGTTGTTACGGTAATATAAACCAAATCTGATGAGTTTATAACTATACCTGAAACCTATATCGCTTAATATACCTAATTTGTATCTGCTATTATCCAAGTCAACAGCAAAAGACTGTGATAAATACCAATATATTCCGCCGTTTCTATGCATAAATCTATAGCCGTTGTCAATACTGAATCTATTTACAGAACTCCTATCCGTTCCGGTAATACCTCTTAAATAATCAAAATCAGTATTGTATCTGATTACTATGCCATCATATAGTTTATGGTAAACCATAACAGATACACTTTCAGTGGATGATGTAGGAGCAACACCCCCCATAGAACTGAAATATCCAAATCTTCCGGCTGTAGATCCGGTAAATCTTATAATAGGCAAATCAGTGCAGTTCAATCTAAGTATCATAGC
>CAZSQU010000031.1:23267-32264 GCA_964608985.1 uncultured Spirochaetales bacterium
TAAAAACAAAAAACAAATCTTTTTACAATATTCATTACTGACCCTCAATATAGTTTATTAATACAAACCAAAAAATATTATTTTTCAGTTACAGATTGCGAATTATTTTTTGCAAACATGAAATCATAGTACAGCGGTTTCGACAGTTTGTTCTTATCCATAAATTATTGTTATTGATTATAGAAAAAAAAATAAATTTTTCTTTTATTTTTGAAAAAATTATATAATATACAATTTATGGATAATCAATTATTTGAATTGCCGAAAGGCGGGATATTATTAAAACTTACCGACACTTATATTCAACTCGGAGTTCCACCGGAATCTATTAAAGACTCGATAAATATTATTGGCACAGTACCATTGAATTTCATTCTTCCGGCTAAGTTATTTTCTTATGAGAGAATGTGCAGTTTTGCCGAACTTGAATTTCCAATTTACTATAACTTTTTTGTCAACAAAAAAAAGACAACAATATTTGCAACTCGTGAACAAGAGGATATTTTGTCTGCACTTCTTGAGGAATCAATTTTTGGACCTAAAGAACTTTTTCTCGAATACGAGTTCCCTTTAGGAAAAGAAACAGCCGGATTCCCGGATATGAAAAAAGAACTATCATATTTCGCAACGAATACTCTAACAAAAGAATCAATGATAATGGACGATTTAGTTGATTTTATTGAATTGACAGATAATGCCCCCATATCAATCACCGATAAAGCAAAACTATTATACAATAAAAATGAAGAAACAATTATTATTACAGACGGAGATTTTACTAAAGAACTGAATCGAAATATTGAAATAAAGGTGATCGATGCAGAAAAGATCGCAACAGATTCTATGTTTGTTCCGCCTGTTTTCGGGATTACCACACTCGGTTCATCACACGGCTTTGATCCTAAAGGTAAAACATCAGGTTTTATATTCTGGATAAACGGTTCAGGTATAATGATAGATCCGCCTATAGACTCATCTTTATGGCTGATTGAACAAAATGTTGATCCTTGTATGGTAAAATCTGTTATTCTTACCCACTGCCATGCAGACCACGATTCGGGGGTTATGCAGAAAATACTTCAGGAAGGAAGGATCAAACTTTATACAACACCTACAATTCTAAAGAGTTTTATCAAAAAAACAAGTCTTATTACGGGAATACCGGAAACAGACTTGATCGATCTTATTGACTTTATCCCAATAACGATCGGTGTGCCAACCATTATTAACGGAGCAGAATTTATATTTTCTTACAGACTCCATTCTATACCGACAATAGGATTTGAACTCTGTTTTAAAGGTAAAAATATTGTTTATACTTCTGACCATCTTAATGATCAAAACTATTTTGAAAACCTCTTTAAAGCCGGCATACTTCCGGAAAGCCGTTATTTAGATTTAAAAAGTTTCGATTGGAATAAAGACCTGGTAATCCATGAAGCAGGGGTACCACCAATTCACACCCCAATGGAAACGCTGTTAAAACTTGACGATAAGATAAAAGCAAATATCCTGTTGGTTCATGTTGACAAATCGACCATATCTAAAAACTCAGGATTTCATGAAACTCTAACCGGTCTTAATAATACCCTCATTATCGATATTGACTATTCATCTAACCTTGAAGCCGTACAAATATTGAATTTTATCTCGGGTATAGATATATTTGACAATCTGAGTTTTGAGAAATCGGGTGAATTCTTAAGTCTTATGAAATACAGAAAATTCAAAAAAAATGAGTGCCTAATAAAAGAGGGCGAACAGAGTAAGAGATTCTTTATATTACTCTCCGGTAGAGCATCACTTTACGAGACCGGCAAATTTAAAGCCTACCTTGTTTCCGGCAGTTATTTTGGAGAATCCTCAATTGTGTGGGATAAACCATCCATTGACACAATAACCGCTAATACAGATTTGATCACTATAACCATAGAACGAAATGAATTCATATCATTTATTATGGGAACTCCTCTTTTAAACAATCTGAAGAAACTCGATACAATAAGAAGAGAAAAATCATATACAACACTTTCTAAAAATCCTCTTTTCAACTCAATGACAATAATACAGAAAAACCATCTTGAATATATTATGGAATATTGTTTATCAAAAAAAGGTGATGTTATTATGGAAGCAGGTAAACCGGTTGAATATGCCGTGATTTGGCAATCAGGCAACGGTTTAATAACCGATTCCTGCGGAAATTCGATCGAAAGTCTGATGGAAGGTGACTATATCGGCTCGTTATCACATTTGCTAAGGGATGAATTGCCGGAAACCGGCATCATTGCAGACTCAGATTCAACATATTTCCGAATTAAATGGGACAGAATGATCCGCTTTTTAAAGAAAAACCCTCGAATATATATGGAAATAAAAAATTCTGACAGATTATTCTTTTAAAATTCTATTTTGTGATTCTTTCAAGTTCTTTTTTTACTATTTCAGCTAATGTTGTAAGACCGGCTTCGTCAGTTATTTTAAACCTGTTCATTACGAATTTTTTTTCTTCAGGCTCAACTAACGCATTCTCTTCATGATTAATTGAATAAATAATATGTGAAAGGATCAATATTGAAACTATATCTTTAATCTCATTCGGAGCTCTGAAGATATCCTCATGAAACTTAATCAGATTTATTATTTTTTCAGGAATATTCCACTTCTTGGCTACAAGCGATCCGATCTTAGCATGATTTGAACCGCTTATCATATCCTCAATAACTCTAATTGATACATTTTTCTCGAGACACATCTTTGTTGCCCGTTCTATTGTTTTAGGATGGAGAGATTTAAGTAGAATTTTGCCTATATCATGAAGAAGACCGCCTGTATAAGCATAATCACCCTCAGCTGTCATATTGTACCGGTTACAGAGAATCGACGAAATATTTGCTATCTCTACGCTATGCTCAAGGATCGTTTGAATATCTTTATAAGCATATTTCTTGGTTAATGCACTTACAGCCCCAAAAGATTGAGATATGTAATATAAACCTTTTGATCCCAATATATTTACCGCAAGATCTACTCTCTCTATTCTATTCAGTGTTCGATAATGCGCACTGTTAGCCATCCTAAGAACCTCAAAAGAAAGTCCGGCATCTTTCATGATATGTTTCGATATCTCTTTAAAATCAGTATCTTTATTAGCAAGCATCTGATTCAGTTTTAGAATATTATCCGGAAAATGCGGGATTGAATTGATCTCCTGTATTAAAGAATCACTGATCATATCTATCTCTTCTTCTGTAGCAAGTGACAAAGGAACAGCTATCTTCACATTTGTATGGTTATCTTTAACAGACACAGTAAAATGTTTTGTGCCTATACCGAGTTTTCTCATCATAAGTATCAGTATAACAAGCCCTAATCCAGCACCTTCTGTATCATCAAGTACTGATTGAAATGCCTCCTCAAGTGAATTAAATGACTTAGCTTTAATCACCTTCTGCATAATCAGATCCGCCTCACTTTTGATCAACGGAGCATTATTACTAACAAGAATCTCAAAGAATTGATCTGTCAGTTTCAATACAACCTGAATATAGAGACCTGCTTGCTCCTGCATATCAAGAAATCTGTCAATATCTGAAAGAGTAGTATTCTTGAAATCCTTCATAGCAATTTTGTATTGCTCATCATTATTTATATTTAATTTGATATCCTTAAAATAAACCCTTTTAGTATTTGCTTTTTTAGCATTTATCATTATCTCACGAAGACAATAAGAAAGATGATCCGATATCCTCTCTTTTCCTATGAATTCAAGATATTTAGCCAGCGATGCGACAATATACTCTTCAGTGTTTTTTAATAGTTTGTAATCCTTGAATACAACCGGCTCACCTTCTGTAATCAACTTCTCAATCATAGATGATTCTGGTATCAACACACTCATCATAACCGCCTTAGTATCCTTATATATACTGTAATAATTTATCAATGCTATCAATAACTATCGATGCCATTGAATACTCTTTTTTGTCAGAATAACCGTATGAAACTGCTATTGTTTTAATATCGGCATTTTGTCCTGTTTTTATATCAACAATGCTGTCACCTACCAATACAGCATCACTCAAATTAAACCCGTTCTCTTTCAGATCACTAAATATACCTGTAGGATCAGGTTTCTTAGTATTATATGTTTCCGGTGATATATATCGGTCAACTACCTTTATAATGCCTGATTTAATAAGAAGCTTCCCGGTAATCGATTCAGGTTTATTTGTAACAACAACCTTTCTTGCCTTAATCTTTGCAAGGGTATCAATTACAAACGGATATACCTTAGCTCTATTCATATAGTTTTCGCCATAGTGTTCCATAAATAAAGCTAACGCTTGATCGGTCAAATCACTTCTTTCAGCCAAAGCCGCTTGTATTAAATCACGAGTCCCATTTCCAACCATTCCACGAACCGTAGCTTCGTCAAGTTTAATCATACCATAACTATTCAATACAAAATTAACTGAATCAGTAATATCGGGAAGTGAATCAACAAGAGTTCCGTCAAGATCAAAATAAACTACTCTTTTCATAATATGATTATAATAACAGATTTTTAAAAAAAATACAAATTTTATTAATTCCAATTACTATTTTTTTTAAAAAACTGGCCGCCAGAAAATAATACTGATTGTTTTTTTTACATATTATTTATTTATTAATGCTTGACATTTTATTTAAAAACAAATATTATTTTGTAGGTTTTGCAGATAATTTTTTTTTGTACAAACTCAAGGTTATTAAATCCTTATGGATTATTATATAACTACAATTTTAGTGTAAATGGAGATTTTTATGAAAAGGATTGCTTTAATTTCGATGTTAGCAGTTGCTCTCATATCTGTTATGATGACAGGTTGTAAAAAAACAGAGATTGATGAAGTCGATTTTAATCCGGTTGTGAACAACAACAATAACAATAATAATACTGTCATTGACAACACTGTTAATGATAGTCAAAATGCAACTATTGAAGGTGAGATTCTAATAGTTACAGATCCATGGCCGCCTTATATTATAGAAAATGATGACGGTACATTTACAGGGTTTCATACTGAAGTTCTGAGAGAGGTCTTAAAAGAGTTAAAAATCCCCTCAAGAATTGTTAAATATCCTTGGGAAAGATGTATTCAGATGATAAAGGATAAAACAGCTGATGCTATTTTCACACTAAACAGAAATGCAGAAAGGGAAGAATTCATGTATTTCCCTGAAACTTCACTCGCATACAGTCCGACAGTTTTCTTTACTCTCAAAGGGAGAGAAACAAATATCAACTATTCAACCTTCGATGATTTAAAAGGGTTAAGAATTGGCGTTGTAAGGGGATACAGTTATTCCGGTGGTCTTCTTGACCAGAATTATCTAACATTTGATGTTGTAAACGACGAATACACTAATATCAAGAAATTGGTAGAAGGTAGAGTAGATCTTTGGCCTGCGGACAGGTTTGTAGGTATATATAGAGCTAAAGTACTTGAGGATCTTGAAGGCAAGCCGAGAGGTTTCTATACTAACAGAATGGGTTATCTTGCAAAAGAGCTTAATAATTCACCGGTATATATTGGTTTTTCTATGAAAGCAGGTAATGATGTTCTTGCAAGAAGGATCAACGAAGCCATTATTAAGGTTAGAAATTCTGTTGCCTATAAGAGGATCGAAGATTCTTATACTCAATAGTATATATAATTTGTTAAAAAAGGGCTACGAAAGCCCTTTTTTTATTTTAACACCTTTAACGCCCATTATTCTACAGATTACCGATTATTGATTCTCTAAGCTTGATAATTTCATCAATAATTAAATTATTTCCCCTTTTTACTGCACCTTGATAAAGAATCTCGCTTTTCCGGTTGAATACCTCCAAAGCCATGCATCTTCTTTTATAATCAATATGTATATTGTTGATTACGGACATTAAAGACCTGCATCTGAAAATATCCATTGCAGGATACTTGGTACTCAATTGATCAAAATGACCGCCGAATTTAATTATCATAGGATCTTCAATAAATCCGACTTGTTCAAATGCAGTAATCCGTAACCATAAGTCATAATCCTCACAGGCAGGAAGATTTGTATCAAAATACCCATAGTCATTGAAAATATCTTTTCTAAGCATTACAGCAGAAGGTGAAATCAGACACCTCTCAAGTGAACCCTTAAAGATATCACCCCCGCTTTTTTTATGAATCTTTTTTTGATTTACACGAACACCATTTCTTACCCATATCTCCTCTGTATGTACAACCCTGATTAACGGGTTATCTCTGAAATAATCTGTCTGAATTTTAAGTTTATTTCTTATCCATTGATCATCGCTATCAAGAAACGCGATATTATCCCCGTTTGACTCAAGTATTCCGATATTTCTTGCAGAACTAACGCCTTGATTACTATTATTAACAATAAGCTTGATCCTCGTATCTTTTAATTGATCCAAAAATCCATTTATACCATCACCGTAATGAGGGTCAGAGCCGTCATCAACAACAATCAACTCAAAGTTATTAAATGTTTGTTCTATAACAGATAAAACAGCTGATTTAAAATTTTCCAATCTATTAAATACAGGGATTATTACTGAAACAGATTTCTTCATAATACTTTTATCATCCTACCGTAAATTTTTTCATTGTAAAGATTAACAATATATTCATTATAGATAAAATCAAAAAACTTATCTATTATAAAACTGTCCAAATTATACGGGCTAATAATATATTCATCAGAACTCTTCTTTACAAGAGAAACTATCTTTTTCATTCTAATTGAAATAACTATTCCTGTGATTGTAACCTTATTTCTATCATTAATTACAACGGTGCTTTTTCCGGACTCAATCAGATCATGGGGTTTTAGAATATCATTTAATCGCTGTTCTTTTATGCTATTAACAAAACGGGATATCATAAAAAAAGTAATTAACTCTTTCGATGAACATTCTCCATATTGCATAAATGATGATCCCTTTGCATTATCGGGAATAATATCGTATATACCGTATTTATCCACTATTTCCGTATTGGGTACAGGGTAAAAATTTGATATGCCGAGTAACAAACATTTTTGTGATAAAAAAAATATTGTTTTTAAAATATTTTCTACGGTATCTCCCGGCAATCCGGAAATGAAATAAACTATAACTGTTTTTCCTGTTTTAATTACCTTATCCAAGGTTTCTTCAAAATTATCTAATCTATAGAACCTTCCAAGTTTATTTAAAGTAGAGTTATTTGCAGATGATAATGATAAATTCCATTGAGAAATATTGTTTTTCTGCAGAAATTCGATAACAGCATCATCAAGCGTTCTAAAATCAATCCCATTTTCGAAAGATATTGTGCAATCCGGGTATTTCTTCTTGATAATAGTTATGGTCTTGTATAAATATTCTTTATCACATGTAAGATTATCATCTTCAAAAGCGATATGTTTAATCCTCCCTTCAACATATTTATCAATATATGATACTATTTTATTTGAATCAGTTTTTAAGAAATTTTTACCTGCCGTTAATGAAATTGAACAATAAGTACATTTCAGCGGGCATCCCCTTGTTAATTGAAGCTGTATTCTCTCGATATTTTTATTATATGCAATAAAAGGATTAAACTCATAATTTTCTATGTTGTTTGTAATTATTCTTCCTCTCAACTGCTCACGCTCAGATGGTAATGAAGATACTATCTGTGAGAGGATTTGTTCTGCCGCGCCCTGAACTACAAGATCAATCGCTGAGTTTTGTAAATAGTAATCCGGCGCAGATGAAGGACCACCTCCTCCGGCAATTATAAAGGCATCAGGAAAAACCGAACGAAAAGCATCCACCGTCTTTTTAAATCCGTCAAAATAGCAAAAAGCAAAAGAACTTATCAAAATTATATCCGGAATACCCCCATGATTTGCAAGTTTATATATCTTATCAAGTTTGCCGAATTGATAATATTTCTTAAAAAAACTATAGCCTGTCCCATCTGTTTTAGTGTGCTCTCCTATATGGATTGGAATTTTATCAAAAACTGTGTTTTTTTTATTACCCTCATGAAGATCTAATAATAAAATATTATGTTCCTTACGAATTAATTCAGAGAGATAATCGAGCAATGCACCATTTGTTCTTGCAGGTGAAGAATAAAAATCAAAAAAGATATGATTAGATATTATGATTGTCATAACCGCTCCACCTTTTTATACAATGCAAGATTCCATATACAAATGACTCTATCAAAACTATTGACTTTTACTTTTTTGTTTGTTTCTTACTAATTATCGCATTAATAAATAACAATAGAAGTGAAATACCTAATATTACTCTAATAATTATTAAATTGATTTCTAATAAAAATAATTTTTTTGTTGTTAAATAAGTTATATAACTTAATAATGTAAAAATAATTAAATTAAGAAGTATAACAAGTAATATTATAAATATTTTAATTATGTAATTCTCTATTAAATTATTTTTAATTATATATAAACCTGTAATCTTACTAAAAATGTTTAATGATAGAGTCTTAATAATTTTTCTGTTTTTTTTTGTACTTATTTCTAAAAATATTATAAATCTTAATAACGAAAATAATAGAATAATTGCAATTATTGGAACAGTTACATATTTAATTATAATCATCTCTGCCTCTCTCATTTTTTCAACTTTTTGTACCTAAACCTAAATAATCGTTTTCAATGTATCAATAAACGCCCGAATGAAATTTTTTTAGTTTTACATTCAACTTATTTCATTTTTTTAATATCTTCTTCTATCTCTTTAAAGCTTTGCTCTTTTTCGATAGTGCTTTTTTTATCTAAAATTTTTCATACTCAATTTCTGTTTTTTTAAGAGCCGTTTCATGACTGATTTTCTTGCATGAGTTAAGAGTTCTCTTCCATTCAAGTGTAAGATCACATCCAGCCTTTCTATCCAGTCTTTCATATACATAGTTTTTTTTTGTTGAGCCATAGTTTCTGCAAACGCAAGGTATT
>CAZSQU010000032.1:0-31354 GCA_964608985.1 uncultured Spirochaetales bacterium
TGAAGAAATTTGACTAAGTATTATTCCGGTTTACCCAAAATTTAAAATTGCACCCTTTCTGCTAAACTTAAAATACCACTTTTTGTTAATTTATGGTATATGAATGTTTCACCTTGTTCAAAGAATCCCCTCTTCCCATATCAATTTTTTTGTTCACACTGCCGACCCTTCCCGATAAACAGCCGATACACTCAAACCCCGACTCATCGATACATATCTTTCCCGGATACAAAAGATAATCTTTCTTATGATCAACAGGACTAATATTCGGCATCAAAACATTGGCTCCCGCGGCAATCATTTTTTCACGGCCCACAGGATCAAGTGAGCCGGCTGCAGTTGTTGCAGGGATATTTGACTTAGGCAAAAGTAAACGCAAAAGTGCCGTAGCTCGGATAGCAAGATCGATGTTCTGTTGCTCACTTCCCGCCAAAGGGGTCTCAGGGTGGGGTATAAAAGGCCCGACTCCAACCATCTCAAGCTCCAGCTCAGCACAAAGAAGAGCATTATTGATCCGTATCTCCTCGGTTTCTCCCGGAAGCCCAACCATATACCCCGAACCGGCCTCAAATCCTAAACCTTTAAGAATTCTTAATGCGGCAATCCGTTCATCAAGATCAAGCCCGTTTCTTAGACTCTTATAGATTATTGGATCACTTACCTCAAAACGCATAAGATATCTATCACAACCGGCATCTTTAATTTTCTTAAAATCTTCCTTAGAATACAACCCGCAGCTTAGTGTAACTGCCGCCTCACCTTTTGTTACTAACTTAATTTCTTTAATCAAATCGACAAGTTTGTCTGCATTATAATACGGATCCTCTCCGCTTTGCAAAACAAATGTCCTTAAACCTGACTTATAACCATTATCCACAATAGCAGCAATCTCTTCAATAGACAATCTGTAACGGTTCACCAAGCCATTGCCACTTCTTATACCGCAATATGCACAATCCATAGAACAGTAATTTGAGAATTCAATTAATCCCCGTAAATATACCTTATCACC
Organism: uncultured Spirochaetales bacterium; assembly: GCA_964608985.1. Taxonomy (GTDB): domain Bacteria; phylum Spirochaetota; class GWE2-31-10; order GWE2-31-10; family CAYYKD01; genus CAYYKD01. The sequence goes on from CAZSQU010000032.1 coordinate 1,013, forward strand.
GTAATTCGCCCTGCAAACCCTGTCAGCTTCCTTGATCAGTTCTTCATCCGTGGCATTTCTATAGAAATCAATTATCGATTTAATATCCACAAACCACCTCCGGATTATTAAAAATAAATATCCCTTTTGCCGTTCATTAGTTCTTCTATTGCATCGGTCATCCTTTTTTTAAGTTTAACCTCCACTACTTCACCGGTAAGTTCCTCCACAAGTTTGAGACCTTTCGCCTTAGTTTCAGGTGCTGCATAATCGAGAAGATACTCAATAAATGTAAAAACACCATTAGGCATACAAAACTGCTTGATTAATCCCGGTTTTGCAAGGTCCATAAAGTCATTTCCAACACGCCCTTTTCTATAACATCCTGTACAAAACGAAGGTATATATTTCTCATCTATCAAGCCCGAGATTACCTCATCAAGTGATCTATGATCTCCCAAAGAAAACTGACTTCCCGAAGACCCGCCCTGTCCACCTTCCGAAGAATAGGCACCGGGGTTTGTTCTTGAACCGGCTGATATTTGGCTAATACCATAATTGAACAGTTCCTTTCTCATCTGCTCATTCTCACGGGTGGACAATATAATACCCGTATAAGGGAGAGCAATCCTTATTATCGCAATAATTTTTTTGAATTCATCATCTGATACCGGAAAAGGTATCTTTTCGCTTAATGGTGCACCATCTGCCGGTTCAATCCTCGGCACACTAACGGTATGGGGACCGCAGCCGAATTTTTTCTCGAGATGGTTTGAGTGTTCAATAATTGATAAGACCTCAAATCGATAATCAGCAAGACCAAAAAGCACACCTATACCGACATCATCGATCCCGCCCTCCATAGCTCTGTCCATAACTGTCAATCTGTATTCATAGTCTGATTTTGGTCCTTCCGGATGATATTCTTTATAAAGGACCGGATCATAAGTCTCTTGAAAACATGCATAAGTACCTATAACGGCAGTCTTTAGTCTTTGGAAATCCTTAACATCCATAGGAGCAATCTCAACATTGATCCTTCTAATCGAGCTGTTGCCATCACGAACCGCATATGCTGTTTTAATTGCATCAATAAAATAATCAAGCGGATTTGCAGAAGATTCGCCGCACAACATCAATAGTCTTTTATGCCCCTCTTTAAGTAGAGATTTAACCTCTAAGGATATCTCTTCCATTGAAAGAACCCTCCGCTTTAATGCCAGGTTTTCTTTACGGAAACCACAATACAAACAGTTATTTGAACATTTATTGCCTGTGTATAAAGGTGCAAAAAGCACAAGCCGTCTGCCGTAGATAGTTTCTTTGACAGTATGGGCAGCATCCATAATTAACTTCAGATGATCATCCCGCTTAATTCTTAAAAGTGAAGCAACACTTATAAGATCAAGCCCCTTCATATTCAATGCCTTGTTAATAATATCTTTAACCTCGGAGTCAGTAGGTTCTGCTCCATTCACCAAACCGTAAAGTTTGTCTCTGTCAATAAAGACATCAGATCTTCTATTCATAATAACACCCCTTTGTAATCCGTGAGAACCGATTTTACCTTAACACCCTTTAATCGACCGATCTTACCTGTCAAAGCACCGATAACATCGGTATCACCCTCGACAATAAGCGAGATAACACTTATCCCCTTATCTCTCATAGGCAATCCCTGTCTGGCAAGAATAATCTCAGAATGTGTGTGGAGTATCTCATTTAAACGGTTGATCTCATCTTTCTGCTCAAGAATAACAGCAACAACGCCTACCCTCTTCTCCATCAGCATCTCCTCCGGATCCGAAAAAAATAGTTTATTGACTCCTCGGTATCCGGATAATAATGCGGAAACCTCAGAATTGATGAACAAAAAATAATATATTTTTCCCTTTTAGTAAAGAGAAAAAAAAGAATAAAATATTATTAGCTTTTTTTACATGGTTTTTTTTTAAAAACTCTTTATTTAAACGGTAGATAATGGTATATTGAAATTTTTTTTGCAGGATTGTCAAATTCAAAATTTAACGGGACATCAATATCAGCAACTAATATCTTAGGTTACAATACAAAGCAGGTATTTAAAGTGCCCATATAAATTTTTTTAGGAATAAAACTTAATGTTAAAACGAATAATCAAATGGATAATTATTAGATCTTTGGCAATTATAAAAGGTGTAAAAATTGACCTATTTAACAATAATATCAGCATTTCAGTATTATTAAAAACAAAAATCAAACTAAAAAATGTAACTTTATCAAATGCAACGATCATTAACAATGTCAAACTTAATGACGGCCTAAAAATAACAGATTCGGCTTATTGCAACGGAAATATAATTTTCGGTAAATTTGTATCGGTAAACGGTCCGGGAACAAGGATAGTTGCCAAAATTAATAAAATAACAATCGGTAGTTTTACCTCAATAGCATCAAATTGTGTTATTCAGGAATTTAATCATAAATTCAACAGACTAACCTCATATTATATAAATAAAAACATATTTAATAATACAATTGAGGATGATATAGAATCAAAGGGTGATATTGTTATCGGCGAAGATGTGTGGATTGGAACCGGAACAACAATCCTTTCAGGGGTTAATATCGGCAGAGGATCGATAATAGGTGCTAATTCAGTTGTAACCAAAGATATTCCGCCATACTCAATTGCCGTGGGCAATCCTGCACATATAATTAAAAAAAGGTTCAGTGATGAACTTATTGATATTATTGAAAAGATCAGATGGTGGGAATGGGATATAAAAAAAATCAGAGATAATCAAGATTTGTTTAACATGAGTTCTGATGAGTTATTAGAACGGTATAATGAAATTAACATTATTGATTGACTTTTTTTAATCAGTATAATTTTTAATAAATTGACTTTTGAGGTTTTATGAGCAAACTGTTGAAAAACTCAACAATATACATAATGATGCACTTCTTACAGAAATCACTCGGTTTCTTGTTACTTCCGCTTTATACGGCATTTCTGTCCCCAACTGATTATGGTATTATCAGCATCGTTAACTCAATCGACACATTTTTATCGATACTTTTTAGTCTGTCTCTCTCAAGTGCTGTTGTAAGATTATATTATCGGCACAAAACCTCCCCCGAGTATATTAAAGAATTATGGGGTACATGTATCACTATTACGGTTTTAATGGTAATTACATTGCTACCTTTGTTATTAATATTTAGAAATTTTATTTTTACGCCATTCACAAGAGGAATATCTTTTTATCCCTACTTACTAATAGGAATCATATCAACTGCGTTGAATCCGATCTACCTTCTGCATCAAGGAAGTCTTCAAGCAAAACAAGAGGGATTCAAGTTTGCCATTAATAATGTATCTTTTTTCATCTCCAACATTCTTCTAACAATACTGTTTGTTGTCATACTTAATAAGAAAGCAGAAGGTGTACTCCTTGCAAATCTTATTACTAACTTGATTTTTTTTATTATATCAGTGATATACTTTATACCCAAAATAAGAATCGGTATCAATAAAAACGCTGCAAAAGAGTCATTACAATATTCACTTCCATTACTCCCGCACACAATAGCCGGTAAAATAAATTCGACTTTTGATAGAATAATGATTAATAAAATGATCTCTACTGAGAGTGCCGGACTATACAATCTGGGTAACCAACTATCAAGTATAATTTCAACAATAGCTTTATCCGTAAATAATGCATTTTCGCCATGGTTCTTTGAGAAGGATTCAATGGGAAAAGGCAATTCTCAAAAAGTGAACAGTGCTGCCTATATGATAATTGACATCTACATACTATTGGGAACCGGATTAAGTCTGTTCTCAAAAGAAATCATCACTATTTTTATAAATGACAGATATTTTGAGGTTTGGAAATCTTTACCGATTCTTGCATTCGGATCTGTTTTTGTCGGAATTTATTTTGTAGCAAGTAATCCGCTATTTCTCGAAAAAACCAAATTAGTGTCATTTATAACAATCTCTACTGCGAGCGTTAATATTTTATTAAACTTTATTCTTATACCGAAATACTCATATACAGGGGCAGCTGTAGCAACTTTAATAACGCAGTTTCTACAAAGCTTAATAACAAATATTTTAGTCTTAAATAATAAATCAATGAGATTAAACATCTTTAGAATATATTCAGGTGCAGTTATCGGAATGTTAATCAGTTCTTCAATTTGGCTTCAAGTAAATCGATGGGCGAGTTTGTCGCTTAGAATAATTATTTATTTTATACTTTTATTCATTGTTTATAAACTCCATCAAAAAACATTATTACAACTGTTTAAAAACAAAAATAAACTTAAAAAAAATATTGCATAACAAAAAATATGCGTTATAATGAAGCAGTATGGAAAAATGCAGACTTTGTAACGCCGATACTAATGAAATTATATTACTTCACGACAAACAAAAGAAATACTACAAATGCACTGATTGCTATTATATATTTGTCGGTAAAAGCCACCTCCTCGACAGTGAATCGGAAAAAAAAAGGTATGAACTACATAAAAACCACAAAAATGATCAAGGATATATTAGTTTTTTATCTAAGGTTATTAATCCGTTGCTGGAGAGTATCAAGACCAACATGATAGGACTTGATTACGGATGCGGGCCTGCGCCGGTTGTTTCAGAGATACTTAAAGAAAACAAAATTCATTGCGAATATTATGACCCGTATTTTTATCCAAAAGATATCCCCGATGAAAAGTATGATTATATTATATCTACCGAATGCTTTGAACACTTTTATTATCCTTCAAAAGAGATCAACATTATTAATTCGCACATCAAAAAAGACGGATACCTTGCAATAATGACAGGTTTTTGGAATGAATCAATCCTATCCCGCGAATGGTATTATGCCATGGACCCTACACATACAGGTTTCTACTGTCAAAGAACTATTGATTATATTGCTCACAACTGGAATTACAGGATTATATATAACGATCTTAAAAGTGTTGTAATACTGCAAAAGAATTAAACAGGAGTATTGTATGTTTATTAAAAGATTAATAGACAATATCATTAATGAAAAGTATGTTTATATCCAGCCGCATAACTTCCCCGATCACGATGCGGTTGCTTCTGCATTCGGATTACACTACATACTAAAATTAAACAAGATTAAATCAATAATAGTTTATGACGGCGATATTCAAAGGGATTCTCTTAAACAGATGATAAAAAGTCTAAACATCGATATCCAACCGGTATCAGAATGCAATATGGTTAAAACCGACAAGATAATCATAGTTGACGGCTGTAAATGGAACAAAAATGTTACCGATCTTATCGGAGATGAGATATGTGTCATAGATCACCATCAGGTTGATAAACCCGAAGATGTTGCTTTTGCTGATATCAGATCAGATTACGGTGCCTGCTCATCAATAATTTATTCCTATTTTACTGAACTCAGCATAACTCCTACGGTAGAAGTTGCAACAGCTTTGCTTATAGGAATTAACATGGACACCGCTTTACTCACAAGGGGCGTTTCACAAAACGATATAGATTCTTATTCACATTTGTATCTTACCGCAAACAACAGACTTGTCAATACTATACTCCGTAACTATATTCAAGTTAAAGACATCACCTTCTTTCGTGAGGCAATTGACAGTATTAAGATACATGAAAATCTCGGCTACTGCTATTTTAAGGACGGATGTAATCAAAATTTACTGGGAATAATCGGAGACTTTATACTCTCTATACAGGAGATCGATTTTGTTGCTCTTTTTGCCAATAATCACGGCAGGATAAATGTTTCTTTCAGAAACGAAAGTGATAATTGGAACGCTTCGAGAATAATCCAAAGGGTATTGGAAGGGATAGGTTTCGGCGGCGGCCATGTTGATATGGCGGGAGGAATTATAAATAACTCTGAACTTTTTAATGAAGATGAAATAATTACAAAACTTAAAAACGAACTAAATATTTAACAATGGAGACTAGATATGAAAAAGATAATATACTATTTTACCGGTACCGGTAACTCTCTTTATACTGCAAAAAAAATTGCAGGATCAACACCCGATACAAAACTGATTAGAATCACCGGAGAAACCCTACCGGTTCACGACCAAAACAGTATTGTCGGAGTCGTTTTTCCTGTATATATGTACAGACCGCCAAGAATAGTTACAAGATTTATCAAGAAATTTACTGTAAAACCGGATTATACTTTTGTTGTTGCTACTTGTGCAGGTGAATCGGGTATGGCTTGCAGCGTTATAAAGAGGTTATTAAAAAAATCCGGCGTTAACTTGTCTGCTTATTTCAACTTAGTGATGCCGAGTAACTATCTGCCGTTCGGAGAAGCAGTATCGGGCGATGAGATGATTAAACTTTTTGATGAAGCTGACTCAAAAATCGATTTAATTAAGAAAACCGTTGACTCCAAAGAGAACCGTTTTGACAAAGATAACAGCTGGTTCAAAACAAGGGTTATTCCGGGGCTATTATTCGGAATGGGATATAATTTCATACCATATATGGCAGGGGGGTTCAAGTTAAATTCTGAATGTAACGGCTGTGGTATATGCGCTAAAGTTTGTCCGGTACAAAACATTACGATGGCAGACGGCAAACCTGATTGGGGTAAAAAATGTGAACAATGTTTCGGATGTATCAACCTCTGCCCGCAGAATGCGATCAATTACGGCAAAAAAACCTTCGGAATGAAAAGGTATAAAAACCCTTCTATTAAGACGAGCGAACTATTCTGAAGAATCACTCAATAGGAGTCAATTTATGAAAAATCTTCTGATTGTATTATTGTTATTTATTAGCTCTTTTAGCTTTTATGGTCAAAACCGATTTGAACAGATAGACCTACATGCAAAAAACACGCCGGCTTCTGCAACCGGCAGTCTTGAGTCACTAACTCGATATCTGATTACACCGGCACAAAACGATACCGAAAAAGCAAGGTCCATATATATATGGATAGTTCACAACATCAAATATGATACTAATGCACTCACAGGTTTTATCTATAATGATCAATCTATAAATAATGACAGATTCACACCGGAACAAATTCTTAGAACCCGTAAAGCCGTTTGCGGGGGATACAGCAAGCTATTTGAAACCATGTGTAGAATCGCAGGTATAGAAGCAATCACTATTCTCGGAAATATTAAGAACATTGATGCTTTTTTCGGCGAGCGGGCAACCGGAGAAACATTCGGGTCCGGACCAAACCATGCATGGAACATGATGAAGATTAATAACCAATGGTATCCTGTAGAATGTACAACCGGTGCAGTATGGGGGATAGCTGAACTACCGGAACAAAACATCAGAGTATATAATCAGGGCATAATTGATTATTTTTTTATGACACCCCCGGATAAATTAATTGAAACACACAGACCGACAGAGGTGAGATGGCAACTGTTAAATCCCCCCATATCTTTGGAACAATTTTCAAACACCCCTTATTTGTTCCCCGGGTATTTTATCTATCAAATGAGATTGATTTCACCTAATCAATACACAATATCAGCAGAACGATCTGCAGAGATCATTATTGAAACACCGATAACAGACATATTTATCGTGGCAGTATCATACTTCGAATCAACAACAAAACCGGATGGAACTCCCAATACCTATGACACATTCTACTTTGATAGAATAGCTAACTCCATGACAATTCAAAAAGCAATAATAAACTTCAATAGACCCGGCAAACATATTATCATAATTGCCGGATCTAAAAGAACTGAAAGCGGGTGGGAATCAATGCCGCTTATAATGTTTGAATGCCTTGCAAGATGACAACTAATAAAAATCATCCCCTCCAAACCGGTAGTTAACACTGACATTAGCAAGTGAAGGGAAATTTATCCACTCTCCCGCGGGGACGCTACCCCATGGAATCGGAAAAGTATACCCTGCCTCAACGGCAAAACTCCATTCCATTTTAAGCCCCCATCTTACTTCATAACCAACCATTACCGGACAGAAAAGAACATCAAGATCACCCGTAACAAGATCAATATTCAGCTTAGGAAATATCGTGTAATAAATGTTTTGTGATTTATATCTGCCGAATCTGAATGCAGCCGTCAAATCCGCTGCAAAATATAATCCATGTCTATTCTTAATGGTATAATAATCATCGCCAAACCCCATGTAACCGCCATCTACAAACATAAATTCCTCGGTGTTTTGATATACATACCCCAATCTCGCCCTTATCCCCAAAAAGAAGAACCGGTCAACCGATTCATATAGTTTGAAATGAAGAATTATATCAGCAAGATATATCTGGGGCAATCCGACCCCGCCCTCAATAGCTATGTTGAAATACTCATTTACAGCATAACGGTATCCCAAAAAAATTGTAGAGAAGCCTGTCCACTCATCATCTGTTCTAAAGTAAAATGAGTGATCCCCCGGATAAAGCATTCCGCCCTTTTGCGAGAAAACAGGATAGTTGTTCTCATGTTCGACCTTAGCCGCTTCAGTAGAGATGATTCCCCTAGTTGAGGTGTGTTTAAGCATAACTGCATACAAATACAAAAGTGATTGTTCATTTGATTTATCTACTCGAAGATAGTAATTGTAGCCAACACCGTCGCTAAAATAATATGAAATAATTAAATCACGATCGGCTTCGTCTGTTACGCCATTAATAACCTCATCCTGAAATATATTTGTTTTAATCCAGCGGGGTATATACCTTGTATCAACTAAATCAATATCTGCGGCACAAAGACTTAGGTTAACAAACAAAATAATTAATACCGATAAAATTTTCATGCTTACTCCTGATTAAATAACTTTATTTCAAAATAAGTAATTAATTCAATTAAGGCAAAATATTTAGATATAATTTCAGAAGTATTTTAAGAATAATTATATGTATTGACAAAATTATAAAAACCTATTATTCTTTTTTTAATTAAACAAAAAAATATGTTTAATTTTTTTGCATCAGGTTTATTTTAATTTGTTTCATTGTTACAGTTTTTTGTGTTTAGAAACATATAACAACAGAATCACTTTCTAAGAAAATAATTTATACATAATGTCGAATAAAAGGGTTTAATAAATGAAATCAAAAAAATCAATATTTATTCTTCTGTTGTTTTTTGTTATTTGTATTCCGTTATCTGCCAATGAAAACGGTGACGGAATAACTGAAAAAATGGCAACATTAGTTTTTCAACTCGGTATAATTATTATATTTTCAAAATTATTTGGAATGCTTTTCACAAAGTTTAAAATGCCTTCAGTAATCGGCGAACTGGTTTCAGGTATTATTATCGGACCATATCTTCTCGGCTCCATATCACTTCCCGGTTTTCACGGAGGAATATTTCCACGGCTTGCCGATGCCGCTCTTCCCGTGTCAACAGAACTATATGCAATAGCATCAATAGCATCAATTCTTTTACTTTTTGTTGCAGGGATGGAGACAGACTTGAGTTTATTTATTAAATTCTCTGTAGCCGGATCTGTAGTAGGGATCGCCGGCGTAATTGCATCTTTCGGATTAGGTGCATATCTTACATCCTATTGGTTCAAAATCAGTATAATGAATCCGGTTGCATTATTTATGGGGGTACTATCTACGGCAACCTCAGTCGGCATAACCGCAAGGATATTCTCTGACAACAAAAAAATGGATACTCCGGAAGGTGTAACAATCCTATCGGCGGCAGTGATAGACGATGTATTAGGTATCATACTTCTTGCAATAGTTGTCGGTATATCAAGCAGTATATCCGGAGAACACGGTGGAATAAACTGGAATAGAATTATTATTATTGGAATTAAAGCAATATCTGTTTGGCTCGGTGCAACTATTCTCGGAATGGTTCTTGCCTCAAAAATAAGTAAATTCCTAAAAATATTTAAGAGTGTTCATATTTTTTCACTCTTAGCACTTGCAATGGCTCTACTTCTATCGGCATTTTTTGAAAAAGAGGGGCTTGCTATGATTATCGGTGCCTATGTAATGGGATTGACACTCTCAAAAACAGATATAGCTTTCGCAGTACAAGAAGAACTTCATTCAATCTATAATTTCTTTGTCCCTGTTTTTTTTACCGTTATGGGGATGATGGTAGATTTAAAACAGCTTATGTCTTTTGAAGTACTTACATTCGGATTGATTTTTACTGCATTTGCCGTATTAGCAAAATTCATAGGATGCGGAGTTCCGTCTTTATTTATGAATTTTAACTTTTTGGGAGCCTCAAGAATAGGGCTCGGCATGGTTCCCAGGGGTGAGGTAGCTCTGATTGTTGCCGGTATTGGTCTTTCTGCTTCAATACTTAAACCGGAGATGTTTAGTATTGCAATCCTAATGACACTGATTACAACTATAATCCCCCCGCCATTCCTTAGTAAAATCATAAAATATCCTAAAAAAGGTATAAAAAAGGACATAAAAGGGTTTGATTCGGTAAGTACAGAATACATTCTGCCTCAAGGGGAAGTTAGAGAATTGATTCTCTCTGAGATAGTTACATCTATAGAAAAAGAAGGGTTTTTTGTTAATAAAGTAGAAATGGACAACCCGATGTATAACTTAAGAAAAGACAATATATTTTTCTCAATGATATCTGATCATAAATCGCTTGTCTTTGATTCAGATAGGGCTGATGTTTCATTTATCAGAAACATTGTTTATGAATCTATACTTTCGTTATATCAGACTCTTGAGAAATTTAAAGATATTGCTAAAACAGATGAGATAAGAAAAGACCTTGTATCTAATGAGTCCCGTGTCGATGTTAATCTTTTTAAATCGCTATCATCGGATAATATCTTTGTGAATTTAAAAGGAAATACTAAAGATGAGATTATAAGAGAAATGATCGATAAACTTTTTGAGAATAGACTGATAGATGATAAAACAATTGTTTATCATGGAATTACAGCAAGAGAACAACTGATGAGCTCCGGCATGCAGGAAGGGATCGCATTACCCCATTGCAGGATAGATAATTCAACTTTTACTTTTTCCGTAGCATTCGGAATAAAAAAAGATGGTGTTAATTTTGATTCGATTGACGGTAAGCCGACAAAAGTCATATTTATGCTTATATCCAATAATAAACAAAATTCACCACACATACAGATCCTCGCCGCAGTAAGTTCCATACTAAATATCTCTGAAGCAAGAGAAAGACTGATTAATGCTAATAACCCCGATGAAGTTCTAAATATTTTAAATCAATATAAAAAAACAATGACATCTAAAAATAAAAAATAGTCAATTTTAAGGAAAATTAAAAAAATGCTGAAAGCAGAAATAATTGTAATAGCCGATGAAGTTCTGATTGGTGATGTTTTGGACACAAACAGTAATTATATAGCCGGCAAACTAAAAATTTCCGGCATTAAATTAAATAAAACAACGGTTATAGCTGATGATAAAACAGTAATTATTAATACAGTTAAAAATGCCCTTAATAATGCAGATCTCGTTTTTATAACCGGGGGACTTGGCCCCACAGAGGATGATCTCACAAGATTTGCACTTGCAGAACTATTTAATGTAAAATTGATATTTAATGAAACAGTTTATAATAAAATTAAACAGATGTTTATATCAAGAAATATTCCCGTAACCGACAATAATAAAGTTCAGGCGTTTTTTCCTGAGAATTCTATTGTTATTGAGAACCGATTCGGTTCTGCACCCGGCATACAATTTAACCTAGAATCAAATAAGTACATATTTTCAATGCCGGGGGTCCCCTATGAAACAGAACAGATGTTTGATGAAACCGTATTACCATTTATCAAGTCACTTGATAACTATCAAATAGGAACACTTGATATTAATGTTATCGGTATAGGAGAGAGCGCTTTTTTTGATAAACTTAAAGACTTTGATCAGATCAAATCACTTGTTAAAGTTGCATCACTTCCAAAATCGACCGGACTTCTTATCAGATGTACTTCAGAAGGTTACAACCAAACAGAAATTGAAGATAAACTAAAAAATGCCGCCTGCATCTTTGAAAAAAGTGTTAAAGAATATATCGCAGGCTATAACGAAAAAAGTCATGCCGCAATACTTATCAGTGAACTCAAGAAGAAACACATGACCCTCTCAACAGCCGAAAGCTGCACCGGCGGACTGATCTCCTCTTCAATAACCGATGTGCCAGGCTCCAGCGAGGTTTTTAAATCAGGTTTTGTCACCTATTCTAATCAGAGTAAGATAGCAGTCCTTGGTGTTAATGAAAAAACTATTGCAGAGAAAGGTGCGGTCAGCAGTGAAACGGTTGATGAGATGTTGACAGGAGCATTGTCCATAACCAACTCTGACACAGCTATTGCTGTTTCCGGTATTGCAGGGCCGGACGGCGGTACTGCCGAAAAACCTGTCGGCACAGTATTTATTGGGTGCGCAGTAAAAACGGGAAAAAGAGAGATCATTCGATACGAACTTCGAGGCAACCGTAAAGCAATCAAAGAGCGGACAACCTCTCTTGCTATTGCACTTCTATTAAAAATTATTAGGGAACGATCTTAATTTTAATTTATTATTTCTTTATGCTATATCCGAACTTCCCGATAAATTTTCCGGTATCATAATACTTGCCGTGAATATAAGAAAGCGGCTCAGTTCTGTCAAGATGCAGTGCATCGGTTTTATTATCAATATAGTTTTTATCTACAGATATGTTTACAACAACTGCCGTAAACATATGATGAGACCCAAGTTCAATTATATCCTTAACACGGCACTCAATCGAAACCGGAGATTCTGCAATAATCGGCGCAGAAACAACTACACCTTTCAAGGGAGTTAGTTTCATCTCTTTAAATTTATCAAAATCCCTGCCCGATTTAACACCGCACCAGTCTGTTGCATAGGCAAGCTTTTTTGTCGTAAGATTTATCACAAACTCCCCTGATTCCTTAATCATATTATAAGAATGTCTTTCGGGTCTTACCGATATATAACACATTGGCGGATCTGTGCACAAAGTTCCGGTCCATGCAATAGTGATTATGTTTGTTATTTCAGAATATACACCGCAACTGACCATTACTACGGGCAACGGGAAAAGCATATTCCCCGGTTTCCAATTAACTCTTGACATATTTACCTCAAAAGTTTATTAAATCATTTAATTAAAAATGTCAACACTTGTAGTAATGTGTTTAACACAGGAGTTATTGATGTTAATGATATTACTATTAACACTTTTTTTATTTGCGCTTTTTTTTGGTCTATTTTTTTTTATCCTTTATTACTCTACCGCCAAGAATATAATTGTTACATTTATTATCACTTTCTTTTTGGCAACAATTGTTACCGGTTCACTTGTGTACTATCTAAAAACTAAAGTAATTAGTAAAGAATTAAAAACCGTATATAAAAGCTCCGATTTCAGAAACAAAGACAAAGTCCGTGATTTTGTAAATAATGACCTTTACTGGTTCATTGAAAAAAAATCAATTATACAAGAGGCAGACTTCTATTGCTATTTTGAAGAGAGCTTTAATGCTGTTGATTATGAATTAAAAATTATGATTAGAGTCAATACTGATGATTGCGATAAGTGGATAGCCGGGTGGAAGCCCAATAAAGAAGTTACCGGATCATGTTTTGATTGGGTAAATAGGATTTTTAAATATAATAACTGGGTAATGCACACTAATCCGATCTATTATAAAAGAATATTGCGTAAAAAAACATCTCCTAATCAAAATGAATTCGGAAATATGGCTATCTATAAAGAAGAAGGCATAATCTTAATTAACTACGGCTTTTCTAAATAATTTAAATTAGATTTCAAAAAACGCATCCAAATTTTTAAAAAAAACTTGAATTTCGTTAATAATTTCTTTATTATGTTATAAGTCACCTTATTGTAGGCGATGTGACCTATAATCTATATATTTTGAAGGAGTTCTATATGGGATCAAAGTTTGTTTATTATTTCGGCGCAGGCAAAGCCGAAGGTACTAAAGAAATGAAAGACAAACTCGGCGGGAAAGGTGCAAATCTCGCAGAAATGACAAATTTAGGTATCCCCGTACCTCCGGGGTTTACCATAAGTGCTGAGGTTTGTGATTACTTCTATAAAAACGGTAAAAACTATCCTGATAGTCTTAAATCATCAGTTGAAAACAATATCATAAAAACAGAAACCGCGACAGGGATGAAATTCGGAGACCCTTCAAATCCACTCCTATTCTCCGTCCGCTCCGGTGCAGCTGTAAGTATGCCCGGGATGATGGACACAATTCTTAATCTCGGAATCAATGAAGAGGTCGTTCTCGGATTGATTAAAAAAAGTAACAACCCCCGTTTTGCATGGGATTCATACAGAAGATTTATTCAGATGTTTGCCTCTGTTGCATTGTCTGTCCCTCATGATGATTTTGAAGAGATCCTCGATGATATGAAAAAGAAAAAAAAGGTTGTTAATGATACAGAACTCGATGCTGACGACCTAAAAAAACTTGTGAGCGAATATAAAAAACTTTTTAAAAAAGTAAAAGGTTATGATTTTCCTGATGATCCTATGGATCAGTTATGGGGGGCTATAAACGCAGTTTTTGGCTCTTGGATGAACGATCGAGCAATAGCTTACCGCAAAATTAACGATATTAAGGGCTTGATAGGAACTGCTGTTAATGTACAGTCGATGGTATTCGGTAACATGGGTAACGATTCTGCGACAGGAGTTTGTTTCAGCCGTAACCCATCAAATGGTGTGAATGAATTCTACGGCGAATTTTTAATTAATGCGCAAGGGGAAGATGTAGTTGCAGGTATAAGAACACCGCAAAAGATGAGCAAACAAGAATCAAAACAATGGGCAGATGATAACGGCATTTCTGAGTCTGAAAGGATCAAAGGCTATCCTTCTCTTGAGGAACTTATGCCGCAATGCTATAAAGAACTTGTAAATGTTCGAGCAACCCTTGAAAACCATTATAAAGATATGCAGGACATGGAATTTACAATTCAAAACGGGAAACTCTATATGCTTCAAACCCGTAACGGCAAGAGAACAGGTTTTGCCGCAATAAAAATTGCCTGTGACCTTGTAAAAGAGAATAAAATAGATAAAAAAACAGCGGTTTTAAGGGTCGAACCGAAACAACTTGATCAACTCCTTCACCCCACATTTAAAGCCGGACAACATAAGACAATAATCGCAAAAGGACTGAATGCCTCTCCGGGAGCCGCCGTAGGTGTAGCTGTATTTAATGCGGAAACTGCTGAAGAACGAAGCAAGTCGGGTGATAGAGTGATACTCGTAAGAATTGAAACATCACCTGAAGACATAAAGGGCATGAATGCCGCTGTAGGCATTTTAACAGCAAGAGGCGGATCGACCAGTCATGCGGCAGTAGTTGCACGGCAAATGGGTAAACCCTGTGTAGCCGGCTGCGGTACTTTGCAGATAGATTACAAATCTAAGAAACTTACAACCAAAGACGGCACGATAGTTCAAGAGGGCGAATGGTTCTCCATTGACGGTACTACAGGAGAGGTTATTAAAGAAAAACTTCTTACCGAAGACCCCGGACTCTCAGGGGACTTCAAATTATTTATGGATTGGGTAGAAGAGTACTCCAGACTAAAGGTTAGAGCCAACGCCGATACGCCAGTTGATGCAAAAAGAGCTCGAGAACTTGGCGCCGTGGGTATAGGTCTATGCCGGACGGAACATATGTTTTTTGGTGAAAATAGAATTCTATCTGTACGAAAAATGATTGTTGCAGAGGATGAAAAAGCAAGAATATCCGCATTAAAAGAGATAGAACCATTTCAAGTTAAAGATTTTGAAGAAATATTTAGAACAATGAACGGATTACCGGTAGTAATCAGACTTATTGACCCGCCGCTGCATGAATTCCTGCCACATGAAGAACGGGAACAGAAAGAACTTGCAGCTTCTTTGGGGGTTGACCAAAGCGTTATAGTCAGAAAAATTGAGGAGCTTCACGAATTTAATCCTATGCTTGGTTTCAGAGGATCAAGACTCACAATAGTATATCCGGAAATTGCCGAGATGCAGATTAGAGCAATTACAAAAGCGGCTATTAAGGTAAAAAAAGAAGGTATTACTATAATACCTGAAATAATGTTTCCGCTGATAGGTAAAGTTGAAGAGCTCGCTGTATTGAGGGATAAAGCTGAATTAATTATTGATCAAATGTTAGCAGATGCCGGTGTAAGTATCAAAATTATGCTTGGCACAATGATTGAGGTGCCGAGAGCTGCTTTAACAGCTGATAAAATAGCAATGAAAGCGGACTTCTTCTCCTTTGGAACTAATGACCTTACTCAAATGACTTGCGGCTTCTCAAGGGATGACTCCGGTAAATTTCTATCATATTATGTTGATAAAGGTATTTATGAAGATGATCCTTTTGAAGTACTCGACCAATCCGGAGTCGGCTTATTAATGGAGCTTGCTATAGAAAAGGGAAGATCTGTTAATTCCTCGCTTGAAATCGGGATTTGCGGGGAGCATGGCGGTGAACCGAATACTGTTAAATACTGCGCTAAACTCGGTATGGACTATGTATCATGTTCGCCTTTCAGAGTGCCGATTGCACGGCTTGCATCGGCGCATTATGCACTTCAAAAGAAATAGGATTGTAATTAATAATGGAGAATAAATGAAAAAAGAATCAATTGAGTCTTCACTTAACAGAATAACCGCATGGTCAACTGTTTCTCATAAGAACAAGGTTATTAACAATATATCAAGTATTCTTAGTGATAATGATAACATTAAAAATATTATTGAAGGTTTTATATCCTCAGAACAGATTGATGTGAACTGCGTTGACCTTGGCGGTATTCTTGTTGAATGTGATGATAAGGTTGTATTTATATCAAATTCAAATAATTCCAATTATTCTATTAATAATGACGAAATTCAAACCTTATCGACAAAAAAAGGATATAATTATGTAAATATCCAAATTACAACTAAAAAAGGTAGTGTTTTATTTAAGACATTTGAAAAAACTGATCAGTTAAATATTTTTATTAGATCAATATCAAGAGATAAAGTTGAAGCCATAAGCCCCTCAAATCATGAAAATGAAGAATCAAAGAACTTTAGAATTCTTGATTTGAAGGGCGATCCGGTTTTTATATTTGACGAAATTAAGAAAATAAGTGAGATTCTAAATGATATATTAAATGTAGACACATATGATAATATTAAAAATTTAATATCAAGAGATATCCTTTGTTTAGGAACTTTAGCAATATTTGCCGATGATATTCCTGTTAACGATGAATTACTGGTGCTTTATCTGATTAATAACATAATAAAAAATGGCTTTAACGAACAAATTTTAAAGTATAAAAAAGCATATAATACTACGGAAAATGATAATACGATTGACACTGAGATATCAGCCATTATTATAGAATTTTGTCAAACCCTAACAAAAAAAAATATTGATAACAATATTGATTTAGAGGGATTAATACACTTAAAGAAATATGATTCAGAAAACGGGACTGAACTTTCAACAACAGCAGCATCACTTTACAACAGGATTGCTGAGACAATCGTAAAATCTGATGGGCAAGTCACACAACGAGAAAAATCACTGCTTATTAAGATTGCATCCAGAATATCAACAATTATCAGTAGCCCATTGCAAGATACGATTAAACCAAAAGATAGTAACGAAAAAAAAACCGATGCAAAAAAAGAAGATGAAGAAACCTTAGAATCTGTTATGGCTAAGATAAATGAATTGATCGGTATGCAAAACATTAAAGATGAAATCAATACACTTATCAATTTAATAACAGTTCAAAAAGAACGGGAAAAACGCGGCTTACCCGTATCAAACCTATCCCTACACGCCGTTTTTTACGGTCCGCCGGGCACCGGTAAAACTACAATAGCCAGATTGCTCGGCAAAGTATATAAAACATTAGATTTATTAACAAAAGGACAGTTAATTGAGACAGACAGAGCAGGACTTGTTGCAGGGTTTGTCGGGCAGACAGCAATTAAAGTTGATGAGGTAGTAAATAATGCTCTTGACGGTGTACTTTTTATTGATGAGGCATACTCACTAAAACAGTCGGGTGGAGGCAAAGATTTTGGACAGGAAGCGATAGATACGCTGTTAAAACGAATGGAAGACTATAGAGATAGATTTGTTGTTATTGTTGCCGGATATCCTGATGAAATGAAGGAATTTATCAACTCTAACCCCGGCTTTAAATCAAGGTTTAACAGATATTTTTATTTTAAGGATTATACGCCTGATGAGCTTATAAATATATTTTCAATATTTATCAAAAAAGCTTCGTTAATGATGACTGATAATGCTAAAGATCGACTAAAGCAGCTATTTACAACGCTTTACGATAAAAAAGACAAGACTTTCGGTAACGGACGGCTTGCAAGGAACCTTTTTGAGAAAACCATCGAAAATCAAGCCAACAGAATAGCACCCCTTATACCTCTGACAGACGAGATACTCTCAACAATAGAAGAGAATGATATTCCCGTTGAAACCGATCTTGAGGTTTAATATTAAGGGCACTCCTAAATACCTTTCAAGGAACTATTCTTACAAGTATGTTGGCAGTGTTTTCACCGGTTGAAATAATTCTTACCGTTACTTTGTCTTTTGAAAAACTCTGATCATTCTTGACATATCCAATTGAAATGTATTTATCCTCAAGGAGTTTACACGGGGCTTCTACTATAAAAACCCCGTTTATAAACCCTGCAATATTATTCTCGGCTTGAATCACCGCATTTGAAGGGATATCAGCTCCATTCCACAAGATGTATTTAATACCGCCATTCTTAATACCGCAACCGATCAGAACAATAAAAATGACAAATAATAAACCGGTTCTCTTCAATTCAACTGTCATTTCCTTTCCTTAAAAAATTCCGGTCTATCTGACTTTGCAAATCCAAATAACCAATCACCGGTTGCAATATATCCTCTAACCTTGTTTTCTGAAATATTTCTTTGCGCCGGCAGAATTATTCTCTCCCACTTGGTTCTGTCTGTAAAGCTGTCAACACCCGCTGTGCCGGTCCATCTCATAGTCCTGACTGCATTCTGAGTTCCCAGATACCCGTATGATAGATATGTTAGAGTCGGTCTTCCCGTAGAATCCAACTGAATATCAGTGTAATATCCGGGAGCAGCATCGTTGTCCAACACCGCATATGTGCCTGTTCCAATATTAGCTTTTGAAGTTGCATAGAAATACTTCATAGAACTATTGGTAAGGTCCTGATAAACTATATGTACTCCTCCGTTTGTATCTATCTTGATAGACGGGTAAACACCGACAACCCCTGCAGTATCAATATTATAATTATCCCAATGCGTCGTTGTCGCATTTTGAGGATCAGCATTTTTTGCCCAATAACAAACCAAATTACCATTTGTCTCGTCAAAAGCCGCAATAACCGGGTATCCGTTTGTGTCAAGAGCAATAGAAGGAAACTGCCCTTTAACATTAAACGCTATCGGTCTTGCACCTGCACCGACAGGTGAAGGAGCTGAGTTACCTGTACCGGTGTTATTATTAAATCTCCTATACTCCATTTTATTTAACATTTGATTAAACCAAACAGCATAAACCTTATCACCTTTTACGGTAATATCACCGATTGAGTTTGATTGATCTGCATGCTCATTTGCTACACCCTCTATCCTTGATATCCGCCACGCATTTCTTCTCAGCTCATAGTCTGTTTCATTGGTATCGCTGACCTGAATCTTTACAGGATTATCTGCATCCCTGCTGAATGTACTTAAAGTATCCCAAAAGGTTTTTGACCCCGACAACTGAATCCCTGCTCCATTCCACATAGCGTTTTCTGAGTTACTACTTAACAGATAGAATCCACCATCACTCTGCCCGGTTGACCAGTTAAATGTTGAGTCAACTGCAAGTCTTACAAACCACCACCTGTTATAATGGTGATAAAGATTACTTGCTTGAGCGGGAACTGTAAAAGTAGCAGGGCTGTAAGTACCCTCAGCAGTTTCTTTGAACCTGTTTAATAATGAACCGCTTGTTTCGTGTCGTTGAAATACAACATGTGCCAGATTGTCCTTGATTACCATATCCATATCTTCAAGTGTATTGTATCCTGAGCCATCATTAGAATAGTTCTTTATTACCGTAATATTCTTTACATTTGACTGAATGCCGCCTACGGTAATCCTTAGATTACCATTAGTTAATTGTGAAGCATTCCATGTGATATTAAAAGCGTAGTTACTGTTACTTCCCGTATTAACCGACCAAGTATTTGTCGAAGGTGTTCCGGTGTTTCTAGTATATAAAATTGATTCATTACCGGAAGCATTCAAATTAAACCCGTTGATCGTAATATTACCGCCTGATAGTCTGTAAGTGTAATTCTGATTATCATTTATATTACCCCATGTTGAGGTGGCATTATCATATTTGATAACAGGTGTTACCAGACCGAAATTCTCAGATATTGTTGTAATATACGGTTTAATATTAAGTGTCTTTGAATACGATCCGCCATCTGTATTATAATTACCTGCAACATCGGCAACTCTTATTCTAAATAAACTATTGTTTTTTACTACATTGGCATGATTCTGAGTATCATAATCATAATACCAACTAAAAGTATCATCGGGATTCCTTGTAATATTACCTGAAGGAATTGTAGTCCAAGTTCCGGCATCGAGATCTATTTGTACTAAAACATTGTTTACTCCATACCTATCAGCGTAATTATCAGAATATTCCCCGTAAAAACGAACTACACCGGATATGTTGTTACTATTTTCGGCTCTGACATAACTATCATTGTAAACTCTACCGTTATTAGATAATGGCACCTCCATAACATTAAATGTTGACTCCGGAGGAGTGTTATCATATGTGTAATTAAAAGTTCTATACCAATTTGTACCGTCGCTTGTTACAACATAAACAATTACAGATTTATCCCCATCAGTAGTATCCGGAAGTGAATAGCTCCAATTTAAACCGCCCGATGCATTATTTAGAACAATCGAATTAATCACATTATCAACATTGTACCCCACATCCTCTTGAGGATTAATATTACTTAGATAAACATTTCTTATTGTTTGTCCGCCACCTGTAGTTGTTCCTACAATATTTCTTGTGGCAGTTCTCAAATAACCGCCGGATAAAGCAGAAGATTCTATCGCAGGCAATACACCATCCCGAACTATCTGTATTACTTCAATTACCTCATTGCCAACCTGATCCTTTAGCTGATATCTAAGATATATAGTACTATCACTCCACTCTCTTAAATCAATATTCAGAGTATCTCCAATATTGTAGCCTGCCTCTCCCAATATTTCTGACCCGCCGCTTGTAGTCCCTACTCTTACTCTTACTCGAACACCGCCAAACGGATTATCATCCCAAGCATCAAGTTTAACTGATAAACTTGCACTGTAACCGGGACTATCCTCAAGAAAGTCAAGATCAAAACTTCTTGACCCATATGTGAATCTATGTTCAGGCTTTGTGTAATCAATATTAACAAGAAGTCTGTAATCTGTAATACCACCGACCTTATCTATAGCCCTGTAAATAATATATTTCTTCTTAAATCCAAATGAATAATTAATGGCAAAGGTTTCCGAATCATTGTTACCGGTAAAATCCTGATATCCAAAAGGAGTATCGCCGGTTTCAATGGTTTCATTATCAGTAAGATAAAGCTCTACTCTTTGCACACCTTTTACTGTATCATTACCGTTATTATCAGAGATAAGTCCTGTAAATTGACAGTCTTTTACTACAAACATATTCTGATTAACAGGGCTTCCGTTTATAGCAAGAGATGAGAACTTTGGTCTGTATCGGGCGATACGAATATTATTAACCTCAATAGCACTTACCGGCTGATTACCTGCCTTATCTGATGCCGTAAGTACAAGTTTATAAAGTCCGTCTTTTATTGAATTGGCAGCTGCAGTAATATCATACTCATATTCCCAGTTTGTCACTGATCCTGATATTCTCTTGGCAATCGATCCGTCTGCTACAACAACCTTCTCACTTGTCCCATTATAATAGAGATCAAGTAATATATCAGCCGCCGTCAATCCTGATGAAGGGATAGCATCCTGACAACTGCCTTTGATTAATAAACTACCGGTAAGCCCGCTCGATCCGTCACCATCATCACCTACATACAAGCCGCCTGCGGCAGGAAGTGTTAATTCTCCGGTGGGTTTTACTGTATCAATTACAAGATTGCGATTTATGGTATTTACCTTGTCGATATCATCTTTAGCCATAATATAGATCGATATAGCACCATCACCAAATACTCCCGTATTGAGATTATATGTGTAATTTCTTAATGAGGATGGTGAAGAAGGGCTTGTAACCAACCCGGTTGTAGTCCAGTTAACTGTCTGATTGATACCGATAATTTTAATCTCAATATCTGAAACAAGACCTGTGGTTTTACTTACATTACCCTGCAATTGAACAGACTGATTTATTGCAGTGCCTTCTGTATGGGAAGTCAGTTGAATAATTGGCAGATCCGGGTCAACAGAAAAATCTATAGTTCTAACCATACCGCCCGGATCATACTCCGATGATTTACCATAAACATCAATTGATTTGTAATAGATAGTCTTAGCACCTGCACCGAGTTCATTGGTGTTAAGATTACATGACCATGAGTTTGTGCCGCTTACCTTAAACCAGTCATCATATGGTGCCGGAGCCGGATCAATCTTAATCCAGACATCTTTAACTGCATCATCATCTGATGCCGTACCTGCAAGAGTAAACATACCGAATATCTTATCATCGTCATTTAGATTTGTTATTACAACCGAAGGGGTATCTGCCGCCTGACTTATATTTAGAGTTCGAGTATATTCGGTCTCATTGCCTGAATAATCTGTAATTGTAACAGTTACCAGACGGGTACCTGAGACAACACCACTTGAGTCGTAATCGTAACTCCAGCTCGCTATTCCATCCGGGGTAACGGTTCCGATCCCCTGAATATCAAGCTCAACAGAACCGACTATTCCGGTCTTGCCCGTGCCGATCAAATCAGTTGCTGTTCCCTGAATTCTTATTACACCATTTAAATTACTATTTGACGCTCCCGGTGTATCAATGGTCCCCGATGGCGGCATATTATCTGTATTAAATAATAAAAATGTGGTTGTTTCTGCACCGTTGTTATCTGTTGCCTTGATATAATACTTGAATTCACCACCGCTCAAAACTTCAGTTACCGTGTTTAATGACCTGTTAAAGTTATATTCATCGAGATTGGGTGTAGCTTGAGTAAGCCATGTGCCGTTATCTCCCAATTTATATTCAACCTTTGTAAGATGGCCGCCAACCGAGTGAGAATTAGCAACTGCAGTAACCGAGATAGTCCCTTTTACCCAATCTCCAAGATTTGGTGAAGTAAATGTTACAGTTGGAAATGTTGTATTAACTTTGAAATAGTGATATTCTGACCAAACTGATTCCGTATCATAAATATCTGAAACCTTTGTTCTGAATTTATATACACCATCATCATTAAGCTCAATAGAAAATGTATATGGCTGCTGTTTTTTTGGAGATGCAGAAAAATCTTTACCGGTAACTGCAACCGGAATATTTCCTGCAGATATGTTTATCAATTCAATCTCTGCACTCTTTACCGCATCATCGTCTTCCGCATAACAACTTATTATAATGTTTTTGCCATAAGTTTGTGCAGTCAACTCAGATAATTTATCCGGTGATGACACAGTTACCATAGGTATATCATTTCCAAAATCAATATTAAGTCTTTTTACTGACCAGTCTTTTGAAAACTGATTCTTTTCATCCTTACCCCATATTCTAAGAATAGCAACTCCGCTTGTCATTTTATCTGAAAGCGGTGAAGGATCGACAATAAAATTCTGATTGACTGCAAGCGGCTCATTAATTGTTCCCGTAATTGTACCGGTTATCTTATTTGTTTCATCTTCCTCTTCATATAATTCCCATTCGATAAGAATAACATCGCCAATATCATCACATACAAGAGCAACTGTAAAAGGATTAAAATAAATATCAGTATCACGCCCCTCAGGCTGATTTATAATGACAGCAGGACCATAATTATCAACTACAAGATTAACATTCTGAATTGCCGTCTTTCCTGATGAATCTGTTACTGTAACCCTTATAACATTGTTTCCTTCCGGAAATGCTGTTGTGTCTATCGACATAGCCCAGTTTGAACCTGTTTTTACACCGGTGCCGACATTTGCTTCCTTCTGAACACCATTCTGACTGTAAAGTCTAACGGCTTTTACACTCTTAACAACCGCATTATCGGTTGCTGTTCCTCTAAGACTAATCGTACCGGTAACAACGGTGTTATTAACATGACTTGTAATCGTTAACTTGGGTGGCTCCATGTCAACTGTTGTACCAACACCCGTAAATGGATTTTGATTACATGAAATAAATATGATAAAAATTGAGATAATTGATAAAAACAACCATTTTAATTTATAATTCATCGCCTTCCCCCTAATTAACCTGTCTTGCAATGTAAATAAAGTTATTACCTTTATAAGCCGTAACTGTAGTACTATTGTTCCATCGAGTAACTGTTCTTTCAAAATTTACAGAAACCGGCGAAGGAACCACTATTATCTCCCAATTTGCCATATTCATCAATGCGGCCTCATTAACAGTTGCTCCGGTAAACTTTGCAATTCTTAATGCCTCATTAGTATTGAGTTTGGAATTATTGATAAATGATATATTCGGTTTTCCGCTAGTATCAAGTGCTATGCTGGTAGAGAAACCCGATATACCGTATGTTGTACCGCTTTCGAGTATTAAACTCTGAAAAGAAGTGTCAGCCAGACCGTTAAATGTTCCGAATTTTAAATCCTGAGTATTTGACTGATAACTTACCATCATCAAATTAGCGGTACCCACAGCAAGAGAGTTATACTTGCCACCCTGATCGGCTGTTCTTGTTGTATCCAAGCTTGCAGGAGTGTTGCTACTCGCCGCATTAAATGCAACTCTAAGTTCTCCGCTCGATAATGAATAGTATGTAACTATTGGCCCGTTTTCTGTCGTTTTTAATGCTGTACTGCTCCACGGCCCCGGTGTTCCCGTACCGGCAATCTGATAAAATCTCGATTCTGTTACTGTTGAATATCCGGCCAAGGTTAATATCCACATATGAAGTTTAGGAGCCGGTGTCCCTGCCCGTGAGTCATCATTGTATTGAGTAACATAGACATTTCCATTGCCACTACCTGCATTTCTCAACGCAATTGATCCGGATTTTATCGTATTGAAATTTGAAGATGCTTTTGTCAGATCGCCTGAGTTGCCTGCCCATTCAGAATAATTGGTAGTATCGGTTAATTGTGTCCGTTTAAGAATATTAAAATTACCGCTTCCCCACTCGTCTTGACAAGATGCCATGTATGTCCAGTTTCCATAGACAACATTAACTGTGTAGAACATCGGGTCAACCCGTCCGTAATTATTATAAGCATTTGCAGTACCGCCATATGTGTCTTTTTCGGTTATTCTATAAGTTGAATAATCATTGATAGTTCCTTCGTATAGAGGGGGGACTTGCTGATCTCTGGTAAATGTCACAAATGCCTTGTTATCTGTTGTCATACTTATATCAAAAGATTTTGCATTAAAAGTATCATAGTCATTGCCAATCCTTGCAATCTTATACATCTTTATTGCTACTGCGGTAGAGACTGCTCCTGCGACTGTAATAGAAATATCTCCTGTTTTATAGTTATCGTTTCCTGTAGGGACATTTACCCTAACCACATCCATGGCAGATGAAACTATCGCGGGAGTCTGACCACTTATACTTACAATCGGGTTATTAGCACCCTGTTTTAGATTATAGCCATTTATAATCAATTGTGTGCCATGAGCAAGTGAGTACCTTCTATTTTCATGATTAGCCCATGTTCCATCCTGATACCACCTGACTGGCATAACAGGGTTGGTTGAAGGATTATTTGAACTCAAACTGCTTATATATGGCACAACATTTACAGTTCTTGTTAAAGTAGAACCTGTCCCCGGAGGATTGCTTGCCTTATCCTTAGCGTCAACTACTATACTGATGTTACTACCAACAACAGTTGAAAGTGTCTGTGAATCCCATTCGTAACTCCAAGTCCATTTTTCGGGATACGGCAGCTGCACTATATTATCAGCGGGAATAGTAACCCATCCGCTTCCATTGATATTGATCCTGATAGCTGCATCTGTTTTGCTTGTATTACCCTGATTATTATCTTCATATGTGCCTGAGATAACAATTTTTCCGGACACATTGTTTCCGCTTACAAACCCTTCAGAAGATTTAGGCACATATGTTGAATTTATTATTAGGACCGGTTTAGAATTATCAACGAAAAAACGTTTAGTTATGATCTTCTGAATACCATTTTTTGATACACGAAGTCTGAAAGTGTTAGATCCGTTCACCAAAAGGTTATTGGCAAATCGATGAAAGAATGTATCACCACCGGAATAATTGCTTACTTCTACTTCACTTCCTGTTCCTACTCTTACCCATATCTTGTCTTGTCCCGAGACACTTACCGTTCCCGATATCTCGGTATATCCGTCCCCGACTGTCGTATCAAGATAATCTGACTTATAGCTATCTTCGTCACCGTCAAGCGTTATTGTCGGTATTGATCCGGATATATTTATACTAAATGTTGAAACGCGCTCATTTCCGGCGTTATCAATGCTCTTTATAGTTAAATAAAGTGTGCCGGTCTCCTCTGAAAGATCAATATCTGTCGGATAACTAGCTGTATACTCCTTCTCTCCCACCCAGCTTGCTCCGCTTATTGCAAGATCGGTCCAATCTAATATCTGATTACCGCCGCTAGTTCTTCCAAGTTTAAATTGCGGTAGATCGCCGACCAGTGAATAGCTGTCTGTTACCTTAACAGAGAATCCAAGATATGTAGAATACTCGGTAATAGCAAAATCGTACCCTTGAGTATAAAAAATCGGAGTATTAATAACCGGTTGACCGTTATCGAAAGCAAAAACTCCTGCACTCTTAGTATAAGCGGTACCGTCTTTGTCGGTAACTCTAAAGCTTATCTCTTTAATACCATCCGATCCATAAGCCGCTGTATCAAAGACAAATGTGCTATTTACCGTTAACGGTTCTGCTCCTGTCCAATCCTCAGTATAAGTCCCTTGAACAACACCTTCAACAAGAAGTTCAAGCGTTTTAACACCGTTTGCAGGTAACTCACCGGTATCCTGAGCAGAAACTGAAAATTCAATATTACCCTTATAATAATTCTTAATCTCACTGACAACTATTGAATTTATCACAGGAGGATTTGAGTTTTTGGAAATATTTACGATTGAAGGAGTTGATTCATGAAGTGCACTGTCTTTCACTAGTGCTCTGATAGAGTAATCATTTGCATCGGAAAGATCCAGATCAACTGTCCAATTGTATGTAAAAGATGCTGATGTTCCTGTAATACCGGAAGTCACGCCATAATCTTTTATTGTTCTATTATAAACGCCCCCCTTGTAGAGATCAATTTTTATCTGTCCAAGCCCGATCGGATACGAAACACCTTGAGGAGGTGAATCATTTACCCCACCCTTAATATCGATCGATCCGCCGGTGATAATATATCCGGCTACAGGAGTTGTAACTGCTATTGTCGGTGTTTTATTATCCAAATTAATAGTTACATATTTATAACCTATAAGTCCGGTTACATCAGATGCTCTTAGGGCAAATAAATGCGGCGTATTCCCCCATTCATCATTTCCCCAATTTATCCCGTCTCCGCTTGTAAATCCGGTGCCGGCTGTTGCTGAGTTGACTGTACAATCATATGTGTAATTATAATTTCCTTCTACAAACGGGGTTGACGGAGTTAATGCTACCGAAATATTTCTGTTTTCGCCATCTGAATGCAGATATGAAAGTGTTAAACCGCTTAATTCATTATTATCTTTAACTGTTCCTGCGAACCTGATTTGAGTAGTTCTAAAATCCTGATCAACAGGTTGAGAAGGGGTAATAAGCGGCACATCCTGATCAACGATAAAATCACAAAGAACCTCCTCTGCAATCTTACCATGCCAATCGGTACCGTTTAGTCTAATCCTATATCCGGTGTTGTTCAATAAACTCATCGTATCAATAGATGTTGAAAGGTTAGGAAACCCCGGAGAGGCAGTAGTATAATTTTTATTTAAAGAGCTTACAAGCTCATCTTCAGGCATCTTATAAACTCGCAAATTTGCAGTCATGGTTTTTGCGGGATAATCATCATCCTCCATAATGGCAAGCACTGACAGTACCCCTGATACCCGCTGCCCGTCGCTCTCAGGCAACAGCATAGTAATCTCCGGAATATCCTCTCTCGGATCAACAAGTAACGGAATTTCAATACTCTTAGAATTGCCGGCTTTATCATATGCGGTTATCCTGTAAGTTTTTGTTGCAAAACTGTCATTTGCTATCCCCATTCTTGTTTCTATCAGACTCGCATCTGTTCCGGCTATATAATTCCATATACTTGTTCCGGTTGCATCGTAAGTTGTATCAACAGGTGAAGGAACATAAATCTTAATTGCCCCCTCAAGTCCCATGGCATCATAAGCCGAACCGGAGATTGTAACAGCCCCATTTACACTCTGGTTATTAACATGGGAGAGTATTGATATTGTAGGACCAGTAGTATCAATATATAATACTCTCGATACGGTTGACTCTTTAGCACCCTTAACTGCGCGCCAGCTGATTGTTATCAAGCCGTCTTTAAAGGAGTGGGTGGTTTTTAAAGCTTGAGGATCAATGCTTGCAGAATATTTATCAACATCCTGGGTCAAAGCGCCAAACGGGTCCCATCCCGTATCATGAAGTGCCGCGCCATCCTGTTGTGTAACCTTATAATGTATCGAATCAAGATCGGGGGTTGTACATTCTACAATGGTACTAAAAGTTGAACCGATATAAGCACCACTGTTAGGGGTATCTCCAACAGGGCTTGATATCGAATCAAGCACACGAATTATTGGTACAGTGGTATCAATTGTAAACTTAGCTTCTTTGAATTCACTGATTTTGCCGTTATCATCAATTGCATAAATAACCACCCAATAACTACCGGTCGAAAGACTGCCTCCGCCGTCAGGAAGATTATCTGTTTCGAGGGTAACATTATAATTATAATATGATCGAGGTGTATCGGGAGTCAGGAATCTTGAACTTCCATAAACAAGGGTACCGTTAACCCGCTTAATATTATAACCGATACGAGCAATAGCTCTGTTATCAACAGCATAACCGGATATTGTCAGCCATTTTGATATCTCATTAACGGCACCTACAGATGGGTCAGGCGATTCAATATAGATCAAAGGATCATCAAGTTCTTTAGAAAGAACAACATTTCTTGTAATCCTTGATATATTACCGAGATTGTCCTCAAACGACAAAACCATTTCATAGGAATTTAGTTCATTAAAAACTACACTTTCGTCCATTGTATCAAATACTATCGTATCCCATACAGCAGATGTCCCATCATTGGTAAACACTTGTGAAAAAACAAGAGTTTCCGGAGTATTCTTATCTCTTATTACCAACCTGTTATTTGATGAATCCATTGCAACACCGATCATATCATTTGCAGCAACAACAAATGAGTTTCTACCCTGAAGGACTACCGGCACCAACGGATCGGAATCTATCACAGGGGAGTATATGTTTATCTGAGGTCCTGCAGTATCAAACGAAAGATTTAGAAATGTTTCTGATTTATTGTTTGCCCTGTCAGTTACAATAATCTTTAGTTTATAATCGCCATCCTCAAGACCTGTCGGAGCTATCTGCAATGACCAGTTTGCCGTAGCTGTTCCTGTAACCTCATAGCTTGAGCCTACAATCTTTACTGTAATGCTTTTTAAAGCCTTATTATCTTTAGCAGTACCTGACATCTCAAAAGGAACAGATACAAAATCGGAGTTCCTATGTGAAGTAATTGTAAATTCCGGAGCTTTTATATCCTGTTCAGACCCTACGCCTTGAAAAATATTTGTACAACTAAGACCTAAAACAATCACTATTACTACTGAAAGAGCTACATTAAGATATTTCATTATAAAACTCCTAAAATTCATTAAAAAACAAATATTCACCATATTTTATCATCAATTTAATCAAAAATCAACAAATATATATATTATTGTTATTAAATGGGTGCGAATTTATTCTTTGGGTAATTTAATAAATCTATCGTTAATGTTTTTAAAGGATAAAAGCAAACGC
>CAZSQU010000033.1:0-783 GCA_964608985.1 uncultured Spirochaetales bacterium
TATTAAACAATACAAACTTTGGTGTTGTTACTATGGCAGATCTTCCTGTTCCACACTGCTTACTTGGTGATGTCAGAAAACTTTTGAAATAATTAAAGAGGTTAACTATGTCTAATGCTGTTAAGAAAGGTTCATGGGTTGAGATATATAAGGTTGAAATAGAACCGAAAGATCGATCCCCGAATATACCTGATGATACTAAAAAAGTTCCATTGGAATTAAAGGTCAAAGGGTTTTTACTTTCTGACGCAAAAATTGGTGATACCGTAGAAATTGAAACTTATGCCGGAAGGAAACTTTCCGGCAAACTTATTTTATCAAATCCTCCATACACACATAAATTTGGTCAACCTATTCCGGAACTTATGACAATCGGTCTCGAAGCAAAAAAAATTATCGCAGAAGCAGGATTATAGGAGAGAACAATGTCAGTACAAAATTTAACTTATGAACAGATGATGGCCAAAAAAAATGAAATCATGCGTACAGCAGTTGGTATTGACTATGATAAGTACAATACAGGCAAGATTGCGTTTGATTATGAAGGAATGATGAAAGACACCGGTTTTTCGTTAGAAGATATAGCAAAAATTCAAGCAGAAACTGCCGTTGGTAACACACCGTTGGTTGAGCTTAAGAACATTACAAAACTCGTAAGGGCTGTTTCAGCTAAGGGCAAAGGGGCAAGAATATTTGTTAAAGATGAAGCGGCTAATCCTTCAGGTTCATTTAAAGACAGAAGGGCTAGTATATCTGCTTATCAAGCAAAGAAAAAAGGATACC
>CAZSQU010000033.1:793-14781 GCA_964608985.1 uncultured Spirochaetales bacterium
CGCTGCAGTTGCGAGTCAAGCCGCAAAACTTGGTCTAAAATCAATTATAGTTCAAGAGATGTTTGATTCCCGTGGCGTTGAACAACCCGAAATAGCCGAAAAAACAAGAACTTGTGAAGCAAGAGGCGCTGAAGTTGTCAGACTGAGTGTCGGCCCGGAACTTTTCAGCACATTTTTAAAGGTGCTTGTTGAAACCGGCTTTTTTAACGCATCTCTTTATACTCCATACTCTATTCTTGGAATTGAAACACTCGGTTATGAGATAGCAACCGAAATGAAAAAGAAAGAGGGTAAATTTCCCGATGTAGTTGTCGCAACAAATGCAGGCGGTGGAAATGTTACCGGAACAGGAAGAGGATTATTAAAAGCAGGGGCTAAAGATACAGTACTTATTGGTGCATCGGTTGATTTATCCGGACTTCATATGGCAAGTGACAATGATTTTAACAGAAAATCATTTACTACAGGACATACCGGCTTTGCAAGACCGTTTACAACACAACCCGACAGATCAGATGTTCCCCGAAATGCCGCAAGACCATTGAGGTACATTGACAGATTTGTAACTATAACTCAAGGTGAAGTTTTTTATATGACTCAATTACTTGCAGAGCTTGAAGGGATGGAAAGAGGTCCTGCAGGCAACACATCACTTGCTGCGGCTTTTGCACTTGCGAGAACTATGGATCAAGACAAAATAATTGTTGTTCAAGAAACAGAGTACACCGGCGCAGGTAAACATCCGATAGCTCAACTCAATCTTGCTAAAGAAATGGGAATTGAGGTAAGAAGAGGCAACCCAAAAGACAATAAACCCGGGAAAGCGATAGTTATTCCTGAACATCCGAAACAAATCGAAATAATCGATGTTGACATGGATGATTTAAGAAAATCGTATCTAAAAAACAATATCGTTAAATATGCTGACAATGAAACTATTTCAGATATTGATATTGAATTCCTTGCTCAAGACACTAAACTGTCTAAAGACAAGGTCAAAAAAATGATTGAAGAATTGAGAAAGAAATAAATCTAAACAATAATGTTTATTGCCCGCCGATTAACGGGTAATAAACATTATATTAAAACAGAAACTATAAACCTTTAAGGTTATTAAATAAACGGAGGGAATATGTCTAGTCCTTACATGAATATTGATCTTTTTAAAATCGAAGAAAATGCCAGAGTTATCGTTGAGCTCTGTAATAAAAACAATATCAAGGTTCACGGAGTAACTAAGGTTATGTCTGGACATCCGGATATTGCAATATCTATGCTTAGGGGCGGCGTTTACGGTCTTGCAGATTCAAGACTAGACAATTTTGACCGCATTTATAATGCAGGTATTGATGCGCACAGACTTTTATTAAGACTTCCCCATATGTCTGAAGCAGAAAGGATTGTGAATACTGTCGATATGAGTTTGAATTCAGATATCGAAGTAATTGAAGAGCTTGCTTTTTTCGCTGATGAAAAAAGAAAAGAACATGATATTATACTAATGATAGACCTCGGTGACCTAAGAGAGGGAGTCTGGGCTGATGAGCTTATTCCAATGGTTACAGAGATCCGTAAAATGCGCGGCGTAAACATAGCAGGAATAGGAACAAACCTTACTTGTTATGGCGGCGTTATTCCTACAGAACAAAACCTTCAACAACTCGTTGACTACGCAAAAGAGATAGAAAGCAAATTTAATTTTAAATTAAGATACATATCAGGAGGCAATTCAAGTTCGCTTCCTCTTCTTGCATCCGGTAAAATGCCTAAAGAGATCAATCACCTTAGAATAGGTGAAGCGATAGTACTTGGTAGAGAAACCGTAAACAGAACAGCTTGGCCGGATACTTATCAAGATGCAATCACTCTTAAAGCAGAAGTAATCGAATGCAGAGAAAAGCCTTCTGTTCCGATCGGTGAGATAGGACAAGATGCGTTTGGCAACAAACCTGTTTTTGAAGAAAAGGGTAAGATGATAAGGGCTATATGTAATATTGGCAGACAAGACACAAACATCAGTAATATTACACCTCTTGATTCTGCAATATCAATACTCGGCGGATCAAGTGACCATCTTTTACTTGATGTAACAAATGCAGACCCCAAAATTAAAGTTGGCGAAATGATTAATTTTGATGTAGATTACGGTTCTTTACTTGGAGCAATGACCAGCCCCTATATAGAAAAAAGATTTATTGATTAAGGATCAAACATAAATGTCAAGTGATGCTGAAGAGCTGATTAGTAGATTTGAAAAACTGGGTTTTACTCAGTATGAAGCCAAAGTTTATATGGCGCTGCTGGATGACCATCCTGCAAGTGCTTATTCAATATCACAAAAATCAGGCGTCCCACATTCCAGAGTTTATGATATTACACGCCGTCTTATAAAGGCAGGTTTTGTTATGCTTGCCGGGGTTAATCCTGACAAATACACTCCCCTTGCACCTCAAGATTTTATTCAGAAACTAACAAGAGACCATGTTTCCATGATTTCTGAGCTTGAGAGTAAACTCAAAACTATTACTTTTACATCGGATTTTGATCCTGTATGGAATATATTTAATTCTGAAAAAGCATTACTTCGAGCTCAAGAGATCATTAACGAAGCACAATCAAAGATATATATCGGAGTATGGGACAACGAATTAAAAGTTCTTATACCAAAGTTAGAAAATGCACATAAAAGAGGCGTTAAAATAACATTTCTAATCTATGGGCAAGAAACTATCCCTTTCGGTAAGTATTTTTACCATGATGTTGAGAATCTCAGTAACATCTTAAGTCAAACAAGAAGTATTGATATAATAGCAGATTCATCGGTTTGTATCTCAGGAAGCATTAAACCGGATAATAATACTTGCGAGATAGTTTGGACAAAAAATAAAGGTCTTGTTAAGTCTATAGAAGAATATATCATTCATGATTTTTACATTGCAGAGATTATGGAAAAATTCAATGATCAGATTAGCGAAGTTTTTGGAAACAACCTTTCAAAACTAAGAGCGCTATACAGTTAGGAATTAAGTTACACTAAGTTAGTGTTTCTTATAAAATATCTATTTTTTAAGGAGATTAAAAATGATAATCGGAGTTCCAAAAGAAATTAAAAATCAGGAGTACAGAGTAGGTTGTATCCCTGACAATGTTAAGGCACTTGTTGCTGCCGGACACAAAGTAGTTGTAGAGAAAAACGCTGGTATCGGTTCAGGATTTGAAGATTCAGAATATATTGCAGCAGGCGCAGAAATTCTTCCTACAGCAGATGATGTTTGGAAAAAAGCAGATATGATTTACAAGGTTAAGGAACCTATTGCTGTTGAATACCCAAGAATCAAAGAAAATCAGATTCTTTTTACATATCTTCACCTTGCTCCGGACGAACCGCAAACTAAAGCTCTAATTAGTTCAAAAGCAGTTTGTGTTGCTTATGAAACAGTAGAAACTGCCGACAGAAAA
Source organism: uncultured Spirochaetales bacterium (assembly GCA_964608985.1). Classification (GTDB taxonomy): domain Bacteria; phylum Spirochaetota; class GWE2-31-10; order GWE2-31-10; family CAYYKD01; genus CAYYKD01. The sequence goes on from CAZSQU010000033.1 coordinate 4,253, forward strand.
CTTCCTTTACTTATACCAATGTCAGAGGTTGCAGGTAGAATGTCAATCGTTGAAGCCGGAAAATTTATTCAAAAGAAGTTCGGCGGAAGAGGTTTATTTATCGGTGGTGTTCCCGGTACTCCTCCATGTAAAGTTGTTATTGTTGGTGGCGGTATTTCCGGTACACAAGCAGCGTGGATGGCTGCCGGCATGAAAGCTGATGTAACAATTTTTGATAGAGATCTTAACAGACTTAAATATCTTGATGATGTTATGCCTCCTAATGTTAAAACCAGATTCTCTTCTGACGGCGCGCTCGCAGAAGCATACAAAGAAGCTGATGTTGTTGTTGGTTGCGTTCTTATTCCCGGTGCAAAAGCTCCTAAGTTACTTAAAAAAGAACACTTAAAAACAATGAAGAAAGGTGCTGTTATAGTAGATATAGCTATCGACCAAGGCGGTTTCGCTGAAACCTCTAAGGCAACTACACATGATGATCCAATCTTTGTTATTGATGATGTTATTCACTATTGTGTTGCTAACATGCCGGGAGCATATGCAAGAACATCAACTATGGCTCTTAACAATGCAACAATCGGGTACGCATTACAACTTGCAAACAAAGGTACTGATGCTATTAAGTCAAATCCTGAGTTGCTTAAAGGTCTTAATGTTTACAAAGGAAAAGTTACATACAAAGCAGTTGCTGAAGCATGGAATCTTCCTTATGTTCCTGCCGAAGAAGCTCTTAAATCATAATTTCTTTTACAGAATAATAGGGCAGTCTTTATTGACTGCCTTTTTTTATATAATATTAGTTTTTACTGAATTCTTTTAGCCAGCTTAGTCTGAACTCTAACCCCATGTTCATAATAAAGCTGGATGATGAGACTAAATAAGCATAATAATTATCTGTCCATCCCAATAATTGAAGTCTATAACCGACGGCAAAAGTTAAATTATCATCAAATAACTTCATTTCATCACCTACAAAAAGATTCAAACCTAAATAAGTTCTATAATTATAAGAGCTAAAAGACCCTAAGTAATAACCATAATAAGTTGGCATTACGACAACACCTATCTCACTTAAAACTGACCATCCATTACCTTGTACCGGTGAACTGGAAGTAAAGTTTGCAGTTAACATAAAGGCATGATTAATATAATAATTATCAGCTACATAATTATTTGTAATTGAAGAGTACAATCTTGGCCCTCCGAGGAAAATATACCCTAATTCTACCGTTCCTCCTATACCCCATCCGCCGGCAAACCTATATAAACCGGTTACAGGAACTGCAGCTGTCAAACCTGCTTGCACACCAAGTCCCCATGATCCTGCCCCACTTGTATAATAGTAACCCAAATAAGTTGAATCAACGGTAAGCGCCAGATTTAATTGAAGCCCGCCACCCACTCGCAATTCTGCTCCTTCAGCATTTAATATCTGAAGATTCAAGAAAACAGAAACAATAAGTACTGATAATAAAACCAAAAATCTTTTCATTCTTGACTCCTTAAATTTTTTTTGAAAATAACTTATTATTACAGTGTTGTCAATGTTTAATTACATTCAACCTAAAAAAATATAAAACGACTATTTGATAAATTATAAATAAATTCTAATAAACCGCGATCAATTATATCGCCGTTGATTACTACAATAACTCCCGTCAAAAACCCTATAATAAATCCGGCAATGCAATCCGAAAAGAAGTGATAACCTTTTTTGATTCTATGAAATGCGGTAATAATTGTTATAATAATATAAATAACCGGTAAAGCAGGTAACGGTAGAGTGGTTACAACCATAACGCCTATTCTTGAAAGATGGCCCGAGGGAAATGAGTATGGGTCAATTCTACTTATGATTGGATCAGTTGGTCTTTTAGTTCGCTCCCTTTTAAAAATTAATTTTAGAGCAAGTACCATTATTGTTGATAAAATAAGACCTATTGATGAATATATTCCCAGTTTGTATAAATTAAGAACGCCGTAAAATATACCAAGATATGCTGAAATTACACTAATCCCGACGGTAAAATAGATCGAGCCAAAAAAAGAAACCAAGCCGGACCATCTTACTTCATTTGTATGGGTTTCGATCCAATTTGAAATCTTATTATCTATAATGACAATTACATCTAAACAACCCATAAATAATTTCCTAAAATTTATCAATATTTAAACCTCTTAACTTAACCCGCATTATGCACGAAAATTCTACTGGATCTCGTATCTTGCTGATTATCCACGAGTTACTCGATTTTCGATTCTCACATAGTGTTACTATGCTGCGAGTCTCAAATCTTCCTAACTCTAAGCTAATCAACAATCTACTTCGCTTCGCTACGATTATCGTGCATAACGCGGGTTAAATAAAAATATAACATTTTTTTTTATTTTTATGAATATTTATTGTAATTATAAATATTTATTTTATAATACTAAGGAAATTATCAGACAAATTATCGTTTACGGGAAATAAAAATGAAAATAATTTTTAGCGGTGGAGCAGGAAGTGTAACAGGGAGTTGCCATCTAATCGAATCTAACGGATTTAGAATCTTAATTGATTGCGGAATGTATCAAGGTCCCAGAGAACTAAAAGAGAGGAATTACCTGGATTTTTCATTTGATCCGGCTACAATTAACTGTGTACTTTTAACGCATGCACATATTGATCATTCGGGACTATTACCAAAATTAATTAAAAAGGGATATAAAGGTTCAATAATTACAACACAAATGACAGCAGATTTGTTAAATATTCTTTTATATGATGCTGCGCATATACAGGAGATGGACAACGAATGGGACAACAAAAGGAGGGACAGGAAGGGGCTGCCGCCATTAAAGCCATTGTTTAGTACAGATGATGTTGATAACACTCTAAAACTTTTAAAAAAGATAGACTATCATGAAAAAATAGTAATTTCAGATACAATATATGCAGTTTTTCATGATGCGGGGCATATTCTCGGATCAGCGTTTATTGAACTTTATGTGACCGAATTTGATATTACCAAAAAAATAGTATTTAGCGGAGATATCGGCCGACCAAATCGTAATTCAATACTTAGAGGCCCCGAAGTTACCGATGATGCAGATATTATCCTTATAGAATCAACTTATGGCACACGGGTTCACAAAAACGAAGAAGATACCGATAAAGAGATTGTATCAGTCCTTAAAGAACTTGTTAAGGAAAAAGGGACATTAATTATTCCCTCTTTTGCTGTCGGCAGAACTCAGGAAATGATCTATAAATTTTTTCAATTATTTGATCAACATCAAATTCCCGATATTAATATATATCTTGACAGCCCTATGGCAAATAAAGTAACTGAACTTTATAGAAACAGGCAGGACCTTTATGATACCAAATCTCTTGAATATCTTCAAAACGGCAAAAACCCCCTTGATCTCCCAAATTTAAAAATGATTTCAAGTGTAAAAGAATCTATGGATCTTAATACTCTTCCCGGCCCCAAAATAATTATATCTGCTTCAGGCATGTGTGATGCTGGCAGAATTGTTCACCATTTAAAGCATAATCTCTGGAAATCTACAACGAGGGTGCTTTTTGTGGGCTATCAAGCCGAAGGTACTTTGGGAAGAAGAATTATCGAAGGATCAAAAAAAGTATCAATACTTGGAGAATCTGTAATAGTAAATGCTAAGATTCATACAATTGGCGGTTTATCTGCTCATGCCGATAGAGATGAATTAATCTCGTGGTTAAATTTTTATTTTGCCGAATCAAACAATAATCGCAATAAGAAAAAACCCTATGTCTTTGTTGTACATGGAGAACCCGAAACAACCAGAGAGTTTTGCGAGAACATTAAACGGAGATTTGATACAGACACATTTCCTCCAGAAAGAGGAGATGTTGCTAACATTGAGTTTTATTCTAATTCAACTAAAATCACCATTAAGAAAAACCGCATCTCCGGAGACTTTAAAAACGAAAAAATTCATTGGCATAATTCTGTTCGTGAGATTAATGATTATTTAAACCGCATAGAAAAAACCGATTTTAATTACGACAAAAGTCTATTGGCAGAAATGATATTGCGAAGACTAAATACTAATATTCAGGATATTATTGATGAGTTTCGACTTTCTTAGAAAATCTATTTTGTTTTAAAATAAGAATTAAATAACTCAATAGATATACAAATATAATTAGGGTGCCAAATAACAAATACGATTCAACAAAGTTAAGCTGATTATACCCTACCAAAAGAACTGCTATCGCTATTACAATCAGGTGCACAAAATAGTTATATAACGGAAAAACCGCCGGAACCAAAAGATATTTAAACAAATTATTATTAAATATCTTCTTAAAATATACTGTTAATATAAACAACAAAATCGTAACAAAAAGTGAACCATAAAAACCTATAATATTGTAGTTCCATATTTTTGCAAGGATAAAGGTGTTACTCTGAACTCTTGACAACACCCCCTCCAAAGACAAATACCTGTCAAACCGCCTTGTTACAATATAACGACTGACTTCAGAAAAAAACATTTTTAGCCCACCAAAACGATAAAACATAAAAGCCACACCTATCATTGATACAATCCCAACTAATAATAATACAATTTTTTTATGCCTATTATGCCTATAATAAATATCACCTAAAGATAGGCCGTAAAAACCGAAAATTATTGTCGGCAGTATCGGTTCATAACCGTTTGTCAAAGGAAATACAGATGAACTTGTTATCATCAAAACCGTATAAATAAATGTAGTGATAATACTAAAGGTAACTGATAGAAATAACTGGATCTTTTTTGATGTAAATCTATATATTAAGGAAGAAATTATTATAAATATTCCAATTGTATTTAAAATACTAGATGCAAATATCATATCAGGTAATTGTAACCCCTGTTCAAACAAAAACAAAACACAACCGCCCAATATTAAGAGAAAACCATAACGAATTTTCTTAATAAATTTATCATTATTCAAGACATGCTCTTGTTTCAAAGTCAAAATAAACGACAAGCCCGATACAAAGAGAAACATTGCAGGACACAGCGGCACTAATTCAAAAATAAAAAATGTTATGCGGTAATTATGAATGTTCTTTAATAAAACAAGCATAGCATGTTGAAACACCATATAAATCAATGAAATGTATCTTAAGAAATCAATGTATCGTTCTCTCGAATCTAATATTCTAAACATTTATTAACTAATCTCCGACCGTATTGATTGAACAAATCAACTCTCTATGTTCCTCAAGAAACTCCATCGTCGGACTTTTTCCAAAGAATACATTCTTTTTTTCCGTTAATAATAGTTGAATATCTTCAATAACATCAATATTATTGCATTTCGGCAACAGTGCTACCTTGTGTTGTTTAACCCTATTATAGATTGTAAGGAATTCTATACCGGTACCGTTCGGTATATCATCAAATATCCCTTGGTCATATATATTCTTATTCATGCCCAAAAGATAAAAGCTACCGTCGTTTGATGGACCTATTACCACATCATTTTCAATAAGCAAATCAAAAGCTTTCTCAACAGACAGATATGGCATCTCAGGCGTATCGCTTGTTAATAATATTACCCTTTCATATCCTTTGTTAAAAAGTCCCTCAAAACAATTTTTTATCTTTTCATTCATTTTTTTTCCGTTTTGCGGAGTCATCTCATAATCATTGCCGAGCCATTTTATAAAATTTTCACGATAGTGTTCCGGAAAAATACAAAGATTAAAATCATATAATCCATATCTGTACCTACTAATAAACTCCGGTACAAATCTATAAAAAAACTCACTTACTAACTCGGGATCCATATCACGGGTTAATCTTGGTTTTATCTTCTTTTTTTCAGGATATACAACCAGAATTGACAAACAATCGCTGTTATTCAAATCAGTCCTCCATTATTCTTATTTCTACTCTTCTATTTAGACGCATATTTGCTTCTGTATCATTAGGCGCGATAGGTTCCTCTGCGCCCTTTCCGATGAATGAGAGTCTTGCCGGTGGAATACCGCCTGCCGCAAGAATGGCACTTATCGCCTTAGCCCGATCAGTAGATAGTCGCATCTGCTCCTCCCTACTGCCGAATAATGCAGTGTGTCCGACTACCATTATCGTTCTGTTACCGGTTTCCTTTAATAGATTAATCATAGTGGTTATTTTAGTTTCCTCGCCGCTCATCAATTCAACTGAGTTAGCTCTAAAATTAAGATTATTGATTGATATGGAAATACTGTCTTCCCTTTCAATTACGGTGTATTCACCACCACCGATACCACCGGATATTGTTCCTCCACCGCCTGTAATATTATTAATAGCTGTATTAATACTGCTTCCGTCTAAATAGTTAGATGAACCTGTAACATTAGCTGTACCGGACGAGCTGCCGAAACCATAAAGGTTTGAATTGTTAATAACAGGACTTGTTGAACTATCCAACTGATCATTTATCATAGCAAGTAGCTGAATACGATCTATCGGTTCAACAGGTGCAAAAAAATACAAATTAAAACCTTTCTTTACTATTGTTGAATTGTCTCTAAGTGTTAAAGTATCATCAAAGTGTTGATCCATATATACCGGAACATGTTTTACATTATCAAAAAACAACCTTACTCTATTTAAACCCCGCACTCTCACAATATCACCTTGCGCTATTGGTTCATAATAACCGAATGAAATTTCAAAATAATCATAAACCTGATCCATAAATCTCTCTTTTCCTCGATAAACCGTTGAAATGAGTATCCTAAAAACCTGGTAACTATCGGGGTTTTCTGCAAAAACAGGAATTGAACCGTAATGTTGATAGGTTGTGCCTATTGCAATATCCTGATTCGGAAAGTATGGAATACCCTTAATAAATGGAAAAAAGTTGTTTTGAATAACAGTAATTGTTCCGTCAGATCCTATCTCAAAGTCAGTTGCATCAATGTTGTCAATAAAACTTCCGATCTCTGTATTGCCTCTAAACCCCTTCTGAAGCCTGTAAACCGGCCCTTGTACATGGGATTTGCCGCCTTGGGATCCAATGACCTCGAGAACTCCTTTTAACTCGGTAGTATAGAGACCTACATACCTATTGTCCCTGTAAATTCTAACATTTGAACGCATTGTCATTCGAAATTTATCCTGAACCGAATAATTAATATAAAAGTTCTCGGTATATAATAAATTTAATGATAAAAAAGCAAGTATAAATAAAATAAACTTTTTAATAATCAATTAGTACCTCAATAACATTAATACATAATAAATTAATAAAAAGAATTTTAAAATACTTTTTTAAAAAAAAAAGGGACAGATTTCTCTGCCCCCTTACAATTTGTTCGATAAAAAAGTTATTCTTCAAAAGGAACAAGCGTTTCTTCTCCGTCTGTAACATAGATCCATCCGAAATTCGGATAGCTTCTAATCCTGTTCCAATTAACTCCGCTTGGTTGATCAGTTCCTTGAAGAGCTATATACTTAATTGCTAGACCGCTTCTATTCCATTCAACTGCCTGATCTGCGACAAATGTTTCCGGAGTAGTTACCGGCAGATAGATATGAGCGGCACCCTTACCAAATACAGAAATATCACCGTTATCTTCAATAGCTAATGTTGTGCTTTCGTCAACTCCCACACCTATTACATTTCTATTTCTCCAGAACCTCCAATCAGACATAATTCTACCTATAAATGTTATAAGTCTTCCCTGTCTGTCCCTTTCTGTAAAGTGGGTATCTGTAAATACATTTTCCATGAAAGGAAGTTTCAAAAAATTATCTTCTATAGTAATATATTCACTGTATGGATTTTCAAGAGCCTCGTATCCTCTTAAATCATAGCTATGCATAGCCGAATAAACATATCTTCCCATAATAGCAAGACCAGCACTTTTCCCGCCAATAGGTATTTTTTTCCATCTTGCAACATAGTTGATTGCCTGCTCCAACCGCGTCCCTTTATACCACTCAACATATTTTGACTGATCTCCACCATCAAAATATACGGCACTTGCATTCATGATCGAGTTATAAACAAAATCAGTATTTGCATCCTCTCTTGAAAGTACAGCTAAAGTTCTTGATGAATCGAAACCGTAAATATAGTCCCAAGCACCATTGTCTTTAGATGTAATAAAAATAAAGTTACCGCCATTACCGGCTCTGTTTAGCATCCAGTCTCTTGCTTCTTTAGTAAATGTTACCCCGCCGGTTAATGCTAAACCATATCTTGAGTTTGTTCTTCTGTTTGTTTCAGTTCCCACAAGCACAGAACTGACACCTTGAATAGTCTCTTTTTGAATTGAAAAAACATTTGAAGAGTTGGTTTCAGTTACTTTAATACTAAAAGTACCAACATACTGCGGTCTTGCTGAGTATAACCACAGCTCAACAGTTGTATCTTGAGCTGTAATAAAAACAGCCGGTTCATGTGAAGAATACCATGCTCCGTCACAGCTTGGTCCTTCATAACCCTCAGTGGTAAAACCGTCTGCTCTAAATATAAGCATATCTACTAAACCTGTCTCATTAGCCGATGATGTTCTGTCCCTATCGTAAAGCATTATTCTGTATGCCTTTCCGACAACTAAGTTCTCAAGCTTAATGGTTTTGGAACCATCATCACCTGATTCAGTAATTACATCTTTTAGATCAATAATAACCGGCTCATTTGCTTGACCAAATACACTGAAAACAAATAAAATAACAAATAACAAACTTACAAAAATGCGTTTCTCCATTATATCCTCCATATAAATTTTCTTAATTATAGCATTATATATAAATTAATACAATAGGGAGTTAACACTAAAACAGATAGGGAGTTTAAATGCGAAGAAAGAATACATCAGATTATTGGAAAAAACATGTAATTCTTCGTTTAGAGTCAGGTTTATCGTAAGCTGAATATTACCGAGAAAACGATTTAAATCAAAATTACTTGTCAAAAGTAAAAAATTGGATGTTGACTCCAAAGTTATCCTGCAACACATTTATTGAGATTAAAGAGCAACAAACATTTCGTGAAACCTTAGTCTTAAATATTTCAAACCGGTTTTCTGTTGAATTAAGACGGGTTTTAACAAAGCGGTTTTGTCTGAACTATTGGATTTTATGGAGAACAGGTTATATTATTAATTGGGCAAAAGTCAAAAATATTCATCAAACCGGGACATGTGGATTTCAGGAAGCAAATTAATGGATTAAGTGTGGTATCTGAAGTTGAAATGAAATTAAATATATTTATTTCGGTGGGCAGTTTCTGCTTATGAAAATATAAAAGAGTTTACATCTATTCTAAAAGAAGATCTTCTAAAAAGCAGTTTTATCGGCTTTGATGAAACGACTGTACAGGTTTTAAAATTGCCCGGTAAGAAACCTGAATCTACATCATATATGCGGGTTTACCGCGGAGTTACAGGAAAAAATGTAATTACGGTATTCCAATATGACCCGTTAAGAAGCGGTAAAGCACCTGATGATTGTCCGGTTCAATACAAAGGGCGAATTCAGACCGATGGTTATGTCGGATACAATCGGATTGCCTCAGATCCTGATATTGTAAGATACGGTTGTTGGGCTCATGCAAGGCGTAATTTTACCGATGAATGTCGATCGCAACAAAATCAAGCCTTACAACCTTCCGAAATAACGTGTGTTGTTATTGAAGAGGTTGCAATATATTTACATTAGTAGTATATAATTTTAAAAAAAAGGGACAGATTTCTCTGCCCCTTTACAATTTATACGATAAGAAAGTTATTCTTCAAAAGGAACAAGCGTTTCTTGCCCGTCTGTAACATAGATCCATCCGAAATTAGGATAGTTTCTAATCCTATTCCAATTAATTCCGCTTGGCTGATTTGTTCCCTGAAGAGCTATATACTTTATTGCCCGTCCATCACTATTCCACTCAACCATCTGATCTGCCACAAATGTTTCCGGAGTAGTCATAGGTATATAAATATGAGCAGCGCCTTTACCAAATACAGTAATATCACCGTTATCATCTATTGCCATTGTTGTACTTTCGTCAACGCCTATACCAATAATATTTCTGTTTCTCCAGAACCTCCAATCAGACATAATTCTACCTATAAATGTTATAAGTCTTCCTTGTCTGTCCCTTTCTGTAAAGTGTGTATCAGTAAACACATTTTCCATCAAAGGATTCTTAAGGAAGTTATCTTCTATAGTTATATATTCGTTATATGGATTTTCAAGACACTCATAACCTTTTAGGTTATAACTATGCATAGCAGAGTAAACATATCTTCCCATAATGGCAAGTCCCGCGCTTGATCCGCCGACAGGAATTCTTTTCCATCGTGTAACATAGTTAAGTGCCTGTTCAAGTTTTGAGCCTTTGTAATATTCTACATATTTTGCTTGGTCCCCACCTGCAAAAAATACTGCACTTGCATTCATGATCGTATTATAAACAAAATCAGTATTTGCATCTTCTCTCGATAGTACAGCAATAGTTCTTGAGGAGTCGAACCCGTAAATGTAATCCCATGCCCCTGTATCACTTGCAG
>CAZSQU010000033.1:14791-29501 GCA_964608985.1 uncultured Spirochaetales bacterium
CTCTGTTCAACATCCATTCTCTCGCTTCTTTAGTAAATGTTACCCCGCCTGTTAAAGCTATACCATATCTTGAGTTAGTTCTTCTGTTTGTTTCAGTACCGACTAGAACAGTATTTACACCTTGAATAGTCTCTTTCTTGATAGGCAATACATTAGAAGGATCAGTTTCTGTAACTTTAACGCTAAAAGTACCTACATATTGCGGTCTTGCCGAATATAACCAAAGCTCCACTGTTGTATCTTGAGCAGTAATAAAAACAGCCGGTTCATGTGAAGAATACCAAGCGCCATCCCTGCTTGGGCCTTCATAACCATCTGTTGAAAAGCCATCAGCCCTGAAAATTATCATATCTACAAGACCTGTTTCATCTGCAGCTGTTTTTCTATCCCTGTCACATAATAAAATCCTATAAGCCTTGCCAACAGTTAAACCTTCAATTTTAACTGACTCTGAGCCATCGTCACCCGATTCGGTAATCTCACCTTGATAATCAAGTATTACCGGTTCATTTGCCTGTGCAAATACACTAAAAACAAATAAAACTATAAATAACAAACTTGCAATAACGCGTTTCTGCATTATATCCTCCTAAAAATGTTTTTTTCATTATAGTATAAAAAAGATATATCTGTAATAATTAATTTTTTTTTTACAATTTACCAACATATTTTTTTGATCAATACCCGTATGTGTGCAATTTTAAATTTGGGGTAAACCGGAATAATACTTATTTAGTTTTATTAAAATTCAAGTTTCTTCAAAAAAACGATAATAAAGTTTATAAGCGAAATTTATTGGGTAATTTAGTTAAACTATTGACAGTCAATCAGAGCATAAAAAAACAAGTAAATTATTATTATTAATCATCGTTCTTGATAAAGAAACGGTGATGAGAGGTTTGTCAGAATAATTCTAATTTTGTTCCAATTTGTTTGTCATAATTTTTTAAAATTATAAAAATAACTATTTGATCTGACAGTTTATGACAGATCGCTCTGTTATATTGATATTTATAATTAAAATAAAGGAGTAAATTATATGCGAATTATTAATAGAAAAATAGCGTGGGTATTAATATTTGAGGTTAATTTATGAGTAAATATAATTTTGTTCATTTGCACAATCATACTGAGTACTCATTACTGGATGGCATGATAATGGTAGACAGGCTAGCCGAGCAGACAAAAAAACTTGGTATGAATGCAGTAGCTATAACTGATCATGGCAATCTATACGGGGCTATTGAGTTTTATAAGGCTTGCAAAAAACATGGAGTAAAACCTATAATAGGTAGTGAATTTTATGTAGCAGATGGCCATAGATCTCAAAAGTCAACAGTAAGAGATCATCTTGTTTTGCTTGCTAAGTCAAATGAAGGGTATAAAAATCTTATTAAACTATCATCAAGCTCTTATACTGAAGGCTTCCATTGTAAACCGAGGATCGACAGGGAACTTATAGAGAGGTATTCAAAAGATCTTGTATGCTTATCGGCTTCTATAGATGGAACCATACCACGCTTAATACTGGAAGAGAAGTATGATCAGGCTAAAGAATATGCAGGTTTTTTAAGGGATACTTTTGGTGTCGATTCATTTTTTATTGAACTGCAGATGCACGGAATAAAAGAGGAACTTTTTGCCATAAAGGAGCTTGTCCGACTGGCTAAAGAGATAAATACTCCTGTAGTTGCAACAAACGATGTTCATTATCTTAGCAAAGATGACGCTGATGCTCACGATATACTTCTTTGCATAGGACAAAAAAAAACTCTCTCAGATACAAATAGGGTGAAGTCCTACGGTAACGAGTTCTATTTTAAATCTGAAGAGGAGATGGAGGAGATATTTAAAGAGCTGCCTGAGTCATTGTCTAACACACAGTTTATAGCTGAGATGTGTGGCATCGACATAAAACTTCCGGGTCCCATATTGCCGGAGTTTGAGACACCTAAGTCACACGATAAATGCTCATATCTCAGGGAGATATCGCAGGACGGCTTAATCAAAAGGTATGGGGAGCCATCAAATGAGTTATTAGACAGACTCGAAATGGAGTTAAAAGTAATAAACGATATGGGGTTTGCCGGTTATTTCCTTATAGTTTGGGACATTATAAAATATGCTAAGGATAATAAAATAATGGTTGGCCCCGGACGAGGGTCAGGTGCAGGTAGCCTGGTTGCATATTCTTTAGGTATTACCAATATCGACCCTATAAGATATGGCCTCCTATTTGAAAGGTTTCTAAATGTTGAGCGGGTATCTATGCCGGACTTTGATATTGACTTTTGTCAAGAGCGGCGGCAGGAGGTCATTGATTATGTTACCAGAAAGTATACCAAGGAAAAGGTTAGTCAGATAGTAACTTTCTCAAAGATGAAAGCAAAAGCAGCTATTAAAGATGTCGGTCGGGTACTTGATATACCACTAAAACGAATCGACCAGATATCAAAATATATAGTTGAGGGTAAGGATTTAAAAGAAGAGATTGAGTCTATACCGGAGCTGAAAGATATATATGAGAATGGACCGAGTGAAGAGAAACGGCTCTTGGAGATATGCCTGAAGCTAGAGGGTATAAAAATGAATACATCTGTTGACGCAACGGGAGTTGCTATTGGTATGGAAAATATAACAGAGTATGTTCCGCTGCAAGTTGTTAAGGACGAAAAAGCCGGAGATATGATTATAACACAGTTCCCGTCTCCAATTCTCGAAGAATGTGGACTGCTTAAAATGGATCTCCTGGGTCTTACTACTCTAACAATTTTAATAAATTCACTTGAACTACTAAAGAAACGGGGAATAGATATTGATATCGATAATATACCTGTTAATGATAGTAAGGTTTTTGCGTTGTTTTCAAATGGTCAAACTGAAGATGTTTTTCAGTTTGAAAGCCCGGATATGCAGAAGTACTTAAAACAACTTAAACCAACATGTCTTGAGGATCTGATCGCTATGAATGCGTTGTATAGACCTGTGTCTATGGACTATATTGACAGTTATATTAAACGGAAACATGGGGTTGAACCAATTGTGTATGCCCATCCTATGATGGAACAGCTCTTGAAGGAAACCTACGGTATAATGGTCTATCAGGAACAAGTAATGCGGGTTGCTCAGGCAATAGCCGGATATACGCTCAAAGACGCAGATATCCTTAGACGAGCTATCGGTAAAAAAAAGGATGAGGAGATGGTCAAGCAGCAAGCAATTTTTGTAGAGGGTGCGGCTAAAAATGATATAGATGAAATAACTGCCTTAAATATATTTGAAATAATGCAGAAGTATGCAAATTACGGGTATAATAAAAGTCATGCTGTAGCATATTCATATCTTGCTTATCAGACGGCATATATCAAAGCACATTATCCTGATGAATTTAAGCAAGCCATTTTGAATTATGGAATAAAATGATTGTTATTTCTATTTTTTCTTATATTATATGTGTGAGGTCAACATGAGTAAGCCGGGTAAGTTTGAAAATATGATTAAAATCATTGATTTACTGTCAAACAATAAGACTATGAAGTCAATAGAGATAGCGGAAAAGCTTGGAGTAAATCAACGAACTGTATTTAGATATGTTTCTGATATAAACATGGGTATCGCGGAATTTAGCAACGGGGTTGAGGCTATTGTACCTTCACAGGATGGGTACACTCTTGCAGATAGTTCATTGGTTGACCTACTTAAGTCACTTGATAATAATAATGCTTTAGGGATTCTATCAAACACGCCTTACGGCATATTGATTAAGGAAAAATTTATAAGAGGTAAATCAAATCAAACCGGTTATAATGAGTTCGTAGCCGGTTCAAAGCAGCTTGATATTAGCATATTGAAGCCGCTTGTAGATGCGGTTCTTCGTTCAAAAGAGTGTAGTTTAGATTATCGAGGTGTAGAAGGAAATATCAAGATTGTACCTTTGAAACTTGCTGATGATCACGGTATTAACTATGTTATAGGACTTGATTTGAGTGACAGAACCATTAAATTATACGCTATTGATAAGATTTTGAGTGTAGAATCCGGTGTTGTTCATTCTGATAAAGACCTGATTAAAGCAAAACGGGATTACATCAACTCCGCGTGGGGGATGATGATAACCAACACAATTTCTGAAGTTGTATTTACAGCAGATCCTTCTGTTATGGGGTATTTTGCAACGAATCCTCTTCATAAATCACAGAGCATCACAGGCGATCAGATAACCCTAAAAATACACAACCCGAAGGAGTTCGTCCGTTGGATTATCCGTTTCGGGGAACATATAACAATTACCGGAGGTCAGGAGGTAAAAACAGCATTGAAGGACTTTTTAAAAAAGATGAGTGAGAAATATAATTTTAATTAAAGAGGAGATGAGAAGATGGGGATGATGGATATATTAATTGATGAGCTACAATTAGGAATAAATGATGATAAAAAAAGGTGGATAGACACTAAAACTGGTTGGAAATATTTAAAAAAGCCCAATTATAATCTTGTAGGAAAAATCAAGGATGTATTGTCTGGGGATGGAAAAAAGGAAAAGAGAAAGGCAACCTCCATTACTTTTGTTGATGGAAGACCATATCGTTTTGAAGAGTTTATTGAACGAATTCTAGTAATTGCCAATGAAAAGTTATACAATCAATTTAACCTAAAGGGAAATAAAGAATCGATCGATTTATTGTATGAAGGTGGTAATGAGTATGAATTATTTGAACTTAAACCATCAGACTCCCCAAACAGTCCGGCTTATGCATTAGTTGAAATATTAAAAAACTACTTAATGCTTATTGCTGATGGCGATTATGCAGGAAAGATTAAATCATTAAATATTTTAGCTCCCAAAGCCTATTATAAGAAATATGAAGCTAGCGAGGATTTTCTTGAACTACTAAAAGATGTTTCGGGAGAAATAGAGGTTAAACTGTTATATATTGACGAAGATTTTAATGATGGTTTTATTAAAGAGATAATTGGAATTAATCCTGAAAACAGAGAAACTATTAACCTTTCAAAATTTAAGGAAAATATAATCCAAATTAAATCATTAAAAATGGAAAACTGGAAAGAGTTAACCAAAGATAACTGGAGCAACCTATGACTTTTAACATCATCCGCGGGTCGAAGCAGATAGGCGGGAGCTGTGTTGAGATAACAAGTAACAACACTCAGATTTTTATTGATGCCGGGCTTCCGATAGACTACAAGTCGGAAAGCGAAGACAAGCCCATTATTGATGCGATAAATAAAAAACCTGCGGATGGTATTTTAATCAGCCATGCTCATCAGGACCATTACGGGCTTCTAAATGAAGTCGATCGCAACATCCCGCTTTATATGTCTGAAGGTACTAAAAGACTGATCGATACTGCCGCCTATTTTAACGGGGAGGAGTATCTAACACAAAAATTAACAATAATAAAACCGGGCGAACCATTTATGATAGGTGATATAGAAATAACGCCATATCAGGTTGATCATTCCGGGTTTGATGCTATGGCTTTTTTGATTGAGTCAGATGGTAAGAGGGTGTTTTATTCAGGCGATTTCAGAGGGCATGGCAGAAAAAACATGCTATTTACAGAAATGCTACGAAATCCGCCAAAAGATATTGACTATCTGATATTGGAAGGGACTTGTATAGAAAAAGAAAATTCAGATAATAAAAGTGAAAAGGACATTGAGGCAGATTTAAAAGAAGCATTTAAGAATAACAAAATGACATTTATTTCGTACTCCAGCCACAATATAGACAGGATTGTTTCAATATATAAGGCTTGCATTGCTTCAAAAAAGATAATTGTTATAGATCCATATACTGCATATATTTTAGATAAAATTAAAGACTTAGGAATGATACCGCAAACCAATTGGAGCGAATATTTCAGGATTTACTTTGCTCGTGATTCAAATACCAGGAAGATGGATGATTCCGGTGATCTATTTAAGTTTCAGTATAGCAAAATAACAGGTGATGAAATCCTTAAAAACAGGCAGAGTATTGTTATTAGAAATTCCTATAATATCAGAAAAAAATTCGACAGTCACATATTACCCGGTGAAACTCAATTGATTTACTCACAATGGGGGGGCTATTTTGAACAAGAAAAAGATTTTTGGGATACCCATAATATTAAGCCTGATTTTATCCATTCAAGTGGTCACGCATATCAAAATGAAATTATTGATTTTGTGAATGCAATCTCGCCTAAGAAAATTATACCTATTCACACGATGACACCCGATAAATATCTGGAATTATTTGGTAATAAAATCACTATGCTTCATGATGGGGAAAAGTTAACAGTATAAATATTATAGTCTACACCTTGACCGACATAATCTTGGTTATCGGGTTTAAAAATTTCTATTGTGATTGAACACAAATGCTATAAAACATTAAATCCCATCTGCTTAACCCGCATTATGCACGATAATCGTAGCGAAGCGAAGTAGATTGTTGATTAGCTTAGAGTTAGGAAGATTTGAGACTCGCAGCATAGTAACACTATGTGAGAATCGAAAATCGAGTAACTCGTGGATAATCAGCAAGATACGAGATTCAGTAGAATTTTCGTGCATAATGCGGGTTAAAATGATCGTCAAATATATATACAGATAGAATATAATAATTATCTATTATCACAAAGGATGTGCAATCAGTAAAAAAGAATGATTTGTCTGAAAATCTTTTAAATATATCCAGTGCGCTTCTTTTTATATTACTATCCACATCGATTATTTGAATATTATTGCCGGACTCAATATACTTAAGAAATTTTAGTGCAAATGCATGATTTTTTAGGGAGGCATTAAGAAAGGTTATTGTTTCAAACAAAATAAAATCTGATATGATCACCTTTGATTTCTTAAAACTATCTAAAAGAGAAACTGCCTTCAAATGCATCTCATCTTTAGAGTTAAAAAGGCTAACCAGAAACATGTATCAACAAATATTGAGTTGATCATACACTCTTACCTAGATAGAAATCATGATGAACAGATAGGTCACTCTTAAACTCTATACCACCGACAAGCGAATCTATGTCGACTGATTCATTTAAATCACCGACAGATTGATCACTATATGGTAAAACAATAATTTCTACTTTCTTGGAGTTAAAGTTATTAGGTAAATCAATAATCACTTTATTGTTTTCAACGGTCAAAACATTCCTTATTGCATTCATTCTTTTGCCCCACCTAATTTATTAAGTATATGATATTATCTTACATATAATTAAGGAAATAATCAAGGTCTATATTTTGATTTTTAAATAACCTACACATGTTGAAAACCAAAATGTTAAAAAAATCTGTTTGCGTTTTTATTCCAATTATATCACAACATTTCAACTTTCGACTTTCGACTCGTTACTATCGACTATAATACAGCGTTTACTTTTATGCTTTAAAAATATAAACAATAGAACTTTTAAATTGCCTAAAAATAAATTCACACCTACCCGTATTATCGTTGACCATTATTCAATTTTGTTATATATAGGATTTGCATTTAATTTAATTATTTTTTTTGGGAGAAATTCTATGCTTATGCCAATAATTCTTACATCTGTCGGAGTTTTAATTATTTTAGTTTTTATTATATATATGAACCGGCCAATAAAAGGCGGCGATCCTAATCAGAAATACTTCGAGCTTTCAGGTGAATCAATCGAGGATTTTGACAACGCCATTCAAGAAGACCCCAATAATGCTGACCTGGTATTTCAGAGGGGCGTTTTCAAAATGGATAAAGAGTTATATGACGAAGCAATTATTGACTTTGAAAAAACTCTTGAAATCGATGATACTTTTCTTGAAGCACAAATGCGTATCGCCGGAATTTATCTTTTAAAAGGTGATTTTGATAAAACAATTGAACGATACCAAAAAATCGTCGATGAATATGAGGATGACTATGATGTTTTCATTAACTACGCTTCAGTATTATTAGAAAAATATGAAACATCCAAGAATATGGAAGACATTGATAAGTCACGCGGACTGATTTCAAAAGCTATTGAGTTAGACCCGAAACGCTCAAGCGGGTACTCTTTACTTGGTGATATAGCTTTTAATTTAAAAGAATATAATGATGCTGTTACAAGTTTTTCTCAAGCAATTGAACACGCAAAGAAAGGTGCAGTAGAACTTTTTGTCAAAAGAGCTAAAACCTATGAACAACTTGGCTTAATTCAGGAAAAAGAAGAAGACGCAAAAAAAGCTATTGAAATAATGAATAATTTTGTTAGCCATTCTGCAACTAATCCATACTCCTACAATAATCGCGCAACGATCTACTCTCAACTCGGGCTTTATGATAAAGCAATAGAAGATTTAAATAAGTCAGCTCTATTAGACCCTGATAATGAATTATTTAAAAGCAATCTGGAAAAGGTAATCGAAAAGAAAAATGAAAAAAAAACCGGCGAATAGACGCCGGCTTTTTTTATTCTAAACCCTCGTAAATCCTGGGGACTCTTCTTTGAATATTAGTTGTTATCTCATAGTTGATTGTGTTTGCTTTTGAGGCAAGTTCATCAGCTGTAAGTATGTTTCCTTTAGATTCTCCGATTATCACAACCCTATCACCTACTTGAACATCCTTTTTAATTGAGGTTACATCAACAAGACATTGATCCATACAGATTCTTCCGACTTGCGGACAGTACCTTCCATTAATTAAAACATCCAATTTGTTTGTCAGACTTCTCATCAAGCCGTCACCATATCCAATCGGCAGAGTTGCGATTAATGATGGTTTTTTTGTATAATAAGTATGGCCGTAACTAATACCGGTGCCTTCCGGTACATTTTTTAGATAAGTAATTCTTGTTTCAAGTGATAGAATAGGTTTTAGATCATCAACAGCACGATTAACAATTTCTAATGATGGTTTTAGACCATAAATTGAAATCCCCGGTCTTACCAGATCAAAATGTGCTTCCGGCAGATCAAAAATTGCGGCGCTGTTTGCAAAATGAAAAGTAGATATTCCATATTTTTTTGCAATATCCATCCCTTCAAGAAATTTATTGTACTGTTTTTTTGAAAAAGTCTTATCCCGTTCATCTGCTTTAGGAAAATGGCTCATAACTGTTAATATTTTAACATTCTTCAAACCTGCGGCTGTTTCAAAGAAATCCTTAACATCTGCAAGGTCCATTCCGACTCTACCCATACCGGTATCAATCTTTGCATGAGCATTTATAACTTTACCAGCTTTTTTTCCTGCAGCATCGAGAGCTTTCATCATTTCGATTGTACAAATAACCGGCTCCAGATCATACTCGGCAAAATATTCGGCATTAGAAGGAATTGTTGGTGAAAGTACGATAAATGTGGCTTTAATACCGCTCTCAATCAACTCAATCGCCTCCGGCATATGTGCAACACAAAGAGTAGTGTAACCCCTTTTCACAAGATGTTTTCCGATCATTTCTGAACCGTGACCATAAGCGTTTGCTTTTATAGCTGGATACATTTTTCTGCCGCCGGCAAGATTTTTCAAAAGATCCAGGTTATAATCAAGTTTTTTCAGATCTATAACCGCTTTAGTAAGATGAAGTTCCCGATAGTTCATATAATGCCTTCTTAATTTATAAAGATTATTTAATTTGAGAATATAGATATTAATAAAAATTGTCAATACAGCTTATTGTAAAAATTATTATCATATAATTGCCTGAGCTCAAAATCTCTTATTGTATCATTTTAATTAATAAATAATTAAATAAAAAAACTATTGATAAACCTTAACTTTTACTTTAATGTATTACAATAAATCGGAGCACAATAATCATGATGCATATTCAAATAATAGTGATATTTGTAATGATATTTAGCGGTCTTATGTTAAATCTTGCAAGTTTTACTATAAATAAGCAGGTACAATCAAGTCTCATAAACACATTCATATTTTTTCAAATTATTTTTGCTATTAAAAATCTCAATTTAGCGGCAGACTATTATTTGTTTATAAATGTTATTTCGATAAACATCAATAGCATTCTATTTAATACTCTGCGGATAATAATATCTAATTTATTTCTTACTTCATTAATCATAATTGCCGGATTTCTCTATACTAATATTTATTTACGATATTTTAGATTTGTTCTATACATCATAATTACTGTTTTAACTATAATACTTATTTTACTTGGTGTTTTTAATAAACCGATTGAAAAAACATTTTATGCTTTCATTTTAGTTCTTTTTGTTTTATCAATTTTATACTTGTTATATGCGATTATTATTAAAACAAAGAATTTTGATAACAAAACTATAAATAATTTTTTAAATATTATTCTTATTATATTTTTGTTGTTTATACCTCTTATTATATATGATATTATCAATACTTTAATTTCCGGTCTAAACGAATCTATAAATATAATCGAATTTGGATTTGACTTAAGATTGTATTATCTATTTTACACACCTCTATTATATCTTGTTCTATCTATAGTTTTATTTCAATTTTCACTAAAAATGTATTACATATCAATAAATAGTACAATTATTAAAAATGAGAATATTAACCCGGAAATTGAAAACTACAATCTATCAAACAGTGAAAAACAAATTCTTTACCTCATCGTTAATGGATTTGACAATAAAACAATAGCGGTAAAAAGAAATCTTTCGTTAAATACAGTCAAAACCTATATCAAAAGAATTTTTAATAAAACCGGTGCTAAAAGCAGATATGAAATCATAAGTAAATTCGGCAAAGTCACCCAAATGAGTGACAATAGTACACCAAAGAACGACTAATAATCTTCACTAAACAATGTTATATTTATTTTATAAATAATCTCAAAAGGAAACATTATGAAAGAATTAACTTTGAATTTTATTGTCTTAATCTTTATTTTTTATTCTCCAAATATCATTAGTCCTGATGCGTATGAAGACCTAACCAAAATTGAAATCAACGGCGTTAATCAATGGATCTATACTCGAACCAACAATCTTGACAACCCTATAATCCTCTATTTACATGGCGGACCCGGAACTTCTTCCTTGCCGCTGCTTGCTCACTATAATAGTGCCCTTGAAGATGAATTTATTGTTGTTAACTGGGATCAAAGAGGGTCAGGCAAATCCTACGATCCACTACTTCGGTCCGATCAGATCACAATAGATTTGATTTTAAGCGATCTTGAATTTTTAGTTGATTATCTTAAAACGCGATTTAATAAAGATAAAATTTTTTTGATTGGTCATTCATGGGGATCATATCTTGGGGTTAAAGCTGTTTTACGCCACCCGGAAAACTATTATGCATATATAAGTGTAGGTCAGGTAGTCAATTCTACAAGAAACGAACAAATTTCATACAACTTTGCCCTTCAAAGTGCAACTGCCGCTGCTAATTATGCAGATATTTGGGCACTTAAAAATATCGGTTATCCTCAAAATGGATATGGACCAAACGAGATGTGGGATCTTATCAGACAACGCTATATACTTTATAGATATCGCGGAGCCGTTTTAAGTAATGATGGATATGATGAAATTGATAGAGTATTGTATAACTCAAGTGTTTACTCTCTTTATGAAAAAGCAAACCTTATTTGGGGAAGTTTATTTGTTTTTAGGTCAATGTGGAATGAATTTATTACAAAAATCAATCTTGATATTGAATCAATTAACTTTGAAGTACCGGTTTATTTTTGTGTCGGTATGCACGACTTTACAACACCTTATCAATTAGCGATCGATTATTTTAATCGAATCAATGCCCCTGATAAAGAACTCTACGAATTCGAAGAATCAGCTCATTGCTCAATATTTGAAGAACCCGAGAAATTCAACAGAATTGTAATTGATATTAAAAACAAAATAATAAGGACAGAGAATTAATGAGAACAACAATCGCTTACTTTATTATATTTTTTCAAATGTCTGTTTTAAACCTTAACACTGTAGAAACATCGGAATTTAACAACGGCGTTCTATATAAATATGAAAACACACTTAAAGTACTTTCTTTATCGGGTTCACATTATGAAATGGGATTACAACACGGACATTTATTGAGTAATGAAATAAAAGAAACTGCTAATTTTTTGAATCAATTAATAAGTGTAATTTCTATCAATAAAAATATTCCTGAAAACATTCTGAGAGTTTATATAAACAACGGAATTACTGAACTTGTAAATAGTATTCCTGCAAGATTTATCGAAGAAATGCAAGGAATTGCAGATGGAAGCTGCATAGATATTAAGACAATTTATACAATTAATCTTATTGGCGACTTTCTTGCTATTCAAGGTTGTACGGGTATTATGGTGAGGACTCCAGAAGGAATTGTCTATCACGGTAGAACAATGGATATACCATGGGGATCAGATTGGCCTGAGACAGTGATTATTAAATATTCTCCACTTAATTATAATAGATTTACTGCAGTTACATGGCCGGGTTTTGTTGATGCTGAGACCGCTTATAATCAATACTTTTCCTTCAGTCAAAACGCTATCTTCGTCAAAGAAACAAATAGAAATGGTACTCCGTTTTATTTTCTATCAAGAGTTGCAATGGAAGAAGCTACTACGGCAGAGGAAGTAATTTCTTTGTTTCGAACAAACAAAACAATTAATGGAGAGAAAGGTTTTTTTTCATTTATTAATGAAGACAGGCATTTTATAATTGATATCAACCCTATTGCTGATGATAATATTCGGTTGATTGATATGATAGATAATATGCTATGGGGTGTAAATCTCTATACAAATGAAGAGTTTGATATTAAATATCAGGATAATATCTTTATTAAAAACGGAAATAATGCCGGTCGTTCAGAAATTCTTAACAATTTTCAATCACTCAACTCACAACATTCAATAGATAGTTTAATTGAGATTTTCAGAACATACATAACCCCCGATGGCGTTGACTTATCTATGAATTACTACTTTAAAGGTGTTAATAATCCGCTAACAACCCAATTAGTAATATTTTCTCCGGACAACAACGGAATATATGTAGCTACGGATACAACTTTTGCATCAAGCAATAGCATATACTATTATCCTGATGACCCCTCCATCACTCCTTCTCTATACAGAGAAGCCGAGAATATTAATTCCATCCTAAGAATATATGGAGAATCGGCTTATAAACTTGATACGGATCAAAACCTTGTAAGTTTTTATAAAGAATTATCAGAAAGTAATCCCGAAATAAATGTATTTAGAATTTTATATGCAAAACAATTGGAAGAAGCATCCTATTTACATGAAGCAGCACAAATTATGCAGATTTGTTATACACAGGAACCGAAATCAGTTGAACTCGGCATCGACTTGGCAAATATTTTAACCCAATTAGGTAGATTTCAATCTGCATTATCAATAATTAATAATATAAGCCCCGATTCAATATCTATTGAGAAATATAGGTCCTTATATCAAAGCTTAAGTTCTAACTTATCTCCTGTTCCGATTAATAACGACATTATTAAATTTAGAGGCGGCTTAAACTGGACAATTATTTACCACCCGCCATATATACCCGGCAGATTATTAAACGGAATAATTCCCATTGACAACAACACCTTTGATTATACAGACAACGGCGACCCTTTACACTTGCACCACTCAATAAATGACTCCGGGGCAATTATCGGGTCAACGACAGGAATGCCCGAAACTTCATTTACAGCCTACTATGAAATTGAAATTCCAATAATAAGAAACACCAACTTTTTATTTTTAACTAATAATTTGAAAATTGCCGCTGTATTCGAATTGACACCGGTTACCATAAAGTCAGGAATAGTTGCAACTTTTACACCTATTGCCTTTATGAGTTTTTATTCGGGATTATATATTGGAACAGGATGGAATATACCGGGCCTTGCCAATGGAATGGCAAGGTTTAATTTTAACAACTATTATGATGATTTGCCCGAGGGGATACTAATTGGTGATAATTTCTACAGCCCTCTTTTGAAATGGTTTGGCGGTACTAAGTTACAATTTGATATGTCATCTTTAATGGATGAAGATAGCCGGAGGTGGACACATCTTATCTTTACCGGATCAATAGAATTTACATATACATCATTATTAAGAGATGCAAGCAATACAAGCAATCCATACCTGTATGAAACAACACTTACATTCAACGGGTGGAGTTTTCAAAGCTCTTTTCTAATTGGTTATAAAATACCAATAATAGTTGACAGCGGATCTGAAAATAATAATGAATCAATGTTTTTAAATTTTAAAACACACAATAACTTCGACATATCAATTTTTTTTAAAACTGATACTTTTACTCTTATTTCTCAATTTAACAATTCAACGATAATAAATAAAGGCTGGGGATCTGATTTCACTTTTGTGAGATTCGGTCCTATGATTGTCTTTGATCTTCCTAATAATTTTTATTTTGTAGTATCCTGCGAATGGGCTAATCAACTACTAAGGTCTGAAGATACCATAGGAAACATTAATCCATTATCATATAAATCAATCGGACAAGCATTGTATTTCGATAGAATAATCTTATCAAGCGGCTGGCGATTTTAAGCAGGATTTATCACCCATTAAGTTATAAGGAAGCAGTTTTTATTTGTTACCGGGTGCGAATTTAATTTTTGGCAGGTTTATAATAAAGCGAGTTATAAAAGGAAAAACTTCGGTTCTGAGAATCACAGGCGTTTTCCTTTTGTGTAACTCGCTTTAAG
>CAZSQU010000034.1:0-29051 GCA_964608985.1 uncultured Spirochaetales bacterium
AAACTAAAATTATGTATAGCAAAAGGAGAATACCGGTTTTCAGGATTGTACCATATAAAAAACAGAATTAATACTATCATTAACTAAATTGCCAAAATCTAAAATTGCACCCTTTAGAAATCGAGAAACAAATAAATATCTTGAAAAATCATCATTAATATTATACAATATTTATTCAGCAGAAAAATAACTTTTTTAGTTTATTACAAGGCGAACTCTAATAACAGACACAAGGGAAAATATGGCAAAAATACTACCGGTTGCGTCGGGCAAAGGCGGTGTCGGCAAAAGTCTTTTTGTTTCAAATCTTTCAGTAATACTTGGAGAGATGGGACAAAGGGTTGTTGCAGTTGATCTTGATCTTGGCGGAAGTAATCTGCACTCAATATTCGGCATTAAAAATAATTTAAAAGGTTTAGGGTATTTCATTAATACCAAAAACGCTACATTTGATGAGATTATTCATACTACCGAGTATAAAAACCTCAGATTTATACCGGGCGATTCACTTTATGTCGGAACCGCAAACCTTCCATATTTCCGTAAAAAGAAAATCCTCCAGGAAATATCCCGCATTGATGCAGATTGGATAATTCTTGATTTGGGTTCAGGAACTGCAATTAATACTATCGATTTTTATCTATGTTCTAACTGCGGCATCCTTGTAACGACCCCTGATCTGACAGCAATACTCAATCTTTATTCCTTTATTAAAAATGCAGTGTACCGATATATGACTTTAAAATTCCCCAAAAAAACCGAAACAGGAAAGAAACTATCTGAAGCAGTAACAATGAAACTAGAAAAAGACGATCTTCGCCTCTTTGATCTTTTCCGTCTTATTCAAAAAGAGATACCGGAAGAAGCGGAAAACATATCAAAACACCTTAAAAATTTTTATCCTAAATTGATTATAAACATGAGCAGCAGCGAGCACGATATTGCTCTCGGCGAAAACTTAAGATCACTTATAAATAAAAACATCGGCCTTGACATCGAATATTTAGGTTTACTTCCCTATGAACAAGCGGCAAAACAATCTGTTTTCTCGAGACAACCACTTTATCACTTCGGCAGAAATACAAAGTGGATAGATAACTGCCGTAAGATCGCCGAAAGAATTCTTGCCTTTAACGATTACCCGATAAGTTTATTTGATAATGATACAGATTCATTAGATATCGTTTATTCTGATCTTATGGAAAGCTACAAATGAAAGATATTATTATTTTACTGATGATCGGGGTACTGGCAGGGACTGCAAGCGGGCTTGTCGGAATAGGCGGCGGAGTAATAATTATACCGGCACTGGTTATTATTATGGGGCTTTCACAGAAATTCGCCCAAGGAACAACGCTTGCGATAATGTTACCGCCGATAAGTTTTTTTGCTGTAATGGAATACTACAAAAAGGGTTATATTGACCTAAAAATTACCGCTATAATATGCATTGGTTTCGTTGTAGGATCATTCTTCGGCGGCAAACTTGCCATGATAACCCCCACGATTGTTCTTAAAAAAGTTTTTGCCGGTTTTCTTTTTCTACTGGCAATAAAGTATATGTTTGACAAATGACCCCTACATGTTGCCGAAATCTGATATAGAATGATCAATAATCATACCGTTATCTGTAATAAGAGTAAGATATTTTTTAAGTTTAAGTATCTCATCAACAATCTGAAAGTTATCCTCATTTTCCTTGATCTCAAGGATTAATTCATCACACAGTTTTACGGCAATATCAGAAAAATTTATTATAAAATTTAAAGGATTCTTCAATTCATGAGCAACACCTCTGACTAAAAATGAAGAAATGCTTTCCTTTTTATTTTTAAGAAAATTATCTCTTTCGTTACTCAGTGCCTCAAGAGCATGCTTTAATTCATTATTTCGATTCATCATTGAATGTGTCCGCTCATTGATTGACTCTTGCAGATTTTGATTAATTCGCTCAATCTCATTTATTTTTTGAACAAGTTCATCACTTAATTTATTATATTTATCATAATAAATAGAGGACACCCTAATAAGCGCTGCAAACTCACAAATTATAAAGAATATAAACCCGTAATTAAGTAAATAAGGGTGAAACACCCACCCCAAACCGACAAGAACATCATTTAAAACGCATAAAACAAAGAACGATACACCTATCATAAGTATTAAAGCCGAAACACTTTTACGCCTTATCATCACAATCAATAAGGCAGAATAAACTGTGAGACAAACAAGACCGACAATTCTATACGCAAAATAGGTATATTCAAAAATAGCAACCGGCGAACTAATAACAACAATAAGTAAAACAGCTGTAACTGTCAAAATTATATACTTGATATATCTATGAACTACACCCTTAAATATATCGTCAAAAAACAAAGGGAATAGTATAAACGGAGTAAAAACCGTCAGATACTCTACCTTTGATAAAACCTCAAAATCATTTATTATCATAAAAAGATAACTCATCAGCGAACTACTCAACAATGGGCGAAGTCCATACAAAAAACATATAAAGGCAAAATATAAAAGCGACTTCATTTTTCTTGCAAACAGATATGTTACAAAGAAAATCAGCCCAAAAACAAGAGTCATTCCTAATATTACCGCATTAATTATTGAATCCCTAATAACTGCTTGAGAAACCCTTTTACATGATCCTATTATTAGCGGCGATTTAACACCAGGATACCTGATATTATAATTTGAAACATGGATAATCAATTCATTCAGGTCAGAAGTTACTGGTACAGTTACGATCTGTCCGCCGCCGCCCGATCTTGTGGTCTGTTTATTTACGCCGGCAACCCCTGAGCTTGCAATATTATTGCCATTAAAAAATAGTTTTAAGGGTGTATTTATTGACGGCACCCTAAAAGTTATCTGATCAACCGCAGAGGAGTCCAGTTTTATTTTAATCCGATAGGTTGCATATCCGAAAACCGAAATCGGTCTCGGATAGTTAGAATAATTTGTCCACATGCCCGGCATATTTCCGAAGTAAACAGTTCTTCTCTCATTTCTTTCAAATTCTTCCGGATTAAGGTATCTCATCCAGTAGAATTCCCAGCCGCCGGACAGATTAACAGGCTTATCATTTTCAAAGTCATAACCGCAGAGATCTATAATGCCGTCTTTAACACTAATTTCCTCGTTACCGGAACATGAATTAATAATCAACAAAGCGAATATTATGACTATTATTTTTATTGGAATCTTCATTTTATATTACACACCTATTATTGCCCTTATAATTTCAAAATTAATCGGTTTTTTTATAAACTTAATTACTCCAAAATCTTTTGCTTTATTTATGCTGTTACTATCACTATAAGCAGAAACAATGTATGTCTTGGACTTGTGTCCGTTCTTTATTAATGCTTCAATCAATCCAAAACCATCAAGAACCGGCATATTCAAATCAGTAAACACCATCTCGGTATCTCTGCCTTCTGCAAGAAGATAACTCAACGCATCAGTCGATGATGAATAAAATTTTAAATCAATTAGCCCTTCCTGTATCTCATTTCTGAATACATAATTAAAGAGTATCCCATTATCTGCCTCATCATCAATTACAACTATCCTCTTCATTAGCATCTCCGCAAAACTCACGCTACTGCAATATTATATCTGAACAGGGAATTATTATAATAACTTCTGTAAAAACCCCATATTCACTATCTATTATAATATTACCTTTATGCAGATTAACAATAATATCATAACATTTAGGCAAACCGAGACCGATCCCATCACCCGACGGTTTGTTCGTAAAAAAGGGCATAAAAAGTTTTGACCTGTCATCATCTTTTACACCGGAGCCATTATCCTTAATGCTAATTTTCAAACTTTTTTCTGCCCGGCTAATAGCAATTACAATTGAAGGGATAAAGCTACTATCCGTATTCTTCCTCCGAAATAGCTCATAAAATGAGTTATTAAAGATGTTTGCAAAAACTTTTTTCATTTCACTGATAACAATCGGAACCCTATTATCAGAATTTTCAATCAGATAGTCTTTACTTATATCAATATTGATGTAACCTTTTTCAACGAAGAATTGATTCATTGTAAATGTTAAAGTCTCATCAATCAGACTTGAAATATCATGAAGTTCAAAGCTTGCACTTTTTTCGTTGTTATGAAAGACCATGCTCGATGCCACAGATACAGCTTTACCGCAATATTCACGGATTTTTAAAAGTGACATATTAATGTTTTTTATAAGAACAACCGATCTGTCATTTCTTAATGTTTGTTCTAATAATTTTGACTGATCAAATGCCATACCGGAAAATTTCCCGATAAAATCAAGCGGATCTTTTATGTTTACAGCAATCTGAGTGGCCTCAAACTCCATTGCTTGAATCCTGTTTTTCTTTTGAATATAAACTTGCATATTATTGAGACTGTTTAAAGCAAGCTCAAGCTCACTGTTTTTTTTCTCATACTCAAGTGTTTTTATCGCGACCTTAAGTTCAAGATCATGCTTGCTTTCTACAATCTCCTTGTCCTTCTCGATGAGCTCTTTTTTAAGCCCATCAAGTCTTGTAAATGAATCGGAAAACTGTTTATAGTTCAGTAAAGAAAAAGAAAAAATGAAAAAAAAGATACCAAAAGCTGTTATCTGCGTAGAATAAATCACCTCATATACAGATAAGAAATCATTAATTATTGTACCGATTATCAAAGCAATACCGGGAATTAAAACAAGATACTGCTTCTCGCCTGAAGAAACCTTGATAATCAACCCGGCCAACACGGATATTGCAAGTAAAAAACCCATGATAAAAACAGGTATAAGACCATAACTCTGGAATACAGAAAGCGGAAAAAAAATCATAATTACACCTGAGATTAAAACCAATAAATAATAGAATGGAGTTGTAAACCTGAAAAATGTCAAACCGGTTGTCCTGTAAAACAAAGGTGAGAACAAAGCTAACGGAATGATAAATGATAAAAATTCGATCTTCTCAAAAAAAATATTATCAATAAATGGTAAGAATATATTTATCATACCGAAATCAATAATAGATGACCTGATCCCATATAAACCTGCAATAACGGCAAAGATCAATGATGAGATGTTTTGTCTTCTAAAAGCAAAAATGATAATGTGATGTATAGCAAGTGCAAAAAGCCCACCCATTATAATAAACTGCAAAAATATATGTATAATCATGTTTAAATATATTGAATAGCCGGTACCAAGTTTGATGTCGCCTCTAAAACCTGTCCTTTTGTTATTGAAATTAGCTACCCTAACAACAAGAACCGCATCTTTAGTGTCAGGAATATATGAAACAGTATAAGCAAACATCGCTCGTTCAAAAGTGCCATTAGCCGGATCATATCTGCCGGCTTTATCAATAACTTTACCGTTTACCAACACCTCAATATAATACCTGTTAAACGGAATAAAAATTACTAATGGGACTCCTGCCCGCATATCAGACAACTTTAATTGATAACTCACTAATGCGTCGTCACTAATGCCAATTTTCTTCCAGCTTTCTGAAGGCGAACTGTAATAAACTTCACCTTGATAGTTTGCAGGATCAATCGGCTCATCAATGAACCCCTCATAGGTAAGCCAGTTTCCGTTAAGATTTATAATATTATCCTCAGACCAATCTTGCATATTCAAAATGCCGCGGTCTATCCGTATTGAAGAATCCTTAATCGGTCCGCAGGATCCAATAAGAATGGTAATAATAATAACGACAAACAGATACTCTTTTTTATTCACATTTATCCTGCCATTCCCGATCAATTATTTTACACCTGATTATTATGTTTCTCCGGCGATAACGGATAAAGATCAACAAGTGCATTTATAACAGAATAACTGCTCTTGCCTTTAATTCTACCCCAAAAACCTTCGGTACCCTCGCCTTTTCTGAATACAAGCATTGCCGTACCTGATTTGTAAATGTCATAACCTTCCCTAAAATAATTAAAGTCGTCAGTCTTTAGTGCAATAGAAATACTCTGATCTGATTTGCAATCAACCAGATCATAAGTTAATGATTCGCTCATGCCATATTCACAGAAAGCTTCAAAGTTAATCCGCCATCTTTCTGCATCAAAGTATTCATTATCTTTTGTAGAACGCTTCAATTTATTTATAAAAAAAACATTCTTTGCTATATCGTACCTGTCGCCCTCTTCAATATAATGGAGTTTTATATTTGTAATGTGCGGTATCGTTCCATAGGTTGAGTGTACTTTAGCATCGCTTGTATCAATAACTATTACACCTCTTTCGCCGATAACCTCAATCTGATCACCGCCCAATAAAACCAGAGCCGAGTCTTCAGATATCCCATATCCCAATGTGATACCGCTCGATACACATGCGGCAATCAATCGTCCGATTCTTCCTCGCTCAATAAAATGCTGATCGGTTATCCCGTACTTCAAGAATCCGATACCGTTTGTAATCAACATCCTGTCGCCTATACTATCCGGATCAACCTTTACATTGCGGCCGTCAATAATTCCATGAAGAATCGCCTCATAACTGTTGCCATTCCCTATCATCGGATTACTCATAATTGCGGCGCCGGCACTTGTTCCTGCAATTATTCCACCGTTATCAAGGATCTTTCTAATAACCTTTAATACCGGACTATCGTTATTATCATCATCCGTTAGTGTCTTCATATATCTGAACTGATCGCCGCCGACAAAAAATATTGCGTTATAACCTTTTAATTTAGCCGCTATTGACTTGTTAAAACCGTTGTCCTTCCATAACGACTCATCTTCCTCAGTAGAATCATCATTAACCACAGCTATCGGAACTGTCCAGACATTTTCCAAGGGAACACCGAGAGAAACCATCTGTTCAACATAATCCTGTCCGGTAACGGCAGGAGTATTACTTGCCGCCGGAATTATTGCGATTTTGATAACCAAGGGTCCGCCGGCCAATTCAATAATCTTCTCAAATATACCTTCGTTCCATTCGTTACCCCCTATAATAACCAAACTGCCCTTTGATTTTTTGGGTAACTTCTTTACCGGCGGTTCAAAAACCGGCATACAATAGAGTAGGAAAGCATAATCATCATTATGCTTCATAACAGCAGTCATCCCTTTTTTGTAAATAAACTTTTTTTCCCATGGACGATCTTCAAAACCGGAAAAATATACTTTTATCAAATACTCATTATCTAATTGAAGGTCAAGCCTTATATTACCATAATCATCAGTCAAACAAGAGTTTATCATCTTATCGCCAAGAAATATTTCGGTTTTTACACCTTTAACAGGGCGATTTTCACGATAATCAAAAGTATAAACAGACAAAACATCCTTAGACGACATCTTTATTCCTCTTTCTATAAAAGTGATTAGTTATTATATCACTATTCACGATTTTTAACAACAATTAACTAAGCTTGTGTGCAATTTTAAATTTTGGGTGAATCGAAATAAAAAGGGGTACCGAAACCGGCCCCCTAATAAAAACGACAAAATGAAATTCTATTCGTATCTTTCTACAAGATCCGGTAAAACTTCTTCAATCATCGCTACTATTTGTTTGTCTTTTGATTTCAGGTCGTCAAATGTTGAAGACTTAATAGGTTTGTCATTGCCTTTTTTATAAAGATTAATATTCTGATCATCAATAAGAATTTTATAACCGCCATCAAGCAGGTCTCTTTCAAGCATCTCATAAGCATAATGAGGATTCTCAAGTACGATCAGATCCGCACCTTCATGGTAAGCTCCATAGTCAAAAATATCATCTTTACGATGGTTAAATACAGCAAAACCCAATAAAGGATTTCTAAGAATTATTTTGACATTTTCAAAGTGAATGGGATTCTTATAAAAATACTCACCATTGAAATAAACCCCTTCATCTGTCACGCTGCCGTATTCAATATCCGGCTTCATCTTGTTAATCTTCTTATAAATATCATTTACCATAGCCAACTTCAGGCAGTTACCTGCAATAATAGGTATCCTATCGCTGCCTTTAACAGGAAATCTTGCCTCAACAATCTTGCTTGGAACATCTATAGACCCGCCGAAAGCAGGCGCCAAGTGCATAAAAACGCCCGGACCGGCATTAATTTCAATTATACCAAAATTTCCCTCAGTCCACGGTTTTGAAATATCTTTACAAAGCACATCTATACCCATAACAGTTATATTAAAAAACTTAGCTATATCGCCTACAAGTTTTTTATTTAAAGGATGGATTTTATCAGTAACATTTATCGAGACACCGCCTGCAGAAATATTTGCAACTCTTCTTAATTCTACCCGTTTGTTCTCTTCGGGTACACTCTGCAATGTAAGTTCTTGAAGTTTCAAAAAGTCAAGTATATCATCGTCGATCTTTATTTTATCAAGCGGAGACCTGGTGTCACCGAGTCTTTCAGGCCTTTCGTTCTCTACTGCTATTAATTTTTCGATTGTATCAACGCCGTTACCTAGTACAAACGCCGCAACCCTCTCAAGAGCCGCAACAAATTTGCCTCCGACGGCAAGTAATCTGTGGTCAGTTCCATATATCTGCTGCTCAACAATTGCCCCTTCAAATGCCTTACCCTGTTCTTCAGCAAGATCAGTTGTTACCTTAAATGCTTTTCTGACCTCTGCTTCATTAGAAATCCCTGTTGTTACTCCCTGACCTTTATGTCCGGCAAGCGGTTTAACAACTACCGGATAACCGAGTGTTGCCGCTTGTTTAACAACCTCTTCTTCCTTCATACAATTGCGGCCTATCGGGGTAGGAAATCCGCAAAGTACCAGAAAGTCCTTTACCATATCTTTATACATTGTAAATTCAGTGTCTTTAATACCGTCTGTCTGAAAAATTGTTGAACGGCCACGCCATTGTTTCTTACCGTATCCCCACTGAAATTGGTTCTCTTCGTACAGATAATTAACGGGAATATTTCTTTTTAGACCGGCTTCTACAAGCGAGTAGATTGTCGGACCG
Organism: uncultured Spirochaetales bacterium; assembly: GCA_964608985.1. Classification (GTDB taxonomy): domain Bacteria; phylum Spirochaetota; class GWE2-31-10; order GWE2-31-10; family CAYYKD01; genus CAYYKD01. The sequence continues at coordinate 8,969 of CAZSQU010000034.1, forward strand.
CCGAACATGGTTTTGTCAAATGCAGTTTGAAGTTTTCTATATTCTTTTTCAAAATTAAAGTAGTAATCTTTCTCTTCGAGTGCCGTAAACCAATTGCTGATAAGTTCTATTACATCATAAGTAACGCCCTCATCAAGAAATTCTACAGCCACTACAAACTCTTCCGCATCCCTTGATATCTCAAATTTATTTATAAAAAGATCTATACGCATCTTTAATGCTCTAACCAATACAGTTGCATAAAGATCAATTACCCTCTCAAATTCCTTACCTTCCAGTTCAGGAAATTTCTGAACTATATCGGGCTGATAATAGTTAACAGGATTACCCCCCGGTGATATGTGCACATTAAAAACTACTGCTCTCCGATCAAGATAAAAGTTTGGTCCATAATAAGTACTAAACTTCGAAACTTCAAATTCCTTCATTATAATCTCCTTTGTTATATATTACACCCATAGCAAATATTCTAAATAATTATCTGCTACAATACCCTGTTCCGGAAGGCATACAGGTAATTTTTTTAATCATCTGGAGAAGGAGTACTTATGCATCCTATCAATTACTTTTCTTTTTTTAATATCATAAAATGTGCCTTCAGCTAAAAAACTTAAACTGAAACCGTCAGCAGATATACTCTCGCTATAAGCTATCTGCGAATAGTTAGTAAAAAAAGCCGGTTTCCTCAATAAAAGCGTTACTATTCCCGATCCGATAACCTCCATAATCATATCCGGATATATAATTGCACCGGTATTTTCGCCAAGACCTAAGCCGAACGATTCAACACCGCTTGCAATAAATTCTGCAAGTCTATATATCCGCCCTCTTTCGGTAAAATGTGTGTCTATCGAAACACCTTTTATAAACCCGAATCCGTTTGTATAATCAACACACCCTTTACGAAATCCCATAGAGTCACCGTCAAACACCATCATCTCGCCCGAAGCAGCCGCTCCGGCTGATGTGCCTGCTATAGTTGCTCCTTGCGAATAGAGCTTCTTAACCTTGTTAATTAATTTGGATTCCCATAGAAGCTCAACAAGTTTAACCTGATCGCCTCCCGAGAAAAAAATAAGATCTGCCCCGTCAAGTTTTTTTATATTCATCGGATCATCTGCGTCTGATCTTTTTTTTATATCAATAACTCCCGTAGATTCAGCTCCCAACTCTTTAAACAATTCTGCATACTCTACACCGATATCTGCGCTGTAACTATTGCTTGCAGATGGTATAACTATTACCTTGGAGGCATTATTCAATAAAAATGTCCTCCGTAAAACAGTGATATCCCCCCTCTTTTCCTCTCGTCCGCCGATTAAAACAAGGTGGCCTTTTTTTGGTCTCTTTCCGGATCCGTTTATAACCATTTCTCAAATAACTCCATAACATTTTGCATCGTAAATATTCTCAAATCGTAATCATCCCGTTTGAGTATCACACCGTAAAAAAACCCGCTTTCTAATAACAGCAGATTTACCGGTTTTTATTAAGATACTTTCTTTTGATTTAAGTATATTTGATTGTTATAAAATGTCAAGCAAATAATTAATTTTTTTGATTTTTTAGAAGAAGACTTATCCAGTTCCCGCGCGGGAACTGGAGTTTATTCCTCAGATTTTTAAAAAAAGGTACCCATTATAGAATCGGCATTATTTTCGGCTCGCTTCTCAATATGCCGGGTCTTCTTTGTTTAATTGTCTCAATAGCTTTATTTATCTGTTCGATTGAACATGGCATTGTTGCAACAGAAAAGACAGCCCTGTCTTTCACAAGACGCGAATTGTGTCCGACGGTATCTATGTTGATGTTTTGTTCCCCTATTGCCGTTGTAACCGAGCCGGTTATCCCCGGTTGATCTTCGGTATCAAAAGTTATTATATATGGAGCAAGGTATTTTTCGGGGGTCTCAAACTTCAGATTTGACGGATGATTGACAGGGTTTGTTAAAGATATGCCGCTTGCTGCTGCCGCTACAATATCTCCCGTGATTGCACTCGCAGTTTCAAGCGAACCTGCGCCTTCACCGACAAGTATATGTTCTCCGGAATATTTATTTCTCAGCATAACGGCATTTGTTGCATTATTAATTTTGGAAAGAATATTGGTGTTTCTTACCATAGTTGGTCTTACGGAACCAAAAACCTTATCGTTAACCCTTTCGGCAAAACAAATCAGTTTGATTGAACAATTCATCTCTTTAGCGCAATCAAAGTCATATTTGGTAAGTTTATCAATCCCTATAATCTTCAGATCATCGAGTTTAATATTAACCCCATAAACAAGCTTTAAAAGTATAACAAGTTTATTGCCCGCGTCTCCGCCTGATATATCAAGCGTAGGATCAAGTTCCGCATATCCGTTTGCCTGAGCCATTTTCAATGACTCTTCAAATGTAAGTGACTCATTCTGCATTTTAGTGAGAATATAATTACTGGTTCCGTTCATAATCCCGCAAATCGACTCTATAAGATCCCCTGAGAATGAATCAATTATAGTTTTAATTATTGGTATAGCACCGCAGACAGATGCTTCAAATCCGTAATACACGCCCTTGGATTCGGCTAGTTTAAACAGTTCTGAACCATATTTTGCAAGGAGGGCTTTGTTGGCTGTTACAAGATGCTTACCTGAATTTAGAATATCCCTATGGAGATTCAGTATAAATTCAGAGTCTCCGCCGATTGTTTCAACCACAAGATTTATATCATTTGATTCTATAACATTTTTTATCTCTTTTCCTGCCTGATCTCTGGTCAGTTCATCAGTTGACCCGCAGAAATATTTTCTGTCAATACCAAAACGCTGCGAACTCTTTGAAGGGAAAATATCAACGATCTTGGCAAGTTCAATATTCTTTCTGCTTCTGTCACAGATGCTTTTTTTGAAACCGGTAAGAATTTGAGCTACACCGCCCCCTACTGTTCCACAACCAAGTATTGCAACTTTAAAACTATCCATAAAATCCTCTTGATTTTTAAGCTTTTCCGGTACTTCCTAGTACATTAGTGTTTTTGTGCATATATAATTTCTTGAGCTCATCTCTTGCCGGTCCGAGGTATTTTCGCGGATCAAATTGTGAAGGATCCTCTGCGAAAGCCTTTCGAATCGCGGCCGTCATTGCTATTCTGCCGTCAGAATCAATATTTATCTTACAAACTGCTGATTTTGCAGCCTCTCGTAATTGTTCTTCCGGTATTCCTATTGCATCTTTCATCTTGCCGCCAAATTTATTAACAACGGCAACAAGCTCCTGCGGCACCGAAGAAGACCCGTGTAATACTATCGGAAATCCGGGCAATCTTTTTTCTACTTCTTTTAGAATATCAAACCTGAGCGGAGGCGGTATCAACACGCCGTTTTTGTCCCTTGTACACTGTTCCGGTTTAAATTTATTAGCACCGTGAGAAGTCCCGATAGAGATCGCCAATGAGTCAACGCCGGTTCTTTTAACAAAGTCTTCAACCTCATCCGGTTGGGTATAATTGGAGTGTGCACTTGAAACCTCATCCTCAACTCCGGCAAGAACTCCAAGCTCACCTTCAACGGTAACATAATCTTTCTGAGAATGTGCATATTCACAAACCTTTTTTGTTAATGCAACATTTTCCTCGTAGGGTAAGTGACTGCCGTCTATCATTATTGATGAGAAACCGCTTTCTATACAATCTTTACATAATTCAAAAGTATCGCCATGGTCGAGATGAAGAACGATCGGGATAGAATATCCGAGGTCTTTTGCATATTCAACCGCGCCTCTGGCCATATTTCTAAGGAGCGTTGAGCTGGCATATTTTCTTGCACCTGATGACACTTGAAGTATTACCGGTGACTTTGTTTCAACACATGCGGCAATAATTGCCTGAAGTTGTTCCATGTTATTGAAGTTATATGCAGGAATAGCATATTGTCCCGTAATAGCTTTTTTGAACATATCTACCGTATTAACAAGTCCGAGATCTTTATAAGAAACTGCCATGATCATACCCCTTGATTTTTGAAAGATTACTATTTTTTAACAAAAAAACACTCTATTGTCAAAGGAATATTTTTATAATTTATAACTTGCTTTCATACAAATATTAATTTATAAGTTTTTTGATAAAACTTTTTTAGAAGTCCGGGGTATGCTAATGGTGATTCTAAATTTCATTTTACTTTTTGTCGGGTTCCTGCCTCTTATTTTCGGATCAAATCTCCTTGTTGACGGCAGTTCCTCCCTCGCAAAGAAACTCAAAGTTCCGGTTCTAGTTATCGGGATGACAGTTGTTGCATTCGGCACTTCAATGCCTGAGATGGTAGTTAATATATTTGCGGCCATCCAAGGTAGTTCAGATATTGTTATTGGAAATGTAATCGGAAGCAACCTCTTTAATATAATGGTGGTCTTAGGAGCAACGGCGCTTTTTATGGCTATCCCCGTAAAAAGGTCAACGATAACTGTTGAATTTCCCCTTGCAATTCTTGCTGTAGTTCTTGTTTTATTGCTCGGTAATGACAGATTTGTAGAAAGCAGGGCTTTTTCTGAGGTCTCAAGAGGTGACGGTGTGATACTCCTCTTGTTCTTCTGTCTTTTTTTACTTTATAATTATTTCCTGTATAAAAAGGGCGTTTCTGCAGAACATATTGAGATTAAAGAACATAAGATAATCGTTTCTGTTATTATGATAGTTTTAGGCTCAATACTATTAATTGCAGGAGGCAGAATGATTGTAATTACCGGCGTGTTTGTTGCGCGGCATATAGGGATATCAGAGAGGATAATTGGTTTAACAATAATCTCAATAGGAACATCTTTGCCGGAACTCACAACCTCTATTGTTGCCGCCATCAAAAAGAACCACGACATTGCGATGGGAAATATCATAGGATCAAATATTTTTAATATATTCTTTGTTTTAGGGTTATCGTCTATAATATCGCCTGTTACAATCGGGAATGAAGCTAATATCGACATTATTCTAAATGCAGCTGTTACAATGCTGATATTATTATTTATTTTTACCAATAAACAACGAGCCGTTAAGCTATGGCACGCTCTAACTCTTTTGGCAGGATATACCGGATATATACTTTATCTGATTATTAAATAAAAAAAAACACTAATCCAATGATTTTATAAAATCTTTTAGTTCACTGATCAATCCATCTGTATCATCAAAACCTACTTTTTTCCAGATAACCATACCTTTTGGATCTACAATTACAACAAAAGGGAGACTTGTCACACCGAATTGATTTTCAAGATACTCTTTGTGGTTATCGTAGTTCATTTGAACCGGTATCAAATTATTCTCAATAAGATTCATCAACTCGGGATCATTCTTGATCTCTTTATCGAGTTTTTTACATATTCCACACCAATCAGCATATATATCCAAAAAAACCGGTTTATCTGTTTCACGCGAGAGTTCTATAACCGATTGATAGCTATCAGACCATGGATTTTCAAATTGTGATTTGTAATCACTCTTAATAAAATATCCGGCAAAAATTATTATAAGAACACCGGCAAGTATCGCCTGCTTAATGCCTTTCTTACCATATAGAAATCTGAGTTTAAAGAATGTAAGTATAATTGCTACGATTGAAAGCGTCAAGAAAACCAATGAATTAATAAACCAATTCATGCCCAATGTTTTTAAAAACAGATTCAAAAAGTATAAACCCGAAGCGAATACAAAGGAACCGATAACTATTTTGACCCTTACCATCCAGTAACCGGATCGGGGAAGTTTTGATGAAAGGTGTGAAAATAAAGCTATAAGCAGAAACAAGATCGACATACCCGAAGCAAAACCAAACATTAGTATGCCCCCCTGCACAGGATTCCCCTGCTGAATAACACCTGTCAACAGAAAGAACACTATCGGCCCGACACACGGGGAAGCAACAAGCCCTGTTATAACCCCCATTATAAAAACACTGCCGAATCCTTGACTGCCTGTCCCCGTCTTGCCTTTGAGATTGCTCAAAAAGGAGGGCATCCTAAATTCAAAAACCTCAAACAATGACAAAGAGAGTAAATAAAATATTATCCCGATAATTACAAAAAAAACAGGGGTATTTGTGAAACTTCCGAACAAACTCCCGGTTAATCCGGCTATAACCCCCAATGCGGTATAAATTAAGGTCATTCCGCTAGTATAAACAAACGCAGCAACTATTCTATGAATTCTTGAGTCTGACTTCCCATCCGCCGCTCTTTTACTGAAATAACCGATTGTTACAGGAATAACCGGATAAATACATGGTGTCAAACTTGCAAGGATACCGCCGAGCAATGCAAGTATAAAAGAAAACACCGGATTGCCGGTGTTCTGTTTTAACAGATTACCTAATCTTTCACTCAAAGGTATTTTTTGCGTAGAGGTTCTATTATCATGCTGATCTGTTTCACTTGAGGTGATTAATCCCCCGTTGCGTATCTTAAGTATCTTTTCGGACGGCATAAAACATGTCCCCTCAACACCGTCACAAAGCTGATAAATTATTTTTAATTCTCCTGTAACATCTGTCGGATGTCTTAATCCGCTTTTTAAAGGGATCAGAATTACTTGCCTTCCCTTTAGTATCATTTCCTCCCCATACGCCTCACCTTCAGGGATCTGCGGATTATTATAGTTGTTGCGAATATTTTGTGAGAGTTCTATCGTTAACACGGTAGCATAAGGGGAACTTCTGTAAGCATAGACATTTTGAGGCAAAACAATTGTAAGTTCGATTCCACTCTGAATGTTTCTTACAGCAAATTGCGGCTCGGGGGCATCGGAAAATAATGCCTGACAAATACCGATAAACACACACATTACTAAAAACTGTTTTGACCTCATAACACACCTCATCTGATAATAATTATTTAATATACAAAAAATTTAATTAATTAAAAATAACTTTGTTAATTTTTTTTATTTGTGATACCATATTTGTAAAAGGAGATTAAATTATGTGTTTATTAAGTATAAAAAAACTCATCTTCATTGTTTTACTATTTATCGTAAGTATATCAGCTTACAGCATCGATTTTAACTTTACGATTCAAGATAACATCACTCTTTTTAATTCCCCCCAATTAGATCAGGAATCATCCATAGCACTTGGAACGGGTATTACAGGGATATTTCTTGCCGTAATAGGCGGTGCAGGAGTAGTTTCTTGTATTACCTGCAGTTTTTATGCTCTGGTTTTCTGGGTGTCAGGCTCTACAACAGATATCGCAATTAATCTTGTATATGCTTCACAATGCGGCTATGCGGCTCTCGGTTGTCTGGGCGGCGGTTTGATTTTCTTAATAACCGGTTTAGTAATGTCAATATGGGGTTTGGTTAAGTACAATAAGCTCCACCCGCCACAGGGATGGTTAGGCGGAATACCCCTTTACGGGAATAAAGATATATTTGTCAGTTTTGATTTGGGCGTTATATAGGGGCTCAACTATAACTTGTTACAATTATCAATCATATATTGATATGTTGCTACGGCAAATGAATTTGCTACATTAAGCGAGTTTTTCTTCCCTAATAGCGGAATTATGGCAACTGAGTCACATTGAGAGATTGTTTCAAGAGATAACCCGTACTCTTCATTACCAAAAACAAAACACATTTTTCGATTTGTATTGATATTGTTTATCATTTCAGCATTATCTGAGGTTTCAAGAGCGACTACTACATATCCGCTTTCTTTCGCATATTTTATCGCATCTTCGGTTTTTTCGAATCTTTTCCATTCTGTTGAATCAATTGTATCCATCGACGACTTCGTGACTTTAGATGATTCGGGGGTCGGGGTAATCCCCGTCAATAGAAGCATTGAAACCCCGAAACAATCTGCCGTCCTAAAGATACTTCCAACATTAAAAGGGGAACGGATATCCTCAAGGATTGCTATTACCGGCAGTTTAGTTGTCGCTGTTGATCTGTCAAAAACCCTGACCGAAAAAAACTTTTCGGGAGTAGTTTCAGAAATCAGTAGTTTAAGGTCATGAAAAATATGGTTTAAAAGTTTTACCGTTAGCGGTTCGGTTTCTATCCTTTGTAATATCGCCCCCGCATTGAGGGACAACTGGCTATTCTCAAAACTATTAAAATAGCCGATATAGATATTTAATGATGATATATCCGGTATTATTCCCGACTTAAGTGTTTTTTCCATAATACGGATCTCATTTGCCGTTTTGTATATCCGTTGTTTTTCGCTGAGTTTGTAGAATCTGTTTCTTGATATCATTTGTAGAAGTTGTAAAAAGTCCCCTGTTCGACGAACCCGATAAATCCGTCTTTTACGGGATTAAAATCCTTAAAATTATCACCGTAGTGTGACAAAAACATGATTTTTCGTACTGATTCGGGAAGTGTAAGTAATTCACTATAACTTGCATGAACACCACCCGGGAAAAGTTGGCAGTCATGAAATATGTATTCAAGTTTGTACATGTCGATGTAGAGATCAAGCATATCCCTATCAAATCTGGTGTCTGATGTAAACAACACGGCATTATCTATAATAACCCCGTAAGAAAAAAACGAGTCTGCCCACGAATGTGATGAATCAGGTATGTGTGCAGTTCTGAATATTTTGATATTTATCTCGCCATATTGGATCTCCCATGTGTAGCGCGGAGATTCCATGATTTTTTCGGGTTCTATCCAGTTAAACAGATTAAATAGCTGTAGGTTGGCACCGTTATGCAACTCGTTATAGGCAGCCCCCCCCTTGAGGGAGTTTTCCCAAAGTATATCACGGTACTCGTACGGGACGATTAGGTTGGGTTTTCTCTTTTTAACATACCTTCCCATAAGCATCGCCTCTTCAAGCCCGCCTATATGATCTGCGTGTGAGTGGGTAATCAGGAATGTATCCACATTCATAACCGGTAAACCGTAATTCCACAAAGCTATGGGGCAAAGAGTTCCGCAGTCAACAAGAACATGTGAATTACCTTTAATTATCAACAGATTTGTCTGATAGTTAATTTTAGAAAAAGCAGATCCGGCACCTACCCAAAAAAGACTTAAATGTCCGCTATTTGATAGTCCCAGTTTTTCGTTTTGTTTTAGTTTACTCTTTTCAAATGTCATTTCACTTCCTGTTACCGGCAATATTAACAATTTCGACAAAAACACTCATATCTTTTAATGTATTTTGCACAGAACTGTATTCATTTGGAGAATGCATGGTACTTTCTATCGTTGACCATAGCGCGGCATCAAAACCGGACGAACGCAAAGGGGATGCGACAGTTCCGCCACCCACGCCTATCAAACGCGGGGTAACGCCTGTTATCTTCTTAACGGCATCTGATAAGATTCTTACAACCGGTGAATCCGGCGCTGTTTTTGAAGAGGAGACCTTTTGATCGATTGTATAATCAATTTTTACATTGCGGTTTTTTTCGATTTCTGCGATTATTGTTTTAATATCATTCATAACCAATTCTACATCATAACAAGGAAGAATTCTGCAATCAAATCCGCACACCTCTTCGCCGGATATTGTATTCATATTCGTAATAGAGCCTATCCTCTTGGTCGGCTCAAAACTTGAATACGGATAATCAAATGTTTCATCAGCAGCATTGTATTTATTTCTCAGATTATCTATCTCAACAGTCAGATAGGAGGCGGCTCTTGCCGCATTAATACCGAGATCGGGTCTTGACCCGTGAGATTGTTTACCCGATATTCTACAGGTAATCCATAATATCCCCTTTTCGGCAATCTCAATTGTATCCCCTAAAGGGTCACCGTGATCAGGGACAATAAAAATATCATCCCGGTCAAAAATATCCGGCTTGTTTTTCATTATCCATTTGATGCCGTATTCACTTCCTGTTTCCTCATCTGCTACAAACAACAGCTTTATCGTAACAGGGGGCGTTATACCTTGATCAACAAAATATTTTGCGGCAAGCAGTGTAGAGATCAGAGATTGTCTGTTATCTTCCGTACCCCTGCCATAAATCTTATCGCCAACCACAGCCGCTTCGTGTGGCGGTGTCTTCCAAAGTGACTCTTCTCCCGCAGGAACGACATCTGTGTGTGTCATAAACCACACCCTTTTACTGCCTGCTCCATTAATTGTAACAATCAACGATGGCCTAAAACCGGAAGAGACCCTTTCATCAGGAACAAGTATCCCTTCAACCGAATCAAAACCGCAGGAGATTGCGTATTTCTTTAGAAAGTTATGAACCTCCATTTCGCCGTCACCGCCGTTTTCAGGTGACAGACTTACCCGTTTTGTAAGTTCTTTTTGAAGGTTAATCACCTCTTCATAATATATGTTTTCCGAATTGTTTTTAATAATCAAAATTTTTCCTTATTCGAGTATTGCCCTTATCCGTCTTACGCCGGCGGAACTGGCTTCCTCTTTTGTTATTGTAAATTTACCGAGTGAACCTGTGTTGTCAACATGGGGACCGCCGCAGACCTCTTTTGAAAAGTCGCCTATTGTATAAACCTTAACAGACTCATCATATTTATCGGTAAAAAGTGCTATGGCACCCGACATCTTTGCATTTTCAACAGTTGTTATCTCCATAGTTACTGGATGATTTTTCTTTATCTGTTCGTTTACAATCTCTTGAACACGGATGATCTCTTCAGCTGTCATTTTTTCTTTATGAGTAAAATCAAAACGGAGTCTTTCCGCAGTGATATTGGAACCCTTTTGATTTACATGATCACCAAGCACCATCTTAAGTGCCTTGTGCAATAGGTGTGTTGCAGTATGGAGTTTTGTAGTGGCTTCCGAGTTGTCGGCAAGCCCGCCTTTAAAGTTTTTCTGCTGTGCCTCTTTTGATTGCTGTTTATGTTTATCGTACGCCTCTTCAAATCCTGCTATATCAACGGTAAATCCCCTTTCGACGGCAATTTCCGTTGTAAACTCAATGGGAAATCCGTAAGTGTCGTAGAGTTTAAATGCCAATCGCCCCGAAAGAACACTTTGATTGTTAGCTTTAAGCTTATCAATGATTTTTTCCAATTCATTTAATCCGGTGTTTATAGTTGATTCGAACTTCTTCTCCTCATTTTCAAGCTCATCCAATACTCTTTTCCTGTTAGCAATCAGCTCCGGATAGACCGCCCCCATTCTATCGATTATTTTTGAGGCAATAGCAGATAGAAATGTTCCTTCAATATTGAGTTTTTTTCCATATCTCACCGCTCTTCTGATAAGCCTTCTCAACACATAACCCGCACCAATATTTGAGGGAGCGATCCCTCTTTCATCCCCGATGATAAAAACGCTTGTTCTCACATGGTCACTGATAATCCGGATAGCCTTAGTTGTTTCATTATCGGAACCGTATTTACTGCCGGAGAGATTTTCGATTGATTTGATAATATAGTCAAATGCCTCTGTTTCATACACGGTTTTTTTACCGGAAAGCATAGCAATGGTTCGCTCAATCCCCATTCCTGTATCAACATTTTGTTGTTTAAGCGGCTCAAATTTGCCGTCTGCAGTTTTGTTATACTGCATAAAAACATCGTTCCATATCTCTATGTACTTACCGCATCTGCAGCCCGGACTGCACTTATCTGAACATAACGGGTTACCGGTGTCTATAAACATCTCTGTATCGGGACCGCAGGGACCTGTAAGACCGGCCGGCCCCCACCAGTTGTCTTCTTTTGGTTTAAAAAAAATCCTGTTGTCAGGTATTCCTAGTGACCGCCAATATTCTGCTGACTCATTATCCCGAGGAGCATCCTTATCACCCTCAAATACCGTTACATTTAAAACTTTAGGGTCAAATTTAAGGACTTTTGTTAAAAATTCATAACTGTACTCTATCGCCGACCTCTTGAAATAGTCACCAAGCGACCAGTTGCCGAGCATTTCAAAAAAAGTCAGATGGGTTGCATCACCGACATCATCAATATCACCTGTTCTTACACATTTCTGCCAGTTTACAAGTCTTCTCCCGTTTGGGTGGTGTTCACCGATCAGATACGGCACAAGGGGGTGCATCCCGGCAGTTGTAAACAATACCGTCGGATCGTTCTCGGGTATTAAAGAGCTTGATTTGATATGCACATGGTTTTTAGAAACAAAAAAATTTATATATTTTTCTCTCAGTTCATTAATAGTCAACTTAAATCTCCTCTTAACCGAAAACAAACTAACGGCTGTCCGGATAATATACGATTAAGATGGAAATTTGTCAAAAATAAAATCAATATTTTTATAGAAATTTTAGAAAATTGATTGACAACTTTTATTAATAGTAATTTATATATAGTTATGAAATTGTTCTCTGATTTGTTGCAATAAAAATCACAGATCGGTTAATATTTAATGTATATTACGGAGGGATTTAATATGAAACTTGATCTTTCAATAACTGTTTTGGCTGTTGATGATTCCGGTTTTATGAGAAAGATATTTGTTAAGAATCTTAAAGAGATCGGATATGAGAATATAGTTGAAGCGACTGACGGGCTTGATGCGATCGAAAAAATAAAAACTAATAATGTCAGTCTTGTAATATGTGACTGGAATATGCCCAACCTTGACGGGAAAGGGCTGGTAGAATGGATCAGAAATGAAAGTTCAAACAAAGAGCTCCCGTTTATTATGGCTACGGCACAAGGCGACAAGGCAAAAGAGATTGAGGCAAGGGAGGCCGGAGCAAACAACCATATAGCAAAGCCTTTTACAGCCGATGAGATTAAAGAAAAAATCGAAGAGGTTTTTGGTTTACGGGAAAAAAAAGAACATGTTGATAGAACTCCCCGCTTCGTTGACGGAAGGGTTAAACTTAAGATTGCGCATATTCAGATTACAGACCATCTTCTTCTCGGTGTATTAAAACACCATATAGAAAGCGGACAGATCGAACCAAAATACTTCGAACTTGAAACAATAAAGATGGACGGATGGAACCCTGTTCAGAAAGCCCTCGAAACAGGTGAGGTTGACGGAGCTTTTGTACTTGCACCGATAGCTATGGATCTTTTTGCGTATAATGTACCGATTAAGCTTGTTATGTTGGCACACAAGAACGGCAGTGTTATGGTGCGTGCTCACGCTAATTCTTCAGTCGAAGAATCGTTGTTTTATAAAGATAAAGTTGTTTGTATTCCACATAAGATGTCAGTTCATAATATGCTAGCCCACAGGTTTCTAAAGGAGCTTGGCCTTGAACCGGGCGTACCCGGAAGCGAGTCAAAAATTAATGTCAGGTTTGAGGTCGTGCCTCCGATTAAAATGCCTATGACAATGCTTCAAAACAAAGAGATTGCAGGATTTATCGTAGCCGAACCGATAGGTGCCACAGCAATTACAAAAGGCATAGCGGACAAGCAATTCACATCCGGCACATTCTGGAAGGATCACCCTTGTTGTGTAAGCGTATTCAGGGACGAGGCAATAGGTAATCATACGGATGCAATATATGAATTCGCAGGTTTACTTGCTCAAACAGGCAAATTTGTTGAAAAACACAAGGATATTGCGGCTGAGATAGCTGTTGACTTCTTAGACCCCGAGAGAAAGCTTGGTTTTAACAAACAGGTTATCCAAAGAGTTCTTGAGGAACCGCAAGGGATAAAGATGGATGACCTGTACCCTGTTCTTGAGGATCTTGATACCATACAACGGTATATGTTTCAGGATATGGGGATCGGCAAGATCATCGACCTTGAGAAATTTGTTGATTTGAGGTTTGGTAATATCGTTGCTAAGCAATGGTACTAGATAAAAAATTAGGAGCTTAATAATGAAAATTGAATTTAGTAAAGAACAGTATCTGGATCTTATGAAACTTGTGTATCTCGGCAATTATGTTGTAAACACAGCAATGGGAAACGAAGAGGATATAGAGAATTTTAACAAAATCGAAGATTTTATTTTCTCTAAAGCAAAAGACGCAGGTTTAGAGCGTTTTGTTGAAGACATTGAAGAAGATAATGAAAAAACCATTTATGCATCAGAAGAGCTTGAAGGCGAAGTTGAAGAGATTATTGAGGCATTCGAAGAGAATATCTTCTGGCAAGACCTTGTTGATCTTCTTACTAAAAGGGATGTTGAATCAAAGTATTCCGAGGATGAATTAGCCGCAATGGATATGGAAAAGATTATGGATATCGAATCAGAGATATTTGAGAAATATGCAGATGAATTCGATAAAAACGGAATAAACAATCTATTCTTGAAGAAATAAAAAAAACCGGCTTAAGCCGGTTTTTTTTTAATGGTGCGGTTTGAGTTTCTTAAGTAGAAATATCAAACCTATACCTATAATTAGCATAGAGCCCGCAAGTAAAAAGGATCCGTTGTAGTTTCTAAGTTCCGGAACTGTGCTTGACGCCTTAAAAAGCATTTGCGAAACACGGCTCAATACAAAACCGCCTACTCCCCATGCAGAGTAAACAAGCCCGTAATTAACACCGAAATTCTTCATACCCCAAAGGTCCTTTGTGAATGACGGAAACAATGACATATTGGTACCGTAGTTGAATCCGATCAGGATTGTTAATGCTACGATCATAATAGCAGGAATTAACGCCGCTTCTTTAATACCTGTAACATAGATTGCGGTAAACATCATTATCGATTGAAAAGCAAACATTATCATTAATGTCCAGATTCTTCCGATCTTATCTGATATTATTCCACCCATCAAACGGCCTGTTGCATTACCCATGGCAAGAATGATTACCGCAAGGAATGCAAATGTGCCAAGCTGTTTCTTCGCCATCTCAGTCATACTGCCGATAACAAGCAGCCCCGCACCCGCACCTATGAAGAATAATACCCATAATATATATAGTGCCGGCGTTTTGATAACTTCAATAGGCTTAAAGTCTTCAGAAACATCGTGAGCATGTGAAGCCGACTTCTTGGCAAGCTTAGCTTTCTCTTTATCACTTATTGGAGCTACATATCCCTCAGGTGGATTTCTAAGAACCAATATAGATAATAAAGTGATTACAACAAGAGCTATTACACCAAAAACTCTGGTTGCTACGAAGATATCGTATTTCTTGATAAGAAAATCGGCAAGAGGTGCTACATAGATAGGAGCACTCCCAAAACCTGAAACAACTATACCTGCAACCATCCCCGATTTTGCCTTGTTAAACCATTTTAATGCGGCAGGTGAACCGGCACTATAAGCGAAACCTATTCCTGTTCCAAATAGAACGCCAAATCCGATAAACCACACCCAATAGTTTGTTGAGAATGAAGCCATTAAAAGCCCCGCTCCGGCCATGATACCGCCAAGTAAGGAGGTGATTGCCGGACCCTTTTTGTCCTGAAGGCGACCTGCAGCAAGAAGACCTGCCGACATAATCACACATGCCCATGCATAAGGGTCATTTAGTGATGCTATGTCCCAATTAAATGATACTGTTTTACCGAGAATATTGAATGTATCTCCATTCTCAATGTACCCTTTGATTGCTGATTTAAATACGCTCCAAGCGTATAAACCACCGATTGATAGGTTGATGAAAAGCGCAGAAAAAACCACACCCCACCCCTTGTTTTTTGCATCCGACATTTAATACTCCTGTTTTTTATCAAAAAAAATCCCGAACTTTTAATATATTTTAATGATTTTGGCAAGATATTTTTTAAAATTATGATTAATTGTCTTAAATACTTAATTTTAATAAAAAAAGGCTGCCATTTTAGACAGCCTTGTTTGAAATCGCCGATTATGGAATAAATCTAATTATTGCAGGTTTCTTATCGCTTCCGATATAACCTATAACCGGATATCCCGTACTTGAAACTATTTAAAAAAAAATCAATTTTATTTTTAAATAATTATTTAATTAATTGATTATTATGTTTATATTTTTATTATAAAATGTTATTTTTTATTAAATAGCGTATTTGAGAGGTTCAATTGGAAAAAGAATCATTACAAATTCTTCTTGCAGAAGATAATATGGCCAATCAAAAGCTCACAGAAAAAATGCTTACACTGCTTGGGGTAAATGTGTCCCTTGCCGACAACGGTGAGGAAGCCGTTATTTTTTCCGGCACAAATAAATTTGACATCATTCTTATGGATATGCAGATGCCGATCCTTGACGGCGTAGAGGCAACAAAAATGATCAGACAAAACCCCGATAATCCCAACCATAAAACCAGAATAGTTGCACTTACCGCTAATGCTTTTCAGGATGATAAGGAAAAATGCCTCTCGGCAGGAATGGACGATTTCATTACTAAGCCGGTCTCCCGCCAAACCCTTCAGAATATCATTGAGAGTCTAAATCATAGCAAAACATCGAATAACTCCATACAACTGAACAATTTTGTCAAATTTAATATTCTTGAGGATGTAGATAAAGATGATCGAAAAGTAATCATACGGGAAACATTATCAGATTTACCGTCAAGGCTTGCCTCCATTAAGGATTGTATTGACAATAAGGATCTTACCGGATTATCCGAGTATTGCCATAAACTAAAAGGGATATTTCTGATGTATGATGCAAAAAACATACTGGAAACCCTTGACAGCATCAGATCATTATACAAAAACGGAATAAAAGATGGCTATCAGCCCCTATATCACAAACTAATCAAGCAATCAGAGGAATTTACAATCATAGTCCAAGATTATCTTTACAAACTGCAAAATTTAGTCTAATCTTACGCTATACATAAACAATCAGAGTTCACTTTTGTTGATCCTCTGTATAATTCCCAATGGTTATTCGTTTATCAAATTCATTATTATTGAGGTCTGAAGTTGAAAATAAATTCAAATAATCCATTCATTCTTAAGATTTTGCTGTCTTTTGTAATGATTATTTTTATTATAAGTTGCAGTAAAGAAGCGAAAAAGCCCGAAGATGCTGTGCGCGGATATTTGAATTCAATAATTAAGAATGATAACAGCGCTTCATATATCTTTTTATCCTCGATTGATAAGTCCGCTTACGGGATTGATGAGTATTTAAACATTGAAGGGGAAACACTTCTCGTTAAAGAGATCAACCGCAGAATGAAATATACCATTGAGACCTGCCGGTTTACAGATGATAATAACGCAATTGTAACCGTATCTGTATCACTTATAGATATTGCAGAACTTTACGGACTTTTTGGAACCGGCGTCTATAATCTCAATAATCAAAGAGAGATCAACAAATTCTTCGATGATCAATCGGAAACAATTAAAAAATTATTTACCGTCAGAAAAAAAGATTATAAAGTCATAAAAGAGGGCGAATTCTGGTTTGTATATGCCGGACTTGACAGATTTAAATACATTGATAATCTTCAAAAGCGTATAAACGATAATATAAATAAAGGCGATACACGGAGTGCATTAGCATTAGTTGAAGAGATTCTTGAATTCACTCCTCAAAACAGCGAATTCATTGATAAGAGTTCATCACTCAAAGGGGATCTATCATATATTGATAAATACATTTCAGCAGAATTCAATATTGATACCACCGGAAACATTATCAATTACAAAATAGAAAATAACGGTACTTATATTATAAGAGAGATAGTTATTGAAATTGTCTGCAAAACAACAAACAATGAGAATAAATCATATTTCAATACAATTCCTGAAATAATGGGGTATCTTGAAGGGATTAACGGGAGTTTTATCGTTGAATTATCTGACACAAATAATGAAAGAGTTGACCTTGTCAGGGTTTCTGCATTAAGATACTAAGGGGGATTTATGACAGACCATGAAGCTATGGATATCGTTAACAGGGACAAATTGACTATCCTTAAATCAACAAAATTGTTCGGGCAACTTACCGAAGAGGACTATCTAAAACTTGCCGCCCTAACTAATCCGGCTATCTTCTCCAAGGGAGAATATGTTTTTTCGGAAAATGATGAGGCGGATGCTTTTTATATAATAGTTGAAGGTAATGCAAGTATTGTTAAAGAGACAAAAGGTGGAGAAAGCTCAATCCTTGCCGTAAAGACAAAAGGCGGCGTGTTTGGAGAGATGGCTGTAATTGATGAACTACCGAGAAGTGCCGGGGTTAGAGCAGAAGAACAGCTTGTTTTACTAAAAATTCTAAAAGGCGATTTTATGACCTTGGTGGAGAGCCGCCCGAATATTGCAATAGAGCTCTCAAGAGGTGTATGTTCGACAGTCAGGAATTCAAATATATCATATATTAATAATCTTGAAAGGAGAAACCGTCAGTTAGAAAGCGCATACAGAAAGCTGAAAGAGATGCAGGATGAGCTAATTCAGAAAGAAAAACTATCTCTTGTCGGTAAGTTTGCTTCACTGATTGTTCATGACATCAAAAACCCGATGACAAATATTAGAGCTTATGCGGAACTCATTAAAATTACAGCCAAGGATAACCCAAAAATAGATCGTTCCACGGGTATTATTATTAATGAGATCGACAGACTCGTCAAAATGACCACCGAATTGCTCGAATTCTCAAGGGGCGAGATGCATCTTGTCAAAACTCCGGTAAATCTTTCGAGTCTTGTTTCAAATGCAGTAGACACCCTAAAAATCAACCATTTTCCTGATAATATAATTATACAGTTTGATGAAAAATGTGACGGAGTAATAATGGGTGACCCTGATAAACTTACCAGAATGATGTTTAACCTGATAAACAACTCTGTTGAAGCAATATCAACAAACAGTAACGGCAGAATAATTCTAAAAGTAACAGAAGAGAAAGATATGGTGCGTTTCTTTATCCAGGATAATGGGTGCGGAATGGAGCCTGAGGTTTTGGAAAAGGTGTTTGAGCCGTTTTACAGCTATAACAAAAAAAAGGGCACCGGATTAGGAATGGCAATCGTAAAAAGTATCGTTGAAAGTCATAACGGTAAGATAAAAAAAGCAAGCAAACCGGGCATCGGAACAAAATTTGAAATTTTCTTCCCGCAGTGCTGATTAATAAAAATAAAGTGCCCTAAAATAAAAACAACAGGAAACAAAGATGGAAAAAGATATCAATTTGAACCAGCTGAGAGGGAAAGAAATAGCAGTATGCGGTATAAAACCCGTAAACTATCTTGCGGAATTTAACACTAAAGCGATTAAAAGACTCTACTTTAACGCAGCCACCGCTCCGTCTTACAAAAAGCTCTCATCAGAGCTTGCCGGTTTAAAAAAAATATACCGTCTTGTTACCGATGAAGAACTTACAAAAATAGCAGCCAGCTCCAGGCACGGCGGTGTAGTCGCTATAATTGACTTGCCAAAACCGGACATCCTTGATAACATCGGTCTCGAAAATATTATTAAACAAAAGAAACCGATGATCGTTCTTGACAATGTAGGTAATCCGAATAATACCGGTGCAATCGTAAGGAGTGCGGCTTATTTTGGCTTTAATAACATCATACTTTCAGGAAACAGTGCCGGAATCAATCAGGCATCTTACAGGGTATCGGAAGGCGGTATGGAATTTGTGAGGTTTTATACGGTTAAAGACCTCAAAACACTTTCAGAGTTATCAAAAGGGCGTCTGATTATGCTTGGGGCCTCACTAAACGGCAAAACACAATTAAGAGACATAGATTCTAAAATAGTGCCAAACAGACACCCCTGCTTATTGTTCGGAAACGAAGAGACCGGTTTGACCAAAACTGATGAGTCGTTTTGCGATATTCTTGTAAAAATCGAAGGTTCCAAACAGATCGACTCACTGAATGTATCAGTTGCAGCATCTTTGTTTTTGTATGAATTATCCAACTACTACAAATAAAAAAAGTTCTCAATAATTGAGAACTCCGGTTTTGGGAGATACAGAACTCGAATCTGTGGCCTCTTCCATGTCAAGGAAGCGCGCTAACCAACTGCGCTAATCCCCCATTTAACAATTATATACATCAATAAATTTATTTTGTCAACCCCACATTAACGGGGGCGAATTTAATTCTTTGTAAATCCTCAAAAGAGTCAGACGAAGATTTGTATTATTAGTTCAGTTGGAGAATCAGCGGGGACAGCCTATGTCTGTCTAGTCATGCGATATATAATCCTATCAGCAAGCATAGGTTGTCCCCGCTTGTACTTCCAAATAAAAAAGTAAGGAAACACCATGAGAAAAAACAGAGAAAGAAAATTAAACGGTACATATTTTGTTAAATCAAG
>CAZSQU010000035.1:0-28220 GCA_964608985.1 uncultured Spirochaetales bacterium
GTGCGGTGGTAAGTGTAAGTGCAGAAGAGAATTCCGGTATGGTATTCGTTCAGGGCGGGACCTTTCGTAATACCCGATCAAACTACTACAACAAAGGTGTTACGGTGTCAGACTTCTGGATAGGTAAGTATGAGGTGACACAAGCCGAGTGGGAAGAGGTTATGGGTAATAACCCGAGTTACTTTAGAGGTGTCAACCTACCTGTTGAAAATGTAAGCTGGTATGATGTTATAGAGTACTGCAACCGCCGATCACAACGGGAGGGGTTAACCCCTGTCTATACGATAGACAAAACCCGACAGGATCCTGATAATAGAAGTCAATATGATACTGTCAAATGGATAGTAACGGTTAACTGGAATGCTAACGGTTATCGCCTTCCGACCGAAGCGGAGTGGGAGTATGCGGCCGGGGGTGGTCAACTGTCACGAAGCTTTACTTACTCGGGAAGTGAGACACTAAACGATGTCGCATGGTTTGATGGAAACAGTGGTAACACAACAAAACCGGTTGGTGGGAAGCGAGAAAATGAGCTTGGCATCTTTGATATGTCGGGCAATGTATGGGAGTGGTGCTGGGACTGGTATGGGGACAATGTAGGAATAGGTAGAAATCCTAAAGGAAGCGGTAGCGGTGATGTCCGTGTTTTGCGTGGCGGGTCGTGGAACAACAACGACAACTATTGTAGGTCGTCTGACCGCTACTACTACTGCCCTAATTGTTGTGGCAGCCGCTACGGCGGTTTTCGTATTCTTAGGACTTTTTAGTTAACCTTTGAGCTTTGGTTCTGTTATACTTTTTTCGCCGAATTTTCGCCATCCTTGGCAAATGCGGCACCTTTCCCTCCTTTGACGTCGTTTGCTTCTTTCTTTTTTTCTAAAAAAGAAAGAAGAGCAATTTTTTTTTCAAAAAAATTAAGGAGTCTATTATTGATGAGATTAAAATAATGCCAAAATTGTATGATATTATACTGTGGTACAACAAAAAACTTGATAATTTTCCGAAAAAATACAAATATTCATTTGGTGAGAGGATTAATAACCTGTTTATCAATGTTTTAGAATCAATAATTGATACAAAATAAATGCCGATCCTTTTCCGTTTCGTTAAAAAAATTCAATTAATAAATTCAATCAGAAATGATTTTACAAAAACTGATTATTAGAATATAATAAATTATCAAAAAATCGGAGGTCAATATGAGTTTAATTAAGGATATTAGAGGAAGAGAGATACTTGATTCGAGAGGCAATCCTACTGTAGAGGTAGATGTAATTCTTGAGGATGGTTTTTTTGGAAGAGCGGCAGTCCCGTCAGGTGCGTCAACCGGTGAATTTGAAGCTGTTGAGCTTAGAGACGGTGATAAGAAAAGGTATCTTGGAAAGGGCGTTCTTAAAGCCGTGAATAATATCAACTCGATTATTGCTCCAAAATTGATAGGATTAAATGCCTTGGATCAGATAGGAATAGACAGATTGATGATAGATATTGATGGAACAAAAAACAAAGGTAAACTCGGTGCTAATGCTATACTTGGCGTTAGTATGGCAATAAGCAAGGCGGCAAGTGAGTATTGCGGATTGGAACTTTTTCAATATTTGGGTGGACCTATCGCAAACACACTTCCTCTACCTATGGCAAATATCATTAATGGCGGAAAACATGCCGATAACAAGATAGATTTTCAAGAGTTTATGGTAATGCCTGTGGGCGCTGATTCTATGAAAGAAGCGGTCCGGATGATCTCTGAGGTTTTTCATTCCTTGAAATCTCACCTAAAATCAAAAGGTAAAAATACAGCCGTAGGTGATGAAGGCGGATTTGCACCGGATTTAGAAAATGAGGAAGCAATAGAAGTTATATTAGAAGCTATTGAAAAAGCAGGATATAAAACCGGAATAGATAAAGATTTTATGATTGCTCTCGATGTTGCATCTTCGGAGCTTTTTGAGGAAGGCGGTAAGAAGGGGTATAAGTTCTGGAAATCCAACCCCGATAGAATATTTTCAAGCGATGATATGATAGAGTTTTATAAGAAATGGATTGGTCTGTATCCGATTATATCTATTGAGGATGGTCTTGATCAGTCTGATTGGTCCGGTTGGGAGAAACTCAATGCCGCAATAGGTAAGAAGATTCAGATTGTCGGTGATGATTTTTTTGTAACAAATACAGAAAGACTTGCAGAAGGCATAAGAAAGAACTGTGCAAATTCTATTTTAATAAAACTTAATCAGATCGGTACTATTACAGAAACAATTGAAGCAATTAATATGGCTACAAGAGCCGGATGGACTTCTGTAGTATCTCACAGATCCGGTGAAACATCAGACAGCACTATTGCCGATCTTGCGGTAGCTTTAAATGCCGGTCAGATTAAAACCGGTTCAATGTCAAGAACAGATAGAGTTGAAAAATACAATCAATTGATAAGAATTGAAGAAATGTTAGGCGGAAGTGCTAAATTCTTAGGAAGAGAAAGTTTTTTTAACCTTTTTAAGTAGAATGATGTTTTATAGGATATTTTTTTGATGAAAACTATTTTCGATGATATTATATGTAAATTAGATAATTTGTTGATTGCGGCTTTAAAACAAGCCGGAGTTGATGATCCTGCGTTGATTTCAGAGGTCCCCCCGTCTATAGAGCTGGGGGATATCTGTTATCCGATGTTTAAATATGCAAAAGCCTTGAGGTCTTCTCCCGTCAAAATTGCAGAATTGGTTATAAAAGCAATTGTGAAACCTGATTTTGTTGAGCGGTTTGAGATAAAGGGTGCTTATATAAATGTTTTTCTTAATCGCTTGAGTATTGCAGGACCTTTTTTAAAGAATATTATCGATAAGGGGTTGATTTACGGTAAATCTGAATCAAACAATAGATCGGTTATGATAGAATTCAGCTGCCCTAATACAAATAAACCCCTTCATCTCGGTCATTGCAGAAATAATGTTTTGGGGATGGCAATTTCAAATATTTATGGATATCTTGGTTACAATGTTAAAAAAGTCAACCTAATAAATGATCGCGGAATACATATATGCAAGTCAATGCTTGCATATAAATTGTTTGCCAATAACAGTACACCCGAATCAACTGGTAGAAAATCCGATCATTTTGTAGGCGACAATTATGTCCGATACAACAAAGAAGTACAAAACAGACCGGAACTTGAGAAAGAAGCACAGAAGATGCTTCAGGATTGGGAAGACGGAGATAAAGAGGTTATTGCACTTTGGGAGATGATGAACCAATGGGCAATTCAAGGGATTAACGAAACATATAAAAAGATGGGGGTTAACTTTGATCTTATTGAATATGAGAGCAAAAACTATCTTTTTGGAAAGGAAATTGTTTTTGATGGATTAAAAAGAGGGGTTTTTTATAAAGAATCGGATGGTTCAATTTGGGTTAATAATGAGGATGTAGGGCTTGATAAGAAAATTCTTCTTCGGTCCGATGGTACCAGTATATATATAACACAAGACCTTGGCACTGCTGTCAAAAGATATGAAAAGTATGGTTTTGATAGTTTGATTTATATTGTCGGGCAAGAACAGGAGTACCATTTTAAAACACTTTTTGCAATATTAAAAAAATTAGGGTTTACTTGGGCACAAAATCTCACTCATTTGTCTTACGGTATGGTGATGTTACCGGAAGGTAAAATGAAAAGCAGAGAGGGGACTGTTGTAGATGCGGATAATTTATTGTCTGAACTGGAAAATATGAGTCTGGATCTGCTTAAGGAAAAAGGTCGTTTTGAAGATCCTGCAGAACTTAATAATACGGCATATAAAGTATCTATTGCTGCATTAAAATATTATCTTCTAAATTTCTCAACTACTAAAGATATATCATTCATACCTGAGCAATCGATAAGTTTTGATGGTAATACAGGCCCTTATCTGCAATATACAACTGCAAGAATTAATTCACTTTTAAAAAAGTCAGGTTATATAGAAAATAGTAATTATGAGATTACATCTATTAATGATGATGAATGGACCATAATACTTCAACTAAGTACTTTTGAAACAATTCTTCAAAAAACTGCTGATCAAATGTCACCTTTGGATCTATGCAACTTTGTATATGATCTTGCACGATTATTTAATAAGTTTTATCAAGATAACAGTATAATAAATGGCGTTTCAGATAATACAAAACTATTCAGATGCAGATTGTCCGTTGCCGTATTAAATGTTATTTCTATAATTGTACTAATATTGGGTTTTGACCCGCTTGATAAAATGTAAAAAACGATAATATTAATATTTTTCACAAAAATATTTTTTTTTCTAAAATATGTAATATATTCAGATAGATTCGGAGGTTTGTTGGTGATGATTTCAACAGAAAAAGCTGTCAACTATATAATGATTTTTTTAGTTGCATTCTTTATTATCTTAGTGCTCTATTTTACTAAAATAATGGCTGCTTATGTATTACCGGTTTTTCTTGCTTTTTTTTCTGCATTTTCTTTAAGTCCAATTCTTAAGAAACTACATAAAACAAAGGTTCCCAACTGGGCATCAACTCTTTTGGTTGTTTTTACATTTTTAATTTTGATTTCTATTTTACTGGTATTGTTGGTTATATCAATACAGAGGTTTATAACAGATATTCCGGGTATCATAAAAGAGATACAAAGAAATTCAATTAAATGGTTGAATACATTATCGGCAAATCCTGTTATTGCTCCTTATATCAGTCAGGAAAAACTTGCTGCAATTATTCTTGATAATCTTTCTCAAATTAACTTTCAGGAATATCTGATGAACTCGGTAAATTTCTTCATTGATCTGATTAAGGGGTTTTTTATATATACAGTGTCATTGATATTTATAACACCCGGGATGTCCCGTTTGGAAGAGCGGGTATCAAAGGCATTTCCAACTAATAAGGTTAAGATATATACACTTTTAAAACAGATCAACAAACAGATACAAAGTTATGTTATTGTAAAATCAATAATCAGTATTATTACAGGAATTATTACTTTTTTTGTGTGTTTATTATTTGGTGTCAAATATTCAATTCTTTGGGGATTTTTAGCATTTACTTTTAACTATGTTCCTTATATCGGATCTACTATTGCGGTTATTTTTCCCGGAATTTTAAGTTTGATACAATATCAGTCGTTTCCGCTTACCATATCTCTAGTTGTAGTCTTAACAAGTATGCAAATTTTGTTAGGCAACATCCTTGAGAATAAGTTTCAAAGTAAAGGTGTTAATCTCAGTCCTGTCGTGATATTGATATCAGTAATGTTTTGGGGATACTTATGGGGTGTTGTTGGAATAATTATCGCAGTGCCATTAATGTCTGCTTTTAATCTTATTTGTGAAAATATTGAGCAACTAAAATTTATCAGCCACTTTATAAGTTCCAGTGAAAAAAGTTGACAGGTGATTACCATGATACTAATTGATAGTGAAAGATGTATAAAAAACCATGTTTGTGTAGCAACTATATCTTGTCCGGCTAAAGCGATGAGTCAAACCGGCGGTAGGGGAGTGCCATCGATAGATTATAATAAATGTACACAATGCGGATTATGTGTTGAAATGTGTACATTTAATGCAATAATTAATTCAGACTAATACAATTATGATTTTAAAAACTTTCCCTAAAAACTATGGCAAGTGTTACTAATCCTAATCCGGGTATTATGTATATCATGTGGAGATAGCTGTTGTATATAAAAGTAAGATTATAAAAAGAATAAACTGCAGTAACCAATAGAATTGTTAATGTAGCAAATATTATCTTAATTACTATCGAATATCCATCAGAAAACAATTTAAACCCGAAACCCATAATAACAGATATTAATAATATTAACGAACCGTAGCTGATATACTGCAAAATTGAATCAAAAAATATTGTATTTACAGAGAGCCAAATTCGTTGAGTTGTCAGAATACCTGATATCAGACTGAAACAAATAGTTGAAATTACCGGTAAAGAATTGTTTTCTACACCATCAATCACTTTATATGATATTAATCCGAAAATACCGCAAATAACTACCGTTATCAATAGTCCGTCAGTCAAAAATGCTTTAAGAATTATTGATGTTTTGTTATAATCACTTCCGGTTATTCTGTCTAATACGGAAGCGATAATTATATAAACAATTCCGCCTAAAATACCAATTCCAAAAGTTGCATAAAGATCGATAAATGAATCATGATCAATCAGTAACTGTATCAAAACAGTTGAAAAAACAAATAATAAAGGAACAAAAAGTGCGTTATATAGGATCATTATTTCCTCCGAATAAAATAAATTATATATCATCTCCAATGTTAAAAACCAGACTTAATGAGCCATTAATACCTTTAGACTTAATAATTCTGTATAAATCTAATCCAAGGTCAAGTCTAATAAAAGAAGCCAAAAATCTCGGGTAAAGTCTGATTGATGTACCGACTACAATTGACGGAAGAATACGCAAGACTCTAACAGGAATTGTGTACATTATACCGCCGATTATCAGATCTGAATCGTTAAATGAGAAACCGCCATTGATGAATATCAGCCAATCCATTTGCCAATTAAGTTCTTTTTCTGTTTCCATAGTAAGAAACTTTGTCGTTGTGAAGTAAAATAAAGGTATAACAAGTTGCAATTTACAAGCTAACCCCGCAAATCCTCTTAAATATGAGATATCATTTAGTTTAATACTATATGATGAAGAATTGTATTGACCGCCCAGTTCTTGTATATGGTTATAACTTGTAAAAGCAACCCAGTTCATAATAAACCTGTGATCACCAAAGTATTTTATTTCAAAATTGTTGATGAATTTTGCGTCAGCATAAAAATCATTAAATCTACCCGCTGTTATTGTCGGATCCAACCCGTATCGTTCTGTGATTCTAAACAAGGGTTGTGAATAAGAGATACTGAATGTTGTCTCATTTGTTATATTCTGCAGTTTTATTACACGGGAGAATCCCGCATAAATATTAATATAAGCAGTTGTATCTCCTGATATTACATAATCATCATAGGAAGTCAATCGGCTGTTATTAGATGAAGATGATCTTACAAGTGAAAATGAGATCCCCGGTGTTACAGTGGCACCTATCTGCGGTACAGGTATAGAAAGATTTACGCCGGTCACCGGTGCAAGATAGTCATAATTTATTCCGTTAACCTGTTTTTCTGAGGTTCTGCTACGGTTTATAGCAAGGATATACTTAAATG
Source organism: uncultured Spirochaetales bacterium (assembly GCA_964608985.1). Classification (GTDB taxonomy): domain Bacteria; phylum Spirochaetota; class GWE2-31-10; order GWE2-31-10; family CAYYKD01; genus CAYYKD01. The sequence goes on from CAZSQU010000035.1 coordinate 7,219, forward strand.
TATAATATGGTTTCAGCGTTAGATTAGTTCCTCTAATCGGGTAACCTAAATTAAGAGAGTTTTGTATGTTGAAAAGGTGAATGTTTTCAGATACCCCGTTTAAGTCTGTTCCTCCTTCATAATTAAATTTAAATGAGGGTATATAAGACGCATTTATTCTAGGGTCAGTTATTCTCATATCAATTTCATAATAAGGGTTAATATTTTGATATACACCGGTGAATATCTCCGGGTTTGTGTCTTGAGGAATAAAAGTAAGTCTGTATTTATCTATGCCAAATTTCTGAGTTATTGAAGCTGTAGTGCCGGGAATTTGGAAAGACAACTGACCTTTAGCAAGCATGTTAATATATGGAGTATCATTCCATCTGGTGCCTGTAAATGATGAACCGAATACTCCGAGAGGTGGTATTCCGGTTATAAAATAGTTTGGCAATGATGTTCCGAGATTTGCTTCAACGGAGTAAGAAAGGGCTTTATTGAACATTAGAGCATTAAATAAGTCAATCAGTCTTGTCCTGTCATCATCAGATAGGTTGTGTGTAAGTCTGTATTGGGATCCGTCAAAGTTGTAAGCTATTCTGATAAAGTCAATATCTGCCTGATCGGTAAGTTTTTCTAGAATTTTGCTGTTGAAGTCATTTTCACTGATTCTATCGGGAATAGTGTCAGAATTCTCACTTAGCCTCGCCCACATATAAAGTTCTGTTGTTGGAATGAATTCTATCTTGGCATTTAGAAACTTTCTGAATCCTGCAAGATTATAGTGTCTTATTATAATTTTGGGTTGAAGTCCTTTCGAATTTGAATATGTGAAGAAAGGTAATAGTAACATCGGGAATTTTTCATCAATATATATTATTAGTTTTACATTACCTTGATCGTCAAAAATCTCCGTAACATCTGCTGATTGAATTATATCTCTCATAGACGCTACTCGAAGATAGATATAATCTTTTGTTTCTGTTGTATATCTGTCCCCTACCGATATACCTATGCCGTCAAGTATAATACTTGAGTTAGTGTAGGTGTTATTGATGACTGTTATTTCTGAAATATAAATTAAATTGTTATTATCTTCAGAAACAATATCCTGTGTTTCATCAGATGATATAATCCATGCGTTAAACATAAAAATAACTAATAACAAAATCGTTTTTTTTATCATTGTTTTTTTTCTACATCCTTATAGCAACTTCTTGCGGTGTGGACACCTGTTCCATTGTTGTAAGTGTATTTAAGTCCATATAATCACCTGTAAGAGGCCTGTCAGAAAGAGCATTTATCATAAATGTTATTGATACCGATAGATCGGAGTTAGAAAAAACAGCACTTCGCGGGATACTTTGATTGTTGTCATTTTTCGTATATGTTATTGATTCTATGATTATTTTATCATGAAACTGATTGTCAACACTACCGGAGAGTATGTTGTCCTCTTCGTCAAGTACCAGTGAATACAAAGTAGTAGAATCAGACATAGTAAGCATATAACCTGAAGTTTCTTGTGAAATATTCATAAGTTCAATGCTTTCCGATAGAGGTAATTTACCGTACATAAGATATATAATTTGTATAGGATCAAAACTCATCCCCATTACAGAGGTGAAATTCATATTGGTAATTGAGTCTTTAAAGAATTTATTTTCTTTGTTGTTAACAATATAGTAATTATTTTGATCAATGATTATTTGAAGAATCTTTTGATTTCTAAGTGAAAGAATAAGAGTTGCATTTTTTTCTTTAAGATTGCTTCTGATTTCAAAAGGTATGAACACCGGAGGGATACCGTTAACGCCTTTTATTCTCATAAAGCCCGCAAAAGATATTGAATCAAGTCTTACGGATGTCTCACAAAGATGACGAAAAGTCACATTCGCATAAGTTTGTAAATCATTAATTTGTTTTACCGTAGAGCATCCGCTTATAATTAAAATAATAAAAAATATTTTTAAAAGTTTTAAATTCAAGCTAAAAAAAGAATTTAAATTTTTAGTTATATTTGAATCATTGTTCCGTTTTATATTTTTAGTCATAACTTCCCCGTTATTATTTATATTTTGATGGTATAAGGTATTTGCTTAAATTGTTTTATCAATACTTGTAAGAATGAAATATCAAAACCCGCCTCGGTTTATAATATCCGGCGTTTGAATATCGTATTTAATACTTAACAAGTTTCAAAATGGTATAATACAATAAAAATCGATATTAATAAAGATAATTTGTAATATAATTTTTCAGAAAATAATATATTGAATTTATTGTTTAATTATTGTAAAACTCGTTAAAATGATTTCTTATTTTAATAAATTGAGTTATAATAAGTTAAAATATAATGAATTAATAATTAAAAAAGAATAAAAGCAGAATATTCTGCTAATTTGTCTGGAGGCATCTATGAAACCAAAACTATTATTACCATTTTTATCAATTGTCCTATTGTCATGTTATACTCAGACAATAACTGTTAATCCTGATAAAAGGAGTGGTACAATTGTATTGAATTATACTTTAAATCAGGAATTTATACCTGAGCTTTCTGGTGTACTTGCGCAGGTCTCTTCAACAGGCGGATCATCTAATTCGCTTGATATTATGTCATTAACAGATGCGGCAGCTTTTAGGAGGAATTTTAAAAATTCTAATTTTCTAACACTTCAATCGGTTAATATTTCATTACAAGGTGATACTTATAACGGAAGAATTACTTTGGCTTTTACTGATTTTGAAAGAGCATTCGCAGAAATACCTTCCGGTTTTATCAGACCTTCTGTAGTAAGAAATGGCAACAGAGTAACTATTTCTCAGCGGCTTCTGATGAGTGACCTTGATCCTGAAAGAATGTTAAATACTCTTTTAATGCAATTAGAAGAGGATGACCCGCAATATTATGGAAGATTAATAAACTCGGTTAGATTTGTATTTGAGATTGTAACTCCTACACCTGTTACGGCACATCAAGGTGTTACTTTAGTTTCAGCAAATAAAGTATCTTTTTCATTTAATATAAATGATCTTCTCGCAACAACCGAAAAGAACTTTTCTGTCCAATTTTAAGTAAATGGAGTATCACTGATGAAAAAAAGACTTTTTTCATTTTCTGTCTTTATTGTTTTTTCAACGATGTTATTTTCACAGCAATTAGATTCTTTTGATCTTAATAAGACATATAGCGGTAATATCTTTTCCGGCGGATCAATTAGAATACTGCCTCAATCAGCTTTACGCGATATTGAGATAATAAATGCATCAATTTTTATTGATCTATATGATGAGTATTCAATAATAAATGCTGATTACACAATCAAGAATAACGGTAGCAGAAAGTTAATTACTTTTCAATATCCTAAGGTTGATACTGAAGTGAGAAGAATATCGAGTAATAGAACAGAAAATATACTGAATACCGAGGTGATAAGCGGGAACTATGAGGGGTTTGTTATAACTGTTAACGGAAATGAAGCATCATATACAATAACGGATGATAATAGTATAAATGCAATATTGCCTTATAAATTGGGAAATATTAGAATTAACACAGATCCGTTCTATCGTGAGGTTATTGAATCATTTGAGCATTTTGTCAATTTCTATTCATCGGGTATAGTTTTGGAAGCAAATCAAACTGTGACAGTTTCTGTAAAATACAGGTCGATTAATTATTTTAATGAAGTAATTTCCCGTAATCACTTTGAACACAACAGATTAACCGATGCTCAACTAAACTACATAGAATTTAAATCGGATGAATCAAAGATGTCTTCAAGTGAAAGGATTTTTTATTATCCTTTTAGAACTGTTTACTATAGTAACAATCTAAAGATAAAAAATTTGAATATCTCATTAAGGTCTTCAGTGATTGATCCAAATTATCTCAGCATATTACCGTTGAATTATTCAAGAAGGGGTACAAGATTCAATTATACCTATAAAAACTTTGTTCCGAATGAGTATCATACTATTTTGATAAAACAGGCACAACAGTATTCGGCAAATACGGTATTGAATTCGGTTTTTCATTTTAGCAGAGAAAAAACCGGTAGAACTGCAGATCGATATTTTGAATTTGGTTCCGAAAATAATTTTGTAGAAATCGAATTTGAAGATGAATATCAGGATCTTTTTATAATAAAAGGTGTTTCTTTATTACCTTATTATGATGGTAATAATACCATTAATATGCCTAGAAAGATATCTCTTCTATTTTCTGATAATAATCTTTTTACCGGCCCGTCGGTTTATCAGGTGCGGTTAAATAGTTTTCAAATAAGTTCTTTGATTAGAAACAGGCAACCGATACATATAAATATTGGACGAATAATTTCCCATAATTATATAAAAGTAATATTTGAGGATTTTTCAAATAATAGTCAACATATCAGAATCAGAGATATTCAAATAAGGGGACAACAGGTACAGGCAGATTAATTTATCTGATGAGCTGTGATAACAATTAAAATGGACAAAAATAACCTCGCTATTTATAATTATAGGGATCAGATAATTGAAACAGTGAGAAATAATAAAGTTACTGTTGTTGAAGCTCCGACAGGTTCAGGTAAGACCACTCAATTGCCTCAAATACTTTTTAATGCGGGTTTTGTCAATCGTGGCAGGATAGGGGTAACTCAACCGAGAAGGATTGCAGCATATAGCGTTTCTCGTAGAATAGCTTATGAGATGTCGGTCGAACCGGGACGACTTGTAGGATATAAGGTTAGATTTACGGATGAAACAAGTCTTCATACGCAAATAAAGATTATGACTGACGGTATTCTCCTTGAAGAGATCCGTTTTGATCCTTTACTCGAAAAATATGAGATAATTATTGTTGATGAAGCTCATGAAAGAAGTCTGAATATTGATTTCATACTTGGGTTACTAAAAGAGGTTCTTAAACAAAGGCCTGATTTTAAGGTAATTATTTCTTCTGCAACAATTAACGCAAAACTTTTTAGTAATTATTTTGATGGTGCTCCGATAATTTCTGTTTATACCAAACCATATCCGATTGAAGTGAAACATATTCCTCTGGAAAAAGAGTTTGATCAGCAGTTAATTCTTGCAAAAATAACAGAGATTGTAGCATCATTGGAAAAAGATAAGATCGCAGGGGACATTTTAATATTTCTACATGGTGAAGCTGCTATTAAAGAATGTTGTGATAATCTGAATCAGCTTAATAGACTACTTAATAATAAATTGATTGTTTTACCGTTATATGCAAAATTATCTACAGAGGATCAGAATCGTGTTTTTGATAAATTTGATGGTTTAAGAAAAATTGTTATTGCAACAAATATTGCAGAGACTTCAATAACTATTGACGGTATTATACATGTAATTGATTCCGGTATTGCAAGAATAAACTATTATAATCCGCGAACACTGACTTCATATTTAGAAACAAAACCAATATCAAAGGCATCATGTGATCAAAGAATGGGTAGAGCAGGAAGAACTGCCCCGGGAATAGTTTATAGATTGTTTTCGGAAGAGAACTATAAGTTAAGGGACCAGTACACAAAAGAGGAAATATATAGGACAGATCTTTCTGAGGTTGTTTTACGAATGGCAGATCTAGGTATTACTCACTACTATCATTTTGATTTTATATCACCGCCTACGCAAGGGGGCATAAAGTCAGCTATTGAAACTCTTGAGAATATCGGTGCATTGGATGAACATGGGTGTCTGACAGATACCGGAAGAAAAATGGTTGATTTTCCACTTCTACCAAGATTGTCAAGAATATTACTTGAGTCTTTATCAAAATATCCTCAGGTAGTTAATTCTGTTTTAATTGTAATATCTTTTTTATCTGCAAAATCTCCTTTTCTCTACCCGAATGGTGAGGAAATTGAGAGTAGAAAAGCTCAACGAAAACTTTTTGTAAGTGGCGGAGATTTTTTATCATGGATAAATCTCTTTAAAAGATATGTTTCAACCGGTAACAAAGAGAAGTTTTGTATAACTTACTATCTTGATTATGAAACGATGCAAGAGATAACCAATATTCATTCTCAGTTAAAAGATATGATTATTAAAAAAGAGTATCAATTACAAGATAAATATAATATTGATCAGATAATTCTATCTATATGCACAGGACTTAAACAATATATCTGCCATAAAGAGAAAACAAAAGGTGGGACTTACTCATCAATGACAGAGAAAGGTATAAGGATACACCCTTCATCTTATCTTTATGGAGAAAAACCCGATTGGATTGTGTGTGGTGAGATAGTTAATACCGGACGAACATACGCGAGAACAGCAACAGTTATTCCGCAGCATCTTTTTAAAGGGCAGTTAGTTGATTTTAGAAAAGCTATGTCCAAAGAGAGAGTAGCAATTTCAACTAGACCTAAGCAAATTGAGATAAATAAAGATATTGAGATAAAAAAAGAGATAAAAACAATTGAAGAAGATAATAAAATTTATATTCTTGATAAATATTTTGATATTAAGACAAATAATAAAAACAGGTTGCTTGAGATACCATATAACATTATTATTCAATTAAAGGATAGAAAACAGGAAATTAATATTAATCTGCTTCCAAAAATTGAAGCGGTATTGTTATATAAAGATAATACAATAATTGTTAAAGATAAACTTATTAACATTATTAAATATTTTGATAGAATAGATTTGGATAACGGGCTTAATGAAAAATGGCCGAAAAACGAAACGCTAACTTATCCAAATGATTGGAATAGGATTTTTGAGTTTATCAAATATATTTTTAAACCGACACGAGTTAAAAAAGGATCAAAATCATCCGGTTTTTTAATGCTTGTTTCAGAAGGAAACTCTGTTTATTCATACCGGATTGAAAGGGATTTTTTTACTGCATTAGAAACCTCGATTGAGGCCTTAGATAAGATATTTGATGAAGAGATTGTTTGCTGGAATAGTGATGAACAAAAAGAAATTGAAGGAATCTATCACAAACTTTATGCGTCTTCGATAAAAATGGAATAATTTTATGAGGAAGATTATCATACAAGAGATAGACGATGGTAAAAAAATTTTTAATTATGTTAAAACGCTTTTACCCGGTATTGATAACTCTGATTTGTTTAAGTTTTTCAGGAAGAAGATAATAACGGTTAATCAGTCAAAAGTTGATGTAAATTATCATGTCAAAGCAAACGATATGTTAACGATCTATCTAAAAGATGAGCATTTCAAGAAAATCAATACAGATAATCAAGCAAAATTTCATGGCATTTCTTCAGAGTTGTTTGTTGTATTTGAAGATAAGGATATTCTTGCCGTAAATAAACCGGCGGGTATAATAGTTCATCCTGATGAAAATAATTATAAAAACACACTGCAGCAGATCGTATGTGCATATCTATATAAAAAAGGTGAATATAATCCTCAAAATGAAGGTTATACACCATCCCCTTGTCATCGTCTTGATAGAAATACAAGCGGAGTTATAGTTTTTGCTAAAAATTTTCATGCTTTAAAGAATTTTACCGGACAACTTAGAGATCGTAAGACCAAAAAGATTTATGTAGCAATATCTTCAGGCTGTATAGATAAACCTTTATTAATAAGATCAATGATCAATAACGAAGAACAGGGAGTAACTGTAGCAAGTTTAAAGATGTATGATAGCAATATTTTCGAAAGATCATACTATCTTGAAAATTTTCCTAAAGAATCTTTTACTTTAATTACTCCAATAAAATCAAATGAAAATGCATCTTTATTGACTATTGAATTATGGACAGGAAGAAAACATCAGATAAGGGCTCATCTTAAAGCCGTCGGCTCACCAATACTTGGCGATCATAGATATAAATCGAGAAGGTCAGTTTATCAAACGGGCCAATACGGTTTAATAAGACCTTTACTGCATTCATATTCAATAGAGTTTGAAGGATATCCGGTAATAATTGCTCAGATTCCTGATGATATAACAAAGACTGCAGGTGAGATATTTGATAAGACTTAATATAATATTATTATCTTTCTTTTTTACAACAATTGGGACACTACAGGCAGATTGTTACAGACTCATTTTTATTGTTAATAGCCCGGATCAGTTTAATACCGTTAATGATTACATAGATAATTTCTTCAGTAATAATTTAATATCAAAATATCGGGATTTATTTGCATCCTTAACGGATGAGAATTCAATTGTAATATTTAATCGAGGTTATGGAACAGGTATAGATATAAATAGTCTTGACATAATTATTAACAGTTATAACAATCCGGATCTAATTATTTTCTTTCCTGCAGCAGTGGATTGTGTTCGCGGATTTTCTTTCATAAGGGGTACTACCGGTGTAATCGTTTGCCCGATAGATAGCGGGGTAGGGGTTTTATTGCATGAGATTGGGCATGTTTTGTTCGGGCTTGGAGATGAGTATGGTGGAAATCATAATATCCGTTATACTTCAAATGAAGTTGGCAAATATACAAACCTATCATTATCTACTTTCGTAGAGGCATGGGAACAGATCAAATCTGAAACAAATGATCCCTTAATTGGATACTATGAAGGCGGTTTAGGAACAGACACGGGGGTTTTTAGGGCTTATCCTGACTGTATTATGAGATCTTCAACAGGTGTATTTTGTCCAATATGTGAGCATATAATAATAAATATTTTGGAAGTTAAAAGGTTATTAAGATCTAACCCTTGACAGCCATGCCTTTTGATAAGGTATCAGCCGTCCCATTGACCATAATATCAATAGGTCTTTGATCTCATTATTACCGAATGTAACTCTGTCTCCATTATTTAGTCTTGCGTTACTTTCATTTGATAGATATCTTTCGGGTATAAGAGACCTGAATTGACTGCTTTCAACTATCTGATCTAATATTTTTGCAGGAATCATTTCAGACATATATACTGTACGATAGAATTCCTGTGCTATACCATTGCCGGGTGTCAAGGAATCAATAACAACCGTTCTTATTGAAAGGCTGCGAATTAAGGATACACGAAAGTTATATTCATCTTCCGTAATAAATTCTCCGATAGCATGAAATTGAAATGTTGATAAATCGGTATTAAATATTCTTGAACTTTGATTTCTTGAAACCTCTACCACTATACCATCCTTGTGGTTTAGATCAAGTCCTGATAGAGTTTCTACATTATGTTGAGTTGTTGTTGAAATTTGAGTGTCAACATTAACATTATTTGTATTACTATTTGCAATTTCTGTATTATCGACTGCGTCCTCAGTTATTACTTCTTGTTCGTTGTTATTTTGAGTTATTGATCTAAAATCGGAAGAATAAACAACAAGATTTTTATTTATTGAACCAAATATATTGTAGTAGTATAATGCAATAAGACCGGCAAGCAGAATAGTCACAAATGATATTATTGATATGAGATATATTGTTACTTTCTTACTGCCCATATAACACCCCGTAAATGATAGTAAATTAAAAAATCTTTATAAAAAGAAATACATTTATAGTATCGACAGGATTGATAATTTATTAAGAGGTGAATTCAGTTGGTGATTCAATAAATATTGATAGTGCTTAAGTTAAAAAAATCAATTAAAATTTAAATGATAACCCGACATATAAATTATTGCCCGAAGGGGTGAACTCGAGTACAAATTGATTTTCTTTGTCAATATTAATATTATAAACTAATAAAGGGATTCCGACCCCGCAAAGAATTATACCGAGTCCTATTGCTGTAACACCTATTGAAAAAGTTGATATTAAACCTTGATAATACTGATCATAAATCAAATGACTGTCTAGTGTTATTCCATCGCCGGTTGGCAAATATTCTGAAACTAACGGGTAAAAATATGCAAAACCTACAATCATAACAGGGATTGAAGCGATTAATAATGATCCGCCGACTGAAGTCAGAGATATTGCTATTTTTGACATCGGTGAGAAAATAAAAGGTGCCATATAAGGAGCAAGTTCGCGTTGCATATCTGTTTTCATACTTTCGGCTGCTTGATTAATAGTATCTATAATAGTAACTCCGGTTGACCCTTGAACAGATAGTGTTACGGCTGATTTTCGTGTACTTGCATCAATTGCATTAAAATTTATCCTTATCTGCTTGTTTCTCTCATCAATTTGGAAGAAAATTGCTACAATAACCGAAGATCCGATGGTTTCTGCAACTCTTATTGCATCAGCTTCCCAGATGTACTGTGATTCTGATATACCGCAGTCAGATAATCCCTTGTTGATTTTTTCATCATCAAAAACAACGAAATCTCCGGAATTCCTTAGTGATGAACTCAAGGCACCTGCAATAATCTGAGATAAGTAGTTATAATCCTGGTTAAAACCGGAATTATAAGCGGGCAATATTGATACGGTTCGTTTTACTAAGTTTTGTGTTTGAGAAAAAAGAGAAGTTATTAAAAGCAAGTTTACAAATAACAATAGATACTTTTTCATATCAACCTTCCGTACAATATAATAAATAAAGCTCCTGCATTTTATTGTGCAAGAGCTTATTATATTAAAATTACTTAATTACTGCGAGTAAATCGTGTGCTTTTACAGCATCCCCGGTCTTACATTTGTAGTATATTGTTCCGGCTATAGCTGTCTTTATTTCAAGTTCCATCTTCATTGATTCAATTATAATAAGCGTATCATTTGGCTTTACCTTATCTCCATCTTTAAAGTTGAATCTAAGGATTGTTCCGGCAACTTGTGACTCAATGTCGGTACCGGCTCCGCCTGATGCTCCTGCCGTAGGTGCGCTATCTTTACCATCCCATTCTTTAATATCGATCTTATGTTCTACACCGTCAACAACAACCGTTCCGGTTTTAGTTGAAACCTTATAGTCTGAACCATCAACGGTAATAATAAAATTACCATCTTTACCGCCTGTTTCAGAAACATCAGAAGGTGCTTCAAATGTAACAGGTCCATTTTCTCTTGAATTAAAGAATTTAACAGCGATTTGAGGAAAAAGTGCATAGGTAAGAACATCTTCTTCAGACATTGTTTTACCACCCATTTTTTCTCTTAATTCTGATTCAATTTTTGCAAATTCGTTAGGTATCTCATCTGCAGGTCTGCAGGTAATTGCTTTTTCAAGATTCATCTCTTTTAAAACTCTGTTAACCAACTCTTGATTAGGTTTAGCCGCTGTTTGTCCGTATCTTCCGATTAAGAGGTCCCGTGATTCAGCTGTTATGTTTTTGTATCTACCAAAGAGTACATTAAAAACTGCCTGAGTACCTACGATCTGTGATGTAGGAGTTACCAGCGGAGGATAACCGAAGTCTTTCTGAACAACAGAAATTTCATCGAGAACAGCATCTATTTTGTCACTTGCCCCCTGATCTTTAAGCTGGCTTTCAAGATTTGACAACATACCGCCCGGAACCTGAGCAACAAGTATTCTTGTGTCAGCTCCAAGGAAAGAGGATTCAAATTGTTTATATTTCTTTCTTACTTCCCTGAAATAAGCCGCAATCTCAACTAATGTTTTAATATCAAGGCCGGTGTCGTAATCGGTTCCCATAAGTATCTCAACCATTGTCTCAGTAGGCGAATGGCTTGTTCCCATCGAAAGTGATGATATAGTTGTATCTATAATGTCAGCACCTGCTTCAACACCTTTAAGAAGTGAAGCAACAGACATGCCTGTTGTTGCGTGTGAGTGAAGGTTGATCGGAAGACCAACTTCTTTCTTTAATGACTCAACAAGTTTGTATGCATCAAATGGCTTGATTAATCCTGCCATATCTTTGATACAGATAGAATCAACTCCCATGTCTTTTAATTGTTTACCGAGTTCAACAAAAGCTGATATTGTATGAAAAGGGCTTGTTGCATAGCTGATTGTACCTTGAGCGTGTTTACCGGCTTTTTTTACAGCATCAACAGATTTCTTGAAATTTCGCGGATCATTTAATGCATCAAAGATTCTAAAAACATCAACACCGTTTTTTGCAGATTTCTCAACAAATTTTTCAACAACATCATCAGCATAGTGTCTATAACCTAGAAGATTCTGTCCTCTTAAAAGCATCTGCATTTGTGTGTTAGGCATTGCCTTTTTAAGTTGTCTTATTCTTTCCCATGGGTCTTCATTTAAATATCTTATACAAGAATCAAAAGTTGCGCCGCCCCATGTCTCAAGTGCCCAATATCCTACCTTATTTAGTTTATCCGCAATCGGAAGCATATCTGAAAGAACCATTCTGGTTGCAAGCAGAGACTGATGTGCATCTCTCAATACGAGATCGGTAATTTTAACCTTTGTTTTTGCCATATAAATTCTCCGTAATTATCATTAAATATTTCCCTGATACACAGGTAAAGACAAATATAAAGCTACATTAAATGTACTATTATTAACATCCTTTGGCATTATATCTATATTTTAGATAAGACAATATAGATTATTATATTATATTAATCAACTAAAATTTATATAATTTGAATTTTTGATTTATGGTATAAGCTATAATATAAAATAAGATGTATTTGTAAAGTTTAATTTTTCCAGTAATAAAATCAATATACTTTTTCTATTAACAATAATTCGTGAAGAAAACTGCATACCACTTTTAAGCTGAAACTCCTGACCTGCGCGACTTGTTAAAGATAAGCTGTCAAGAGAGCAGTATGCAATAAAATAGGGCGGCATAGAACCGGATGTATTGATAACAGCATCTGATGAAATCAGGTTGATAACACCTGTAACCTCACCAAATTCTCTTTGGTCTAAAGCAAGTGTTATACTGCTTTGACCCCATGTTTTCTGTTTTTGTCGTGATTAACATTATATTAGAGGATCATGTGGTTTTATATAAAAAACTCAATCTTGGGTGACACTTAATATTAACATTGGCAATTTTCTAAAAAATCAATAAAAAATTTGACAAAAAATTATACAAATGATACCATATAGATATGATGATTAATTCACTCACTCACTCACTCACTCACTCACTAAACGAAAAGTCTAAAAAAAATTTTAGCTGTTCTACAAACCAAATACGCCCGAATTACGGATATTATCATACCGTAAAGGGCTTTTTATTTTTAAAAATTATTCATATTTTTAATTCTATATCTAACAAAATATTTTTTGCAACGGAGATTTTTTTATGCTCATATCAGCGGTTTTAGTTTGGTAGAATCCGCATTAAGCGGATTATTATATTGTTGAGTTGGAGAGCGTTATGTTAAGAAAACAAGGTTTTTTATTTACAGTTTTTACTTTGTCTGTTTTGTTTTTAGCTTTTTCTGCTTGTAATCAAAATCCGGATAATGGCGGTTCTGATGTAAAAAAGTACAAGGTTACATTCATAACTAACGGCGAAAGTGTTGTCTCTTCGCAAGAAGTTGCAAAAGGCAGATTTGTAAGAGAACCTACAGCGCCCATTAAAGCGGGATATACATTTGGCGGTTGGTATGAGGATAGCGGTTTAATTAATCTTTGGAACTTTGCAATTGATAAGGTTACATCTGATGTTACGCTTTATGCAAAATGGGTTGGCAATACATACACTGTAAGATTTAACGCTGACGGGGCTACGACAGAAGCTGTACCTTCTACTATAACCGTAACAGTACCGGCAACTATAATCGATGAGTTACCGACAGCGCCGACAAAAGACGGTTTTTACTTTGGCGGTTGGTTTACAGCAAATGAAGGTGGAGGCAGTGAGTTTACAGCAAGTACTGTTGTAACAGCAAGTATCACTGTATATGCAAAGTGGAGTGCAGTACCTGTTTTTACCGTTGAGTTTGATGTTGATGGCGGCAGTTTTGTTGATTCTCAATCAATTGCGGAGAATGATAAAGCTGTACGACCTGTTACTGATCCTACAAAGGTCGGATATACCTTTGTGAATTGGTATGCTGATGAGGATAAAACAATTGTTTATGACTTTGATACAGCAATAGCATCTGTGAAGACGATCTATGCGAAGTGGGATATTGATACTTACACCATAAGCTATACTCTAAACGGAGGAAGTGCAACCAATCCTACAAGTTATACAGTTGAAACAGATACTTTTACTCTAACTAATCCTACGAGAGACGGTTATACCTTTGTCGGTTGGAGTGGTACAGGTTTAACCGGAACTAATAATACAATAGTTACGATAACAAAGGGTTCAACGGGTAATAGAGAATATACGGCAAATTGGTTTTTTATTTACTCCATCAGCTATACTCTAAATGGAGGAAGTGCAACTAATCCTACTACTTATACAGTAGAAACCAATTCCTTTACCTTAGCTAATCCTACGAGAGTCGGTTATACCTTTGTTGGCTGGAGTGCTACAGATCTAACGGGAACTAATAATACAACAGTTACGATAACAAAGGGTTCAACAGGTAATAGAGAATATACTGCTAATTGGGTTTTTAATTACTTCATAAGCTATACTCTAAACGGAGGAAGTGCAACTAATCCTACTACTTATACAGTAGAAACCAATTCTTTTACCTTAGCTAACCCTACGAGAACCGGTTATACCTATATCGGATGGAGTGGTACAGGTTTAACCGGAACTAATAATACAACAGTTACGATAACAAAGGGTTCAACAGGTAATAGAGAATATACTGCTAATTGGGCTTTAAATTACACAATTAGTTATACACTTAACTCTGGCACTGCAACTAACCCTACAAGTTATACAGCAGAAACAGAAAACTTTACATTAAATAATCCTATAAGAACCGGTTATACCTTTGTTGGTTGGAGTGGCACAGATTTAACGGGAACTAATAATACAACAGTAACAATAACAAAGGGATCAACAGGTAATAAAAGTTATACAGCTCACTGGGTATATGACTTTTCATCTATTTCTTATCGCGACCTTGTCTATGTCAACGGTGGGACTTATAACCAAAAGGCAACAGGTGGTACGCCTGATAACTTTGATCATACTATCTCTAACTTTAGTATAGGGCAGTATGAAGTAACATACGAACTTTGGTACACAGTGCATCAGTGGGCAATAGCTAATGGCTATACTTTTTTTAATGCTGGTAAAGAAGGTCATGACGGCACAATAGGTGCGGCTCCTTCTACTGCGCCGACTAAATTTGAACCTGTTACGACTATTAACTGGCGAGATATTATTGTGTGGTGTAATGCATATAGTGAAATGAGTGGACTTACCCCTGTATATACCTATTCATCTACAATTATAAAGAATTCATTGAATTCCAATGCAACTGCTTGTGACAATGCAATTTGTAACTGGTCAGCAAATGGGTATAGGTTACCAACAGAAGGAGAATGGCAGTATGCGGCAAGTAACAAAGGCGCAACTCCTTTTAATTATGCAAGTGGCGGAACAGGAGCATTTACCGGTTCAGAAGCGACTAATTATCCTCACTTCAACCCCTTTGCGTGGTATGGTTGTCAACCATCACCATGCGGAAATACAACTAAGACTCAAGCTGTGGGTGGTAAAACACCTAATGAACTTGGGATATACGATATGTCGGGTAATGTGTTTGAATGGTGCTGGGATTGGAATGCAAACTATCCGGGATCAGCTCAAGAGAACTATATAGGTCCGACAAGTGGCACTGCGCGCATCTTACGGGGCGGTAGCTGGGTCGCCGCTTCGGCAAGCTTGCAAGTCGGTTGGCGCTCCTACGCCACCCCTGATAAAGTGTGGAACGGCGAATTCCATTACGGCTTCCGCATTGCGAGGTATAATTAGGTTTTGATTTTCTTTCTAATTATGTACTTTTAAACTTTGATATTGTGTCATTTCCAATTTCGGTATGGTGATATTTACTTGTCATAGATGATATATAGGATTACTGAAGTAATGTTACTAAATTTGATAGGTGTAGAAATATATTATTCAAAACGGCATTTGTGCCTTAGTAGGATGTAGTCGGAGAGGCTTGGGCTGTTTTTGGCAAATACCCCGCGATTGTATGTACGAAGGTAGATGAAGTTGTATTTTATAAAAAATAAATTATTTGGAGTAAATATGAGTTATAGATCAAAAGCGCAGGAAAGTTTTATTTCCCGAATTAATGTTTTTTTATTCAAAAAAATAATAGATAGCAATTTTGATATCGAAGGAAATAAGTTGTCTGAAAATCAGGAAGAAGAATTCTTAGGTTTTAATCTTCATAATAATAATGGATGGGTAGAATATTTTGTAACGGAATATTATCAAAAAAATTATGGCCAAGTTTTATTTGATATATTTAGTATTAATAATCAAAACAAACTAAAAGTACAAGATGTTTATATTAAACTGGAGGGATTAAAGAAACTATTAAATGTAACATCAGTTGATTCTTTGAAAACAGATCACATCTTATTTGAAAAATATTTAAGTCAAGTATATCCAAATATTTATTCAAAAAATGATTTTAATGAAGATGTAGGAAAATGTAACAATGAAAATTGTAAATGTGAATATTGTGAAACATTTCTTAAAGATATTAGATCATTGATAAATATTAATAAAATAAGAAATAAACGATCAGATACTCGAGGTTATTGTCTTGAACTTGATCGTAAAGATCCTAATTATGAATATTTTAAAGATAATGTGGTCTTGTCTTGTTACTGGTGCAATAATGCAAAAACAGATGAATTTACATATAAAGAGTTTAAAGAAATTGCAAAATCAATAAAACAAGTTTGGATAGATAGAGCAATTAGAAACTGTTTATTAACTGGAGATTAATACTTAGTCTATCGACACTGTTAATAAATCTGTGAGAGTGAGAATATCAGAAATTCTGTGTAAATGATTATTCTACCCTCTAAATCTTTCACCGAACATAATCGTAAACTGACTAACAGCACAGCCCCAATCTCTAAGGGTATCGTCCATTTTTTACTGAGTAACAGCTTCATTAACCACACCTATCCCGGTACTTCATAGGGGGTGACTTTTGTTTAATCAACATTAGCCGGTAGAAGTTTCATAAGTTCCTGCTTCTCTTTGCACTTTGGCATCTCATAGAATATATGCATCAAATAAGAATATTGCTCAATTCCGTTTGCTTTGGCTGTCTCTATCAAGCTGTAAAAACAGGCACTTGCTTCGGCTTCTTCGGGTGTGTCGTAAAACAACCAGTTCTTCCGATCGACAACAAACGGTCTTATCGGTCGGCTCTCGTCATCCTTCACTACGCCGACATTTCCAACATCGTGATATCACTGAAAAACAAGACATTTACACCAAATGAGCTAAAGGTGTTTAAATAACGCTCCTTTATGTCGTTTGGCAAATGGTTATCATAAAAATTATTGTCTTTCCTTTTTATTTCATCTACAATGCACTTTACGGCTCTAAACAATAAATCAGTTGTTGAAATTCGATTCACATGTTTTACAATATGTGTTGCATCTATTCTTTGATTAGTATTCTTTTTTATAAAGTCCTTTTTAATGGCAAACTGAATTATTTTATCAAAAATCAAACATATTTTATCATTTTCTTTTAGTCTTTTTCTGAAATAACAAAGAGTTGACGGGTCAAAAACAGTGTTTTGCTCTATTGGTATTTGAAGAGCTATTTTCCAATCAATTCGATTGATACAGGCCTCAACAGCTTCGACATCAGATAAGTTTTCCTTCCATTGAAGAAGTGTTATCGCTGATAGAAATGCAGGTGATATACCGTTTCTCCCTTTCTTGGAATAGCAATCTTTGAAGTCTTTGTCTGAAAATAACGGGTATATTTCTTTACTAAAAATCATCATTGGATCATTTGGCTTTAAAAAGTTTTTTAGGACAATATCTGAGCTAAATAGCGACTTTGAGTTCCTTTTCTTGAGACTCATGCAAACTTCCTTTATTTTTAAGCAGATAATAGCATATTTCTTCAAACTAGTAAATTCATTTTTCAGTGATATCAGGATGAGTCGGGGGTTGAATCTTTAAAACGGCAGTTGGTTTTCCGAGAGAGCTAAATTGATCGCCTTTGATGTGGTCCCATGATTTAGTCAAATCTGCAGGAAATTTATTTTTTTCATCCATTCCGGATTTTATTGTGTAACTTGAAATTATTTTATATTGATTATCAATTTTAGCAACAAAATAGTTTTGCCAATAAGTTAATTTATTTACATCGGATTTTCCATTGTAGTTGCAACTAATATAACACCTGTATATTTTCCCGTATTCTTCGTTATCGTACTCTTTAATCTGGAAGCAAACTCTTTTGATTTTATTTTCTAAAGCGGATTGCCCCATACTCAATGGAGTCTCCGGATTTTTACGAGACGATATTTCAGGGCTTAGGTAGTCTTCAAAAAAGGACTTTAATTTATTATGACTCTCTTGATAAACATTTTGATCTTTTTCATTATAATACAATATTGTTGTTTTGTATTCAATATCAAGTAACTCCCCGATGAAGTCTTTGACTTTTTCTATCATAAAACAGCTCCTTTTATATCTAACAAGACATTCAAGATAGGTAAATGTATCATAGTTCTTTTGTTCAATCACCTCCGTGTTTTAAATACCGGTGATGCAAGTTTAGACTGTAATTATTACTCGATTATTTTTATATTTGCAATTTCTTTTGCTCATGTTTACGCTTTTTATTCTATTTTCATCTTTGCAATCATTTTTATGCCAATTCATATAACTTACTTTTAACTCCAGAATTAACTTAAGATCTGCATTATCCCGGGATACAGATCTTAAAATTATTATTTTGATCTTGCTTAATTTTTTATTTACTTGTATTATCTCTTTAGGAGAGCTTATGCAGACAGCATATATATTTGAAGCTGAGATGATTAATAATCAGACTATACATATAAATGAACCGCTTAATATTACAAATCGGAAAGTAATTGTTACTATTCAACCTATTAATGATTCCGGACACGATTCAAAGAGGAAAAGTAAGTTTATGGAGCTTGCAGGTAAAATTGATATAGATATGAATGCGGTAAATTCTCTCAGAAATAACAGCTTAATATGATATTAGTTGATACTAATGTAATTATTGATTTTTGGAAACACCCAACAGATAAAGCAAGAGAGATATTTTTATCTGAGAATATATCTATTTGTGGTATTGTACAATCTGAACTCATCCATGGCGCACGATCTGAAAATGAAATAAACAAAATTGTATCAGCATTGAATGATTTTGACTTTCTTGAACTGAATGATGATGACGGATAGGTGTAGGTAGACTTTTAAATAAGTTAAAGGCAAATGGAATAACGGTTCCTTTTCAAGATGCAGTCATGTCTTACTTAGCAATCAAAAATAATGCCTCTATCTGGACTTTAGATAAACATTTCCAGAAAATTTGCGAAATAATGCCGGAGCTAAAGTTATTTCAATATTAAATTACATTTTTACTATTGAGTGTTGACTAGCTCTTTCACTCCCCATTGTACTCCGATAATTCGACAGGATGAGTTGGGGGTTGAATCTTTAAAACGGCAGTTGGTTTTCCGGGGATGCTAATTTTATCGCCATCTATGTGGTCCCACGATTTATTTAAATCTACGGGGAATTTATTTTTTTCATCCATTCCGGATTTTTTTGTGTAATCAGAAACTATTTTAAAATCACCATTGATTTGAGCGACAAAATAGTTCTGCCAATATTTCAGCTTGTTTACTTCCGATTTTCCATTGTAGTTGTAACTAATATAACATCTGTATATTTTCCCGTATTCTTCGTTACCATACTCTTTAATCTGGAAGCACACTCTTTTGATTATATTTTCTAAAGCGGATTGCCCCATACTCAATGGAGTCTCCGGATTTTTACGAGACGATATTTCAGGGCTTATGTAGTCTTCAAAAAAGGATTTTAATCTATTATGACTCTCTTGATAAACATTTTGATCTTTTTCAGTATAATACAATATTGTTGTTTTGTATTCAATTTCAAGTAACTCCCCGATGAATTCTTTAACTTTTTCAATCATAAAACAGCTCCCGGATAATGTGTTAGAGGCATAATACCATTTTACAAAATTTAATCAAGCGATGGGGTTGATTCTTACAATTATCTGCCCATCTTCTCCTGCAGACACAATTTTACTATTGTCAGGTGTAATGATAACATCATTAACTCTTCCGCTATGTAATTTATCTCTAAACAATGTTTTCCCCTCCATCGTTTTTAGTATTCTAACAACAGATGTTTTCATACCGATCACTGATAATTCATTGTGAATATCAAAACAAGAGATTAATTCCATATCTTCATTGTATGTTTCGCTCAAATAATATTCAGATTTATCAAAATCCCAGGCAAAAAAGCCCTTCTGCCAGTAATCCGCAATAAACAGGTGTTTATTATTATTTGTAAAATAGATCTTTTTGGGGAATCTGATTTTTAACCCGATCCTGTTAGTTATAGTTTTTCTTTCAATATCGTAAATTAGTATTTCCTCACTTCTAATTCCACCTATTGCAATAAGCTTATTGTCAGATGAGTATGAAAGAGATGTGTAACATCGAGGATCGCTAATATTTTTCTCTTCAATAATGTTTATTTCTTCAATTATACATTTGTTAGCAATATCCCATTTTTGTATTTTGTTATCTATTCCTATAGATAATTTATTGTCAGGAGTTACAATAAAGCCCTTATACTTATCATTATTTTCAACATCCATAATAATCGATTTTTCGCCGGTTTCCATGTTATAAGATACCAGGTTGTATCGATTATCTCCATTGTAAATCTGCTTTAAATATATAAGATATCTGCCGGTTTGATCAATAATTAATTTCCAGACAGAATTATTAAAATTATCAGATTGTTCAATAACTTTGATTATCTCCCCTGATGATATATCTAAAAGAGCTAGTGTGGGGGTCTTGTTTTCTGTCGCCGCTAGTCCAACTGCCAAAGTTGTACTATCAGGAGTGCAAGCGATCGATTCTATAGGACTTTTTATAGGATTAATTTTTAGCAATACATCGTTCATTTCAACCCCTCTTATATTTTTTCAATTCAACATCAGGGAAAATAGATTTAATAGCTTCCAGAGTAGATGAGTAGTTTTCGA
>CAZSQU010000036.1:0-16603 GCA_964608985.1 uncultured Spirochaetales bacterium
TCAACAATCTACTTCGCTTCGCTACGATTATCGTGCATAACGCGGGTTAAATATATAGGAGTGCCCCAAATAAGTATTTGGTAGTTTTGTGAAGAGATTAAAGACTCTCGTAAAGAATATCCGGTGTAACAGCAGGATATTTTTTTTAATTACCCCAAAAATAAATTCGCCTCCCTTTTAATAAAAGAATGTTTTTTTGGTTGACATTAAGGGTATTTTTTTAGTAGAATGAATTATATTTTTCATAAGGGAGTGTTTTATGAGAAGATTATTGAATGTTGTATTGTTATTTTGTTTCATTTTGCTGATTACTGTATCCTGTACTAAAAAGGGCGGAACCGGAGATGGAACAGCAAATAATAATGAGCCCGAAACTCAGGATGGGATTACTGCCGATCAGGTAATAGTAAACGGCAGGATAGTCTTTACACCGGAAGAACAGGCATATATTGATCAGATTAAAAGAGAAGGTCAACTTGTTATTGCAACCCGCGTTAGAGAAACGGTTTATGAACCGGCCGGATCATTCGGAAGAACTGAAGCAGGCGGTATTGAGTATAAAGTAGCTAAAGCTTTAGCTGATTATCTTGAGGTTAGTCTTAAAGTAGAGCTGGTGGATAGTTTCTCTCAATACTTTGCAAAAGACGGGGTTACACCTGACAGTGCAATGCAGGCAAAACTTGAATCAGGGGAGTTAGCTCCTTACACGCCGGATGTTTTGAGAAATGCAAGGATAATTGTTGATGGAATCAGTTATAAACCATGGCGTGAGAAGCTTTTTAAACTTATTCACACTACACCGGATAAGGACCTTATAGTTGTAAGGTCGGGTATTACAGTGTCAAGTTTGTCGGATCTGGCTAATTATAAAATAGCGGTTGTACCTCAAACTGCTTATGCGGCTACATTGAGGAATATTGAAGAGCAGCTTGGTGTAAGATTTAATTATGTTAATGTGGCCGATACGGCGGCTCTTGCTAAGACAGTGTCTGAAGGAAGAGCAGATGTTACGGCTCTCGGTGGCATTACAAGTCTTATGGAGATCAAAAACTATTCAAATCTAAATATTAGTATCCCTCTTTCACAGACAGAAGCGAGTTGGTCAAATTGGGCAGTAAGAAAAGATGATCTACTAATGGCATCTATACTTGAAAAATTCTTTATATATGCTAAAAATCAAGGTATATATGATAAAGAATGGATGGAAGCATTCGGTATAACTTTTATGCAGTTTATTAATCTGTTACAAATATAGTTAATTAAAGCTGTACTGGTTTTAAAATTTTGAATGTTGAATTTGGAGAACTGAGTCTAATCCAATACCAATATTGCAATAGGAACATATTTTGTTTCTATACATAATCGATAAACGGATCATCAGATATTTTTGGTGATCTGTTTGTCTTGTTTTTTATGTGTTTTTTGAATGATAGAATAAGCTTGTTTTTTACGGATCAGCTTTCTGGAGGAGTTTTCTATGCCTTTTAAGTTAAAGCTTCAATTAATAACGCTGCCAATAATTATTGTTCCAATATTGATTGTTTCTCTCATATTTATTTTTAACTCAACGAGAAGTATCAGTTCATTGCAGGATGACATTATGGATTATAAGATTAACAATCTTAGGGAGTCTTGTTCATCTGCACATGATTTACTTGTCAAGTCGCAAACAGACGGCATTTTTCTTTTTGTACAACAGTCAAAAAATTCAATGGTAGAACTGTCAAAGTCTATTAATATACCCGGCGGATATATTTTTGTTGTTGATACGAACGGCAGAGTGGTTTACCATCCGGAAGCTGTACAGGGAGTTGCTGTTGATCCGAATTTGGCTTTTATTAAACAAATAGCAGAGACAAGAAGCGGCAAGATAAGGTACAGTACTGACCTTCAGGGGGAAATTGTTGAGCCGATGCTTGCAAGGTATGTTTATTTTGATGCATGGAAGTGGATTCTTGTCGCATCTGCCAGTGAAAGTATCGTTTATAAACCGATCAATAATTCAAGAAATCTTGCTATTCTTGCTATGATAATATCATCATTCCTCGCTATTATTATACTTTATTTTGCGGCTGATACTATCTCAAAACCGGTTAAGAGTCTTGAAAGGGCGTCTGTTAAGGTATCAGAGGGGGATTATGAGGTGTCGGTTGAGGTCAGGGGTAATGATGAGTTTACCCGGCTTGCAACTACATTTAACAACATGATCTTTAGGATTAAAGAGTTTACCGAACACTTGGAAGAGCTTGTTAAGCAAAGAACCGAAGAATTGAACATTGCTAATACCGAGCTCCAGAAAGCTAACGACATTATGAAGAAAGACCTTAGAATGGCTCAGAAGGTTCAACAGGCAATAATTCCAAAAATATTCCCAGTATCTGAGATGATAAGAATTGCCGGTAATATTTATCCTATGGAGGATCTCGGCGGGGATTTGTACGATGTATTCAAGATTAGTGAGCAAAGAACCGGAATCGTTGTACTTGATGTGTGCGGGCATGGAGTTCCTGCTGCACTCATTACAACAATGGCCAAAGTATCGTTTATGATCAATTCTAAGGATGGAATGAGTACCGGTAAGATTGTACAGATAGTCAATAAAGAGATACACAATATTATTTCAGAAATAGGCAGTTATTTTACTGCTTTCTATTGCATAATCGACACTGAGAATGAGACTCTCGAATATACAAATGCCGGTCATAACGAGATATATTTAAACAAAAGAGACGGATCTCTTATTCCTTTAAAAGCAGATTCTATATATGTAGGTGTTCTTGAGGATTTTGATTATCCGACTTCAACTATAAAACTTGATTGTCAGGACAGGATTGTTTTTTATACAGACGGAATAACCGAAACAATGAACAGTGATAGGGAGCTTTTTGGATCGGAAAGATTGGAAAGCCTTATCAAGAACGGTAGAGAAGCAACCTCTAAAGAACTTGTAGGGCGAATTTTTGATGAAGTTAAAAAATTCAGAGGTGATAATCCGGCAACAGATGATCTTACACTACTGATAGCGGATCTAAACCTTAAAGGTGAAAGTGATCAGATTTTATTGGATTTTGAGGTTGCGATCGAAAAGGCCAGATCAACAATCAATGAATCAGGAGATTCTGTTTATAAGGAAATGACTGAAACATTTGTTGAGGCAGTGAGGCAGTATAAATATGGTAATTACCATGATTCGTTAAATCATCTTGAGCAGGTAAGGAATAAATTTAACAGAGTAATTGAGAATTTCAATGTTCTCAATCTTATAGGGCATAACTATTACAAATTGAATGACTATAATAATGCCATATCAAATTGGGAGGATGCCGTGAAGCTGAATCCAAAGAGTAAGAGTCTTATTCATAATATAAATGTTATTAAGAATAAGCTTTAATTTTCATTAAATTAAGTTATTTTTATAAAGGAACAGGATATTGAATCAAATAAGTCATAAAATCGACTTGAGATTCTCATTTTTACAATAATTAATGAAAAAAATAATAATTAGCTGTTTAATAATTGCTATTTCTTGCGGCAGACTGATGTTTGCCGAACCGGTGACGGTAGAAGATCTTTCAGGTGATACTACTCAGAACTGGATTCAACGGACAGAGCAGTTTCTTCTTCAATCAATTGCCCGCGATCTTGTAGAGGCGGATTTGACTAGATTGAGGTCTATGGCTAATTCTCTTGGTTTACCACCCCGCGACAGTGCCGCACAATACCAACAATTGCTTGCCGAACATTATGGAGTAACACTTATCCGTAAACAGACAACCTCAGGAACAGGTAATCAAATACTCTTAGAGAGGGCGGGCGAATTAAGGAATTTTAAGGTAGTAGAAGAAAACGACGAGATACTGCATGTATTAGGTGATGTTCGTCTTGTTATTGAAGATACGGTAAGCGGTGTCGTTGTAAAAAAAGTGATTGAAGCCGACGAGCTTATTATTAATATAAAGAAAAAAGAGATATACGGCAGGGGTAATGTCAGGTATATAGATGATTCTTTGGAATTCGCCGGAACACAGTTCTACTATAATTATGATATAAATCGCGGTGTACTTTTTAACGGTACAACAACAATAAAAAGCGGCGGCGGTTCCGGTTTGGAGGGGATGCACTTTACCGGAGAACGGGTAGTTCAGACAAGTGACGATGTTGTTACTCTTTTTAATGGAAAGCTGACAACATGTGATGAATATGATCCTCATTACTATCTTGAGGTTTCAAGGCTCTGGATCAATGAAGACGATGAGTGGGGCTTGATGAATGGGCGGATAGTAGTCGGAAATATGCCGTTTTTTTATATACCAATCTACTATCACCCGCATGGGATTGAGATTAATCCGAGTCTCGGTTGGCGGGCAAGGGAAGGTTGGTTCATTAATCTTACTTACAATCTTCTTGGAGAACACATTAATCCGGAGAAGATCGAAAATGATACAATGAGTGTTGCAAGCCGTAGGGCCGCTCCTACAACAGCAGAACAGGTTTTTACTATTGATAGAGCAGATACGGTTAAGTGGCTGGATACTTATTATGCGGCAAATCCTTTTTATGAAGCAAATCCGCAGTTCAAATTATATCCGTCTTTTGATAAGATCGATATTGCTGTTAATGTTTTTGGAGATGCATATACAAACATTGGATTTTATTGGGGGGGATACCTTTATCTTAAGGTAGATATTCAGGATTTCCCGATTAGAATAATCATGTTAAATGATTTTGGGTTATCACGAAAGGTCTGGAAGGATTATTCGACCTCATTTTTTACGCCTTATGATCCGGCAGACATATCGGCTCCTTTCTCTTATGATAATACTTATATGTTTCCATCGGCAAATCCTCTGAAATTCAGAACATCGCAGTATTTTAATATGACAGGTAGGCTTTTTGAGAAATTTATCAATCTGAATTATGAGCTTCAGTTTGAGTATGTGTCCGGGCAGCAGTATTTCACTGATTTTTATAATCGAAAAGTATCGTTTACTTATATCGATCTTCTTTTTGATTTCTTGAAAAGCGTCCAACCGCAGGGTTCTGCTTTTGTTGAAGATGCAGATGTTACAGATAGCATTGTTACCGGTTTAAGTGATATTTATACATTTATCAAGTTTAATAATCTTAGTTTAAAGCGATATCCGGATATTTATGGCTTGCGACTAATAGAATCTTTGCGTCTTGATATTGAGTCTGTTATTAATCTAAAAAATTCCGCTATACCTGGAAGAACTCAGGGAACTAATGATGGTGATCCGGGGAGTTACAGGTATCTTCTTTCATCATTTTCAGCACCGGATGTGACGATTGCGATGAGAGGTGTGCTTGCCGATTATGACACATTTATCAAGATGGGAGATAAGATTGCCGTTGCTGAGTCAATAGAAAGGGGAGAAACCGTAGAGGACACGAGTGCGGTATTTAAAGAGCTTTTTGTATATCTTGATAATGTGAGGAATAATCCTGACACAACATCAGATATTTCAGATACAATTTATCTTACACCGGTAATGTCAAGAAGATTTGATACTGATGTTATTAGAACATATACAACTGAATTATCGTATCCGAGGATTATCAACGATTATTATGATGATCCTTCTAAGTATATCTATCAGCCGGATTCGACGGATGATACGGCGCCGGTAACCTCTCCGGTGCAATTAGCAGGTGGTTTTATTAGAGATGTGATACAGGTAAAGCCGTTGACATATACTGCAATCGAAGATATATCCGTAATAAATTTTAAACTTGCCTATTCATTCAATAATGTTCTAAGAAACAGGTTCAATTTTAATACTGCAAACCCGTATCCTGATTCTGAAATGGATACATTAGAAACGCTTCTTTATAATCTTAGCATGTCCAATAACACGGCTCTGACCAATTTTATGAATTTGATTTTGGAGAGATACACGATTAGTGATTTTGTTGACTTCTCTTTAACAGGGGAGTTTTCGATGTTTAAGATTGGTGAATATTTGATAGATCTGAGACCTAAGCTGACAATCTCTTATAAGAAATTTTACGATGACTATGGCATATACAGGTCATTTCTTGATAATAATTTTAATTATACAGACAATGAATTGGATTCAAGAATCGACTCACTTACTGTAACTAACCAAACAAATTCAACACTTGAGATATATTATAATGATGTTTTAACAAACAATCTTTCATTCAGAAGTACTGTGTTAAGGGGCACCGGCATTAAAACCAATCTTAAATTGAGGGTGTTCAGACACAACGAATTAATTGCCGCAAGATTTGATGATTTGAATAAATTAAACGCAGGTAATAACGAATATGAGACGGTTGATTCTGCTTTTTATGATTCGCGTGTCGGTATAAGCAGGATTGAGGAGCTTTATACCCTTTTTACATTAAATTTTAATGTATTTCAGGAGAATTATGCTCATAAACTCTCATTTGCTCTTTCACCAAGGATCAATCTGGTTCCAAGGGTCACCGACATTAATAATATGCTTGATATGCTTCTCACCGAGCACGGCTCAGATATTACTTATAATACAACCTTAGCGGCTGTTGCCAAAGAGTATTTGGGTTATAGGGTAAACGGGGCTAATCTTAATACAATGCTTCAGAATTTCTATTCTTATGAAAATTTTTGGGCTGTTGACGGTGCAAAAAATTTCAGGAATGTGTTTAATAGTTTTACCATTGAGACAAACTATAGTTTTGTTCCCGCTGATAAAAAAATACTCGAATTGAAACACAGTTTTGTAATTAATCTTGAGAATGTCGGTAGATTTTCAGACGGATCAGGCCGGCATAACCCCGATCATCTTTTGCCGATGGGTTTTTATCCGGATAATGTAGTCTCAATAAATCTATTTAACAGCTTATTTACTTATTCTTTTTCGCTTAAATTTGTTAAGATCGTTGACGCTAATGCCGCACTGAGTTTCCCCGTTGCAGACTATCCGGATCATTCTGTTTTAAGAAAAACCTACGATGATTATAGGATAATAAGGATGACTAATACACATTCCCTGGCTTTTACTCTACCGGGGAATTTCTTTGAGTTCAAACTACCGAGAGGTAATTGGATTCAATTCAGAGCAACATTTGATTTTCTATGGGATAGGAACAGAAAGCTCCTTTCAGGTAATGAGTACGGATATTATTATCTTGACAGACAAACTCTGTCACTATCTGCCTTGATGGATATTTTAAAAATAAATCTGGTTTTTAGAGGGTTTGAGTTTCAAAACAGGGGATACGGGCTGGAGCTTGATAACGGCGAGATATCTTTGGAGTATAATGTAGAAGAGATTCCGGTCTTCTTTAATGTCTTTAAGCTAAAGCTAACCCCCAAAATATCTTACAGGTTTTTTATTAAACACAGTAACTATTATTCGGGATCAACACTTGTTGTTGATAACTCAAATGAATATTATTCAAACAATGTTTTATCGGTCTCATTCGGTTTTGATCTTATGATAGGTAAAGATACCGATTATGAAACTAATATTGGTTTTAACTTTACATCAGCAAACAAACGGATGTATCTGTTTTATGATGAAAATGGTGTTCAGAATTTCTTTATCGATCTGTTCAAGTCTTTTAATTTTGGTAATATTCAAGACAGACAGGATAGTAATTTTAATCTGCAGACTATAAAATTCTTTATCAATCACAATCTTCATGATTGGCAGTTTTATTTTGAGTATTCGGGAAGTTCAGTTTTAAATGAACAAACCCGAAGATATTATTGGGAAAATACTTTTAAATTAACTGTAAGCTGGAAAATCAGCCAAGGTGAAGATGGCGCTTCAGGTAATCAGCTTATGGATATGTTTAATAAAACCGAGATTAATGAGCTTTATGAAAAAGGTGAATGGCAGCAAAGGGATTTTTCATTTGATTCAGATAGTTAAGATAGATATAGTGATTTCTTGGAGGAAATTATGAGAAGATCGAGGGTATTTGCATTAGTTTTTATTCTTGTTTTATTATTTAGTTATAATATTACGGCACAGGTAGCACTTGAAGTGCCCAAATTACTTGGTGTAGAGTGGGGGCATAATCTAAATAGTTGTAAAAACAAACTAAGGCAGGTTGTAACCGGTTTAACTGAGTTCAGGTTTTATCCGATTAGAGATGGTTCTACAGAATCAAATGAGCTTAGAAATGGGTCCAATCTTAAATATATAGCTGACGGTGTTCCGTTTTTCAATATTCCGGCAGAAATAATTCTAACATTCTACAATTCAAACGGAACAATAGCGGGCCTTCAGCTGTCAAAGATTGAGTTGTATCTTATGGGCAAAGATACAAATAATGCCGCAATTGATTCCCGTTCGGTTTTTAGAGACCTTGTTAGACTCTTTTGTGAAAAATATGGTATCCGTCTTACACCTGATCTTGAAAGGAATATCTTTACTAATTATAACTACACTGTTACAGTTGAAGGGATCAGCGTTAATTTTTTGGTTAATACTGCTATTAACAGATCAGACAACAGAAGATCATTGTTTATATCGTATCAGAATGAACCGATTCAGAACCAAATACTTAGAAAAGAGATCGAAATCCAACGAAGGGATAACAATACACAGCCGGAAGAAACAAGTCCGAATGATGTTAATATCAGAAGTATTCTTTAGCTGTTAATATAAGCTCATATTAACTGTTGAGAATATTCTAAAAACTTAGTGATTTTATAGAGTTTTGAAAAAAAAAGAGTTGCCGGATAGGCAACTCTTTTTTTTGTTGACAAAAAATTATCTGTTATTATTTTCTAATATGATACTTTTAACAAGAACATTGCCTGACCATATACGAATTGTATGGAAATTTTTGAATATTCTGCCTTTAGGATCTGTAATACTATTCCATGTATAAGTTCCATTAGAACTACTTGTTACAGTATGGCCGGACTGGTCAAAAACATCGAAAGTATAGCTATTACTTACATCAGTAAAATTAATTTTATATTTAATAATGCCGGGTGTACCGTCACCTCTGCAATAGCCATAGAAAGTTTCATTAGAATAATAAGAGTTAGGCAAAAAAGATCCGCTAAAGGATACATCTGTAATCTCTACAGTAGGTATCGGAGGATTGGGTCTGGTAATTTTTAAGATGTACTTTCTTGTAATTGTTGATATCTGAGCTGTTACATCGATCTCAATAGTGTTTAATCCGAAATTAAGCGGAACTGATCTTGATGTACCACTCTCTATCAACACTCCGTTAATCTTAACTGTAGAGTTACTCTCAGAGGTCGTAGGGTTTATGGATATGTTTTCTCTGCTCCAGTTTACAGTATAGCTGTAGGTGTTTTTAAGCGGATCAAAACTGGATGTGCCGAATATATTAGGATTTGTTATAATTGAAGATAATTTGGCGTCATCTGATAGAGGTTCTCCCATTAGCAAAGTGTCAAGAGGTGTGTTAATGAAACTTTTAAGAGTTGCAGAGTTGTAAACCGCAGAAAAACTGTAAATATTTCCATGAAAATCTTTTGTTAGATTGATGTGGTAGTTATCATAACCGTCATTTATTTCGATTACATTGATCTCCGGTGATACGGGAGTATTCAAAAGTATATCACCAGATACATCGTTTGCTCTGATTGTTAGAACTGCATCAGTAAAGATCATGTTTGCATTCTCGTCAAAAAGGAAAGGTGCAATCAAGAAATTAAATGTTTCAACAACATCAAACTTGAACGATGAGTAACCGAAGTCTTGGAAAACAGAAATATCAATTGTTGAAGTTGATATTACTTTTGGTATCAGATTTGTCGTGCCATTTTTGGTAACTGTAAAATTAACAGGCAGAGCAAATGATTCGCCTATAAGTTGTGCTTTAATGTAGCCCTTTAAAGGGGTAACATATATTGCATTGTTTAGAGAATCAGCTACAATAAATTCTGTTAACTTATAGTTGCCGGAAACAAGTCTTACCGGTTCACTGATAAGATTAGTGCCGAATTTAATAATATTCAAAACCTTTCGATCATAGATCTTTATTCCGTTTTCATCTTCAACGGTAATGATGATCTTACTTGCGTCATCTAATCCTGCTCTGGTGGCTTCAATATTGTTAAACCCAAATTTGATTGTGCCCAATCCGATCTCTTGTGCTTTGTCTTCAACAACACCGACAGAGCATCCTAACAACATAAAAAGAAACAAATAACCCGAAATAAATTTTTTCATAAAAAACTCCTTTTTTTTGATTTGACTATTTAATCGCCGGAGTCTGAATAATCCTGTGATTTTTTTTAAAATTCTATAAAAAATTTTGATGATGTTGTCTGGTCCGGTGCAAATACAATTATAATTATCTTCTCTGCTGGAATAAAGCCGTTAGCAATTTCTTCCTGCGTTACTTTTTTTGGAATGCCGTTTGAGATATTATATATTGTATAACTGTAATAATTATTAATAAATGCAGGTTTAATTAAGACTTTGTCACCAGGATCAATGGATAATTCTAATTGATTATTATTAAGTGATTCATTGGTTGTCGGCGTTAGAGGTGTAGTAATACTATGTGTAGTTCTCGCTTTAGTTGAATTATTTATTGATATGATTTCTAATTTATCAAAATTCGGGGTATTATTATTCGGATCTTGAAGTACAATTTTAAAATCTTTTGATAAAATTTCATTACTGTTTAAAATTTGATTAAAAAGAGTAACTCCGTTTGATTCTAAGGTTAGATGATATTTACTCCACTCATACATCATATCTTCAGAGAATTTATTATTAACAATTGTACCGGAAAAAACATTCTCATCGTTGGCAATAATAGTATAGTTAACTTCTTCATAATAATCATTTATATTAATAGTTGCTGTAAATGTAAATAATGGTGTTATATCTATTGAATATCTGTCTGAAACGGAACCATCATTAGATCTGATACATATAATAAATCTATTTTCTTGATCGGATAATTGTGCTGCAGAATTCTTGAGGATGTTATTCTGATAAATCTCATAATATGCACGGTTATCCTTTAATACCGGAGTAATATTGAAGTTTCTAACCGAATCAATAGTCAGATCAATAAAATAGTTTTTTTGTTCGGGATTAAAAACTAACGGGACATCGGTTTCACCGTATTTTATAATTATATTTTCTATTGAACAATCATTCACAGGTAAAAGTTCGATTTTTGAAAAAAAACTTGATGAACAGTTTGCAAAAAGAACAAAAAGTGTTAATACTATGCTATGAGGATAAATTGTCTTAAAAGCTTTAGCATCTATCCAAAGAGAAAGATAATCTTTTTTTAATACACATGAAGTGTTTCTCATGGTTAAAACCTCACTTTTTTAATTTGTTTATTTATTGAAATATATTATACAATAATTACAAAAAAAAACAATATATAAAATATTTTCGTGTGTTTTTTTTATTTTTTACGATTAAAATCTTGTATGCGGAGCAAATAATGTTAGTTTTTTTATTTTTTGCATTTGAGGATGAAGATTTTCAAAAACTTAAACAGAATGATCAGAAGGCTTTTGAAAAACTATATGTTGAATACAGTAAAAAAATATATAGTTTTATTCTACTAAAGTCGCATTATAATAAGGATATAACTGAAGAGGTGTTTTCTGAAACTTTTTTGTCAGCTTATAAGTCATTAAAACTATTAAAAGAAAATAGCGGTATCCAGTGCTGGTTGCTTAGAATCGCTTCAAGGCGTCTTGCAGATCATTTCAGAAAAAAATACAGGGAAAAGAAGTATCTGTCTGACGAAGAGATCTCTGAGTCGGCGGATAGTCAAAATCGTGACAATAATGATGAGGATAATAGGGCATATATTTTACAGCTTGCCATGGATAATCTTAAGCCGGAATGGCGTACTATTATCAAAATGAAATATGTTGAAGGTTTAAGTCAAGAAGAAATATCTCTAAAAATAGGGAAAAATATTAAAGCAGTTGAAGGTCTTTTATTTAGAGCAAGAGAACGCCTCAAAATTGAAGCCGGATTACTTCAAAGGAATGGATTATGAAAAATAATGATTGGATAGAAAGCCTTTCCGATGAAACAATATCATTTTTACTCAAAAAAGAACTAAATTTAAAGGAAGTGCCTTATTTTTTAAACAATAAAATTCTTTCTCAACTACAAAATCCGCCGGTTAATCAGAAACTATCACATCGAAGAATTATACCTGTTCTATTATCATCCGCTATAGTTTTAATATTTATGATGACCTCTGTCTTTATCCTGTTTTATAGCGGGCCTTTAAATGCTAAGGAAACAGGTGTTGTCGGGGCAGTTTCAATTATTGATCGATCTGAAATAGTAAACACAATTTATGAAGGGGTAACAATAGCTACAGATGTTGATTCATTTTATAGGATTGAAATCGAAGGAAGGGGGATTGTAACCCTTGATAAAAGTACCAACATAACAATTGAGCGCTTAGATAAAGGATTGATTAATGATAATACAATAATAAAACTTAATGAAGGTCGATTATTATTGGAGATCGATCCGCTTAAATTCGGATCAGATTTTATTATAAAAACACCGGCAGGTGTTGTTAAGGTAATCGGCACTCACTATTCTGTTCAATATTTTAATAATGAAATGAATGTTACAGTGATAGATGGAGTTGTCTCGGTAA
The DNA here is from genome assembly GCA_964608985.1 of uncultured Spirochaetales bacterium. Classification (GTDB taxonomy): domain Bacteria; phylum Spirochaetota; class GWE2-31-10; order GWE2-31-10; family CAYYKD01; genus CAYYKD01. The sequence goes on from CAZSQU010000036.1 coordinate 12,628, forward strand.
TAACTGACAGCTTGTCAGTGAATGTTGAAGCCGGTAGATATTTCAGCACTTTAAATGGAGGTGTGAGGGATTTAACAGAAAGCGAAATAAGCATTTTTGAACATCTAAAAAATGTTTTTGATAATAAAATAAGCGATGAGGATTTACCGGACATTGATAGTGAAAATGACATTATTGAGTTAAAACCAGAAGAGTTTATCGTTAATAGAATAGGTAGTGCAGCAAGCCGGATTGAACCTACAAAAAGCAAAGTTTTATCAATAATCGGTGCAGGAGACATTTCTATAATAACAACTGAGTCATCATTAGCATTTGCAAATCAAAGCGGTATAATAAAAATACTTGACTATGGTGGAAATACAGGTATATATTTTCAATCGAAGCCCGTCATAATGGAAGGAAAACTCTACATAATTTCCACAACACAAAAACTTTTAATAATTGATATTGATACAATGAATGAAATTACGAGATCAGCTGTATCAGGTAGTATGATTTTTGGATTTGAGATAGTGCAGAATCAAGGCGGTTTCAGAGTGCCTTTTATAAACGGAGTTCATTTCTTAAATAGTGACGGGAGTTTTGATTTAAATAAAATTATCAGATTAAATAATCCTACTACACCTCTTATAATGGACAATAAAATATTTGCAGTATCCTATCTTGAAAATAAAAGTGTGTTTTTTGAAACCAAGACTGCCTCAAGGATTGCATCATTTTCATTAAATAATAGAGCGATAATTAATCCGGTTATTATTGATAATATTATATATGTTTTTGATCAAACAGGGACAGCCTACAGATATAAGGCAGATGCTACTGAAATTCCTGCTATACAAACAGGGGTTGTTCCTGTATCAAATATGTATTTATACGGCAGATTTGGTTATCAATTGACGGCTGATGGTTATTTAAACAGATTTAATCCAGTTGACTGCAGTTACCTGAGAATAATTAAAATTGAAGACAATGTTGATCTAACCATGGGATTATTTAAAAAACCGGTTATTTTTGACGGTTATATTTATACTGGCACATCTGATGGAAGAATTATAAAAATAAATGTATTTAACTATTCGGATATTGAGGAAATAAAGATTTCTGATTACGGATTTACGGGTAATTCTTCAGCGATCAATGGGATTATATATTCAGGTACATCTGATGGTTCAATATTTACGGGTACAATCAGATGAACCTCCGTTACATAATTGTAGGTTTTATTTTGTTATCCGGATTTTTACTTCATTCAGAAAACATCAATGTTTATTCGGTAAAATTTGTTAATAGCGGAACAGCCGATATTGATTATCTTTCTGAGATAATTCAAGGAGCGGTGAATAATTATTTCGGAAAAATACCCGGTTATTGTTCGCCGGTGGAGGATGAAATTAATAGTTTTTTTGTTAATAGAAAGGTTTCCGGTGGGGATTTGGTAAGTGATAATCTGCAAGTATTACTTGCCGGTGATCTATCAGTAAAATATATTATTGAGGGCAACTATTATGTAAGAGATAGATTCTTAGTTATCGATTTTGCGGTAAAAAATATGGAGACTAAAACAATCATATACAGGTCAAGTAAGTTTGGCGAAAGCGGTATCGGAGCAATTAATACTATCTATGATTCTGTTAAACAGATGATATCGGATTTCACAGGTTTTACATTGGAATTCAGCCAGTTTTCTATTAAAGCAGACATGGAATGCAGGGTTATTATTAATGGTAAATACTACGGAAATACTAATTATACAGGAGAACATATTGTTGGCGTACAACAAGTGGAAGTTTACTATGATAATATTTTAATCTATAATAAAGAACATACATTGATTAAAGGGGAGCACCTGACTGTTGAGATTAGAGTATTTTCCAGGATTTGTATCAACACAAACAGTGAATATAGAGTTTATATTAATGGTATTTATGAGGGTAATACACCGTTTGATAAAGAGTATTTAATTGGCATGGATTATAGGATTTTATTGGCTACATGCGACAATCCGGCTTTTAATGCTGCTGAATTTAGTGTTTTATTAGAGAATATGAGTGATTATATAGGATATGTCGAAGGTTATGGAAATTTAAAAATACTATCGCCAAATTTAACTTTTGATGCCTCATTAAACGAATTTATATTTAGTGCCCCGGCTGTTGTTGATCAGATTCCTGTTGGTCATTATATTAACAGAATTTTTATTAGAGACGGAAATGATAAACATTATTTTTATTTTAGTGAGCTAAATATATTTCCTGGTACAGAAGCTATTATAGATATCTCGGATATTCAATATAAAGCATTATATGGTTTGGCTGCTATTCCATCCGCCTTACAGTTCTATAATAGGGATTATATTAAAGCCGGCTTAATTCTTGGGGGATTTACAATGTGTACGCTTATTGGAGCTTTATCAGGTTTTTTTTCTGATTTGTATTATACAAATATTTATAAAACTGCATCTGACAGATGGAATTTATATGGTGTAAATAGTGGTTATACGGTTGATCAAATTGAAGCCTTATATGAAGGGATAAATATTGTTTTTTTAGCCACATTAATCCCTTTTATTGTTATTTCTCTTGGAATATGGATATACTCAGTTGTTGATGGTGTATTAAAAATGAATAGACTACTTCAACTTTTTAACTCAGAGTATAAAGTAGGGGATTCGTTAAATGTCCGTTTTGAAATTCAAATAATTGAATAAAGCAGATAGGTGTTAATTATCCGGAACAAGCTCAATTCTTATAGTATCTGTTTGATTAATACCGGCAGAATTGAGTTCTTTTTGAGAAAAATTGATTGATATCATTTCTGACGGTTGAATGTACCGCATTTTTTCTTCTTTTATTATATTTTCACCGTTTTTTATGATTAATTTAGCTTTATCGGATACTATCATTGATCTACAGAACAATCTATTGTTTCTGTTAGTATCGATTTTAGTAGGGACAAGATATCTGAGATTTGCTCCGCAAACTGCAGATATTTCGCGTGCGGTTTCTTTACCTTGTAAATAATAGGACACAAATCCGCCGGTTAGTGTTGCCTCTTCGGCTACAAAATCAACAAGATCATGAACATGTAATACATTACCGCATGCAAAAATCCCTTTCACATTTGTGCTGTAATTAGAATTTACAAAAGGTCCGTTATGCTGATAGTTAATCTCAACTCCGGCTTTTTTGGAGAGTTCATTTTCAGGCACAAGACCGACAGACAGAAGAATTGTATCACATTTAATGTTTTGTGTTTTTGAGTTGTCTTGAATACCGTTAATAATCGGTGTAATATCGACTGATTCAACCCTGTCTCTGCCATATATATTGGAAACAGTATGGCTGAGTTTAAGGGGTATATCAAAATCCTCAAGACACTGTGCAATGTTTCTTTTAAGTCCCGCCGGATAGTTCTGAATCTCAACAACTGCTTTTACTTTGACCCCCGACCAGGTAAGCCGCCTTGCCATAATTAATCCGATATCACCCGATCCGACAATTACAGCGGTATTGCCGGGTATATATCCTTTTTCATTTATGAGTTTCTGAGCAAGTCCCGCAGTAAATATTCCTGCAGGTCTTGTTCCCGGTGTGGCAATATTACCTCTGTTTCTTTCGCGGCAACCCATTGCAAGAACAACGGCTCGGGTATTTATCTCAAAAACGCCATCAGTTGATGAGTAACAGATGATTTTTTTATTATCATTATCATTGATAATATCTGTAACGGTAGTTGAGAAATAAATGGGGATGGAGACGGACTGCAGATGTTCAAATAGTTTAGCGGCAAATTCGGGGCCGGTAAGTTCTTCCTTAAAAAAATGGAGCCCGAAACCGTTGTGAATACACTGCTTTAGAACACCGCCAGCATGATCCTCTCTTTCAATGACAACAACCGAATTTCCTTTTTTGTTAATCTCAATTGCGGCAGAAAGCCCCGCCGCAATTGAGATTAACAAAAAAGGAAATTCGGTTGT
>CAZSQU010000036.1:16631-28034 GCA_964608985.1 uncultured Spirochaetales bacterium
CCGATAACAACTGCATCAAATATAAGGCTTTTCATAAGTGCCCCTTAATAATGTATGAATCTCCGCCCCGTTTGGTAATCTCATTGTAGCAAAGACCGGTTTCACGGATGATAATTGAAATGATCTTTTCTGTACAAAAACCGCCTTGACACCTGCCCATACCTGATCTTGTGTAGAATTTTATACCGTCAAGGGTTGTATGTCCTTTTTTGATAGCTTCGACTATCTCAGCTTCTGATATCATCTCGCATCGGCAAACAATGTTTCCGAGACGGTTGTCTTTTTTTACAGCTTCAGCTGCCTCCGATAGTGATAAATTTCTGATAAGAATAGGTTTAGGTATTGATCCGTTATAATCCGGTTTTGGATTTAGTTTTAAGCCTGATTGGATCAAAAGGTCCTTAACAAACAACGCTATTGCCGGGCTTGCAGTCAGACCGGGTGATTGAATGCCTGCTACTTGAATCAGATTCGGAGCTTCTTTGGATATGTCAATATAGAAATCCCCGTTTTCCATGGCCGGTCTTAAGCCGGCAAACGAAGTGATTATATCTTTTTCGGACAAACCCGGAACAAGTCTTCTCGCCGATTCAAATATTCTATATCTGTTTTCCTGAGTTGTTGAAAGGTCATATTTATCCTCAATATGTTCTGCCGTAGGTCCCACCATTATTGTGTCTTCAACAGTGGGGATTACAAGCATACCTTTTGAATTCTTGGATGGAACGGGGAAGATCACTTTATGAGGGTGTGTTTTGGTGTTTTTATCAAGAAGATACTCTTCTCCTTTTCGGGCTGATATCTTAAATGACTCCGCACCGAATATTGATGATATCTGATCTGCGTAAAGTCCGCCGCAATTAACGGCATGTTTTGTCTCTATTTTCTCGCCTGAACGAGATGTTAGTGTATATAGACCTTCCTTATGATCAACTCTGATTAGATTAAAATTTAATTTTAACTCAACTTTGTTTTTTACGGCAGATTCTACCATTGAGAATGCAAACCTGTACGGTTCGATTATACCACCATTCGGTGCGTGGAGTCCGCCGATAATCTCCTTACTTAGAAACGGCTCAAGCTCAAGAATTCTATCTCTGCTGCAAAGTTCAATTCCGGGTACACCGTTTTGTATCCCTTGATTATAAAGATTTTCAATATAAATGATATCTTCATCTGTAAAAGCGGCGACAATTATTCCGCACCTTTTAAAAGGGAAATGGAGTTCACTCTGAAGATCATCAAACATCTGATTACCGGCTATCTCAAGTTTAGATTTTAGATATGTTATGGGTGTGTGGAAACCGCCATGTATAATGCCTGAGTTGGCTTTTGAAACACCGAAGGAGACATCGCATTCCTTGTCGATCAAAGCTACTTTTAATTGATATTTTGATAATTCTCTTGCTATGCAGGAGCCGGTTACACCCGCACCGATAATTGCCACATCATATTTCATAGGCCCGCTCCGATAAGAATGCTGTTCCTGATGTTATACACCATCAGATATTTTTTTATATTAAAACAGATTATAAAAAAAATCAACCTCTTTCAACTCAAGCAGAGATTTTTTTTGGGTAATTTCATTCAACTATAAGTTTGATAAAGCATAAAAGAAACGAGCGGAAACGCCTTGTGAGTCTCCGAATACAGCGGTTTCGAGCGTTTACTTTTATGCTTTAAAAGATACAAGATAGATCATGAAATTACCCCAAAAATTAATTCGCCACTAAGCATATTTTAATTTTAGTAAACCTTAAGTTTTAAATTTAAACAGTTATTCAGGTTTAAAAGGAAAAAATGCCTTAGGCATTTTTAACCTCTTTCAACTCAAGCAGAGATTTTTTTTGGGTAATTTCATTCAACTATAAGTTTGATAAAGCATAAAAGAAACGAGCGGAAACGCCTTAGGAGTCTCCGAACACAGCGGTTTCGAGCGTTTACTTTTATGCTTTAAAAGATAAACGATAGATCATGAAATTACCCCAAAAATTAATTCGCCCTCCAAAATCAAAAAAAACAAGGTATATTTTCTTGACTTTTATGGTTAAATATATTAATGTTCGGAATTGTATCAAACGGGTTAATAATCTATTATTGTTGTTATTACCCTTTTTTAATTACTAAACGGGAGTTTTTTATGGATTATAAGGTAGCAGATATTAATCTTGCTGAATGGGGAAGAAAAGAGATTGAAATCGCCGAAAAAGAGATGCCGGGACTTATGTCTATCAGAGCAAAATATGCAAAGGAGCAACCTCTAAAAGGCGCAAGAATTATGGGTTCGCTTCACATGACAATTCAGACTGCTGTTTTGATCGAAACACTTGTTGCACTTGGTGCACAGGTCAGATGGTGCAGTTGTAATATATTTTCTACTCAGGATCACGCGGCAGCTGCGATAGCTAAAGCAGGTGTTCCGGTTTTTGCATGGAAAGGTGAAACACTTGAGGAATACTGGTGGTGTACAGATATGGCTTTGAGTTTCCCCGGAGGACTTGGTCCGCAACTTATAGTTGATGACGGTGGAGATGCTACCTTATTAATACACAAGGGATTCAGAGCTGAGAATGATGCAAAAACGCTTGATGTTCAAACTGATAACGAAGAGTTCAAAGTTATCCTGAAACTTCTTAAAGAACAACTTAAGAAGGATAACAATAGATGGCATAATGTAGTAAAAGAGTGGAAAGGCGTAAGTGAAGAGACAACTACAGGTGTTCACAGATTATATGAAATGGTTAAAAACGGCGAACTTCTTGTTCCGGCAATTAATGTAAATGACTCTGTTACCAAGTCTAAGTTTGATAATCTTTATGGTTGTAGAGAATCACTTGTTGACGGTATTAAAAGGGCAACAGATGTAATGATAGCCGGTAAGGTTGCTGTTGTTTGTGGATACGGTGATGTAGGTAAAGGTTCGGCTCAGTCGTTGAGAGGGCTTGGCTGTACAGTTATGATTACAGAGATCGATCCGATTTGTGCGTTACAGGCTTGTATGGAAGGTTACAGGGTTGTTACAATCGAAGATTCACTGGGAATAGCTGATATCTATGTAACAACAACAGGAAATAAAGATATTATCCGTATTGATCACATGGATAAAATGAAAGATCAGGCGATTGTTTGTAATATCGGCCATTTTGATAACGAGATCGAAGTAACCAAACTTAACAATTACAAAGGGATTAAGAAAACCAATATTAAACCGCAGGTAGATAAATATACATTTCCTGACGGAAGATCGATCTTTATGCTTGCTGAAGGTCGTCTTGTTAATCTCGGCTGTGCGACAGGACATCCGTCTTTCGTTATGTCAAACAGTTTTTCTAATCAAACGCTTGCTCAGATCGATTTGTGGAAGAATAGAGATAAATATGAGAAGAAAGTTTATATTCTACCAAAATTTCTTGATGAAGAGGTGGCTAGACTACATCTTGATAAAATCGGCGCAAAATTGACTAAGTTAACTAAAGAACAAGCTGATTATATCGGTGTGTCGGTTAACGGTCCATATAAAGCGGATCACTATAGATACTAATAGTCAGAGTTTATAAAAAGGGCTTAAGTTATACTTAAAGCCCTTTTTTTGAATCTCAATGGGTGTTGACGGTTAATAATAAACTTTTTTAAATATAAGACCTTTTGCCGGAGCTGTTGATCCGGTGAGTTTTCTGTTTTTTGCATCGAGGAGTTCTTTCATTTTTTCCGGTTGAGCGCCCTCTTTAGTAAGCATGAAAATTGTTCCGATAATAATTCTTATCATGTTATATAGAAAAGCATTGCCGATTATTTTGATCGTTATTATGCCGTTTTCTTCCTCTGTAACAATTGATTTTATCTCTCTTATCTTATGAGGGTTGACATCTTTAGTGCTGCAGAAACTTGTAAAATCATGAATTCCTACGAGATATGATGTGTATTCACGGATTAAATCAATATTAAGGTCTCTAATCGGGCAAGCAACAGTGTATCTTGAAATAATTGCCGAAACAGTATAACCTTTTACAATCCTATACCAATATTCCCTTGCTTTAGCTGATCTTCGTGCATTAAAATCAGGTGATACAAAATCAACATCCATTACCCTTATATCCGATGGAAGTTCCGAATTAAAAAAGCCGATCCAATTTTCTTTGGACATATTGATCTTGTCGGTAAAGAAATTTATAACTTGACCTTCGGCATGTACGCCTGAATCTGTTCTGCCTGCACATATAACAGCAACACTTGAACCGTGAATTTTTGCAAGAGTTTTATCTATTATATCCTCAACACCGATACCGTTTTTTTGTGTCTGGTAGCCGTTGTATTCGGTCCCATCGTAAGAGAGGGTAACTTTAATATTCTGTTTTTCAGGTTGGTTCTTCAAGCTCTTTCAACTCATTATTGATTATATCGTAATAATCTTTAGATTTTTCGAGTATCACTTTTGGTTTATCAAAATTTGATTTACCCATACCGAATAAACGGCCTAAACTGATCTTTGCCTCATCAAGATCTTTCATTCTTTTTTCCATATCATCTTTATCGCCATATTTATAAGCCAACAACCCTGTAAGAAATATTATCCCGTCAAATCCGTAATCTTTATCTGTATCCGGACCGAGCGCGCCTATTGACTCTATTATCTGCTCCTTGGATAGATTAAGTTCAAGTGCAAGTTTATATAGAAATAGCGCTTTCTTGTAGAAAATCTCTGCTAGGTAATTGTAGTATCTGTTGGGTTTCTCCATATCAATATCTTCGAAAAGATAAGCCGCTCTTATTGAACAAATTGCTTGCTTTATAACCGGAGATTGTTTTTTCTTAAAACTGTCGTAACAAATCATAGCGAGAACAAAGCTTACTGCACCTGATTCGACAGTTCTTGCCATGCTGAAATCGATCACTTCATCCGACAACTTACCTGCAAAATCTATCCTTTCGGAGGTTTTATTTTTTAATTGCTGTACGCTTTCCGGGGGTAATTTAAGAAAATCGGCAGGCATAGAAGCGTAGAAACAATTAGGACAAACCACAATTGAGTATATAAGCGGATAGACCCTGCCTGCTTTCTGACTTGGCAGATACCTTCTGTGTAATAGTTCGGTTATTTCGCCAGAAATCATTCTACCGCCGCCGGTTTGAAGTTTTTCCTGCATAAATTTGGATTCACAGATCGGGCATGAAATTTCATTTTTTGCAAGAAATGTCAGACCTTTTACATATTTACCTTCATCCAGCAAATGGTGAGCCATATTTAAACCCCTTAATATTCAGGTTACTTTTCGATTATTACTACTGCCGCCGCCATATTCCTTTCATGTGATATAGAAAGATGGACTTTACTGCAGCCGGTATTATTAAGTGCCTCTTTAGAACCGTTGTATAACTCCAAATAAGGGGCACCTGAATCATCTTTACAGACCTCAATATCCTTAAAACTTATTTTACCGGCTAATCCTGTTCCGATAGCTTTCATAAAAGCCTCTTTGGCGGCGAATCTTGCGGCAAAACACTCTTCGGCCCGCCTTTTTTTTGAGCAATAAGCTATCTCGTTCTGTGTAAAAATTCTTTCTAAAAAATGATTATCGTTTTTTAGTTTTAAGAATCTTTCAACACCGCAAAGATCAATCCCTATACCTGTCATCAGATCTGTATCCTTCTACGACTAATCTTTTCATGTCGCTTACAGCTTTGCCTAATCCTGTAAAAATTGCTTGTGAAACAATGGCGTGTCCGATATTCAATTCGGTTATCTCCTTGATAGAGCATATCGGGTTAACATTGTGATAGTTAAGGCCGTGGCCGGCACACACCTTAAATCCTGCATCAAGGGCTATTTTTGAAAATACTTCCATATTATTTATCTGTTTTATTGCTTCAGATTCATTTTTTTCGTTTGCGTAGTGGCCGGTATGTATCTCGATCTCTGTTGCGCCGGTTTTTTTGTATGTTTCGATGAGGTCTTTATGATCCTCAATAAAAAGACTTACAATTATTCCTGCATCTTGGAGTGTCTTGGTGTACCTTGTGATTTTTTCAAGGTTATCCTTAACGGCAAGTCCCCCTTCGGTTGTTCGTTCTTCTCTTTTTTCGGGGACCAGTGTTACTTTATATGGCTTGACTTCCAATGCTCTTTTTAGGACATCTTCGTTGCATGCCATTTCAAGATTAAGATAGGTTGTTACCGTTTGATTAAGGATTATCAGATCTTTATCGGTTATATGTCTTCTATCCTCTCTAAGGTGAATAGTTATGAAATCAGCACCGTTTTGTTCTGCTACTCCGGCGGCTGTTGCAATTGAAGGGTAAACCCCGCCGCGTGCATTTCTTAGGGTTGCGACATGGTCAATATTTACTCCGAGCTTAATCAATTAATTTCTCCATAAATTATAAGTATTATTGTGTATCAAAAACGATAAAATACTATAAACTTTTTTTTTAAAAAATGGAAGTGTTGATTTACTATGAATTAATTAGTTTTGATTCATAAATGAGTTTAACAAGCATTCTTTCATGTTCACATATAAATGGCAGGATTCCGGAGATCGTTCCGGTTGAAGAATAACTGATACAAGAACAGGAGTTGCCAAGGCAAATATCTTTAATATCACAATTAACGCATTCCTTTTTATCTTTATCGCGGGCATTTTCAACAATCTGAAGATTCTCTTTGTTCATACCGCAAAAGATGTTGCCTGTTGAATAATCCATCCCTTTTGATCTGTCTGCAAATCTTGTACATGGGAAGATATCGCCGTTAGGTGCTATAACGAAAATATCTCTTCCGAGGTTACAGCAGTATTTCTTGTAACTGCATCCGGTTTCTATAAGATTTATTTTATCATCAAAAAGAGTTATTGTTGTTTTTTTACTATTTTTATTTAAAGATTTATATTTATTTAAGAGCATTTTATAGGTTTTTTTAAGTTTGTTGAACAAATCTGCATCCCAGTTGTCGCCATAATCGACTGTGAGAATGATCTTGTTAATGTTTTTTGACAACAGATAATCAATTGACTCGACAATATATTCCAGTGATTTTACGGTTATCACAGTCGCAACATACAGATAATCCCTCGGAAGTTTGTCGATTGATTGTTCTGTCATTCTAAATGAGTTTTGTCCGTCTTTAGCGGGTCTGTTCGTGTTGTGAACCGTTTCTGTTCCGTCGATGGAGATATGAACTATAAACATCTCTTTTTTGATAAAACTGATAAAATCATCATCGAGAAGTGTGCCGTTTGTTGCAAGTGCATAACCGATATTTATTTTATTCTTATAGTTAGTATTGGCGTATTCCACACATTTATAGATAAGTTCTTTATTTAATAGCGGCTCACCTCCGAAGAATGATATGTAAAGCTTTGGATCTTTTTTGTCTATAGCTGTCATACACAGCAGGTCAATAGCCCTTTTGGCTGTCTCAAATGTCATTACCTGTTTGCTGATACCTTTATAGTAGCAGTATCCGCAATTCAGGTTGCAATGTGTTGTTATAATAAGTTCAAGTGTCATTATTTAGTGTTCAGATACTTGATGAATTCCTCTAGTCTATTGTCAACATAAAACTCAGCCAGATAATCAATTTGTAGTATATCGTGATCTGCATATCTAAAATCTTTAATTAAATCGGATTCGGTTTGTGAAAGTATGAGATCATCTGTCTGATCTTCGTAATTTATCTGATCATCGTAATCCCAATCGTCAGTTATCTCAACAGCAACCTTATTATCGGCATTGTACAAATCAGCTGTAAAAATTATATCATTTGTACCATCAGTTATGTTTAAGGCAATATCATTTGAAAGGTCAAAACCTGCTTTATCTATAAGCTGAGTTTGTATCAGTTTTAGGGCTTGGTCTTTTGAATACATTTCAATTATCGGAATTCCGAGGGGAGGACAACTTGTTGTTGCAACTGTACTTAAAAGAGCAGTTGTTAAGACCGCTTTCTGTGCATTTCTGATCTGTTTGTTTTTTTTAACAGGTTTTATGCTGAAATTTCTCATTTTGTGCCTCCGGTTATTATAAAGAAGAATATAATTATATAAATTTAAAGTCAACAGGTTTTTTATTAATAGCTTAATAAGTTAATTTGGGGCATAATTAATAATAAAAAAACTTTGATCTTTTACCTTTTTGATGGTATTATTCGGCAATAAATTTGAGGATCATACAATGGACTTCTTAATATACGGAACTTTTTCACTTTCAATTTTTACAGTAATTTTATTGTTAAGTGTCAGGAAAAAAAATAATATTGCCGTTATTTTCGCAATCATTCTTTTGTCTGCATTAAATACGCCACTTTTAATCAGGTCACTGTATATACTTTTTCCCGGTAATCGGATAATTACATTCTTTATATTTATAAAAAGTTTTCCGTATTTATACGGTTCTTTATTATACTTTTATTTAATTTCTGTTACTGATAAGGCCAAAAAAATTAATCTACAACTCCATCTTCTGCCATTTATAATTTCAACATTTTTATTAATTATTTATGTGTCATTCTTTATTCCCACAGAGATAAAAAATAATATACACAACATAATGACAAGTCATAATTTGACAGGTGAAGTTAAATTTGAAAAATTTGATAAACTAACCGACACTTTATTTGCATATAAATTTCTCGGATTATTAAACATTATAGTATTATTGTTTTACTCTTTGTTAACCTTAAAACAGACAAAAAACTATCTTATTAAATATAAAGATGAGTATTCATCGGATAAAGTAGATTTAAATATGAAATGGATACTTTATCTGGTTGTTTTTTTTACTATGTCCTATCTGATTGTATTTCTTTCAGGATTCTTCTTACCGGTATTTAATATTAAAGAATGGGTTAAAACAGTCCATCTTATTTCAATAGTATCGTTTACAGCGGTATTCTCTTATTATACTGTAAGGTATGCTTTGCTAACTTTACACAAAGATAATATTATTAAAAGAAAGACAAATGTAGAGAAATACTCAAGATCTGCACTGACAGATGTTGACATGAACAGGATTTCTCAAAAGGTTATTCTATACTTTGAAAATGAAAAACCGTACTTATCTGAGGATTTCACTCTTGATGATCTATCTGATAAACTGGGAATTATTAAAAACTATATCACACAGGCAATAAATATCAATCTTAAGGAAAATTTCTATTCACTTGTTAATAGGTATAGAATTGATGAGGTCAAAATAGTGCTATCTGACAGTAGTAACAACAATTCACTACTTGAAACAGCTTTAATGTCAGGATTTAATTCAAAGTCGGTTTTCAATAAAAAATTCAAAGAGATAACCGGAATAACCCCTTCAGAATGGAAAAAAAAGTATGCGCAAATTAGTAAGGACGACAAAAATCTATAATTTTATAAAATTACTTTAACTGAATTGAGGAGTAATTTATGAATAAACGATTTATCAATGTTGAAAAAGTTTCTATCGGGATTGTATTAGTGGTCTCATTCTTTCTGAACTTTTTCTATGTATGGAAAGATGGATATGGAAACCCGTATTATGCATCAACAGTTTTAAGTATGGGGCAAAGTTTAAAGAATTTTATTTTTGGTTCTTTTGACCCTTCAGGATTCTTAGCTGTTGACAAGCCGGTCTGTGGTTTTTGGATACAGGTATTATTTACAAAAATATTCGGATTTCATGGCTGGAGTTTAATTTTACCACAGGCAATATTTGGGACTCTTTCAGTTTTGCTAATTTATTTGATTGTAAAAAAAAATTCGGGTTTTATTGCAGGAATATTATCCTCAGTATCACTTGCTGTTACTCCTGTTTTTGTTGCAGCATCGAGAAACAACACAATTGATACAACAGTAATTTTTATGATTTTATTATCAATTTTATTCTTTATGAAGTACCTTGAGAATAAAAAAAACTACAATATTATAGCGGCAGCAGTACTCTTAGGGATAGGTTTTAATGTAAAAATGATTACCGCGTTTACTGTTATACCAAGCTACCTATTAATTATTTTTCTTCAAAAAGATATAAAAATAACCAAAAGAATCATTGATCTGGGTATTGCAATTTTATTCACGGTAATAATATCATTATCATATCCGTTTTTTATTGAGTTAACCACGAAAGCTGAAAGACCGCATATTGCAAACACTAATAACAACTCATTAATTGAACTCATGGTTTTTCATAACGGAATAAGCAGAATTGTAAATAATAATCATTCTCAAGGGACTCAAAACAATCGTAGACCGGATCAACCGCCTGCCGGTCATGAGAATATGATAACCCAAGAGGTAGGAACTCCTTCAATTTTTAGGTTTTTTAATAAAAGATTATCATATCAGATTTCGTTCTTTATTGTTATAATTGTTGCCGGTTCAATTATATTTTTTCGAAAAATTAAAAAATATGATCTTAAACTTAGGAATCTTTATATTCTTGTGTTTTCCTATGGGGTAATACTATTTATTTATTTTTCATTTAATTCTGGGGTATTTCACCGTTACCACTTGGCTTTAATTGCACCGGTCTTTGCGGTTCTTACAGGTATAGGTTTCCGTTTAGTTAAAGAGGAATTATCATTAAAACTTGCAGTTATTATATTATCGCTAACGCTAATTATACAGATATTGATAGCCTCCTTGTATATCAAACAAACTGTCTATATCATTATACCGACTGTTTTAGTTTTTATAACTGCATTAATTCTTCTTAATAATAAATTAATGCAAAAATACAATACCGTGTTTATTGCATCATTCTTATGCTTGACTATTCTCCCGCTTACATTTTCGTTTACACCGATTATTTATTCGCAGAATATTGTTATACCATACGCAGGGTTTGACCTTGAGAATGATGAACTTACTGCGAAAAATGTCAGAGAATTTAAGGGTTTATATAAGTATATAGTACCACTATCAAACTATCTAATTTTAAACTTGAAGAACGAAAAGTTTTTGGCCTTAACACCAAGCTGTAACTATTACGGGTCAACACTTGTTCTATCGACCAATAAACCTGTGCTACCTTTAGGAGGGTTTAACGGTTTTGATAAATTCGTGTCTTTAGAAGAATTGAAAAATCTGGTGGAAACAGGTCAACTTCGGTTTGCAGTGATTCCGCAGCATTATTTATTAGAAGTTGATGAGAGAAGAGGGGAAAGGCCAATGATGCCGGATGCAATACAAAAAGAGATTATGGAGTGGTTTCTATCTTATGGAGAAGTTGTTGATCAAAAACAATATTTAGATGAAGAAAGCTTTGACCCATTATGCCCGATGATTATTGACTTTAAATTATAATTGTAAGCTGTTTTTTAGTGCAAGCAGTTTATTTGATCAGATTTAATGCCAAATCAAAAACACTTGCAAATAATGATTCTAAAAAATCTGCAATAAATTATTGAAAAAAAAATATATTATGGTATAATAC
>CAZSQU010000037.1:0-27558 GCA_964608985.1 uncultured Spirochaetales bacterium
TTACATAGGGCTTACTGAATAAGTAATAACTATATGTATTTCTATAAGTTAGACTGATAGTATAGCCTCTAAGTGCAAGAGTTTTTTGTAATTTTGCAAAAAACCCTTGCACCTGCAATAATTAACCCGCATTATGCATGATAATCGTAGCGAAGCGAAGTAGATTGTTGATTAGCTTAGAGTTAAGAAGATTTGAGACTCGCAGCATAGTAACACTATGTGAGAATCGAAAATCGAGTAACTCGTGGATAATCAGCAAGATACGAGATCCAGTAGAATTTTCGTGCATAATGGGTTAGATATTATACCGGCCGTTTTTGTCTTTTTACAATCAGACAGCTTCCGTATATCAAGAAAAATAATCCCGATAAAATTGAGATTACAGAAATTATCAAGTACAAAACAGGCGACTTCTCATAGAATTTAGCAACAAGTGACTTTTCATCATTGTTATACTCTCTGATATATGGAAAATAATCAATCAGCAACCTTAGATTTTCTTTAGAAACGGCGGCAATCGAATAAAAGAAATTGTCTTTATACCAATAATAACCTACATAACCATCTTTTGTTGTAAATTCACCCGATTCTCCGGTTTTTAAGTTTGTTACCTCTCTGTTTGTTATCATCGCAAGATTTAATCTACGATTGACTCTACTCCTTCCGGCATCAATTGTTTTAATTATAAGATTATCAAGAAGTTCAGATTCAGAATCAAAAATCCTTATTATTACTTCACCATTATTTTCGTAATTTAGGATTAAAACCCCCGGATCAACACTTATTTCAACCGGCACACCTTTAAAAAAATACGGCATTGCATTTGTAATCTCGCCTGTTGATACCGGAGGCTTAATATCGGTGTAATACCGTGTTTTCATTTGTTTAAGAGCTGGTATTCCTACACCCAAAAGAATCATCGATAGCGAAAAACAGAGCACAATCCGAATTTTATATTGCATCTTACACCTTTTTATAAACCGTCTATTATTGCTTTAAAATCATTATAGGTTATACCAAGCGAATCCTTAAATACAGTATCATAAATACCCGACCTCTTAGCATATTCAATGTATTTCTCAAGTATTACGGCAAGCACCTCGCTTTCTTTACTTACAGCCCAATGTGAATGATCATAATCAACAATCCCCAAAGGAAACGCAATTTTCAGGTTATCATACTTATTTGTCTCAATAATCGCACCAAAACCGGCTATGGCTGTAACATCTGCTTCACCTTCCGACACAGCCCTGCAGAGATCCGGGGTATCTGAGAATTCAACAAAGTTAAAATGTAAACCTAATGCCTCTTCAACCCTCTTAATTGATGACCCGTAAATAGTAAGCGGCACGATAGCAACCCGATAATCTGCAATCTCTTCAAGTGTGCTGAGCTCAATATCCTTTCTTGTTACTATAACATCTTTATCGGGAATTGTAGGGACAAGTCTTATTATCCTTCTCCGCCATTCAGAAGTTCCAAGACCGTCAACGATTATGTCAGCGTTTGTAAAAATATCGGGAGTATAAGGTGTTATCGTACCATTAACTATCCCGTCTTCCGTATCCTTATTTGGTTCAACCCCGTTATAAGTAAAATATTCCCGTATAGAATTAACAACAATAATCCTGAGTTCAACACCGATTTTATCCGCAAATGACTTGGCTATCAGATAGTCTATGCCTCCATGTTCCCCTTGAGCATATTTATTTGGTTCATATATAGTACTCCGTTCCCTCGTTGCGATTGTAATAAACCCCCGATTATGCAAACTCTGAAGATAACCAAGCTCATCCGGAGTAAATTCAAGAATGGCTGTTATAGTCTCTTGGCCCGTTTGATTATTTCCCGCGGACTTCTTTGTACAACCGCTCAATGTAATCACCGCAAATACAACAATTAATGACCTAAACATAATCGATTTCATATTAGCTCCCGCAGTCAACATAGATACATAGAGATTTTATCTTAAAAAATTTTTAGATAATTGTCAAAAAAAAATAACTAATAATTTAAAATTCAGCTTTTAACGATGATTATTTACAACTCTATATAAGAATTGCCGATAAATCACATTTATCAAAAATTATTGCGATAAAAAAGTTGACTTTTTTTTTCATAAATGATATATTCCCGTAAACATAACGGGAAGTAGCCTAGCCCGGCTTAAGGCGTCTGGTTTGGGACCAGAAGAGCGGGGGTTCGAATCCCTCCTTCCCGAATATAAATAATGCACCAGTAGCTCAGATGGATAGAGCAACAGCCTTCTAAGCTGTGGGTCACACGTTCGAGTCGTGTCTGGTGTAATATTTTAATATGGTGGGTGTAGTTCAATGGTAGAGCGTCAGATTGTGGTTCTGATTGTTGCGGGTTCGAGCCCCGTCACTCACCCTTAATGCGTTCGTAGCTCAGTTGGATAGAGTACCGGACTTCGAATCCGTGGGTCGCAGGTTCGAGTCCTGCCGGGCGCGAAAAAGTTTGGGTTGTTAGCTCAGTTGGTAGAGCAGCAGACTCTTAATCTGCGGGTCAAAGGTTCGATCCCTTTACAACCTATTTAAAAATTAGCGAGCGTGGTGAAATTGGCAGACACGCTAGACTTAGGATCTAGTGCCGTGAGGTGTAGGGGTTCAAGTCCCCTCGCTCGCAATTTTTTTTTACCGATAAATTTTCGGTTGAAGCACACAAGCGAGAATAGCTCAGTGGTAGAGCTCCACCTTGCCAAGGTGGATGTCGCGGGTTCAAGTCCCGTTTCTCGCTCACAAACGGACCTTCAATTTCGGGGTCCGTTTTTTTTGACAAAAGCAGGAACTATGATCAGTATCGACGCAATTATTAATAATAAAATTCTTGAAATTCCTGATGAGATCATACTATCAATAAATAAAGCATCAAAAATCGTTATTGCCGGTCATAAAGACCCGGATTTAGACGCACTGGGGGCACAGCTTGCTTTACAGTACTCACTTGAATCAATCGGTAAATCTGTTATAGCAGTGAATTCCGGACCATTTGATAATATCCTGATAAAAAACATGAAAAAATATTTTCAATCAAAACCTGAACAGGATTATGATCTGCTAATAGTTGTTGATACACCCTCGGTAGAAAGGGCATCTATGGATATGAATTATATCGACCTTAATAAGACAATAGTTATCGACCATCACATGACTAATACTTATTTCGGGCTTCACCATTGGGTTGATGAGAGCTTTGTTTCTACATGTGAGATGGTCTATCTTCTACTCGAGAAACTTAAAATAAATATCGGAAAGAAACCAGCGCAGCATCTGTTAAACGGGATACTTGCAGATAACGGTTATTTCAGACACATCAGGAATGATAAAAGCCTATCTCTGCCGATTGTTTACCTCCTAACAGAATTAGAGGGCAACATTAAAACCGGTTATGACAAACTTAATGCAAACAGATCAACCCAGACACTAAAGCTTTTATCTGTAATTCTCACACGGGTCAAATCCGCAAATGACGGTAAAATTATCTATACTTACCTTATGGATGAGGACCTCGAAGAATTTCAAACAAACATCGATTCCGGTAAGGTTTTTGAGGAACTGATGCTGGTTAAAGGTATTGAAGTAGCGTTCTTTTTAAAATACGATAATTATAATAAACTTACCAAAATAAGTCTCAGGTCCACGGGCAGAGTAAATGTTGCAGCAGTAGCAGCGAGATTCGGCGGCGGCGGGCATAAAGTGGCATCAGGTGCGGCTAACAGTGATACAATTAAAAACACAACAGATAAACTCTTAAGTATATTAAATAGTTTCATAAAATGAGGTCATTATGAAAAAAATATTTATAGATGAATTCATCGAAGAAACAACCGAAACAGTTGTTATTAAGGGTGAAGATTACAGACACCTCAAGGTTTTTAGGGTAAAACCCGATGACAGGTTCATAATAACAGGTAAAGAAAACAACGAGTTTCATGCCAGAATCAAAGATATCAATCATGATTCTATAACAATGCAAATTATCGAGCGATTTTCAAGAACTAATGATAAGTATTATAAGTTAACACTCTACTTTGCTGTATTAAAGGGTGATAAAAATGAGTTCATTATTCAAAAAGCAACCGAGATCGGTATTGATAGTCTTGTGCCGGTTATTACAGACCGTACCATAGTTGATCTTAATTCCGAGAAACAGACTTCAAGACAAAACCGCTGGCAAAAAACAGCAAAAGAAGCGGCTATGCAATCGGGGGTAACTTCTATACCTAATGTTAAACCGATAGTCAAATTTAAATCGGTTTTAGAAGATAATGAACACAGACTGAAATTTTATGGCGAGATTAATGGAGATACCGGTTTTGATCTTTCATCCCTGAGTAATACGGGGGAAAGCATAGCCGTGTTTATTGGTCCCGAAGGGGATTTTAGTGAAAAAGAGTTTGAGCTGCTTAAACAGAACGGATGGAAAGGCGTCGGATTTAATACGGGGATTCTTAAAAGTGATACTGCCGCTATTTATACTATATCCGTATTAAATTATTTGTTAACAAACCGATAAGGATTAGGAGGGGTTTCTATATTATGGTCAGGACTAAATTACTTGGTGTAAATGTCGATTCGATATCGGAAGATGAGGTTTATGAGAAAATAATGAAACTCACTGAGATAGAAAAACCTTCACAGGTTATACTACTCGATACGAAACTTTTAATGAGGGCGGTTTTCTGTAAGGAAATACGGGATGTAATCAACAATGCTGACCTTGTTATTCCCATTTCAAAGAACATTAGAGGCGCGTTGAAATTCTTAAAAACCGATGTTGAATCTATATATAACTTTTTTTCTTTTACAATAAGAATCATCAATCATTCATGCGACTATCATAAATTTGTTTACTTTCTCGGCGGCCGGAAGAATCAAATGAAACGGATCGAAAAAAATATCAGAGATTCTTTCCCTGGTATAAGATTTGTCGGCAATTTCCATACTCATTACAAAAAGAACTTTGAAGATAAACTTCTGCTTGCCATGCGTAAAGCCGGTGCTCACATTATTATTATCAGTATGAAAAGGCCCAAACTCGAAAGGTGGATATATTCAAATAAAAGCAAATTCAAAAACGGGGTTTTTATCGGTGTTGAGAATTTTGTTGAAATTGTGGGAGGAGGAGAGCGGGCTCCTACCGATGAAGAGATATTGAAGGGCGTTTACAGTCTTCAAAAGGCATTAACTGCACCTTTTGGTTTTTTAAGAATATTTGACTTGATTTTATTTAACATTTTGGTATTATTTGAAAGATTGTCGGGTAATAGGTAAAGGGGGATTTATGAGGAAATTGTTTTCGATTATGTTTTTTCTATTTGTTTTGACCGGAGTTGCTGTTGCTGATGAATTTACAATTATCGATGGGGTAAGTGATGCCGGAAGATACGCTGAGGCATTGGAATTAATTATGAATAAATTTGATCAGTCCAGCCCTGCGGCAGCCATACTGTGGCGTATCGGCCGAGAGCATTTTAATGTTGCCGAATCCCTTCCAAAAAGAGAAGCAATAGCAAAACTCGACCAAGGGATAGCATTTATAGACAGATACATTAATAGTGCTACCGGCACACCACGAGATAGAGCGACTCTTATTTATTGGAGAACTGTACTTTTTTCACAAAGAAGCAAACTGATAGGAATTTTTGAATCGCTTGGCGGTGTACCACAAATATTTGAAAACTGTTTAAGGGCTGTAGCACTGGACCCGACATTCGGCGACCCTTATTATTTAATGGCTGTTGTAGATAATGCTATACCGGCTATTGTAGGCGATGCGGCAAAAAGAGGTGAGAATTCTAAACATAGAATGGGCGTTAATTTCATCAAAGCAATAGAAAGGGACCCGCAAAACATGTTCTATTTGGTTGATGGTGCATACGGCTTCTTTAACAGAAACTGGAACATTGATACAAAAAACAGAAATAATGAAACAGTCGGATTTTCTGACGGAACACCGGCTAATCTCGATGACCGCGCATTTGCAAGAACACTTGCTAATCGTGCAATTGCTGTTTATAACGGACTTCAAACCCCGACAGTTAAGCAGACAAGACTCTACAATCTAGCTAGAGAACTTCTGACAAAGCTGTAAGACAGCTATTTAATTATAAAGAAGGCACTCCATATCTACCGGTTTCGGTACAATAATGGAGTGCCTTTATAATTTAATCAATTGAACTTTAATTATGTCTTTTATTTTTTACAAAACCAAGTAAGAAACCGACACCTGCACCTACGCCGGATGACAAAATGATATTTACCCTAACCTTTGATATTTGGTAACACAAATCGGATGTGTTGTTGTCAGTATTTAATTGATTTCTAAAACTCACTATCGAATCGATTGAGACAAATCCGTCCCCCATTATGCCTGCAAATAAAAAATATCCGATCAGTAACCCTAAAATTCCCAGTACAAAAGAAAAAATAAGCGAATATTTCATAAGAACTCCCCTTTTCTAACCGTCTATACTATTTTTGTACGGCAATATTTATTACTTTATCGTCAAAATAAAAAAAAATAATTAATAAATACTTAATCTCTTTTAATAATTGTGCTATTTTGATTCAAATCTGTTTTGAACAGAAAACTTATTCTAAAAAGGCAAATATATATGGCTGATATTATATCAACTCCTAAGGGATACATTTTAAAATCAAATAAAACAATAATCGAAACCGGCTCCGAATTATTTAGATTTGAGCATAAAAAAACCGGCGCGGAAATTTTCTGGTTAAAAAATGATGATAATAATAAGGTTTTTATCATTGGTTTTAGAACACCGGCGAATGATAACACAGGTGCGGCACATATAATTGAACATTCGGTTTTGTGCGGTTCAAAGAACTATCCTTGTAAAGAGCCTTTTGTCGAATTAATTAAAAGTTCACTGAATACCTTTTTAAATGCAATGACTTATCCGGATAAAACCGTTTATCCCGTTGCAAGCACGAACAACACTGACTTCAAGAACCTTATGAGGGTCTATCTCGATGCCGTTTTTTACCCGATGATATATCAAAACGATAAAATATTGAAGCAGGAGGGGTGGCATTATCATATAGAGAAACCTGAAGACCCGCTTACATATAAAGGTGTAGTCTATAATGAGATGAAGGGTGTTTTTTCATCACCGGAGAGCCTTTTATTAAGAGAAGTCAACCATGTTCTTTTCCCTGAGAACCAATACAAGTATGAATCGGGCGGTGATCCAAACAGTATATTTCTATTAACTGATACAAAATTCAGAAACTTCCACAAAAAATACTATCACCCTTCAAACAGTATGGTGTTCCTTTACGGTAACATAGATCACAATGAGATATTTGATATTATGGATAACGAATATCTATCAAATTTTACAAAGACAAACCCGGTTTCAGTTTACAAACACCAAAATCCCTTTGACAAACCAATATATCTTAAGAAAAAATATCCTGTATCTGACAATTCATCAAACAGAAAGAAATCCTATCACTCACTTAACTTTGTAATCGGGAATTGTGTTAATTTAGAAGAGGTTATTGCCTTTGACATTCTTGAAGAGGTACTTGTTAACTCATCAATATCTATACTTAGGCAAAAACTTTTAGATGAAAACCTTTGTAATGATGTTTTTGCAAATTTTGAAATAGACATGAAACAGACGGTTTTCTCGATCGTCGCTAAGGAGTGCGCTCTCTCTTCAAAAGAAAGATTTGAAAAAATCGTTCTTGATACATTTACAGACATTGCGAATAACGGACTCGACAAAGAACTTGTTATCGGCGAGTACAGCCGCAAACTTTTTAAATTACGGGAAAGCGATTTTAAATCACTGCCAAAAGGGATTGTTTACGGTTTAAACATCATCTCACAGTGGGGATACGGTGATGATCCTGTGCCGGTACTAGAATTTGAGAAACCGATGAAAAACATCAGACGGCTTATAAATGAAGGGTATCTCGAAAAACTCATAATAGAAAAATTGATAAACAACAAACATCGAGCATCAGTCACATTAAAGCCTGAAAAAGGACTTGATATAAAGCTGAACAAAAAAGAAGCTGATAAACTCAACAAAATCAAAAGCAAACTAACCGGTAAAGAGATAGATGCTCTTGTAAAAGAAACAAATAATCTTCTTAATTATCAAAAACTCCCTGATTCTCCTGATAGTCTTTTAACAATACCAAAATTATCATTAAACGATATCAACAAAAATTCTTTCTTTCCTAAATATGAGACCGAAATAATCAACAAAAACACCAGAATAATTATTCCACAACAAACAAACGGTATATTCTACTTTGATATGTTTTTTGACATTCGCGTATTATCTGAAAAAGAGATACAACACCTCTCGTTGTTTACGGAGCTTATCGGGGAGCTTTCCACTAAAAAGTATAGCTATGAAGAACTTAACAATAGGATTAATGGAGACCTCGGCGATCTTGACTTCTCCTGTGAAAACTTCCGTAACCTCAAAACCGGAGAACATCAACCGAAACTCTCCGTCAAAGCAAAATTCTTGAGAGAAAACAATGATAAATATATTGATTTGATTCTTGAGATACTTACAAAAACCGACTTCAGTAATAAACAGCGGATTAAAGAACTGATACAGGAAGTACGATCGGTTGTAGAACAATCAATTTTACAAAAAGGCAACGCATACTGTTCAATGAGACTGGTTTCAGCATTGAGGCCATACAAAACAATAGACGAACTCCAACACGGTATAGAATTTTATAAATACATTTGTGATATTGAAACAAATTTCAACCAAAGGTTTGATGAGTTAAAAATAACAATGGAAAGGATAAAAAACTCCCTATTTATAAACGAAAATGTTGATTTTGCATACTCATCTGATCCGCTTTATTTAACCGAATGTAAAAAAACCGCTTCTGCAATCTCAGAGAGATTACCCGAATCTTCCTTAATTAGAAATAACCTCATTATTAAAAATAATTTTATTAATGAAGGATTTGTTATACCCTCAAGTGTCAACTATATTGCTGCGGGACTTGATCTTGATAACACGATCACTCAATTTCGAGGATCAATGTTTGTTCTAAGAAAGATTATCGGTTATGACTATCTATGGAACAGGGTAAGAGTGCAAGGCGGTGCATACGGAGCAAACATTTCAATATCGAGAACCGGCGTAATAATTATGTCATCATACAGAGACCCCAATGTAAAAGAAACAATTGATGCATACAAAGATATCCCGAAATACCTTAAAGAATTCGCGGCTGATGATAAAGAGGTAGCAAACTATATTATTGGCGCAATCTCAAACCTTGATATACCCCTTACCCCGAGTATGACAATATCAAAATCTGTGATAAGTTACTTCAAAGGAATTAACGAAGATGATCTAAACAATGAAAGGCAGGATGTACTCTCAACAACAGCTGATCAGATAAGAGGATATGCCGAGATATTTGATGTAATAAACAAAAAAATGATAATCTGTGGTATCGGCGGCGAGAAAATATCAGAAAACAATGGTTTGTTCACCAAAATTGATCGTATTTTTTAGCTTTTTTTAATAAAGCAATCAAGTACCATCTCAAAATTAGAAATAAACTGCTCTACACTAACCACTTGATTGATCCCGCAATCAAGGAGATATGATTGAAGCAGGAGAAGAATCATGTAAGCCGATGAATGACTATCAACAACTTTAATCTCTCCATGCTTAATTGCTTTATCAATATTTAGTTTAATCAAATCAAAAAGGTCTTTTAGATATATCCTGATCTGTTGTGTTAACAGATGTGAATTCTCTTTGTTAAACATCATCCTGATCTCAATTAATATTATTGCAAGTTCCTGATTCTTACTGAATGTGTATAAAACCTTCGCAATAATATCCTTAATTGTATCAATACGGCTTTTAGAATCATCGGAATTTATCAATATAACTTCCCGTCTGAGAAGATCAACAATCAATTCTACCACCTGAAAAAATATCTGATCCTTATTGTTGTAGTACTGATAGATCGCTGTTCTTGAAATACCCGCTTTATTGGCAATGTCTATAATATTCGTCGAATAATATCCCTTTGACGCAAAAACCGAAACAGCATTATCAACTATTCTCTGTCTAACTTCTTCATGATCAACTATTTTTGGCATCACAAATTCCTTTTTATATAATAATTAAATACCTTTAAAATCCAATGTAGCGAACAAATCATCAAGCGTCTCTGCCCTTCTTATCAATTCTACACTATTATCTTTTGTTAACAGAATCTCGGCACTTCTGAGTTTTCCGTTATAATTAAAACCCATTGCATATCCATGAGCGCCGGCATCGTGTAATACTATTATATCCCCTCGATCAATCTCAGGCAACTCTCTGTCAATGGCAAATTTATCATTGTTTTCACATAAGGAACCGACTATATCGTATTTTTTCTTGGGGGATTTATCCTTACCCATAACCGTAATATGATGGTATGAACCATATAAAGCCGGTCTCATAAGATTGGCCATACATGCATCCAATCCTATGTAGTTCTTGTAGATCTCTTTTTTATGAACTGCCTTAGCTACAAGAAAACCATAAGGTCCGGTAATCATTCTCCCGCACTCCATAAACAACTTAATAGGTGCAAGCTGTGTATTCTCAATTTTTTCGCGATAAAGCTCTAACCCTTTTGCCGCGATCCATTCAATATCAACCGGTTCTTGTTCCGGTTTATATGGGATACCGATACCGCCACCCATATTAACAAACTCAAGTTTTACACCGTTCTTTGAATATATCCCAATCGCAAGATCGTATAACATCCGTAGGGTCTCAACAAAATACTCTTTATTCAACTCATTTGAAGCCACCATTGTATGAATACCGAATCTTCTTACTCCCTTTTTTGAAGCCGATTCGATACCATCAAAAATCTGTGCCCTTGTAAAACCATACTTAGCTTCAGACGGATTGCCAATAAAGGAATTACCTGTTCTCTCAGGTCCCGGATTAAATCTAAAGCAGATCAACTCAGGCAGTTTGCCTAATGTATCTTCGAGATATTGAATATGTGTAATATCATCGAGATTTATAATTGCTCCCAAATCATAGGCCTTGCGGTACTCATTAGCCGGCGTTTCGTTAGAAGTAAACATAATATTTTCGCCTAAAATACCAACCCTTTGAGATAAAACCAACTCCGCCATAGAACTGCAGTCTGTACCGAACCCCTCTTCCTTCAGAATCTTAATGATATAAGGATTGGGGCATGCTTTTACCGCATAATACTCCTTAAAACCGGGGAAAACACTAAACGCTTTTTTCAGACGCTTCGCGTTATCCCTAATCCCCTTTTCATCATATAAATGAAAAGGGGTAGGATACTTATCAATTATTCTTTTAATCAGATCGAGAGAAAAAGGTAATATTTTATTACTCATAAAAACATCCAATTCTTTTATTTTAAATATCTTTCTAAAAGCCCTTTCTTATAAAGGTACTCGGCATTTAGAATAGCAGCTCCTGCGGCACCTCTGATCGTGTTGTGTCCCATAACTACCATTTTTATATCAAAAACATTACACTCTCTTATTCTACCGACAAAAGTTGTCATGCCTTTATCTTTTAAAGCATCAAAACGGGGTTGCGGTCTGTTTTCTTCTTCAAGTACTGTTATTGCTTTTGCGGGCGCAGTCGGAAGCCCCATTGATTCAGTTTCATGTTCAAAAGAATTCAATAACTTTTTAACCTGTTCTACGGTTGGTCTTTTCTTAAACAATATACTAACGGTTTCTGTATGCCCGTCTATTACCGGGACTCTGTTACAATGAGCGCTAACAATAAAATCCGCAGGCACTATCTCCCCTCTTGAGTATGTACCAAGCATTTTTTTTAGCTCTGTCTCGATTTTTTCCTCTTCACCGCCGATATAAGGCACTACATTACCCATTATATCAATTGAAGGTACACCCGGATAACCGGCTCCGCTAACCGCCTGCATTGTAGAAACTATTATCTTCTCAATGCCGAATTCCTTATGTAAAGGAGCCAAAGCAATTGCAAGAAACATAGTTGAGCAATTAGAATTTGTTATTATACACCCCTTATATTTCTGATCTGCAGTTACCTTAAAATGTTCCTCATTTACCTCAGGTATCAGGATCGGGACATCCTTTTCCATTCTGTGATTCTTAGAGTTTGATATGACAACTTTGCCTTTGTCGGCTAGATACGATTCAATCTCACCGGCAACAGATGCATCAAGCCCCGAAAACAATATAACCGCATCGATTTTATCCTCATGAGACTTAACCTTTATGTTCTTAACTGCATCAGGAATATTGATATCCTGTTTCCATGAACATGCATCCTTGTACAGCTTTCCGCTGCTTCTTTCAGACGCAACAAGGTCTGTAATCTCAAAAAAGGGATGATCTTTCAACAAAACTATAAACTTCTGACCTACAGTTCCTGTAGCTCCGAGAACTCCGACTTTAATTTTATTTGACATTTAATTACTCCGAATTTATTATTAATATTTAATGATAAGAAATACAAAAAAAAATTAAAATAATCAAGTGTTAATATGATTTTTTTCAACTCTATATTGACTAAAATTATTTTGATTACTATAATCAATTTGTTTTTTATAAACAGGATTTATTATTGAAGATTTTCAGATGGCTTTCAAAATATATTAAAAAGTATATCCCACAAATAACAATCGGAATCATATCGCTTATCTGCGTTGATCTGTTGCTGCCGTATATCCCCACATTGACAGGCAAAATAATAGACACAATCAACAGCGGGTTCTCAGGCAACAGTAATATCAGATATTTATCCCTCAAACTCCTTATAATTGCTCTTGTGATATTTACCGGTAGGGTTATCTGGAGATATTTTATTTTCGGTTCAGCCCGTAACATTGTATTTCACATATCAAACTATCTTTATAAACATCTTCAGACCCTCCCCCAAAATTATTTTGTCAATAACAAAACCGGCGATCTTATGTCGCTTTTTTCAAATGATTTGAATGCTGTCAGAATGGCTCTCGGCCAGGGAGCAATGATGGCTATTGACGGAGTGTTTATGACACTCTTTATATTGTTGACATCATTTTCTATGGTTAATCCTTTACTCACCATAATCGCTGTTATTCCATTGCCCGTTATAGGAATAGGCGGTTATTTTTTTGGCAGATCAATAGGTATTAGATTTAAAGAAAAGCAAGAAGCATTTTCGTCGCTTACAGACCACATCCTTGAGTCATTCAGCGGAATAAGGGTTATCAAGGCATTTACCCGCGAAAAATCCCGTTTTAAGGAATTCCTCAAAGAAAACAACAATAATTACGATAAAAACATCCGCCTTGTAAATATATTTTCAATTCTATTCCCCCTTGTTGAAATAATATCGGGCTTAAGTTTTGTATTTGCCATTCTGATCGGTGGTTATATGACATCTGTCGGCGATATAACTCTTGGAGATTTTATTGCTTTTAATCAACTGATAAGTCTTTTGATATGGCCTATGGTAGCAATAGGATGGTCGCTGAATATTTTTTCCCAAGGTAAGGCGTCTCTTGAAAGAATTAATACCGTACTTGACGAAAACAACACTATTCTCAACGGCACTATTGATATCCCCGAAGACACCATGTTGAATATTTCAATAACTGATTTGACATTTACCTATCCGACTAAAACATTCCCGGCTCTAAAAAACATCTCCCTTGAGATACCATACGGGAAAAGCATCGGAATAATCGGACGAACAGGCGCCGGCAAATCTGCACTTATTGATCTGGTTACCAGACTCTACGATCCCCCGGACAGGTCTATATTCCTTAATGGAATTGATTTAAAAGATTATAAAATCGAGTCTTTACGCCAAAAAATAGGTGTTGTAACACAGGAACACTATATCTTCTCTGCATCAATTAAAGATAACATTGCTTTATCCTCACCGGAGGCTAACTTAGAAACAATAATAAATGCATCCAAAAAAGCTATGCTGCATAATGAAATTTCATTTTTTCCTGATGGCTACAACACAATTACGGGAGAAAAAGGTGTTGCTTTGTCGGGAGGACAGAAACAACGATTGTCGATTGCAAGATCACTAATCCATAATTATAATATATTGATATTTGATGACTCATTATCCGCTGTTGATACACAAACGGAGAGCTCACTTATTGATCTTATTAAACTGGAAAGGTCTGGCAAAACCACCATAATTATCTCTCACCGTTTAAATGCAGTCAAGGAATGCGACACAATATTTGTTTTTAACAACGGTACAATTGAAGAGTCTGGCACCCATGAAACCCTGATAAACAATCGCGGGTTCTATTATGATCTATACAAATACCAACAAATAGAAGAGGAAATACAAAAAACCTGATATGCAAGTTTACAAAGAACCCGATGAAAAAAAGATTGATTTTAAAACCCTTCTAAAGATCCTCAAGTATGCATCCCCTTTTAGATTGTTATTAATTACTGCTTTTATTTTATTATTACTTAATACAGGTTTTGAACTTTTGCGCCCTTTTATTATCGGCTATGCAATAGACGGTTTTATCTCCGGATACAAATCAATAATGATACAGGATATTAATGGCAAAATTACTATTAATGACAGCAATTACAGCCGTCTCAATAAAGAGATTGATGATAACAATACCGATTGTTACGGAATAGTGATACTTAAAAATAACAGATATATATTCTTCAACAAACTCTTTTATGACGAAGCATTATTGCTGTCCGAACAACAGAACATAAATAAAATAAATGAAATTGGCATTTTTTATAGTGATACACGCAACAGAGAGATAGAAGGGATTATATTAACACGCACTGATCTTAAAATTATGCGAAAAAGCGACTTTAATCTTCTGATTTTTGCCGCAATGATCTTTCTTTTAATTGTAGCCCTTAAATTTATATGCAGCTATTTTCAGAACAAGATCCTCGGGGTCGCAGGGCAAAAAATAATATTTAATATCAGAAACGATTTGTTTAATAAAATCATTTCAATGCCCTTATCATATTATGATAAAACACCCGCCGGAAGTCTTGTAACCCGTGCGACTAATGATATTGAAGCATTAAACGATATGTACACCAATATTCTTGTAAATTTTTTATCTAACATTGCAGTTATGGGAGGTGTTATTGTTATTCTACTGAGAATCGATGTTCAGCTTGCCTTGGCATCCCTATCTGTTCTGCCGATGATAATTCTTGCAACCGTTCTTTTTAGAAAATTCTCCGTAACAAACTACAGAAAAATGAAGAAAGCTGTTTCTTCGCTTAATACTTTTTTATCGGAACATATTCAAGCCATGAAGATCATACGGCTTTTTGGAATATCAGACAGGAAATTTACAGAGTTCAAACAGACAAATGCCGAATTAAATCAAACACATCTTAACGAAATAAACATCTTCGGACTATTCAGGCCTTCAATACACCTTTTTTATACAATCTCAATTATTATTGTAATTTTATACGGCGGAATGAAGTATGACTCCGGTTTAATTACCACCGGAAGCATATTTATGTTTCTATATTCATTGGGGCTTTTTTTCTTCCCCATTAACGAGATTGCCGAAAGATTTGGTACACTTCAATCTGCCCTAACCTCTGCAGAAAGAATATTTGCAGCGTTAAATCTTACTGATGAATCACAAATCCATAAAGGCACTCTTAAACTTCCTGTGTTCAAGGGTGAGATTGAGTTCAAGAATGTGTGGTTTTCTTATAAAAACGATGATTGGGTACTAAAAGATGTCAGTTTTAAGATACAATCAAATACAAGGGTTGCTTTTGTAGGCGCGACCGGATCGGGTAAATCAACAATAATCTCACTTATTACAGGTTTTTATAAAATCAAAAGAGGTGAAATACTGATTGACGGAATAAACATAGATCAAGTCGATCTTACAAGTCTCAGAAGTTTATCAGGTACAGTTTTGCAAGACCTCTTCCTTTTTAATTCAACCATCTCAAATAATATTTCATTATTCAATGACAAAATTGACCATCGGGAAATAGCAAAATATGCAGGATTTGTTAATGCTGATAGTTTCATAAACCGCTTACCTGAGAAGTATGAAACACATATTGCCGAAAGGGGATTGAACATATCCAACGGCGAACGGCAACTTCTCTCATTCGCTCGAGCCCTTTGCCATAAACCCCAAATAATAATCCTTGACGAAGCAACAGCAAGCATCGACTCACACACAGAGAACCTCATTAGAGATGCCATAGATAAAATGGTTAAAGAACGAACAGCGATAATGATAGCGCATAGACTTTCTACGATTAAAGATGCCGATAGAATCATTGTAATTCACAAAGGCGAGATCAAAGAATCCGGCACACACAAAGAATTAATGAAAAACAAATCACTTTACTACAACCTCTATCGATCACGCCAATTAGAAGAGGTCAACCTATAGGATGCGATCTTAAATTTGGAATAAAAAAAATAATAGCAGTTTAACCGGCATTATGCACGAAAATGAAAAAGCTGCCTTTTTATTGGCAGCTTATCAGAGGTTCCACGAATTACTTTGATTCTTCACGAAGCATCTCAAGAGCGTCCCTTGCGGATATTCTATCATGAACAATCGCACTTGATGCCTTAACAAATGCTTTAATATTTTTATGCTGAAATGCGTTCCGGCCAATAGAAAGCCCTTTTGCACCGGCTTGCATTGCACCTTCGATCATTTTAAATGTTTCTTCATCAGAAAGCTTACTTCCGCCGGCTATCAATACAGGTGCCGGACACCCTTCTACAACCTGTCTGAATGACTCCGGATCTCCTGTGTAATTTGTTTTTACAAAGTCCGCACCAAGTTCCGCACCTACTCTTGCGGCAAGTTTTACAGACTCAACATCTTTTTCATTATCAATTTTAGGTCCGCGGGGATACATCATTGCAATCAGCGGCATCCCCCAATAAGAACATTCAATAGCGATGGCACCAAAGTCTTTCAACATATCTGCTTCATTCTCATCACCGATATTTATATGAATCGAAACACCGTCTGCCCCCATTCTTAATGCGTTTTCTACGGTATTAACGATCACCTTCTTATTCGGCTTAGGCGATAAAACTGTACTTGCAGAAAGGTGTAATATTAAACCGATATCCTTACCGGAATGTCTATGACCGTACAAAGGAAGACCTATATGCCCGAGAACCGCGTTTGCGCCCCCTTCAGCAATCTCATTAACTGTATTTGACATATCGATCAAGCCGGGAATCGGCCCGACAGTTACACCGTGATCCATAGGAACAATAACCGTTGTTCCTTTATTTCTATTCATTATTCTTTCCATTCTTATAGCTTTACCAACATTTATCATAAACGAGCTCCTTTTCTGAATAAACATTTCTAACAGAATTTATTGATTAATTCAATATTAAAATTTATAATTGCGATCTATTTTTTGTAAAGGATTTTTCATGACAGATCAGATCAGAAGAAGAAGAACGCTGGCAATTATTTCACATCCCGATGCGGGGAAGACAACACTTACCGAAAAACTTCTTCTTTACGGAGGAGCAATTGAGCTTGCCGGCTCTGTAACAGCCAAAAAAAAACAACGCGATTCCTCATCAGACTGGATGGAGCTTGAGAAAAAAAGGGGTATATCCGTATCTTCAACTGTTCTTCAATTTGAATACAACGAGTATAGATTTAATCTTCTTGATACTCCCGGCCACAAAGACTTCTCCGAAGATACTTATAGGGTTTTAATGGCTGTTGACGGAGTAATAATGGTTCTTGACGCAGCTAAAGGTATCGAAAGCCAAACGATCAAACTCTTTGAGATATGTAAAAAAAGGGGCGTACCGATAATTACTTTTATCAACAAACTCGACCGTCCGGCTCTTGCTCCGCTTGAACTTATTGATCAGATAGAAAGTGTTCTATCAATAAATGCCTTCCCGGTCAACTGGCCGATCGAAAACGGGGTTACATTTAAAGGTGTTTACGACCGGCTTGACAAGAAAGTACACCTTTTCCAAAGGGTCGCCGGCGGGGCTTACAAAGCACCGGTTACAGTTCATGATATTAACGACCCGTCTTTCAAAAATATAATGATTGAGAGTGTTTATAAAGAGTTTTCCGAAGAGATCGACCTGCTTGAACATGCCCATGTATCGCTTGATTTAGATGCTGTTCATAAAGGTATAACGACGCCGGTTTTCTTCGGTAGTGCAGCAAACAACTTCGGAGTAGAACTTCTACTCAACGGTTTTTTAAAATATTCCTGCCCGCCGCAACCGAGACTTACCGATGAAGGGGATGTTCTTCAGCCGGATCACAATGAATTTTCCGGTTTTATTTTTAAGGTACAGGCAAACATGAATCCCATGCACCGCGATTGTATGATATTTATCAGGGTTTGTTCAGGCAAATTTGAGCGGGATCAGAAAGCGTTTAACAGTAGAACCAAAAAAGAAATTCGGTTATCAAGCACGCATAATCTTTTTGGACGAGACAGAGAAACTGTTGATGAGGCATACCCTGGTGATATAATTGGATTTATATCTAACGGCGATTTTAAGGTCGGCGACACGATCTCATCTAACCCGAAAATAATATTTGAAAGGATCCCCAGATTCGCACCTGAATGTTTTGCATACATCAATAATATCTCAACTGCGGGTTATAAAGCTTTTAGAAAAGGTATGGACCAGCTTATTGCCGAAGATATTGTTCAGGTTTTCACGGTTAATGAGAGAGCAAATACAACCCCTCTTCTTGGTGCGGTAGGTAACCTCCAATTTGAGGTTTTTCAGTACCGCCTTCAAGCGGAATACGGAGTTGATACAACATTTGATATGATGCCATGGACCGTACTCAGATGGCTTGAAACCCCTGTTGACGAAACTGAACTAAATAAGAAACTCACCTATGGGTTTGCTGCGGGTAAGGATAATACCGGAAGACAGGTGGTTTTTTTCAAAGACAAATGGGCTATGCAGAGTTTTATAGAAAAAAGGCCGGAAATAAAATTGACCGACCTTACAATAGACCGTAATCAGATATAACCATTCTTTAGGATTCTTTACGCACAAATTTGTTGTTTTTCGCTATAAAATGGATATTAAATACAGTAGCAAGAAGCAATACGCCAGAAGCAACTATCTGCAACAATCCGGGCGAGACACCGAGAGTGAAATACTCTACAATAAATGTTCCGGGTATTGAAAGAAGCATAAATTCAGACAACTTGATTCCCGAAAAAAACCTTGTTGCCTTTGACCACAAAATATACGGAAAAAGTGTTTGAAATATACCGGATATTCCTACCGACAGTAAAACAGGCATCCATCTGAATTCCTTGGAAACAACCTCACCAAAAGCGAAAGGAAGATTTAATAGAAATACAGGAAGCATCATTAATAACAGTTTGTTTTTTTTGTTCTCGATTAAATGTAATGTAGAATTATAAAGCCCGAAAGTCATAGATACGGCTAATGCTACTATAACACCGAGAAGTAAAAGATTATTTTGTCTGCTTACAGCTTCAAATATAAGTATGCCTGACCCTGCGATAAAACTTAACAGTGCAAAAATTGAAAACTTAGTGTTTGTTCGGGCAATCCTGTCATATAAAATGCTAAAAATGAAACAACTCGACTCGATTATAATAAGTAGATAAGCATCAATATACTTCAATGCAAGATTAAAAGTATAGAAGTTCAATGCAAGTAAAACACCGGGTATCAATTCTTTAATATGACCGATACCTAACGATTTGCGTCCTGCAATTATGAACCCCAGAATTAGAATAGGTATAGTACGATAAACATTCATCTCGGATACACCAATATTATTAATCAAAACACTAAATTTAATAAAAACTGCATGTGATGACCAAAACAGTATAGGAAGTAAAGCGTATGGCAATTTTGAAATATTTGAGTCTTTATTCATTTTTTAATCATCCTTTTCGTCTGTTCTTGTAAATGAGCTTGCTATTCTATATATCTGATAATTTTAAAATCAGCAAGTTTATAATCGTTTTTTTCCTTAATAAATTCAACAATTATTTCCGCCTGTCCCCGTTCAAAACTACATTTGTAAACAAAAACAACCCTGCCGGAACACAATGGATTTGTAACTTCTGAAGCCGAGTACATATACTTGTTGTTGTACTCCAACAAACCGCCCAATTCATCATCGGTCCAATCCTTGATATTGTGAAAATCTTCTAAGGAATTACGATTACGATAAATAGTGCTTGATGAACTGTAAATTTCAGACCAGCAGTTTTCTGTAAGCAACTTAAAAATCTCAACACAGCTGCCGGTTGCCGATCTGAAATTCGGGACACCGCAAGACAATAATATTGTATATAATACTGTAGAAATAAATAATAATTGTATCTTCATAAAATTGATCCAACTGATAATTAACCGAATATTATAAATTTATCAATTATGAAAAGCCCACTTTACTAATACCTAGTTTATTTTTTACATTACAATAAAAAAAGCCGCCTTCTCAGGCAGCCTAACTTTAGACATATAAAATATTAATAACTGGAAAAGAATTTTGTTTTACTTTCTCTACTACTTGCCTCTTGCATCTTTTTTGTAAGTAGTTGATTTAATTGACTATCATTCATATAGTTAAGCCACATCCTGGTAAAGAATGACGAGTGCTTTTGCCAGTTTGACTCTATAAGATTTTTTTCTACCATAGAAAGCGGTTTGTTCCTCGAAATACGGTACTCATCAACAGCTTCTTTTAGAAGCATCTCTTCAAGCATCTTTATTGTTTCTATCCTTTTTGCAAAGTTACCCATAACGCCCTCCTTGTTTGTTATTCGGTTTATATTTACATTCATCATAAGTTCAGTAATGGTTACTCTATAACACAAAATAAACTTACCGACAAGATTTCAAAAAGCAAAATTACACTTTTTACAAAGCAACAATCGTGCCAATACAAATTTCAAATATTACTTTTTACAATTATTCAAATCAAATATCACTTTTTAGTAAATAACGGATTAAGCGATTTAAATCTTAAATATTTTATTACAAATTGAGAAACAATTTTATAAAAGCAAACGAATTATGTATATATTTTCATACACTACACTATCACTTTCATATTTTATAGACCGATCTGATAAGATGATTAACAATCAAATCGAGAAGAACAATTATTAAAATCGCGAGAAATAACGGCATCTGACCGGTATTAATAGTCCCAAATATCGATAAACAATTCACTGAATCTAAGAATATTGTATTGATCATAACAATAAAGCCGGAAATAAATCCGGCAATTATTACCGGTGAAACACAAAATATTATTATCAGAATTAAATTAATGATAAAATAAACCTCAAAAACAGGTACAAATATAACAGAAAGCGGTATCGCAAGCGGTTGAAACCCGCCGAATATACTAATTTGAATAAATGTTATACCTGATGAAGCAGAGATGGAACAAACCAAACTGCTCTTTAATTTTTGATATATTTTGCCCAAAAAATTTAGTTTACTTCTAACCTGTTGTTTTCCTGCAAAAGATATCAGGTTTTCAAGAAAAGAATTATAAGCGATTATTGAAAAAACTGCGCAGAATGAAAAGAGGAAACCGGCATCTATCAAATAATACGGATTTATTAACAACATAACAGATCCGGTAATGAATAAACTGTTTAATCCGCTTAACCTTATTGAGAGACTTTGAGTAACTCCAACCTGAATAATAGTTATCAATGACCTTAAACACGAAGCCGCAGGATTCAATATTATATAGTAAACAACCATTAACGGGGTCAATACTATTCCGGCAATCCGTCGCGGCAAGATTTTCGATAAAATCGCCAATAAAAATGAAGAAATAACCGAAAAATGTAAACCGCTGATCGCAAGAATATGGGCTAAACCGGTATCTCTAAAACCGGCAAGATCATCGGCCTCAAGTAAAGATCTGTCTCCGATAAGAATCGATGCAATAAAACCGCTGCACCTCCCGTTATCTATCAGTTTTATTTTTTCATAAAACAACTCTCGCAGTTTATAAAACACTCTCATGGGGGTTTTATTTTCAGAAAATGACTGTAACCGCGCATTATTAATAACACCGTAAACGCCTTTGCCGAAAAGATAACGGCGGTAATTAAATCCTGATATATCCTCTGAAGGCAACTCAATAATTCCGGTTACATCGATATTATTGCCGACAATAAGAGGCTCTCTTGTTCTGATGACTAGTTTAAATCCTTTTGTCAAGCGCGTAAAATATCTTTCACCCCGCTGAGATGCGGCATATACTTTTACCGTTCCTTTGTAGTATCCGTTAGACAGATTCACAGGGTATCGCTCAACAGAACACAGTAATCTGCCGTATTGATTATATTCATTAACAAACTGTTTATATTCAAGTTGTTTGTTGATCATTAAAATAGATATAATTACCGTAAAAACAATTATTAATCCGATATACAGGGTTAATCTATATTTTTTTTTAATAAATAATATTAAAGAAGTTACTAAGAGAAACAATGTTACCGCATAAATAATATAGTAGTGAGAACTAATGTTACATATAATAAAGACGACAACCCCTGAAATAAAACAATAAAATGATAGTTTTGAGTACTGTGTATTGGAAAACATTTTAACTATTGTATTCATATATATATAAAACGATTTAATTATAAAACTGATTGCAGAAAGAAAGAATTTATTCTTGGACCTTAGCCATTCTTGAGAAGATAATTATATATGTAATAATTTCGATACACCATTCTAATGTAGTTCCTCGTTTCCGAATATGGTATAAGCTCATATTTTACTGCATTTGTATAACCTGTTACTGAAGCACTCCATCTTCTGATCTTGTTTGGTCCGGCGTTATATGAAGCAAGAATTATCCCCACATCATCCGAATACCTTCGCAAAAAATTAAGATAAAAAGTACCCATTTTAATATTAATCGACGGGTCTGTTAATGAGTAGTCCGTTAATCGTAGTCTTCCTGCCAGCTCTGCCCCCGTAGAAGGCATAATCTGCATAAGCCCGACAGCACCGGCCCTGGAGACTATCTCCGCTTCAAACCTGCTCTCTTGCCTCATTATCGCATAAACCATCGCAGGTTCAACCCCATATAATCTTGCCTCTTCTTTAACAATATCTGTGAACGGCAAAGGGAACATTCTTTGTAATGACACCAGATCGACCCCCTGCAATCCCTCGCCATACAATAATTCAGCGCACCATGTAGCATATCTGATAGCTTTAAGGTTAGAACTAATAGAATTAAAATAATTATATAATTGATCGCAAAGATGATATTTTAAGTTACTCGAGATACCGCCCTTGATGAATTCTTCAAGAACTTCGTATGCTTTATATTCTTCGAAAACATCGTATATTTTTTGTTCTTCATCATCTAACTGCACCCCGCTTAAATCCGGCTCACCTGTTACTTCAAAAGGTAATTCACCCGCAGTCCCTGCTAGTGTCTGATAAGACAGAGGAGAAAACTCCTTCAATTTATTAATCCATTGATCGCGATTATCAACCAACGAAAGAATATAATAGAGATGGATCGTATCAAAATGATCAATTCTAGAAATATCTATCCTTTGGATGGTGCTTTTAATAAGATCATTTTTCTTTTGAGCCAAAAGCTCCCGTATAAGGGAACTCATAAGTGTCTTTGCGTAATAGTTTTGCGGATATGTATTATAAAACTCAATTACAGTATCAATGTCTTTTGTAATATTATTTTGATTAACAGAATAATAATAGGCAAATATCAACTCTTCTTGATACGGTATGCCTGCTTCGATTGCCTCTTTCAATAACAGCGTGCCTGTTATCCTATCACCGAAATTCAGGTGTTCAATACCTGTGAAATATCTGCTATTCCCTTCTATACTTGATAATTTAGTACGCATTATACTGTGATAATCCCTTCTAAGACCCAGACCAATAAATATATCCTTTGAAAGTTTCAGAACATTAAAATCGATGTTATTTGGGAATAAAGCGGCAAACTTTGATCTGACTCCAGCAGAATTTGCCTCAGCATAGTTAATTATCAGCGGAATATAGAGCGGAAGATCTGTTTTTTGTAATAATGACCTGAAATATTCAAGATGAGCGGTGTACCAATCACGATCAAATCGCATCCGTGAGAGATAAAGAAGAAAATTATTATCGTTTATTCTGTTATTTTTATAGAGATACAAAATAAGCGGAGCAAATTCCTTGCGAAAAACCGGATTTATATCATTATTTTCAGATATATAGTCAAATATAACAGACAACTCCGGATAATCGGAAGGGTTTGTACCTGCAAATAAATTTTTGAGCCGTTCATAATCCTCTAACTTGATCAATCCGTCAACCAAAGGCATTATTGAATATCTTCTGAAAACCGATTCTGATAGATATGCTTTCTCAAAGAAATAAACAGTCCAAATATCATGACCGTACTGTGATAAATATGAGCTGCCAAGTATATAATAAACATTAGGATCATCAATAATTATCTCTTCGGGTGAGGTGAAGCCGACAGAGGTGATATGATCCCTTATATTTGTATAATTATCGTTTATAACCCTAAGTCTGAATTCCCTGACAATAGATGGTTCGGTTGTACATGAAAGTGCCGACAACAGAAAACAAAAGAAGATTACGGAAACATATTTCATAATATTTATTCCGCTTATAATTCTAAAATAGCCTGAGGTCTTTTCTCTTTTGGAAGAAACGGCGCTTTAATGTAATAATTTTTTGCTAAAAAACCCAAGAATTTTTCTATCTCGCCTCTCGATCCGTAAACACGCCTCTCATTAAAATCAATTTCTTTTTCTTTAAACTCGGTTATCCCGTCTTGAAAACCTTCAACCTCATAAAAGAGATAAAAAGAATATACAGGATTCTCAAATACAATTCTGAACTCTTTCTTCATCCTTGATACAAACAAAAGATCTGTCTTAGATAAAAACAGTTTACCTTGATGCACCTTAATTTTATCGTAACTAACCTCCTTCGGAGCTTGAAGGGGGTGGGTTATGATAACTCTGTCATTTTTACAGATAACTTTTGGTCCCATCTTTATAAAATAGTAGAACATCATAAGAATGCCGAAAGCAAGGAAAAGCGTATGAACAATACCAACCACTATTATCGGGACATTATTAATATTTAACCTTGTAAAAAGAAGATCATAGTTAAATGAAAGCCCCTTAAACTGCAGCATCTGAAAAATAATGAGATATAAAACTATTAAACCGGCACCAATTACAAGCGGTATATAATTTCTTCTTGAGAATACAAACAAATCTTTGCTTTTCTTTTTCATAAAACCCTCACAATTATCGGTTCTAAATATCAAATTTTAATAAAATCAATTTTAATTTTATTATAATATAAAAATCTTCTCTTGTAAATTTTATTTTATTTATTATTGAAATATTTATCGATCTTACTTGCTATATCCTTTATAATATATTATTATTCAAAATGAAAATTACACAGAATTGATTATACACGATAACTTTATTTACGGAGCTTCGTATGACTGATTCTTTAAAAAAACACAGCGTATATATCGTTGAGGATGAAAAAATCATCTCTATTGATATTGAAAACTGTCTAAAAAATCTTGGTTATGATATAGCCGGCACATCACAAAGCGGCGAAGACGCTGTAAATAAGATTTTAGAATCTAAACCCGATGTTGTTCTGATGGACATAATGTTAAAAGGCAAAATTGATGGTATAGAGGCCTCTTCAATACTAAAAAAGAAAATTGATATACCTGTAATATTTCTTACGGCTTACGCAGATGAATCTACACTCAAAAAAGCACAACTAACCGAGGCATTCGGATACATTCTCAAACCTTTTAACGAAAAAGAACTCCATACTACCATCTCGATGGCATTATATAAACATAAGATGGAGAAAGAGTTGAAGGCAAGCCGGGAATGGCTTTCTACAACCATGAAAAGTATATGTGAAGGTATTATAGCGATTGACAACCAAAAAACTATTAAATTCATTAATCCTGCGGCAAAAAACATATTGGGGTATTCTCACGAGACCTCTGATGAATTTATGAGTAAGCCGCTTTCAGATTTCTTTACCATAAAAAATGAAAAGAAAGCTAACAATTTTTATTCGATTCTAGACAATCTTCTTACATCAAAGATTGACACCGGATATATCAACACTATTCTTATTACCAATTACCAGGGATATGAGATCCCCGTTGAACTTAGTATTTCATTGATAAAAAGTGATGCCCGCGATTACAATGATGCTGTAATTATATTCAACGATATATCTGAAAGAAAAAAATACGAAGAAGAGATTATAAAATCACAAAAAATAGAGTCTCTCGGAATATTAGCAGGCGGGATAGCTCATGATTTTAATAACTATCTGACGGCTATATTAGGTAATATATCCCTTGCAAAAATCATGTCTGACGAACGGAAGGAGATATACACACTTCTATGCGAGGCAGAAAGAGCATCATTGAGGGTTAAAGACCTGACTTCACAGTTATTGAGCTTCTCCAAAGGCGGAACTCCCATCAAGCAAACCGCCAATATTAAAGAATTTCTGATAGAGACAGCTAAGTTTGCTCTACGGGGAACAAATGTTGCTTGTTCATTTGATATTGATGATAACCTTTCAACAGCAGATATAGATAAAAGCCAGATTAACCAAGTTATCAACAACCTAATTATCAATGCCTACCAATCAATGCCTAAGGGCGGATTAATCAAGGTGAGTGCAGAAAACACAAATAGACTTCCGCAAAATTGTATAGAAAAACAGATCCACAACAAGTATATAAAAATATCAATAGAGGACCAGGGAATAGGGATACCGGCTGATCATCTTAAAAATATATTTGATCCATACTTTACAACCAAACAAAAAGGAAGCGGATTGGGACTTTCCTCTTCATATTCAATAATAAACAAACATGACGGCTTTATTAATGTATCTTCACGGGTCGGCATTGGTTCAATCTTTGAAATATATCTTCCTGCATCGGAGGGTGTGCCGGAAAACCCTGAAACTAACACTAACAACCTGAAAAAAGGTAACGGGCACATATTAATAATGGATGATGAGCAAATAATCAAGGATGTAATGGTTAACATACTGACTCACATGGGTTATAGAGTTGAGTATTCAGCAGACGGTATAGAAGCATTAGAACTCTACAAAGTCCGTCTTAAAACAGATCCTTTTGATTTGATTATTATGGACCTTACAATACCGGGGGGTATGGGCGGCAAAGAAGCTATTGCTGAGTTGAGAAAGATGGATAAAAAAATTAAAGTAATAGTGGCAAGCGGTTATTCTAATGACAGTGTAATGGCAGATTATAAAGAACACGGCTTCGATGCCTATATAACTAAACCATTCAAAATCGAGGATATTAACGAACTTATATTCTCGGTGTTAAATAAATAAAGGGTGCAAGAAACACCCTTTAGCCCGCATTATGCACGAAAATTCTACTGTAT
>CAZSQU010000038.1:0-27464 GCA_964608985.1 uncultured Spirochaetales bacterium
ACACCCTTTTCAGCCCATTATATCAATATGCCTCTACCATGTTCAATTCAACAAACACAAACACCTCGCTACATCCAGATATTGTTAATAATATATTTTATATTGAAAAAAATAAATATGACCAACCAAATACTACGGCTGTTAATCTACAAAACGGCATAACACCGGAGCGGCTCCACAACAATCTGTTTTATTGGAAACCGGCTGATGGCGATACATCTGCTGACGGTACGAACTTCATTGTTTATAACAATAATAATAAGTCTGTCTCATACAAATTCAGAGAAACCGATAAAATGACTGTGTATTTTAATAACGGTAACTATACGGACTTTTTGTCGTCATATTCTAATAAGTTCTCAGACCCTTTTATGTCCACATCGGAGATCTTTATCAACAAAAACTGGATGAAACCGGGTAATTCAACCATCAATAGCGAAGGTGTTAACATGGCTTTTGATAGCTATGCCGGCATGTATGATTTTGATATTAATTACACTAAACGAGGCGCCTCGTGGACTATCGGAGCTATGGAATAATCTTCCATTACCAATAGTGGGGCTAATATATTTTTTTCTTTACAATCCGAATGAATTAATGTTATTCTAAAAGAACGGAGAATTGCTATGATGACACAAATCGAATCGTTAAACAGTACAATAGAAGAATTCAAAGAGGTTATGGGTGAAAGATACATTACTGTAGGAGATATTATTATCTGGCTTGAGAAATATATCAGAACAACCTTTTCGGTAGACAAAAAAGAAAAAAAAGGCGATGACCTTATGGTTCCTTTCGATTCTGCTATAAACATATCCATCGCACTTTTTAATATGATCGATAGAGGAAACACCGGCATTGATGACCAGCTTGTCGAAGAACTTAAAAAAATCAAAACGAAATATCTCGGTATGCAGTAGTAATTATATGGCATTTGGAGTGCTCAAAAAAGATTAAATCAAAAATTCAAAAAGCGTTAGAAGGAATTTAGAATGGCAGATAACAGAATATTAATCGGTAAAGCAACAGAATTAACAGGGATATACCCAAAAATGTCAAACAGACACGGTTTAATTGCAGGCGCAACAGGAACCGGTAAAACTGTAACCCTTCAAAAAATGGCTGAAGGTTTCAGTAAAATTGGCGTACCGGTTTTTTTATCAGATATCAAAGGTGACTTATCCGGTATTGCCGGTATCGGGACACCTAAAGATTTTATTACCAAACGACTTGATGAACTAAAAATCACTGACTTCAGCCATCAATCCTTTCCTGCCGCATTCTGGGATATTTACGGCGAACTGGGGACACCTTTAAGAACTACTAT
The DNA here is from genome assembly GCA_964608985.1 of uncultured Spirochaetales bacterium. Lineage (GTDB taxonomy): Bacteria > Spirochaetota > GWE2-31-10 > GWE2-31-10 > CAYYKD01 > CAYYKD01. Next base: position 1,328 of record CAZSQU010000038.1, read on the forward strand.
TACCGAGATGGGCCCGATGATTTTATCACAAGTTCTCGGTCTGAATGATACGCAATCAGGTGTTTTAAGTGTTATTTTCAGAATAGCTGATGAAAAAAATCTCGCGCTTCTTGACATTAAAGATCTGAAATCTATCCTCAAATATGCATCTGACAACTCAGATCAGATTTCTGCCGAATACGGTATGGTATCAAAAGTCTCAATCAGTGCAATTCAAAGGGAGTTATTAAAACTTGAGGATCAGAATGCGGGAACATTTTTTGGGGAACCGGCAATAGATATTCTTGATTTTATTCAAACAGCTCCCGACGGTAAAGGTGTTATCAATATACTCTCCTGCGAGAAACTCTACCATAATCCGGGGCTATATTCTCTTTTTATGTTATGGTTAATCTCAGAGTTATTTGAAAATCTTCCTGAAGCTGGAGACTCCGATAAACCGAAGATAGTTTTTTTCTTCGATGAAGCACATCTATTATTCAGCAGATGTACTAAAGAGGTTACTGAAAAAATCGAACAGACTGTCCGTCTTATAAGATCCAAAGGTGTCGGGATTTACTTTGTAACACAATCACCTTCTGATATCCCGGATGAGATACTTGGACAGCTTGGGAACAGGGTGCAGCACGCATTAAGAGCATTTACCCCCAAAGACCTTAAAGCAGTCAAAACAGCGGCTTTAACATTCAGACAAAACCCGTCGTTTGATACTGCCGCAGTTATTTCTGAACTCGGCGTTGGAGAGGCGCTCGTTTCTTTTCTCGATGAAAAAGGTGTGCCATCAATAGTAGAAAAAGTATTTATAATTCCGGCAGAATCAAGAATAGGGCCGGTTGAACCTGACAGAAGACGCGCTGTAATAAACAACTCAAAATTTCACAATAAATATAATGAAACAATCGATAGAGAAAGTGCTTATGAAATTCTTGCAAAATCGATAAATAAAACCCCTGCCCCTGTAAACACTCCATCAAATGACACCCGGCGTAACTCTCGTTCAGAGCCGGCAAGATCAAACTCATCAAACAGGAGAAACACAACATCAGAAAGGGTAGTAAAAGGTGTTGTACGAGATGTTGCTAAGTCAATAGGCGGATCAATCGGAAGATCAATAGGCGGGCAAACCGGCGGGCGTATAGTGAGAGGGATACTCGGCAATCTGTTTAGAAATTAAAAAAAGGAACTAACCATGATAGAAAAACAAATCATTGATATTTTAACATTAAAAGCTACAGAGCTTTGGCCTGTTGATTTTGACAAATATGAAAAAGAGTTTAATCTTGCATCCTTAAGTATCTGTATTAAAATAATTAAGGAATTAGGAATTTTTAAAGAAAAAGGTGACAGTTTAACATTTAACGAAATAACCTCAAAATTTCCGATTTCAGAACATGGTAAATATATTTTAAAAAAAATCCTCTATATCCTCATCGAGGATAAAGTTTTAATAAAAGACGGTGATTACTACATTCTTGATAAATTTCCCGATATTGCCGGTGTAACAGAGATACTTGTCAGTCTTACACGAAGGTTTCCGGAGGAATCTTCAAGTATCCAGTGGCTTGCCCGTGCATCAGACGGAATGACTAAGATAATCAAAGGGGAGCAATATGCTGAGGACATACTATTTCCATGGAGCAGTTTTGATCTTGTAGAAGATGTTTACTCCAACAGCCGTATTTATAATTTTTATCCGCAGCTCGGTGCCTACACCACTAATATACTCGTACAAACCCATTTCCAAAAACCTGTGATTATCCTTGAAATTGGAGCGGGTACGGGTAACGGAACAGAACCGCTTGTAAATCACTGCGGACTTATTGAGAAATACATTTTTAGCGATATAAGTAAAACCCTGATTAAAAGATCAAAACAGAAATTTAATCAGCCGTTTTTTGAATACAAGGTTCTTGATATAACAGTTGACCCGTCAGCGCAAGGTGTCGATAAGGAATCAATTGATATTATTTACGCGGTAAATGTTCTGCATGCGGCTAACGATATTAAAACAGCTTTGAATAACATATATTCAACTCTTAAAAAAGGCGGTGTGATACTGCTTTCCGAAATATCCCCGCCGAAGGACACAATTTACAGGTTTATGGAGTTAACATTCGGATTACTTGACAGCTATTCGGGATACAAGGACAAAGATCTCAGACCGATTGCTCCGATAATAAGACCTGAAGCATGGTTAAAACTTCTCAATGAGACAGGTTTTGTCGAATGTGAAACGATACCTTTCGGTAAATGCCCGATTGATGACAGGGGCGGAGTTATAATTGGTTTCAAAAAATAACAATTCTAATATAATTTCGATTTTTTATACCATCAGGGCATTATTTGCTATGATAATTGTATTATCAATAATAACTTTAATAACTTTTCCGGTCTGGCTTATAACAGTTACTGTTGATAGGAAGCAGTCACTATATCTAATTTTTACAAGGTTCTTTATCAGATTGTTTTTTCTTTTAAATTTTATACTCATTGACAGAAGAATCCGATTTAACGGGATTACTAAACCAAAAAACGGAATAAAAAGAATATATATTCTTAACCATTGTTCAATTGTTGACGGACTACTGCTGTTTCTTCTGCCCGGCAATATCAAGTTTATGGCAAAAGACACTTATGCAAAAATTCCCATATTCGGGTTAGGTGTTTCAATGACCGGAAGCGTACAGGTCAAAAGCGGAGGACAAGGTCAGCAACTTGATATGTATTACAGTGCAAGTGAGATACTTGATGCAGGATATCCGCTTGTTGTTTTTGCTGAAGGAACAAGATCGCGTACAGGAACTATTGCAAGATTTCAAAATTCGGCTTTTATGCTTGCCAAAGAACATAACGCGGAGATCGTACCGGTAGTGCTTGATACTTGGAACATCATAAGACCCGGCTCCCTCATGGTCAGATCAACAGAAATATCAATGGATCTTCTTGACACAATAAAACCGGAAGAGTTCTCCGATCTTAGTTACAAAGAGCTGTCAAATATGGTCAGGAAAATAATGATAAAAAACTTTCTGTCAATAACCTCAATAAAAAAATCTGCAAATAAACATTACTATAGAAATTTTAATGATTTTATTGAAATTGACATGAAACTGCAAAGTGAGATTGAAAAATAAATAATTATTAAATCAGGAGATTTTATGCGGAAATATTTATCAGCTTTAGGAATTGTTCTTATTTTGTTTTTATCTTGCAAAAAAGACACTCCGGTAACCGAGTCTCTACCGGTTATTATTGAAGATATCGAAGAAACTACTGAGTACTCTTCAAGTAGTGAGATAATTCATGAGGTTAGTAAAGCGACTGAATACCACAATTATTTGTATAACTTTATATATTCTGATCCGATTCAGCTCTCGTCAAGTGAGAAATTCATCGATAACGGCGGAGCTGCCGGTAAAATGATAAATGAATTCCCCGGTGGAAGATGCGAATCTGTGTCTGGCTCATCATTTATTGAAATCTATGACGACAATGTATTCTTAAACTACGGCTATACAGCTGATGTTTTTATAGGTAAAAATAAAAACGAAGTTATTAAATATCTGGGAACAGATTATACTGATAATAATTATAATATTTCCTATAATGATAATTCACTAAATTTTTACTACGATGCCAACGATATAGTTACAAAAATATTTTTAACGCCTATCTATTAGTGTTGATAAAATATTTTCAAATTATTTATCTATTTTTATTGAAACACAAGTCAATATATGTTATGTTCTAACACTATAATTTTTAATAGATTTCTACATGGAGAATATTTATGAACACAAAAATGTACACAAGCGGTGAATATCTCGAGAATAATCCGACATGGCACACTGAAGATTCTCCTTGGAAAGCCCAACAGATATACAAAATTTTAAATAATAATAATCTCTTACCCAAAACAGTATGTGAAATCGGATGCGGTGCCGGTGAAATTCTTAAACAACTCTCTCTTAAACTCGATGAAAATGTTAATTTCTGCGGATACGAGGTGTCTCCTCAAGCATATGAGCTTTGTAAGGAAAGAGAAAGTGACAGAGTCCATTTTTTTCTTAAAAATCTACTCGAAGAAGATAAAGCTTTTTTTGATGTTTTATTGGTTATTGATATAATTGAACATGTTGAAGACTATTTCGGTTTTTTGCGTAAAATCCGCAATAAAGCAGAGTATAAGGTTTTTCATATACCGTTAGATCTGTCCGCACAAACAGTACTTAGAAGTTCTCCAATAATTAAAGGAAGACAAACTGTCGGACATATTCACTATTTTACAAAGGAAACAGCAATAGCGTCTTTAATTGATACCGGATATGAAATAGTTGACTATTTTATACAGCCGGTTCAATCGATCTACCTTCAAGACACTTTAAATCATTCATAGCAAGACTTCCAAGAAAGATAATGTTTGGCTTAAATAAAGATATTGCCGTAAGAATTCTTGGAGGATACTCCCTTTTAGTACTTGCTAAATAGTAACTTTTTCCATATCTGCTTGCTTTGCAATAACTATCAATTAAGATTATTGCCGTCAAGTCTTGAAAAATAATATGAATTCTTATCGATCAGTTTCTTAACATTCTTAATCTTTATGGAATCATCAAGAAAATCGAGGTTATCGTCATTTAGGAAGTCTTTGATTTCATCTTTCCTTGTCTCATCAATGTCAGTCATAAGAAAAAGATCTTTTAACGAAATATCAACAAGACAAGTTCTAAACATATCCTCTTCAACACCGGGGAACTTCTGCTTCAGCTTTGCATATAAGAAATAATAAAGTCGTGCAACAGGAAATGGAAACTTATATGCCATTAATTGCTGCTGAACGAACCAAATTCTTTTTGTGAGATTTTTAAGTGTACTGACAAATATCTCAGGTGGAAGTTTACTGAGCCCGTTCTCATTAACAACCATTATATCTGTATCTTCAACTGCAACTGCAGTTGCATTCCTCGGTTTATCGTTAAAAATAGACATTTCACCAAATATTGATCCCTCATTAAGAACTGCCAATAGTATCTCTTTATCATTCTTTATCTTAGTGATCCTTATCTTACCCTTTTTAATGATAAACATATTATTACCGAGCTCATACTCAGTAAAAATTATTGTTCCCTTTCTAATCCTTTTATACTGCATAATATTGCTTGAAAGATCCGGTTCATATTTAATCTCCGGTAAACCGGCAAGCAGTTTTTTTGACTTGTCTAAATTCTCACTACTTATGTCCGGCTCATTTATATATGAATTAAGCAGTCTTGCTGCTTTATCAGGCTGACCAATTTTTATGTATTTTTCTGCAAACTCAAGTACGCTGTCGCATCTTTTATTATTAGTAAAAAAAATATCATATTTAACAAGATCATCATCGAGTTTCCTGAGGATTTCAGAATACTCTGATATTATTTTCATTATTACCGATGGATGGTTAGTATATAATTCCGGAATATCATCTCTGTTAACAACAAAAATCTCACAATCTGTAACAGCTTTTACACTCTCTTCCTCAACCATTCCGGTAATTGCCTGAATAATCCCAAAGATATAACCGGTAGTTTTTATCTCTTCGACATCACCGAGCAATTTATTTCTTCTTGTAATATTTATCTGCCCTGATTTGACAATATAAAATGTACCTGAAGGAATTTTACCATCAAGGTATATAAAGGCATTGCTCTGATACTTCTTTATTGGAACCTTCATTTTTCCCGCCTCAGATTTGCTGAATATACCTAACCAATGTCCTTACGGGTATCCCCGATCCGCCTTTTGGTAGGTAACAATATTCATTATCGGCAAAAGATACAGAAGCTATATCTAAATGGACCCAATTATTATTCTCAATAAACTCACCAAGAAACAAAGCCGCCATAATTGATCCGGCTTCCCTTGATGGAGTGCCAAGATTAGCGAGATCTGCAAAATCTGATCTTATGTTTTTCTTGTAGTGCTTAAACAACGGCAAACTCCATAAATACTCACCGGTCAAATCAGAAACTTTTTTAAAATCACTCTCTATCTCATTGTTTCTAAAAAAACCTGCAAACATTTTACTGCCGAGTGCTATTCTAACTGCACCTGTAAGAGTTGCAATATCGATAACAATATCCGGCTTAAGTGTATCTGCGTAAGAGAGGGCATCAGCAAGAATCAACCGCCCTTCGGCATCCGTTGAATGTATCTCCACAGATTTGCCTTTATGCCCGGTAATAATATCCCCCGGTCTGTAGCTTTCCGGTCCGATACTGTTCTCTGCTAGCGGCATCAATACTGTCAGATCAACCTGCATTTTTAGTTTTGCAACTATATCAATAACAGACATAACTATTGCAGCACCGCTCATGTCACTTTTCATATTATCCATAAACTTTTCAGTTTTAATATTAAGTCCACCGGTATCAAATATTATCCCCTTACCGACCAAAACAACCTTTTTCTTAGAATCTTTGTGTTTGTAGTCGATCTGAATCATTCTTGGTTTCTGCGGCCCAGACCTCCCTACGGCAAGAATAAGATTCATATTGTTTTCCGCAAGAGCCTTATGATCAAATACAATAATATCAAGTTTACTTTCTTCCGATATCCGCCTTGCTTGTTTCTCCATATAATCGATCGTTATATAATTCGCAGGTCCATTAATCATATCACGGGTGAGCTTAACCCCTTTTGTAATAACAGCGGCAGTCTCTATTATTCTATTATAATCTTCAGAAATATCTTTAGTAAGTATTGAAACATTTTCTATCTCAAATGGCGGATTTTCAGATTTTTTTTTAAAAAGATCGTATCGATAATCGCTAAGATTAATCCCTTCGCATAACGCATTAATCACCTCAGAAGAATCCAATCCATTAAAGAAGCCGTCTATTGAGATAACAAAATCTTTAATAAACTCCTGTTTTGCTCGTTTAAAACAGCTCCAGCCAAATTCCCTCACCGTATTATACTCAATATCAGAATATTCACCCATATTTACAAGAAAAACACCATTTTTATCATCACATACCCTTATTATTGAGTTTTTTTCTTTAAAATAAGTGCTTTTATCATCAATATAATCGTTTATAATTGAAGGATAATCTGAAAAACCTGATTTATCATTAAAATACGGATAAAAAATCGGCTTATTCTCAATCTCTGAAATAACATTAATATTCAAGTGATCCCCCATTATTTCCTTTAAGATTTGTTTAAATTATTTTCTATAGAAATCAAAATACTTCGAATCATCAACAACATAGGTTAAACCATCAAAATATATTCTCGTTAAAGTAAGAACAGACGGGTCCGACTTGTTAAGCAGAAACCTTTTATCTTCTAAAGGATCAACCTCATCAGTATATGTAAAATTAACCAAAACTCTGTCACTGATTATTTCAAGTCTTATAAAACCCCCGTAATTTCTATTATTCTTAGTCAAAGTAAAACTTTTATCATTCTTAATCTCTAGATCAATCCCGTCTCTATTTGTAAAACTCCCCGACAATACCTCCATAACACCCGATAAAAGTCTTGCATCACTTTCTGCTCTTGCTTCCTCTACATACTCAATGAACGGTTTATTAAAACGAACATAAACTGCATTGTCAAACTTCCCCGGACCTTTAACCATAATTCTATCCGGTGCAAGCAAGAATATCTCTATTGTTACCTGGTTGCGGTAAGGATTAAAACCATCACTTGTATCAACAATCAACCTCAAACCTGGCTGATCTGCCCAAACCTTAGTCATATTAGTGAAATTAAATTTTATAAAGTAATCCTCTTTTTTTTCGGAATACTCTGATGTTTCAGGTGAAATATAAACAAACTCAATATTATGACTATTTAAGTTATAATTATTTAAGGTATTTCTTTGAATTAATGATGCATAAACCTCAGGATACCAAAAACCTTTAATAAAATCCAGATAACTTTGAGCAGTATTATATACATCCCTGTTTACCGGACTAAACCCGGTTGAGGTTACCCTTGATGACGATTCAAGAGAAAAACTCATTGAATTTTCATCCCATTTATAGATATTTCTCTCTTGTATATACGAATTTGTAGATGTAAAAGAGTGATTTAGTGTTACAACCTCTCGTAAAATCGTGTAGGAGCTATTATTATCCTGTATATTTTCATACTCGATAACATTTGAAAACCGGCTTTTAAACTCACCGACAATCCTAAAACCCCCTTCATTATAATTGATTATATAAAGGAAGTTATCAGAATCTTTGTTTTTTCCTTCAATTATTAGATTCATATCATTACTTTTAAACAGATTCCCCGAATTAATTACATAAGAATCAGCATCATCTATCTCTGATGTATATTCAAACAACTTTTGAAGAGAACCTCCCCTTAGAATATCAAAAAAAACAAGTTTGATCTTTACTTCACCGGCTGATCGATAAGCTAGGACAAATTCCTCATCAGAATCCATATCAACATTCATCCTTCGGTAACTGACAGGAATGAACTCTTTACCCAAGATGCTTTCAAGTTTATCATAAGCGATAGGCAATCCGCTTCTGGCATTTTTACTCGACAGACTCGAGGATGATGACCCGTTACTGCCGAGTACATTTGTATTATAACCGTCAGAACTGTTATTATTAAAACAGGATGAGCTGATAATCGAGAAAACTATTAAAAAGATATTTATATATTTCATAATTGCAAATTATACTCTATTTTGATTGTGTTGTAAAGATGCTCTTGTAATAAATACAACAGGAATTAAAAAAACTCATTCGGTTTAAAATTGATCTTATAGTTCATAAAACTATTTTCCTCAATGTAATAACCGAGATAATAATACTTCAATCCGAGGTTTTTTGCCAGTTCTATCTCTTTTATCACACTAAAAGTACCTAAACCGTATTTTAAAGTATCTTTTTTATATATAAAATATATCGAACTCAATCCCGATGAAGATTTATCTAGAAATCCTACACCGGCAAGTTTACCGTCTATATAGTACTCACTTTGATAACCCGGGTTTTTTAAGTTATAAAAGGTTTCTACAAAATCATCAAGACTTCGTTCATCTTTTCCAAATCTGAATAGTGAATGCTCCTTATAAATTTCAAATATTTCATCTTTGAATTCAAGCGGTATAAACGCCACTTCAATATCACGGTTTTTATTAATGTTTCTTCTCTGACTTTTTGAAGGGACAAACTCATCTGTTAATACTCTGATCGGCCTGCATTTACGGCAATGCGGGCATATATTATTAAAGAAAAAACCGCCAAACCTTCTGTATCCTGCAGATAACAGATACTCCAACTCCTCTTCAGAAACATTCTCCGCTATGAAATAAGCAGTTTCAGTAGTATTTCCGTCAATATATCCGCATTTATCCTCATAAAAACTTATCTCTGTCGCAAGCAAGATTATTAATTCCTTTTGGGGACTTCTTCTTTACACCCGCATTATGCATGATAATCGTAGCGAAGCGAAGTAGATTGTTGATTAGCTTAGAGTTAAGAAGATTTGAGACTCGCAGCATAGTAACACTATGTGAGAATCGAAAATCGAGTAACTCGTGGATAATCAGCAAGATACGAGCTGCGACTATCACGATGATAGAAGTGTCGCTAAAGGCAGGAAGCCGTAAAGCGACCAGTAGAATTTTCGTGCATAATGCGGGTTACATCTCTTTGGAACAATAAAGTAATATATTTTGATTTATTAAAAAAATCAATTTATTTTTTTTAAAATATTATATACAATCAAATACAAGGTGTATATAAATGAGGTTTATAAAAAACAACAAATTGCTTATAACTGTATTAGTTATCGAGCTTGCTTATTTTATTTTTTATTTTTATAACAGATATTTTTTAGGCGGAGATGCCGAAGAAATAATCAGTTTTTATTATGCATTTTCAATATTGACCTCAATACTAATCTGTTTTGCTCTATTTATGTTAATAATAAATACTATAATTGTACTTATTAGAAAAAAATATAATATATTTACTTTAATATACAGTATTTTAATAATATTATTACCAATCTTATTTGGACTAATATTTTGTAAAATCATGGTTCTTTGGACATCCTATTGGTTTTGACAAAAATTGCCGTATTTCCGGAGTTCTGTAAATGAGTGATAAACCCCAAACAGAGTTAAAAAAAACACCGATAAGAGGATTTAAAGAAAACCCGGTTATAAACCTTTTCATATTTCTTTTTGTTATATTCATTGCAATCGGATTCTTCATCTCCCATTTTGAAGCACAAAATAAACAACTATTGCAAAAAGAAAAGGTAAATATCTCCCTCGGTAAGATCAAAGCCGTTTTAGAAAACAGACTCTACTCAAATATTCATAGAGCAGAGGGCGTTCGTGCAATTGTAGCAATGAATCCTGATCTTACGCAGGAAGAATATGCAAATGCCATCAAAATTAATTTTCAGGAAGATAATGATCTTAGAAATATCGGATTAGCCAAAGGAATGACAATCAGATATATGTATCCTATCGAAGGCAATGAAGCGGCAATTGGTCTTGATTTCACTAAAATCCCGAATCAGTTTGTTACAGCAGATCTTGCCAGAAGGGTTAATCGGATTGTAATTGCAGGCCCGCTTGAGCTTGTTCAAGGGGGTAATGCAATTATTGCAAGAATACCGATCTATATTAATGAACAAGGCGGTTCTGATAGCACATTTTGGGGACTTGCTTCCGTTGTTTTAAATACCGCAAGTTTATATGAACAATCCGGTTTAAATAACCTATCATCGTCCGGCATAAAGATTGCAATCCGCGGAAAGGATAGTATGGGGGAATCAGGTGATGTTTTTTTTGGCGATCCATCAGTTTTTAATAATCAACCAATAACAACAAAGATTGAATTACCATATGGAAGCTGGCTTATCGGGGCGATACCGGTCAGCGGTTGGGAGTCCGGTTTTTTTTCTTTTTCAATATACATTTTGATTTATGTCCTATCCGCTTCGATTGTTCTTTTATTAACCCTCATAACTGCTAAGATTTATAACCGTTTAAAGTATGCCGAAACATCAGCAAGATTATCAAATACGGCAAAATCTGAATTCCTTGCGAATATGAGCCATGAGATCCGAACTCCATTAAACGGCATTATTGGTTTCAGCGAATTACTAATTAAGTCACCCTTAAATGATATTCAAAAACAATACTGCGAAAACATCCAAACCTCAGGAAATTCTTTGCTTGCCATAATCAATGACATACTCGATCTATCCAAAATTGAATCAGGCAAACTCGACCTTGAATTTATTGAAACTGATCTTTTTGAACTATTATATCAATCAACGGAAATAATCAAATATCACGCAGAAATAAAAGGTCTTGAACTTATATTGAATATTCAACCCGACTTACCGCGTATCGATTTGTTTGATCCCCTACGCCTTAAACAAATCATCATCAATTTACTGTCTAATGCTGTTAAATTTACAGAAAAAGGCGAAGTCGAACTTAAAGTAATTTTTTGTAAACTTGAAAACAACCGAGGACAATACGAATTCTCAATAAGAGACACCGGCATCGGCATAACCGACGAACAAAAACATAAACTTTTTAAGTCTTTCTCACAAGCGGATAGCTCAACAACGCGAAAATTCGGCGGCACCGGTTTAGGTCTTATAATCTCAGATCTTCTTGCACGAAAGATGGGCTCTACGATTCAAGTCGAAAGCAAATGGGGAGAAGGAAGCAGGTTTTATTTTACAATAGAAACATCTTACAGTCATAAAATAGACTCATCCAAAGATAAACTGTTTATGCCTTTTAAAAATGCTCTTCTAATAGAAAATAATATTTCACTCGGCAATATTTTTAAGAATCAATTTAATTATTGGGGATTAAATTTAAGTATTTGTGAGAATACCCAATCGGCTATCGACAATCTTAAAACAAATATTTATGATGTTATAATTGTTGATTACAATTTACCGGACACCAACGGATTGCAAACTGTAAGAAAGATTAAAGATATGTTTAATAATGAACAAGACAATCTAAATATTATTCTTCTTTACAATATTATCGATGATCAGAATTTATTATTAGAAATAGAAAACTCAGGTGTAAAACACACACTCACTAAACCGGTAAAAACAGACGAATTATATAAAATATTGATACAAAAAGAAAAAAAAGTATCAAAGAATGACACACAGCATAAAAACAACGACATAAATATAAAGTCAGATTTTTCAGAAAATTCCAAATCACCGGTAATCTTGGTTGCAGAAGATATTGTTCTTAATATGATTCTAATAAATGCGCTAATCAAAGAGATATATCCGAATGCAATCATAATTGAGGCAATAAACGGTCAGGAAGCTTATAATAAAACAATAGCAAATAAAATTGACCTCATAATAATGGATATTCAGATGCCGTTAATGGATGGTATTGAAACAACTGTTAAAATAAGAAATTGGGAAAAAGATATCCAACTTAATAGCCGTTTACCGATAATAGCCCTTAGCGCCGGCACATTAAAAGAGGAACTTGATAAAGCTCTTGCAGCAGGTATTGATGATTTTTTGACAAAACCGGTAGAACCGATAAAACTAAGAGAGAATTTATTAAAATATATTGACACTTAAAATTCAGCTGCATATTTGGAGTAAATTAAAATGGGAACAGTAACACTTGATTCAATTAGATCGGTACTTATAAGAATGGAAGAATCTATAATTTTTTCTATGATTGAACGCGCACAATTTAAACTAAATTCAGTAATATATTCTGATTCCTTGCGGTCTGAGGATACAGTAAGCCATATAACATCTGCTGTTTCAACAGATGTTACTATTCCTGATATTACTTTGAAGTCATATATGCTCTTTCTTTTAAATCAAACAGAGAGAGTTCATAGTCTCGCCGGAAGATACACTGCACCCGATGAACACCCTTTTACCGGCAATCTTCCGCCTCCGGCTATAAAACGGAAAGACTATAATGCACAGATAATAAAGAATTCAATTAATCTCAACAACACTATTTTAAAAATGTATATCGACATCTTTCTTCCATTGATTTGTGAAACCGGAGACGATGGAAATTACGGTTCATCTTCTGTTAACGATATAAGTATTCTTCAGAATCTTTCAAGAAGGATCCATTACGGTAAATTTGTTGCAGAGATCAAGTTCAATGAAAACCCTGATTTCTATAAGAAACTATCTGAATCCAACGATAAAAACGCCATAATTAAATCTATTTCCAACCCACATGTTGAAGCCAAAATCATAGAAAGGGTAAAGATCAAGGCAGAGAATTACGGCAAAGATCCTTCCGATAACAAATCACAACTAAAACTTAAACCTGAAGTTATTCAAGATATATATTTTAAATACATTATCCCTTTAACAAAAGAGATTGAGTACCTTTACATTATTGAACGATCAAAAAATTAATCTATTGCGGTTTACATTAAAGTTTTTTTATAGTATATATTAAAAATATTTTGATTACAGAGGATAATATAATGAAAGAAATAATTTCTATTGAAAAACATTCAGAAACGGTTAGAATACTACATCTACACGATGAAAAATCTAAAAACACCTTTACAGAAGAATTTGTTAATACCCTTATGGAAAAACTCACTATTCTGCAAAAAGACAAAACAGCAAGAGCTGTTGTTGTTAAGGGATTCCCCGATATTTTTTGTGCCGGTGCGGACAAAGAAGCTTTAATGGAGCTTTTTAAGGGTGAGCTTGAGGTCAAAGACCTTGTACTTGCTGAAGCGATGATACAGATACCCGTGCCTGTAATAGCTGCTATGGAAGGCGGTGCTTTAGGCGGCGGATTTGTTCTCGGTATGTATGCAGACATAGTTATCATGTCGGAACGAAGTATGTATGGTGTTAATTTTACAAATCTCGGTTTTTCTCCGGGTATGGGATGCACAAGACTCGTACAAGGGTTAGTAGGTGACTATGTGGCAAATGAACTTATGTACACGGGCAAACTTTTAAAAGGTAAAACCTATGCAGGAAGATCAAATGTAAATTATGTACTTCCAAAAGATCAAGTTTTACCAAAAGCACTTGAACTTGCAGAGATTATAGCAGAAAGACCCCGTTTAACTCTTGAAACAGTTAAATACTCTGTTAACCTCAAAAAAAGACAGCTCCTACAGGAAGCAAGGGTTCACGAAGATTTTATGCACAAAATAACTTTTAATCAACCTGAGGTAAAAGGGATAATTCAAGAGATGTACAATCAAAAATACACGGTAAAATAATTTTTAATTTCTTTAAAATTAAATTTTCCTTGATTTTTTTTATTTTTTTTTATATAGTTTTAAAAAATTTGTTCGGAGGATGCAATGACAAAAGGCGAAGTTTTTGAAGTATTAAAGAAATACATCATGGAACAACTTGAAGACGAAGTAGAAGAGGCTGATATTGATATTAAGAAATCAATGCTTGACCTTGGAGCTAACAGTCTCGATATAGTTGAAATTGTTTCAAATACCATGAGAGAGTTGAAAATTAAGATTCCAAGAGATGAACTTGCAAAAATCGATACGATGAGTGGTCTTGCAGAAAAAATGGCTGAATACACAAATCAGTAATAAAAAAAACCCCCAAAAGGGGTTTTTTTTATTATATGGCAACTTTAAACTTCTATTTATTACCAATTAATTTTAACATAAAATCTTTGATGCCACTACCCTCTTTGTATTCAACACCCTCAAGTCTTGAAACAATATGTTTAATACATACAGATGCCCTGCTGTTCGGATCTAACGCAATAAAAGGGGTTTGTTTGATAACTCCGTGTGGTACTCCCGGATCATTATAAACTATCCCCAGATTATCAACCTTTACATTCAAGAATTGTCCGGCGATACCAATAACTCGTTCTGCAACTTTACGGCCTTCAAATATTGTATTAACTCTATTGACAATAAGTTTTATCTCCATTGAAGGATTATTTATCTCTGTTGATATTATTTTAATAATACCATAGGCATCTGTTATCGCTGTCGGTTCAGGTGTAGTAATTACTATAACCTCTTCTGCTGCCGCAACAAATGACAATACATTTTGCCCTACGCCGGCTCCGGTATCAACGATAATTATATCTGCATAACTCAGATTTTCAATCTCCTCAACAAAACCCTCCCGTTCTTCATCGGTAAGATTTGCAACCTTTGAGAATCCTGATGCACCCGCTACTATATCTATCCCATAATTTGTTTCGATTATAATGTCTTTCATTGTCTTTTGTTTTTTTATTATGTGAAAGAGATTGTACTTCGGTATAATTCCAAGACAAACATTTACATTTGCAAGCCCAAGATCGGCATCCATTACAATAACTTTTTTACCCATTTTTGCAAATGCTATCCCCATATTAACAGCAATATTGGTCTTACCAACCCCGCCCTTTCCGCTTGTTACAGTGATAATTCTTGTTTTATTACCTTGTTTGACACTCTTTTTATCTATTGTATTCATCATTTTTCTTAAATTCTCGGCTTGATCAACCATATCCCTCTCCTGTAATCTATAAAACAAAATCTATCAAATCAGTTCGTTGCTGAAATAAACAGAAGCATCGAAACCTTTTATTTTTTCTGTCAATATTTGCCGTGATCCCTTCTTTATATCATTAGGTACTTTCTGGCCATCTGTTATATACCTCAAGGTTTTTTTTCTGTTTATTATCTCATTCAGTATTGCACCCATTGTTTCAGATTCATCACACTTAGTAACAATGACACCATAAAAATCAAACATCTCAAAACTTTTAAATATCTTTATGACCTCTCTTGGCTTAGTTACGGCACTAATAGTAAGGATAAATTCACAATCACATCTTTGAAGTTCCAGCATTTTCTTCATTTTAACAATATTTATCTCATCCTGCTGACTTCTGCCTATTGTATCAATCAAAATCAGCTCGGCATTTGAAAGATCCACAATCCTTTGAAGAGAGAGATTGTCTTCAACACCGGATATCGGGGTCATCATGTACTCGGCATATTTTTCAAGCTGATATTTTGCACCTATTCTAAAACCATCAATTGTAACAAGTTCTACGCTCAATTTGTCTCTGATCGCATTTGCAGCAAGTTTTGCTACAGTAGTCGTCTTTCCTACCCCGGTAGGTCCAACTAAAACAACAACTTTTTTTTCGCCCTCTTTTGCAATGTTTTTAGGCGTTACCTTAATCTTGTTCAAAAGCTGATTTAATACAAATCTATGAACAAAGTCCGGTTCTGATAATTGTGAGTATGATAATGAACACTCAGCATCTTCAGCAATCTCATTAATAAAATCGTCATAAAATTCATTTTCTTTAAGGATTTCTTTTAGCCGTGTAATCTCAGGATGAACATTTTTATCATTTGTTTTAACAGAACTGATTTTATTATCTATCTCATCAAGTCTATTCAATAGAAACTTCATTGATTCTTTCTCGAAAAATGCACTTCTCCCGTTATCATGTCCCCTTATTTCTGTTGTTTCCGGATTGGCAATGTTTTTCTTAGGTGATTTTATCCCCATATTCTCTTTGTATTTTCTCAGCATAACATCATCACTTACACTATATTTCACTTTTACGGACTTTTTTCTCATCATCCCAAGAAATCCGCCGGTATAAAAATCCTCATGTTTAATAATTGTAGCAGAATCACCGTAGTCTTTTTTAATTAAATTTAAAGCGTCCTCAAAATTTTTTGCTATTACCTCTTTATAATACACCTCACCCTCCAAACCTATGCATTAACAGTTTTCTTCTCTTCAACTAATATTTGACCAAACATATTAACCTCACACTCAGGCATTAGCTCTCTTGTGCTTAATACGGCAATCTGACGATCAATATGCTTAACTATCTCCCAGACAGCTCTTCTAACAGGGGGCTGGGTTACTATAACCATCGGGTGCCCCTGATTAGCCATGTCTGTAACCTTATCCCTTGTCGCTTTCTGTATTCTATGCAGCAGATCGGGGTTTAGTCTCATAACCGGAAAGCCGTCATTATCTCGGGATATATTTTTATATATTTCATTCTCAATCTTCGGTTCAAACCTTAGAATATACATTCTCTTGTTCTCATCCATAAATTTTTGTGAAACTACTCGTTTCAAACTGCTTCTGACAATCTCCACCATATCCGCAACAGGGGTGTTCGGATTAGAGTTTGTAAGTGTTTCAAGTATTGTAACCATATCTCTGACAGGAACGCCCTCTTTTAGAAGATTCTGAAGAAGTTTATGGATATTTGACATACTGAATCCATCACCCTTGAGAACATCTTCAACAAGTCCCGGAAAATCAGCTTTAACATTATCGAATATTTGTTTAAGTTCTTCCCTACCTAATATTTCATGTGCATTTGACTTTATCATCTCCTGAATATGTGTCGATATAATAGTCGGTGCATCAACAACGGTATAACCAAGTGATTCTGCTTTTTCACGAGCAGACTGATTTATCCAAACAGCAGGTACACCAAAAGCAGGTTCAGTAGTTTTTTCTCCATCAATCGGCTGGCTGCCCTCACCCATTGCAAGAAGACAACCTGTTTTGATATTCCACTTGCCGATCTCTTGATTACGAAATTGAAACTCATACTGTCCTCCACCGAGTCTCATGTTATCCTGTATTCTTATCGGAGGTACAATTATCCCAAGATCCTTAGCAAGAGTTCTTCTGATATTTGTTACACTATTCAATAGTTCAGCACCTTTAGTTTTATCAACAAGAGGTATAAGTTCGTAACCGATATACAGCGATAAAGGATCAACTTTAAGTAAGGACATTACATTTTCAGGACCTTTTGCCTCTTCTTTTTTTTCTGAACCTTTTGCGTCAGCTTCGATCTTTCTTGTTTCATTTCTTTTCATCAGATACCCGAGTGCGATCATTCCTGCTCCAAGAAGAATTAAAACAATCTTCGGAAATCCGGGAAGTAAAGCCATAAATAAAAGAACAACGCCGGATATAAAAAATACATTGTATTGATTCTTGATCTGCTTCCATACAGAATCACCGATTGAATCTTTTACTTGTGAACGGGACACTATCAAACCGGTAGCAGTACTTATTAGTAATGAAGGAATCTGACTGACAAGTCCATCACCGACTGTCAGCAGAATATAGTTTGACACGGCAAGATTTAAAGACTCATTTCTCATTACCATACCAATAGTAAATCCGCCGATTATATTTACAACGGTAATTATTATACCGACTATAACATCACCCTGAACAAACTTACTCGCACCATCCATACTACCGTAAAAAGAGGATTCTTCCTGGACTTCATTTCTTCTGCGGATAGCTTCATTTTCATCAATAATACCGTTATTCTGATCATATTCAATTGCAAGAAATTTATTAGGCATCGCATCAAGGGTAAATCTTGCATTTACCTCAGATATTCTTGTAGCACCCCGTGTAATTACTATAACCTGAACAATCGTAAGTATTATAAATATTATAACTCCGACTACAAGCCCCGATGCATCGGAAGAACCTACAACAAATGAACCGAATGCTCGAACCATTTTACCGTCAAACTGAGAACCTTGTGTTAGAATAAGTCTTGTCGAACTTACATTGACACCGAGTCTGAAAAGGGTTGAAACGAGGAGTACGGTCGGAAATATTGAAAATTCGATCGCCTTCTTAATATATGAAACAGTTAATATTACAAGTAAACTGATAGTAATACTCAAAACCATGAGCATATCGAGTAGTATTGTCGGTAATGGTATAATTAACATCAACACCACAACTATTAAGAAAGAACTGAACATCATAGACGGGTCTTTAAGCATCTTTTGTGCATAATCAAGCAAAAACTGAGCTCTATTCATACTTTTTTGTTCTGCCATATCCCCTCCCCAGAGAATCAGGTATTAACCTTGCTGTTTTTATCACCAAACTGATATGCGAGCTTGAGAGCTGTTATTACAAACCCCCAATACTCTGACGGAATAATATCATTTACCTCAACTGAACCGTAAAGTTGTCTTGCAAGCATAACATTCTCATAGGTGTATATATCGTTTGCCCTTGCAACCGCTTTGATTTTCTGAGCAAATTCATCCTCCCCTTTTGCAATAACACGGGGAGCATCTTCAAGTGACTTATCGTATCGGATAGCAACGGCATAGTGAGTCGGGTTTGTTATTACAACATCTGCATTTGGCACATCTTTTAACATTTTTTCTTGACTCATCATCATCTGATAAGCCTGCTTTATTTTTGCTTTTACTTGAGGATCGCCGTATAACTCTTTTTGCTCCTCTTTTATCTCCTCTTTCTTCATCTTTAATGACTCTTCAAAGTTCCATTTAACAAAAATTAAATCAGCAAATGCAAAGACAAGCAAAACTACCGATGCCTTAACGGCTAATTCTAAAGTAACCTTAGCTGTAAAAATAAATGGTACAATAATATCTTTTTCGTATATCAGCTCTATTATTCGTTCAAGATATCCGTTTATTGTAATGTAAGAGATAAAAAAAATTATAAGAACTTTTACAATAGACTTAATCAGGTTGAATGCTCCCTGCGGAGAAATTATCTGGTTTTTAACATATTTAATCAAATCAGGCATAACTTTTTTAAAATCAGCTTTTAACCCCTTTGGCGTTATCTGAAAACCGATCTGTGCATAATTGGAGATTAATGCAATCACAAAGATTGTTAAAGCAACCGGAAGACAACTCTTAATAAAAGGAAAAAGAAATATGTTGTAAAAAAGCTCATTTGATCTTATATCGATTGTAGTTATGTTCTCAATAACATAGAGCATTAAAGTAACTATCTCTTCAAAAATATTAACGGCAAGAAGAGCAACTGTACTAAATCCGATAATAGAAATAACACTGGCGGGGATTTCTTTTGATAGAGCAACACGCCCCTCTTCCCTCGCTTTCCTTTTTTTATGCTCGGTTGCCTTTTCTGTTCGGCCTTCCGATTCTGCCGAAGCAAACCTCTGCAGATCAAAATTTATGCCATAAAATTTTAAATTAATACTTTCATATTTTAAAGAAAGATCACCCATTCGAGACCCCCACCATCATAAACCAGAGGTCTTTAAACATATCATAAAAATACTCGCCAAATACGACAACCATAATCGGTAGAAGAATAAGCAATAATAAAAAGGAAACCGTAATAGATATCGGGAACCCGACCATCAGAAGATTCATCTGAGGACTTGCTTTGCCCATAAGACCGAGTGCAACAGTTACAAGAAATAGAGCAGCGATCATCGGCATTGCTATCCTTAAACCGGTAATGAACATATTTGAAAATAATCTGATTATTCCATATTCACCGGTTACAAAACTATAATTCATAAAGTTGCCCGCATTCATCAGTTCAAAAGAGTGATAAACGGCTTTTATAATAAACAATGGTCCGAGTGTTGCAATAAAAACAAGCATTGCAATGTAATAAAGATATTGACCAATCAAAGGGATACTGATCTGACTCATAGGGTCGTAAACCTCACTTGCACCAAAGCCCATCTGCACCGTAAAAAATTGCCCCGCCAACTGAAAAACAGAAAACGAAATTGTTATACAAAAACCTATCCCTATACCGATAATTACTTCAGAAATCAATAATCCCCCATATTCAAAAAAATTGAGAGGAACCATATCAAGCATATCATGAACAACCGGGAATATTACGATGGAAAGCAAAAAAGCCAAAGCAAATCTCACCATGGGTATTAATGATTCAGACCCAAAAAATGTAGCAATAAAACACATCGCTGTAATTCTTGAGAAGACAATCATAAATTTGGTAAAATTAATAATAAAATATTCCATCTATTCCTCTATACTAACCGGTTATGGTCTTCCTACCTCAGCAATCATATTAAAAATCTCTACTGTATAAGATAAAACAAGTTCACTTATCCATGGACCAAAGATAACGAGAACAAGTATTATTGCAACCATCTTTGGAACGAATGTAAGTGTCTGCTCCTGAATTGATGTTGCCGCCTGAAGTATCGATATAACTAAACCGACAACCATAGCAACTCCAAGAATCGGTAAACAGACCATGAAAGTTACCCAGATAGAACTTCGGGTAATCTCACTAATCATTGAACTGTCCATATTACCACCTTTAGTTAAAACTGTTAAACAAGTTAAGAGCGAGTAAACTCCAGCCGTCAACCAGTATGAATACAATTAACTTAAACGGTAATGAGATCATAACCGGCGGCAACATCATCATACCCATAGCCATCAATGTTGAAGCAATTATCATATCTATTACAATAAAAGGTATAAATATCAGAACACCTATTTCAAAACCGACAGTCATTTCATTAATCACAAATGCGGGGATTAAAATGTAACTCGGAACATCCTCATAGGTTGCCGGCGCGGGTAATTGACGCATATTCATAAAGAAACCGATATAGCGCGGATCTGTTTGCCTGAACATAAACTCTCTGAGCGGAAATAACGCCTTAGTAAAAAATTCTTCGGGTGTAGTTATCCGCTCTTCAACAGGAACACTTTCACTATTAAAAAAAGGTGTGAAAGCTTCTTTATTGATCCTGTCAATAGTCGGCCACATGATAAACAAAGTCATAAACATTGCCAAACCAAATATTACTTGATTAGGCGGCATCTGCTGTAGCGATAATGCCCGTTTAACAAAGTCAAATACTATTGCAATCCTTAAAAAAGATGTTAACAGCAAAATAATAGAAGGTGCAAGAGTAAGTATTGATAATAGAAATAGTATCTGTAATGAAAGAGCTATCTCCTGAGGAGACTCTGCTTCCTCAATGTCGAGATTAATACGCGGAATAGGTATTCTTACCCTATCCTGAGTTTGTGAATATAAATTGATCCCTGCTATACTTGAGATGAGTATAACAAAGACCATTATCTTGATATTTTTCATTTCCCCTCCCCACTTAAGAAAATATGAAAAAGCTATCATTAACGGTTGATTATTCTTCTTTATTGTTTAACCGATTTATCCGTTTTTTCTGCTCCTCATAAAAATTTATTGAATCATTTTCATAGTCAAATGTATGTTCTTTTTTCTCTTTAATAAAAAACTTCTTTAAAAAACGAGAAGATATATCGATAAAATCATGACCTTCCTCTACCTTCTTTGTATTTGCAATTATTTCTAATCTTTCGATCTCTTTAGGATCAGTAACCTCCGACAACAGAGAAATATTATCACCGGTGACGCCGAGTACCAGGTACTTACCGGAAACAAATACAACCTGAATAAACCTGCCGCCACCCAATGGCTGACTTGATAAAACAGCAGACGCATCCCCCACCTTACCGGACTTTTTAATCGCTCTTTTTATCAAAAGAGAAATAATATAAATAATAACTACCACAATTGAGATCATTAAAATAAACCGAATGTATGCACCGGTTGTACTTGTGTTTCTCCTCACTGTGTTACCCGGTTGATTAGCATTTTCGTTATTGCCGCTCATGTAAGAGCCGATTGTAGAAATATATTCAGTATCTTGTGTCACATCTGAATATAAAGAGCTTATTGTGAATAGAATTAATAATATAAAAAGAATTTGTCTGTTAATAATCCCCCCCCTCATATTAAACAGAATATATATTTGAGTTAAAGTTCCTGTATCCGATCCATCGGACTAATGATCTCTGTTACCCGAACACCAAAGTTTTCATCGATAACAACAACCTCACCCCTCGCAATTAGTTTACCGTTAACCAATATATCTACCGGTTCTCCGGCAAGTTTGTCAAGCTCAAGAACGGTTCCTTCTCCCATACCGAGGATATACTTAACCGATTTTCTTGTCCTACCAAGCTCTACAGTCAACTCCATTGCAACATCCATCAAAAGATTTATGTTACTTGGCTGATTGTCTCCGGAATTATCCGCAAACGGCTGAAATTGTATATGTTGAACCTGAGCATTCGGAGGAACATAACCGCCCGACTGCATCATACCCATCTGTTGACCGCCCATCATACCCATATTCGGCATCCCCATGTTTGGCTGACCCCCCATCATACCCATATTCGGCATCCCCATATTCGGCTGACCGCCCATCATACCCATATTCGGCATCCCCATGTTCGGCTGACCGCCCATCATACCCATATTCGGTTGTCCACCCGACATATTCGGCTGATTTGCAGAAGGAACGACCTGAGACACCAATTCCTTTATAGAATTTATATCAAAAAGCTCCACAAGCGTTGAAGCAGGATTCCCCTCAATAGTAAAATCATAAACAACCTTAACTATCTCGTTGCTGCCAAATGAAATTGCATCTTTTGATTTTTTAGAAAATTCGGGAGGACTTGTTCGTAACTCCTTCTTAACTATAGTACCAATTGTGGTGCAGGCATTACCAACAAGCACATTCATCGCTTCACCTATGGCACTCAAAGAAGCCTCAGTAATCTCTCCGCCATCTTGCCCCATCATAAGTCCGGCAATTACAGAAGATGATCCCATTTGAAGTATATATGAGTGCGGTCCGGATATACCCGAATCAAAATCCATCTGTACCTCAACAATCTCCTGAGGTAATTGTGATGTTACACCCGCAAGATTAGTAACCTCAATTCGAGGATTAGAAAGGGTAACACCTGTATTGATCATCGCCTCAAGCGCTTTACCCTGTTTTTCGGAGGACTGAACAAGCATATCTTTAAAAGCGGCAATCTCTTGTGAAGACAATGCTTCCGAGCCGCCCCCCATTGAACCGCCCCCCATAAAATCTGATGCGCCACCGCCACCGCCATCTGATGAAAAATCATCTGACCCCTGAAGCAATGCATCTATTTCGTCCTGCGATAATGAACCATCACTCATTAACACCCTCCCCCTCTAACTCTTCAAGAACTTTAGCGTCCTGACCTTTGATTATTTTTACAACTTGAACAGCCATTCTAGCACCGCTCAAACCGGGTCTGCACTCAAATTTATTCTGATTCCCGATCTTAATCAAGAAATTATCGTTAATTTTTACATTATCAAGCTTGATAAGATCGCCTGTTTTAAGTGCCAAAACATCTTTAATTTTAATATCAATCTTACCAACCTCAACAATTATATCAACTATTACAGTCTTAAGTCTGTCTTTGATAATAGCAAGATTCTCAGTTGTTGCCCCTTTTCGGACGCTTGAATACCAATACTGACCGGACAATTTAGATATAACCGGCTCAATAGTAATATAAGGGATACAAAAATTGGTCATCCCCTCGACCTCACCGATTTTTGTTTCAAGCGTAACAAGAACGACCATGTCAGAAGGTGGAACGATCTGTGCAAACTGCGGATTTACCTCAATACGCCCCAAACGGGGTCTTAAATCAATAACATTTGCCCACGCTTCACGGAGATTCCCGAGTATTCTTACAATTACGCCCTCTATTACCGCCTGTTCTATCTCAGTTAACTCTCTCGAAAGCTTAGAGGACCCCTCACCTTTTCCGCCAAAAAGTTTATCGATAATTGCAAAGGTTATCGAAGGGTCTATCTCAAGAACGGCATTACCCTTTAACGGTTCCATATCAATAACGGCAAGAGTAGTAGGATTAGGTATAGACCTGATAAACTCCTCATATGTCAACTGGTCAACCGAAGCCACATGGACATGAGCCATCGCACGAAGCTGTGCCGAAAGACCGGTAGTAGTAAGACGGGCAAATGTCTCATGGATCATTGAAATTGTTCTGATCTGATCCTTAGAAAACTTGTCCGGCCTCTTGAAGTCATAAATCTTGATCTTCCGGGAGTCCGTTTTATCGTTCATCTCCTCGGCATCAACTTCTCCGGTCGATATAGCTGTTAATAACTGATCTATTTCCTCTTGTGAGAGAACCTCTGTCACAATCCGCCTCGCTTATGTATTACTACATTAATGTATATTCTTCGAAGAATATCTTTTCAACTTTACCTTCATTTATAATTCTATTAATCTGCGTAAGAATATCTCTTTCAAGTTTATCAAGACTTGCACCCTCCTGATCAACAAAATCCTCAGATTTAAGGCGAGACAAATGTCTTATTACAATATCTCGTAACTCCGGTTTAATCTGACTCAGTTCAGTTTGAAGCTTTTTCTCACCGCTTTTATACCCCAATACCACCTTTAACTGAGTCATCTTTCCTTCCCAAAGTTGCTGTCGGAATGTTGTATCAAGATCCATATATTCGAGGTGGACAACCGGTTGTCTCCCGATACCGTCTATCTCAGAAACCGCCGGACCGGATGGTTTTATTGCTCGACTTACTATCATAGAAACAACAAAAGATATGATCAACATAGCGATCAGAGAAGCAACAATAGATAAGATTTTAACAATCAGCGGGCTTAACAATCCGCCCTTTTTCGACGGACCGGGTGTAACCTCTTCCTGTCCACCTATATCGGATTCTACATCATCCTTTTCTTCATCTGCCATAACCCCTCCAAAAGCGAATAATATTTAAATTTTTTTTTTTTGTCAACAAAAAAACATAAATTCAGTCGAATTCGCTATTTTTCTCTCTGAATGAGCACATCAACGCGTCTATTATCGCGCCGCCCCTCTTCTGTATTATTATCTCCGATCGGTTTATATTCACCATAACCGACAACCGACATTTTTGACGGTATAGCACCAAAATCAACAAGATAACTTAGTACATTTAGAGATCTTGCAACCGATAGATCCCAGTTTGTCGGCCAAGGTCCATTAGGGTCTGTTTGACTGTTATCTGTATGACCTTCTATAACTATCTGATTGTTGCTATATTCTGTCTTTGTTATCAGCTGTGCAACTTTTTCAAGGACCGTACGGGCAGTATCTATATCAAGCTCCGCACTTCCCGGCTTAAAGAAAGCATCAGAGGACAGTGAGACAGTAATACCCCGCTCACTTACATCAACCCGTACTTTTTTATTTTTTATCTCCGTATGAAATAAGGAAACTGCTTCCTGTATCTGCTTTGCCATACTTCTACCGGCATCTGATGAGGGAAGATTCTCCATTGTATTGCCCATCTCTGCAAGTTGCCCGGGGCTTAAAGTCATACCACCCGGCATCAGCCCGAAAGACCCTGTAAAAGCTGACAGAATCAACTGCATCTCAGTATCACTTTTACCGATCGGCAA
>CAZSQU010000039.1:0-27450 GCA_964608985.1 uncultured Spirochaetales bacterium
TTTTTTTTATTTTTTTATTTTTTTTTTTTTTTTTTTTTTTTTTTTTTTTTTTTTTATTGTTTTTTTTTTTTTTTTTTTCAATATAATTTTAATATATTGACAGCTATCTCATAATATCTTATCTTTACGCAATATTTCATTAGTTATATGGTGGTGTAAAAATGTATTTTTCATTAAAAAATGATGATATGATCAATAAACTTGACAATACTGTACTTAAAAATATTTTTTCTTCACATTCTGATTATTTAAATATCGAAACTGTTTTACCGATAAATACCGATATTTCCTACATTAACTCCAAATACTCTAATTATTTCAACAATGAGTACTTCAAACAGAATTCATTTTCAATCATTAGTGAGAATCAACAGCTTAGAAATAGTAACTGCCAATATCGTATCTGAGTCAATACGGTCGCCGGAGTGAGGGAAATGTGTTAAATAAAAAAAAAGCTGCCATGATGGCAGCTTTTATACAAATCAAGACTATTTGACCGTTCTAAGCTTATCCTTAAGTTCTGTTTCTAATTTAATCAGTTCAGATTCAACTTGTGATCTCTTCATACGGCCCTCTTCCTGAATCTTAAGAGTTTCTTCAAGGGTTGTTATAAGATCGCTGTTAACTTTTTTGAGTGTCTCAATCTCAACGATACCTTTCTCATTTTCTTTGGCAATCTCTATTGAGCTGGTTTTAAGAAGCTCAGAGTTCTGCATTAAAAGATCATTGGTTGTTTTTGAAATATCTTTCTGAAGATTAAGTGCTTTTTTCTGTCTAAAGAGACTTATAGCAATAACAATCTGATTTTTCCATAGAGGAATTGTGTTTAGAATAGAACTTTGAATCTTCTCAACAAGTGTTTGGTTGTTATTTTGAATGAGTCTAACTTGAGGAGCGGTTTGTATTGCAATCATTCTCGATAGTTTAAGGTCATGAATTTTCTTTTCAAATCTGTTTAGTGATTGATTAAAATCCTGTAATTTTTGGCTGTCTTCGGGGCTTTTTGTTTCCTCAGCTTTTGTTTTAAGCTCTTGGAGTCTTGTAGTTTGAAGTTCTTGCAGCTTCATTATACCTGCGGCAATATAATAATCCAGAGATTTTAGGTATTCGCTGTTTTTTTCGTAAAGATTATCAAGCATTGTTATGTCTCTCAAAAGCCCCATTCTTGCTTTATCAAGTTCTTCAACAATTTTCTCGATATGCACGCTTAATTTTTCGTATTTTGCTATAAATTTCCTTACAGCATCAAATATACCGCCAAAAATTGGTATTTTTGAAGCACCGCCTGAAATATCAAGCGATCCTATCTTTAGGTCTTTAATCTTTAAAACCATATCGGTTAGAATCTCACCGACATAACCGCTGTCTTTGGATCTGACTTCTCTTAGAATTGTGTCTGAGAAATTTGATATATCCCGTTGTGCCGAAACACCATAAACGATTACACCTTGTGAATCTTCGATATTGATCTGACCGGCAATCTCCTCAATCTTCTTTTTTTCATCCGGTGCAAATTTATTAATAGCAAATTCCTTCAAATCATTCTGTGCGATTAAACTGTCTCCCATCTAAATTACCTCCGTAATATTTTTTGATTTTTCTAATAAAACTACAAACCCTCACTTTTAAAAGTTGTTTCAAGTAATGAAATCTCCGTGTCAAGATCCATAATGTCATCATCGAGAAGTTTCTCAAGTTGTTTCTGAAAAGCTACCCGTATTGTATCGAGGAGACTTTCCACCTTCGCAAGTCTTTCGGCTATCTTTTCGGATTTCTCTCCATGATTATACAGATCAATATATCTGTTAACGATAGTTATCGTAGTGTCAAGATAGTATGATAGAAACTGCCTTGCAACTCGAACATCCTTAGGGTCTTTATGAAGATCGTCAAATATCTCATCTATTACTTTAATAACACTGTTTAATTTACCAAGAAAACCTGAATTTGTTATTTTTGCCGATAATGATTTAAGCAGTTTTACTTTATCCAATCCTTGTTTTATAGTATTATTGTAATCTTCCTTTGTAATTCCATCAACAATAAACTCCATCGCTTTGTCTCCGGCGGGGATGACAAAATAGATACCTATATATGATGCGACTGCAGCACCTATGGATATCAAAATATCTGTTTTAAGTATAAATGTGAACAAAAGGAACACACTTCCGCCGAGAATACCGGGAACAACAGCTTTCATCAATGAATTAACTTTTCCGCTCATTGTTTAACCACCCTTAATGATTTAATTACCTTCGAGTTTAGTGATGTCTGCAAGAAACAGGTTTTTTAAACTTTCATTTAATTCTGCTTTATTTCCTGCACTTGTTATCCGAGCTCCAATTGTTTCTAATCTGTTAAAATAGTTAAGAGCAATATCAAAAGCAACGAAACTCACAAGAATATCATTTGTGAATACAGGAAAATCGGGGGTAGATTTATTGTTTTTATTCTCCACAATTGCACTGAGTACAGGAGCCGGTTCTATTCCGGTTGTATTTTCCCCGTCTGTAATAATGATTAGACTATTAAAAATCGTTCCGCTTTGTGCAAGAATCTCTGACCCTGTTTCAAGTGTTTTACCGATTGCAGTTGCACCTTCCGGCAGAAAAAGGTTTCTGTTGGAGGTCAGCCGTCTTAATTCTTCAAATCTTTGATTGTTCATCTCTGTTAAAGGATAAATCTCGGTAACAGAATCACTGAATTTCATTAGTCCGAGTTTTAAAGTTATACCCTGATCAACAATATTTTCTGAATAAAACTCACTTAAAAAAGTGACAATCTCATTTAATGATTCACTTGCGATTTTGTACTTCTCTTGAGCTCTGTTCCCTTTTTCTGAAGGATAATCCTTCATAGAACCGGAGACATCAACGGCAATTAGAATTGACAATCCGAGATCATCTTGAGATGCCAGAGCACGATTAAAAGAGTCGCCGAAAATCAAACTGTATGATCCCTCTGCTACAGATGGATTTTCATTTGGAGTTGCTGCCTGTTGTTGGGTATGGCGTTTTTTACTGCAGAATGAGAATATTACAATTACAATTGCGATTATTGATATTACTACTCCAAAACTGCCTGTTCTTTTTTTTTGTGAAGACATATTGCCCCCTTATTTTCTATTTTTTACATCAAGATTAAATATTTTTTCATTAAAATAATTTACCATATCATTAAAGACCGGATTGGCGTGTATCTCACGAGCCGGTGCATTCGGTCTGTCAACATGATCTTCGGAACTGATTGTTCCTTTATTGATAATCCATACCCTGTCAGCGAGATATACTGCTTCCGGTATATCGTGAGTGACTATTAGTACAGTTACTTCCTGAATAGGTTTAAAAAAAAGTATCTCAGCCATCAGATCCTGCATCTCCCATCGTATCTTTCTGTCAAGCGCACCAAAGGGCTCATCCATAAGAAGAATTCTTGTGTCCATACATAGAGTTCTTGCTATTGCTACCCTTTGCTGCATTCCACCCGATAGTTGAGAAGGGTATTTGTACTCTGAACCTGTAAGATACATTCTGTCAACCCATGCTTTTGCCTTTTCTCGTGCTGTTTTTTTGTTTATTCCTTTAACTTTGATAAGCGGATAAGCAATATTATCAATAACATTCAAAAAAGGGAAAGATGAATATTTCTGAAAAACCATTCCTCTATCCATTCCGGGTCCTTCTATCAATTTGCCGAGGGATTTAATTGTTCCGGTTGTAGGTGTTATGAGGCCTGCAATCAGATTAAGAATTGTTGACTTGCCGCAACCTGACGGTCCGAGAACTGCGATTACCTCCGGTTTATCTACAATATCCTCGATCTTAAAATTCATATCCGGAATTACAACATTGCTGCCGAATGTTTTATTAACATTAATCATCTCAATAACCGGCGTTGCTCTGATATCTTCATTAAGCCGTGTATCTGCAATACTGTTGATTTTATCTTTGATTGAGGCATTGTTATCTTTTAAAATTCTATTCATAGTTTTATTCCGTCACAAAAATGTTAAATTAATGGTTATTTTCATATTTAAAAAGTAATCTTGAGCCAAGCTTAAACAAATATGAAAAAACAAATGCGAGGACGATGATTACAAAAAATATTGCATACATCTCCGGTATCTTAAATCTCCGTTGGCGCACAATAAATAACCAGCCGATCCCATTTACGCCGTCCTGATCACCTGAGTTTATCATTTCAGCAAATATAATCAATCCCCAGCCAAGACCGAAAACTGCCGAAAAGTGTTTCCATATTCTAGGCATTGCCGTAGGAAGAAGTACAAACACTATTGTTTTTAATTGTCCGAAGCCGAGCGTATATGCGGTTTGAAGAAATATATCGTCAACCTCATCAATTTCTTTGATTACAAGCCCAAGTAATACAAAAAACATCCCCAGTGCGAGAAATATCACTTTTTGCCTGTCATCTATACCGAAGAAGGCAAGCGTCAATGGTATCAGTGCTGCAACGGGGATGAAGCTGCCTATTGTAAGACCGGAGTGAAAGAAACTCCTAATCTTTTTGTTACAGCTCATAAGAACACCCAAAGGGATTGAAATGGCAATTACAAGTAAAAACGCTATTAACTCTCTGCGAAGACTTACCCAGACAGCGTATAAAAGAGAATTTTTCCATTTAAAACTTGCAGAATCTGTGGAAGAACCCATAAATAAAGACGGAAAACTCTTGATTATATCAAGCGGGTGGGGTAGTACATTTGGAGATATTACCGGATTATTTGGAGAAATCTTGTAGAAATACCCTGATCCCCGCAGAATACCGGTAATAATTATAGCATCACGGTTATTTATGCCGTCATTAAGTATGTGAACGCTGTTTTCCGTATTATTATTGTAATATGAATTAAGAAGATCGCGATTTGATTGCAGAAGAATATTCTGAATTATCAAATTAAATATGTCATTGCTGATTTTTTTGGGCGGCATTCTTACTGTTGTTACAGATATCCATGCAGTTAATACAAGCAGTATAAATAAACTGCTCATAATTATTTTATCCCTTAGTGTTATTCCTTCTCTGATCCATATCTTTTTCATTAATTACTCCGGATATTAATTATTCAAGTGAAAAAAACCTTACTTCAACTCTTCTGTTTTTTGATTGGTCATTCTGATCGATCGGCATATCCCAGCCTTTACCTTCGGTTATTATTCTGTCAGCATCACAACCGTATTGTTCAACGAGTATTTTCTTGATAAACTCTGCCCTTTTTTTGGATAGCAGTTTTGCCTGTGATGAAGCTTCAAAATAGAACTGTGCGCCGCTCGCTTTGATCTCTTCAACTCTCGATGTGTCAAGATGCCCGATAAGTTTAACAATAGTAGTTCCAAGTATATGCATTTGTTCTGCTACCTGTCTTAATAATCTTTTGTTTTCCTGTATCTCGGGTGAATTAAGATTCATATCAAAATCCATCCTTTGTGCTTCAAAGAATATTGACAGATCATCAGCAAGAACTACTCTGCTTGATTCAAGATCGGCAATATTAAAGTTGGAAAGTCTGTTAAATGAGTTGGTCACTTGATTCTGTTGGGAGGCAAATAATCCGGCAGTTTTAAAATTATTTAAAGCCGAGACATTAATAACTGATTCTGCAGAATAATCAGCTGACGAAGATAAAGTACCTGCTGATTTATAATAATCCTGTGATAAAAAGAATATTTTATAGGCATTAATTGTATTCTCAAGATCAAAGAACATCAAATTTTCAGGGAAATTTGCAATATGTACATCCTGCAGCATCATAGAGGCTTCGTTTGGCCCGCCTTGCAATTCAAAAAGAGTTGCTATGTTGTTATATACACGGGGTTTTTCACTTTCAAACAAATCCGCCCCTTCCATCATCGATTTTGAGAAAGCTTCAATTATCTCAGGGTGCTCTCTTGCAAAGTCTATACGGGTTAGATAACAGTCCGCAATAAGCTGATTCGCATCCTTTGAGGTAATAAGAAGTCTTGCTCCATCTACATAATCAGGTTTAGAATTGTCTGTAATATCATACATAAAAGGCGACCATGTAACACAGGCATCTATTCTTTGATCTGCAATGAAAGCGTCTTTTGCTTCAATGGCATCATTTACATAATTAATCTCTACTTCGCTCGGATCAATATTTGATTGACCAAGGAGCCATAGTAGAAAAAAGTTAGAAGGTGTATTTCCTGCTGTAACAATTCTTTTGCCTTTGAGGTCCTTAGGGGTCATAATACTGCCTCGAACAACAATACCGTCGCCGTAAGACCAGTCAAAAATACCAAATACCTGCGGCTGCAATCTTCTGTCAACTTTTAATGCATCAGATAAAAGCGGTAACATATCCATTGTTGACCATATAATCGGGTAATCGCCGTTTGCATATCCCTGAAGATGAACACCGGGGTTCTCTTCCCTAATGATTTTAACTACAAACTTGCCGTATTTATAGAATAAAGAGTCTTTATTGGGTTCAAGACCATTATTAGCGGCAATTAAAGCCGCATAACCCCCCCAAGTAACAAGGGGGATTTTGATTAGCGGTATATCTTCACCGCCGATATTAATTGTTTCAAGTTTATAACCGCTGCTTCCGTTTATCTTTAATGGTGCGGCTATGCTTGAATATTCTATATTACCTGCACTGCCGGAATTAGAATTCAAACCTGTCCCTTTTTTAAACGGATTAAACCGGATAAATAAGCCTACTCCAATTACAAGAACGAGGATTATCACCCCGATTATTTTAGTTGCTTTCATTGTATATACTCCTTAAACCTCATTTATTGAGAAATAAACTCATTCATAAAATGGGGCTCAATAACATCATCAGGATTAATTGAATAATTTCTATCAAGTTTACCGTCTCTTTTGTAGAGATCCAATGATGACTCCATTATGGCATACCCTGATTTCGGGTTATTTTTATCAAAGAACCATCCGTTTTCGGTTCTGCCGGCTATAACTACATCACCGAACATCAACTTAACCTCATCGATTCCTCCCGGAATACCAAAAAACTCAGCAATGTATCCTGCAACTTTGTCGGGGTCTGCTTTGTAGAGGTCATATCCGTCTAACATTGCTTTTGTGAATGCCCTTATGATCTCTGGGTTATTATTAAAAAAATCAGCATTTGTCAGATAAACATCTGCTATTACCCCGAAAGCAGGCGTATCGATAGCAGTAGTCAATAAAAGACTCGATCCTTCAACATATGTGTTTTTTGTAGGATCAGTTATATCGTAAATAAAAGGTGACCAGGTTACACAAACTGAGATTGATCTGTCATTAATATAGGTATCTTTAGCTTTAATTGCATCCTCAGCGTAAACAAAATTTACCTGAGACGGGTCTATACCGTTTGAATTAAGATACCACAGGAAAAAATAATGGGACGGTTGATATTGAGGAACTACAACTTTTTTGCCAATCATATCAGATGCATTACGAATACCGTCTCTTACTACTATACCGTCACCGCCTGCGCTGTAATCAAACACGCCGATAACCTTTGGTACACTTCTAGGATCGGTAGCAAGAGCTTCGTATTGTAACGGAAGCATGTCCATTGTTGCCCATATTATATCGTAAGTACCGTTAGAAAACCCCTGAAGATGGAGCGACGGGTCTTCTACCTGTACGAGTTCAACTTTAAAATTACCGTATTTATAAAACAGAGAATCTTCTTTCGGTTCAGGACCGTTATTAGCGGCAAAAAGTGCGGCATATCCGCCCCAAGTAACAAGGGGGATTTTGATTGTTTTGACATCAGTTTCCTTTTTACAACCTGTAAAAACAAGTAATGCCGTAAAGATAACAAAAAGAATTTTTTTCATTACAGACTCCTTTGACAATAAATAATATATAATTATAAATCAAGAATTAAAAAACAGCAAGAAAAATATCGTATTGTTTTAAAAATTTCATTCAAAATATTAAAATTTGTTATTTAGAAGTAACCTAAATATTACTAGCAATATAGCTGTCAATAATTGATATAAGCCGGTTTTCATTTAAAGGCTTATCAAGAAATGCATTAACAGTATTATTTTTAATTGCACGACTGATATCTTCGTCTTTTTCTGATAATCCGGAATGAATTATACGCAAAGTCTTTGAGTTGGTCGAGGCAATTTTTTCCAGAAACGCTACGCCGGTTTCACCGGGCATCTTTTGATCGGAAACAATGATATTAATATTTTCATTATTAAAAATATTCCAACCTTCCTTTGCATTAGGGGCAGTCTTGACATCGTAATTATCCCTAAATAACATCTCAAAAGATAGAAGATTTAATAGTTCGTCATCAACATATAGTATTTTAATCATAAAAAACCTCCTATGAAACAGGAATTACAAGAGTAAAACATGCACCTGATTTTCTGTTTTTTTCAATATGGATGCTGCCGGACATTTGATGAATCATATTTTTTGAAATGTAAAGCCCGAGTCCGACACCTTTATCTACTTCTTTAGTTGTGAAAAAAGGATCAAAAACCCTGTCAATGTCAGATTCATCAATTCCTTTGCCGTTATCAGATATTTTAATCTGTACTTCGCTATTGTTTTCATTTATATACTCTGTTTTAATAGAAATTTCACCTTTAATACACGATTCATCGATTGAGTCAATGCTGTTTGATATCAGATTGATAAAAACCTGGCTTAGTTTAGCAGGATATGACAAAATGTCATTTAAATTTCCGTAATTCTTTATAATATTAATGTGATTCTTGTATCTATGATATAATATGGTGAGAGCAGAATCAATTATATTATTAACACTCACCGCTACTTTCTCAGATTCTTCAGAACCGCAATATATCCTTAAACCTTTAACTATGTTTGTAATATAATCAATTCCCGCTGTAATACTTAGGTTAATATTATCAAAGTCGCTTATAAGTCTGTCAAGTTTGTCTTTACCTTTTGAAGTTTTAATATCTTCAATATCTTTTGTCAACACCTTGAAGCTGTTTGAGATAAAATTTATCGGATTGTTAATCTCATGGGCTATTCCCGCAGACAATATTCCTATTGCTGCCATTTTTTCTGACTGAATCATAATCTTTTCATTATTAGCGAGATTTTCTATTGCTAATTTAAGTTTTTCTGTTTTTTCTTTTAATATTAAATGAGTTTTAACACGAAGCTCTACATCTTTAAGATCAAAAGGTTTGGTAGTATAATCAACACCTCCGCATTTAAATGCCTGTTCTTTGTTGAATTCTTCTGAAAGGGCACTCACAAAGATCACAGGTATTAGTGAAAGCTCTTTGTCAAGACTGATTGTTTTGCAAACCTCATAACCGTCAATACCCGGCATATGTATATCTAATAGAATAAGATCCGGTTTCTCTTTGGCTATGCTTTTAAGACATTCATCGCCTGATCTTGCCGCCCTCACAGAAATACCGATCGTATTAAGCATTGCTTCTAAAACCTTTAGATTTTGAGGATTATCGTCAACTATCAATACCGATTTATTTTGGGGGTCAAATCCATTATAAATATTAAAGTCTATCATTTTTCCACCTCTTTATTATTGACAAAACTGTTTCAAATTCGTAATCATCTATCAGTTCTGAGAGATAACTCCTTACCGGATTAACAGGCATATTTAATATGAGTTCTCTTATACTCGCAGATTGCCCCGTATCCAAAAAGTCTGACAATTTGTTTAGAATATCATTGTTTATCGAATTTAAAAAATCATTAATTTCACTTGCCGTTACTTTTAATCCGGTATGCTTGTTTTCGTCTATAAAATCTTCATAATTATACTCAATTCCTGCAAATCTGCCGATCTCCTCAAGTATTAATTGCGGTTTAAAAGGTTTTCTGATGAAAGAGTTTGCACCGTATTCCAAAACCTTTGATTTATCCTCTTCAAGTGCTGATGCAGTTATAACAATAATTATGTACTGTTCATTATCTGCCATAGCTCTGACCCTTTTAATTACCTCGATTCCGTTTAGTTCAGGCATAACAATATCAAGAAGTATTATTTCCGGGGTGTATTGTTCAACTTTTTCAAGTGCATCGTATCCGTTAACAGCTTCAATAACAACAAAACCGAGCGGGGTAAGAATCTTATTTAATATATCCCTATTGGATTCTCTGTCATCAACGACTAAAATCTTTCTTGTACCGCCTTTTTTGATAGAAACTATCGTTCTCTCTTGTACTTCTTCTATTGTATCTTCAGGATTTCCGTCTTTATAGGAAAATGTAAAACTGAAAAAGCTGCCTTTTCCAAGAGTACTTGTTACAGATATATCTCCTCCAAGCAAATTTGCGTATTTTCTGCTGATTGATAATCCGAGTCCGGTTCCTCCTGCTATTCTGCCGGATTTAGTTTGTTCAAACGGGCTGAATATTTTTATAATCTCTTTTTCTTCGATTCCCGGACCTGTATCCTCAACATTCACCTCTATAAAAGGGAAATCGCTATTTATAGGTTTAACAGATAACTTAATGTAACCTGTTGTTGTAAATTTTAGACTGTTGCCGATAAGATTGATCATAACCTGTCTTATCTTATTCGGGTCGCTTTGAATTAATTCAGGGACAGACTCGTCAATATCAATTATCAAATCTATACCTTTTTTTGATGCCTTGAGTTTAAACATCAGTTTTAACTGATCAATCATTTTATTTAACTTAAATGTTTCGTTTTGTATCGATGTAATTCCTGCTTCGATCTTTGACATCTCCAAAATTTCATTTATAATTGATAAAAGGTGCTCGCCGCTGTAGGTTATTGAATCAAGCTGTTTCTTTTGTTCATCAGAGAAATCACTCTCTCTTCTTAATAGCTGTGAGTAACCGATAATTGCATTGAGAGGTGTTCGTATTTCATGCGTTATACCCGCCAGAAATACAGTTTTTGCATTATTTGATTCTTCGGCTGACATTTTTGCAGTGATAAGCTCTTTTTCTATTTTTTTTCGCTCTAATATTTCAATATTTAAATCGTTTGTTCTTTGATCAACTTTTAACTCAAGATTATCTACAAGATCCATCATAATATGATTAAAGCGTTCTATGGCGGAAATTATTGTCAGATAAACAACGAAAACGACAATAAATGTACTAATCCATGTGACCGGATTTCTGAAAATGCCTGAGTTATAGTCTGTAATAATCAGTTTGTAGTTTACAAGAAGACCGAATATAAGCATAACAACAAAACCCGTGAGGATTATAGCAACTCCGGTTTTTTTTCCTGAAATGAGGGTTGCAATTATGCCGGCTGCCTGAAATAATAAAAAACCTATCCCGATTTCACCCCAGACTCTAAGTATTATCAAACCTGTACAGAAGATTGATATCAGAACAACTAAATACTTTAGATTAAAATTTAGTTTGTTTTTTAGAAGTGCCGTGATAATTAAAACTAAATTAATTGCTAAGAATACAAAAAAATCATTGTGCCATCTCAACGATATACCTTGATAAAAAAAAGTGCAGGTTAATAATACTGAAAAAATACTGAAGGCGTTAAGTGTAGAATTCAAAATTTGTTCTCTGACTGAGTTCATCGATCTGTTATTTAAAAACATTTTGAATGCCGCAGATTTATTTCTATTTGATAAAAAAAGGAAACTGAAAAATGAGATAAAAAAAGCGATAACTACAAGAATAAATACAATGTTTTTAATAATACGGATTATTGAACGCTCCCGATTGATATTGTTTCTCAGGTGACGATTAAATGCTGCCTGAATAATGTTATTGTTTTCTGAATTTTTAAATTGCCTTAATCTTTGGTCAATTCTCTCTGCAATATATTCACCTTGCTCCAATTTCATTGATATTGCAAAACGGATAGAGCTCGGGTTAAAAACCACAGATGTTCTGTTGACATTGTATAATTGTTCTTTACCAAGTCCGAAGAGGCGGTTGACTACGGCAAAATCCACATTTTTTTTTGATAATAAATCAAAACATTCATCATAGGATTGAAGGTAAATAAACTCACAATCAAGTCCGTATGATCTTGTAAGTTCAATTATTCCCTTAGGTCCTTCAGTATGTATACTGTTTTTCATAACAGCTATCCGTTTTTTGTCAAGATCGGTTATGGAGAAACCGTCAATCAGTTTTGATTAATATATTACTGCCCAGTTAAGAAGCACTGTTTCATTGTTGAATCTGTATTGAGCTGCTCTTTCCTCCGAATAAGCAACATCCGGTAATATATCAAGATCGCCTGTCTTTAACGAATTTAATAATTCATCCCAAGTCCCATTGTTGAATTCAAGTGTCCATCCTTCAAGTGCTGCTATTTCTTTAATAATATCGATATGATATCCGGCAGGAATGCCGTTTTGATCCATGTATATCTTGGGCGGATTATTATATACACCAACACGGATTAAAATCTTTTCATCAGAATATATTGTATTGGCTACGATTAGTGTAAATAGAAGGGTGAAAATTATTTTTCTCATAATAAAATTATACTTTATTATAAAAAAAACACAATACATTTGCATCACAAAGATGGGGGGCGAATTTATTTTTTTGGTAATTTAAGAAAACATTAGTTTGTGTATTAAAGCATAAAAGCAAACGCTGTATTATAGTCCATAGTCACGAATTTAGAGTCGAAAGTTGGGAGTTTTATAATATCGATTAAATAACCAAAAAAAAATCTCGCTTTTGTGCCGGATTAAGTTGTAAAAATACCAAGGCATTTCTTTTTTGACACAGTAATAGTTGTTGTTTCAATTTAGCCAAAATTGCACCTACAAAGATAAGTAAAATCCTTGAATTATTCGATTTAATATTGTAAATATAAACTGTTACATATATGTAGAAAAAAAATATTAGGAGAAATAAAAATTGAATAGTAAAAGAATAATAGCTTTTGTATCGTTGTTGCTGGTTATTGCCGGTGGATTTCTTGTTGTTTCTAATATCAAAAACGGTCTTCTAATAAATCAACTGAAAGTAAACGGGATTAATGCAACTGCTACCGTAAACAGTAAATCTCGGAATAGAGAAGTTTCGATAGGCGGCGGGGCAACTCGAAAGATGGCAAATTGTTTAGCCGTTTCATTTTTCTATGGTGATGCAGGAAATAGCGGAAAGATAGATTTTTTGAATTATCAGGGTAATTCAGGTGCTCAGAACAGGAATTTTATTAATACCGATTTCGATAGATGGATAACTAAGGCTGAATGGGATGCAATAAATCAGAATGATAGAGTTGAAGTGGTATTTATTGAAAATGATCCTGCAGGTACTATAGTGCTTAAAACTTCTTTTGACAGATTAACAAAACAGCTGCCATATCTTTATCTGGTATCAGGAATTCTTATTGTTTTGGGGTTCATCGGTGTATTTGTTTATAGAAAAGAGTTGAATCGCAGATAATTATATTTTAGAATACTGAGGCTCTTGCAAAAATCCCTTCGGTTTTTTGCTTGATCTTTTATTTGTTAAACATGCGTCAAATTGCGACAAAAAATACTCAAATAAAGTGATTATTTTGCGTTTTTTTGCCGTAATTCTCCTTGTTTTCCAAAAAAATATACTTCGCAAAAATTCAAAATTTATTTTTGCAAGAGCCTCTACTACTTATTCATTAATTATTTAATATTGTCATTTATTTTAATTTGTGTTATTTAGAGTTTATATAAAATTTCAATATACCGATTAAACGAAAAAACGGAGAATAAATATGGGAAAAACTATAGCCGAGAAGATATTCGAGGCAAAACTTGTGGATAAACCTTTTGAAGGGATAAGCGTTCTTTCTCTTGATGCGGTGTTCTGTCATGAGATAACAACCCCGATTGCCCTTACTGATCTTGTTGCGAGGGGTAAAGACAGGGTGTTTGATCCTGATAAGATCAAAGCTGTTATCGATCATGTTACACCGGCAAAGGACTCTAAAACAGCAATGCAAGGTAAGATTTTGAGAGATTGGGCTAGAAAACATAGAATTAAGGATTTCTTTGATATTGGTAAAAATGGGGTTTGTCACGCACTTTTTCCTGAAAAGGGATTTGTAAAGCCCGGATCAGTTATAATAATGGGGGATTCTCATACTTGTACACATGGTGCTTTCGGAGCATTTGCCGCAGGTGTAGGGACGACAGACCTTGAAGTCGGCATATTAAAAGGTGTATGTGCATTTATACCGCCGGAAACGATCAAATTTGTATTGAAAGGTGAACTTCAACCGGGTGTTTATGCTAAAGATCTCGCTCTTTATATTATATCAAAGTTAGGTGTAAACGGCGGAACAAATAAGGTTTTTGAGTTTACAGGTCCCGTAATCGATATGATGTCAATGGAATCAAGAATGACATTGAGTAATATGACAATTGAAGCCGGCGGTACAACGGGGATCTGTTATCCCGATAGGACAACCGCGGAATATCTGTGGCCTTACATTAAAGATAACTATAAGGGTATTAATGATGCTGTTGAACAGTGGAAGTGTTGGATATCTGATCCGGATGCTAAGTATTCGGCTGTTTATGAGTACGATGTGACAGATATTGAACCACTTGTAACTTATGGTTTTAAACCGGATTGTGTTAAGTCTGTAGCTGAGATGGAAGGTACTCCGGTTGA
The DNA here is from genome assembly GCA_964608985.1 of uncultured Spirochaetales bacterium. GTDB lineage: Bacteria > Spirochaetota > GWE2-31-10 > GWE2-31-10 > CAYYKD01 > CAYYKD01. The sequence goes on from CAZSQU010000039.1 coordinate 14,596, forward strand.
TCAGGTTTATATAGGAAGCTGTACAAACGGAAGGATTGAGGATTTGAGGATCGCCGCAGAAATATTAAAAAACAATAAAATTTCTGATAATTTGAGAGGTATAGTGTCACCTGCAACACCGGATATTTATAAGATTGCGTTGGAAGAGGGGATAATAAAAATATTTGTCGATGCAGGTTTTTGCGTTACAAACCCTACATGCGGGGCTTGTCTCGGTATGAGTAACGGTGTACTTGCCGAGGGAGAGGTGTGTGCTTCAACTACAAACAGAAACTTTAACGGCAGGATGGGTAAAGGCGGCATGGTTCATCTTATGAGCCCCGCAACTGCTGCGGCAACAGCAATAGCCGGAAAAATAATCAATTCAAGGCTTTATAAGAGGGGGAAACAATGAAAAAATTCGGAGGGAAAGTATTATTTCTCGATAGAAACGATATAAACACAGACGAGATAATTCCGGCAAAATATCTGACAGAGATATCAAAAGCGGCTTTGAAACCTTATTGTCTTGAAGATCTTAGTTTAGATGGTTTTGATCCGTCAAAAGATATTAAGGGTAAAGGTGTAGTTATAACCCGTGAGAATTTCGGATGCGGGTCATCAAGGGAACATGCGCCATGGGTATTTGAAGTTAACGATATTAATGTTGTTATCGGTGTAAGCTTTGCAAGAATATTCAGACAGAACATGTTTAATTGCGGTATGATGGCTATTGAACTTGATAAACAAACAGTTGAAGATGTTTTTAAGGATTTTAAGGGTAAAGATACCGAGTGTCTTTTTGATATAGATAAAAGCAGATTTACATTAAGAGCGGGATCGTTTCAGAGAGATTATTCATATAAAATCAGCGATTACGATAGTGCCTTGGTTAACTCAGGCGGATGGGTTGAATTTGCAGATAAAAAATATTAAAAAAAGAGGTTTTGAACCTCTTTTTTTTATTTTACTGATTGAATGCTTGTAATCAATGCTACTTTTACAATATCATCAACTTTTGCGCCTCTTGAAAGGTCATTTACCGCGCCGTTAAGTCCTTGAAGGATCGGGCCGAGTGCTTGAGCTCCTGCTAATCTTTCTGTTACCTTATAACAAATATTACCTGAGTTGATATCCGGGAATATAAAAACATTTGCTCCTTTTTTAACAAAAGGTGAATCCGGTGCTTTCTTTGCACAGACTTCCGGTACATAAGCCGCATCAAACTGAATTTCTCCGTCTATCATTATGTCAAGTCCCATATCCTTAGCTTTTTGTTTGGCTTTTGCAGTTGCATTTTTCATTTTGTCAACTAAAGGGTCTTTGGCAGAGTCTCTTGTCGAAAACGATAACATAGCAACTCTCGGTTCGTCACCGAATTGTTTTACCGTTTTAGCTGTTGAGATTGCTATCTCTGCAAGTGTGTCTTCATCGGGATTGATATTAACACCGCAGTCCGAGAAGTATAAAACCTTATCGGGAAATAACTGAAAAAAGAGACTTGATACCTTAGAGATGCCCGGGGTGGTTTTAATAATCTCAAAAGCCGGTATAAAAGGTTTAGTTTCTGAATTTATACCGGATACCATTCCATCAGCTCTTTTTTTCCTGACACACATTGCTGCAAAAAAATGCGTCTTTTTCATCTGATCCATTGCAAATTCTCTTGTGATATTCTTGTGTTTACGAAGTTCCATATATTCATCAACATAGCTATTATAATCTTTATCATTCTCAGGTGTAACAATTTCAAGGATTGATAGGTCAACTTTATTACTTGATGCAGCTTTTTCTATATCTTCTCTATTGCCGATAACTATACATTTCTTGCATAGCTTTTCATTTACCAACCTGTACGCAGCTTCAACTATCTTTGGGTCTTTACCTTCGGGAAAAACAATAGTTTTCGGATTTTTTTTACATTCATTAGCAATATAGTCTTGAAATGACATCTGGAACTCCTTTTATTAGAATAAATTATGATTTATTAAGTGTAAAAAAACAATTAACATTTTTTGTCGGTATAGTCAAGAAAAAAAAAGAATCGTTTCTTTTATGCTTTATTAAACTATCAACTTAACCCGCATTATGCACGAAAATTCTACTGGATCTCGTATCTTGCTGATTATCCACGAGTTACTCGATTTTCGATTCTCACATAGTGTTACTATGCTGCGAGTCTCAAATCTTCTTAACTCTAAGCTAATCAACAATCTACTTCGCTTCGCTACGATTATCGTGCATAACGCGGGTTAATAAAATTACAAAAAAAAATTCGTTATTTGTACTGTATGAAATTGAAAAAAAGCGATGAATTTTTTTATTATTATGTTAATATAATCTTTCATAATAAATGATAACTAAAAGCGGTATTATCAATAAAATGTTGAGTCTGATAATCATAAATTGAATAACAGAAAAGAGGTAAACAATGCAGGATAAGATTGAAAAACTAAATAAGCTTGTAACACAGTTTAAAAATAACATTGCGGTTTACAAAAGTACAAACTACGATGAGGCTAATACGAGAGTGGATTTTATCGATAAATTCTTTGAGCTTCTTGATTGGGATGTTCGTAACGATGAGGATAAATCTGAAGCGTATCGCGATGTTGTCCGTGAGGATAAAGTTGAAATCGACGGTAAACAAAAAGCTCCTGACTATAGCTTTAGAATCGGCGGTGTGCGCAAGTTTTTTGTTGAAGCAAAAAAGCCCTCTGTCAACATAAAAGAGGATGTTGACCCGTCTTTTCAGGTTAGACGATACGGCTATACTGCAAAACTGCCTTTATCGATCTTAACGGACTTTGAAGAGTTTGCAATATATGACACACGCATTAAACCTGTTCAAACAGACAAATCAAGTGTGGCAAGAGTATTCTACTGCAACTACGAAGACTACGAAAAAAACTTTGATTTTATATACAACACATTCTCAAAGAAAGCGATCGAAAAAGGGAGCTTTGACAAATATATAGTAGAAAATAAAAATAAAAAGGGTACAACCGAGATCGACAAGGACTTTTTGGAGTTAATCGACGGTTGGAGGACAGATCTTGCAAAAAATATAGCTCTGCGTAATAGCGCAATTAATATTCACGAGCTTAACTACGCTGTACAGGTGATCATTGACAGACTTATATTCCTGCGAATCGCCGAAGACCGCAATATCGAAACTTACGGTATGCTGCAAGTTGCGGCGGGTAAACCGGAGATTTATAAAACACTTACCGATATATTTAAAAAGGCGGATGATAAATACAACAGTAATCTGTTTAAACTAAACGACCTGATTAAAAACCTTTTTGTCGATGATAAAATTTTAAAATCTATTATAAAAACGCTTTATTATCCTGATTGCCCTTACGAATTTTCAATTCTCGGCATTGAGATACTCGGTAATATCTACGAGCAGTTTTTGGGTAAAACCATCAGACTTACTGAGGGCCACCAGGCAAAAGTTGAAGAAAAACCGGAAGTCCGAAAAGCCGGCGGGGTTTACTATACACCTCAATATATTGTTACCTATATTGTTCAAAATACAATCGGTGAAAAAGTTAAAGATAAAACTCCCGATGAAATTGCAAAACTCAAAATCGTTGACCCTGCCTGCGGTTCCGGTTCGTTTTTGCTCGGAGCCTATGACTTTTTATTAAAATACTATTTGAACTATTGGACAGATGATAAAAACATCAAAAAAGGGCTGAAAGATGAAAGAATCTATAAACTGCATGAAAACCATTATAAATTGACCATCGAAGAAAAGCAAAAAATACTTGTCAATAACATCTACGGCGTTGATATAGACAGCCAAGCGGTTGAAGTTACAAAACTGTCGCTACTTTTGAAACTCCTTGAAGATGAAAATAAAGAAAGCTCAGGTCAGCTTTTTAAACATACCGATTTTAAACTCCTGCCCAGCCTTGAAAAAAATATCAAATGCGGTAACTCTCTAATCGGAACAGATTTTTATGCAAGTAATGATAATAAAGACCTGTTTAGTGATGAATCAGTGAGAAAGATAAACTGCTTTGATTGGGAAGTTGAGTTTCCGGAAGTGTTCGGGAAGAAGAGTGTTTCACGCGGTGGCGGGGAAACGCTTGGAAAATCGGGAGTTGAGAAAGAGAGTTTCACGCGGAGTGGCGGAGGCGCGGAGGACGCGAAGGGGGGAGAGCGTGGGGGCTTTGATGTTGTGATTGGGAATCCGCCGTATGTGAAATATGAAAATCTTGATGATAATTTGAAGAGCTATTCAAAAAATAAATATTTATGTGCAAATGGTAGTTTTGATATATTTCAATTATTTTTAGAAAAATCTTTTTATATAATTAATAATGCCGGATTATTAGGATTTATTTTCCCAAATTTGTTTCTTAAAGGCATGAATTACAAAACTTCAAGGAAATTTTTTTATGATAATAGTAAAATTGAAATAATCCGAAATTATGGAGATGGTGTCTTTTTAAATGTTCAAATGCCTACATTTATTTTTATTGTAAGGAAAGATAAAATAAAAAATAAACGAGTTTTATTTTATTTTAAGAAAAATGAAAGTTTTATAGAATTAGAATTTGATCAAACTGAGTTTAATAATGAGAACTTCATATATGAGTTCAATAGACTATCTAGTAGATTGACAGAAAATAAGATAAAACTTGGCGAAATTGTCGAAGTGACAAGGGGATTAGAAATTGGTAAAGATAAAATATCAGCAGATGTAATTGGGAAAAAAATAATTTTTGGCGAAGATATATCAAGATATTTAATTAAACATATTAATTATATAGATGAAAAAGTATATCAAGATTATAAGAAAAATGATGGTATATTTGAACAAGAAAAAATTTTAATCCGTGAAACGGGAAATAGACTTACAGTTACTTATGATAAAGAAGGACTACTAACAAATAGAAGTTTGTATTGCATAAGATCAAAAAAATGTAATTTATTTTTTATACTAGGCATCTTAAATTCAAAATTAATTCAATATTTCTATACGAAACAATTCAAGTCAGATACAGATATTTTCCCAAAAATAAGAATTGGACAAGTTAAGGAAATACCCATCCCAAACTCCGCGACCTCCGCCACTCCGCGTGACACCTCCCACCACGATCAACTCGTCTCCCTTGTCGATCAAATGCTCGAAGCACAAAAGAAGTTTCATTTGGCAAATATTGATACGGAAAAGCGGTTATTTAAACAGAGGATTGATATGTTGGATAAGCAGATTGATAAGCTGGTTTATGAGTTATATGGGCTGACGGAAGAGGAAGTGAGGATTGTGGAGGGGGGAGAGTGAGTGAATGCTCGACACTTTTATAATGATGAAACTGAATTTAATTTATATCCGACATCATTAAAAGATGTAAAACAATTTGGAGAAAAACAAGATGTCAGCAACAAAAGAAGTTGTTCACAAGTTAATAAATCGAGACTTGTTAGAGTACAGATTTGATAAATTTATAAATTTAAAAGAGAATATAACTAAAAACGATTTAAATAAGTATGATCAAAAACCTCCATACTACTGTCATTATTTATCGTGGATTCTCGGAACATGGCAAGATGAAACTCTTATAAGCTTTTTTGATTCTATGATAGGAATTGCATCTAAAATTCCAGGTTGGAAGAATGAAAAGAAACTTTTAACTGAGGGGACATTCAAAAATTTTTATAGTTTAATCTGGCAACTCCAGATTGCTACTTTTTTAAAGTCAAACTCCAAAATAAGTGAATTGAAATGGCAAGGTGGGGGATCTGACTTTATTTTTAATATTGGAGATGATAAATATTTTCTAGAATGTTATGTTTTTTTCAAATCTTTTATTACTGACCTTTTTTTGGAGGAAGTATTTAATAAAATTGATCCAAGAATAAAAATATATCATCAAATATATCAAAAAAAATTATCTATAAAAGATGAAGATGAATTTTATAATTCTATTTTTTCTATTATAAATGACTCGATCGCTTTTAATAATAAGTTAAATGAACTCAATGAAAAACATCCTGTAATTCTTAAATCCTGTGAAGATTTGAACTTATATATTTATTTAGAAGGAAAAGATCTTGATAAGTATGATCCGTCTGTTTTACCATCTGGAGGAAGATGTGTTATAGAATACGCAACAACAATGATTAATGAGGCAATAAATAATAAATACGAAAGTAATAATTTGAAATTTTCAAGACCTAACATTCTTGCAATTAATTTTATAAGTAGTTATGATTTACAAACTATAATTTCTCACACATCTAATGATGGATTTTTTATTGATACTAAAACCAATAATTTTGACAATATAATATTATTCAATAATGGTATAGATAATATACCGAATATAGATAGAGCTCGTATATTAAAAGGAAATATGAAAATATTTGAAGAGGAATAAAGCATTATTTATCTTTTACGTGAAAAAATACATAATTATATCACCAAAATCAGATATAATAACGCAAGCTCCCCATCCCGCAAGGATGCGGGATGCACAGTTTCGCCTTGTGACAGGATGTCACACAGCGAAATAAGGAAAGGTAAGCCTTACGGCTTAGGAAAACCATCGGTTTTCCTATTGAGTGTATTGTGGAGGGGGGAGAGTGAGTTTATGTATATGATGTATGTTGATGAAAGTGGAGATCCTGGCAAATACATTGAAGGCGGGAACTCAAAACACTATATATTATCAGGACTTATTGTTGATGATAAAAATTGGAGTATGTATCTTGATAGATTAAAGAAAATAAGAAATGAAATGTTCAATAAGGTTAAACTTTCAGTCCGTGAAGAAATTCATGCAGCAGAACTAATCAGGGTTAATAAAATAGATGCTTACAGAGCTATTCATAAAAATGACAGAATTTTGATATTAAAAGTTTATTCTTTATATATTCCACGGATTTTTAATCTTTGTAAGGTTATTAACATTTGTTTTGACAAGACAAAAGTAGAGGTCGGGACATTTAACAACTATTCTGAATTAGCGTGGAATAGATTAATTCAGAGATATGATACATTTCTATCCAAAGAATCAGAAAAGGGCTTAATTTTTACAGATGATACTGATGAGCCGTTAGTTAGAAATTTATTAAGAAGAATGAGAAAAATAAATTACGTATCATCTCATTTTAGTGATACATTGTATAATAATGTTATAGAAAATATAGTTGAAGATCCAATTTTAAGAAATTCTAAACACTCATATTTTATTCAAACAGTAGATGTTATTTCTCACTTGCTTTATAGAAAGGAATATCCAAAAGGGAGTCTAAAAAAATATAATTTGCATAATTATTTTAATAATATTGAACCGATTTTATTGAAAGAAGCAAGCAAAAATGATAGCTTGGGTATAGTGAGGAAGTAAAAAAAAATTACCCCGGTATAAAACCGGGGGTTTGTTGTGGCCCGGTATAAACATTAAGGATTATATCAAGTCACACTAATAGTATAATGTTTGTTTATAATTTTGTCAATAAAAATATGAAGTCACAGAAAAAGAAGATGCCGAAGGGCAAGGGTCTTGGACCGAAAGAGATCGGCGGATTGAAGAAGTATTTTGATGAGTATAAAACAGAGCTGTCCGGCATTAAGAGTGAGATTGATAAGACGGATCGAGAGATCGACCGGATGGTTTACCTGTGCCCTTTAGGGTATGAGTTGTACGGGCTGACGGAAGAGGATATAAAGATAATTGAGAATTAAAAATTAAGAATTAAAAATTGAAGAAATGGAGAAATGAAGATAATTAAGAATTAAGAATTAAGAATTAAGAATTAAGAATTAAGAATTAAGAATTGTGGGACTCATGTCATTGTTAATTTGTAATTCGTAATTGATAATTTCTTCTTCAGTTGTATGGACTGACGGAGGAGGAGATAAAGATAATTGAGAATTAAGAATTAAGAATTATCAATTGAAGAAATGGAGAAATGAAGATAATTAAGAATTAAGAATTAAGAATTAAAAATTTGGGGATTCTTCTCATTCGTAATTTGTAATTCGTAATTGATAATTAAGAAGTCGGGGACTCTTCTCATTGTTAATTCGTAATTCTTAATTGATAATTAAAAATTGTGGGGGGGGGTGTTAAGTATGTCAGAATTAAGTTACAATTTTTCAGAGATAATTAGTATAATTAAAGATACAAGAAATAAGGTTTTAAAAACAGTTAATACTGAATTGATCAATCTTTATTGGCAAGTAGGAAAGTATATTTCTGAAAATGCTAACACAAAAGAATGGGGGAAAAGTTTCATTCTAAATCTATCTCAATACATTCAAAAAACAGAGCCTGATGTAAAAGGATTTACCGATAAAAACCTTTGGAGAATGAAGCAGTTTTACGAAGCATATAAAATTAATGAAAAACTCGCCACACTGTGTCGAGAAATAAGCTGGAGTCATAATCGAATTATTTTTGCAAGATGTAAGACTGATGATGAAAAACAATTTTATCTGGAGAAGTGTATAAAAGAGCGCTTTTCAGTTCGGGAACTTGAAAGGCAGTTGAATACAAGTTCTTATGAAAGAACTAAATTAGCTGATAATAACCTATCACAAGTTATGAAAGAATTGCCACAAGATGTAAGCCAGACTTTTAAAGATACATATATTTTCGAATTTTTAGGATTACCTGAAAAACATTCCGAAAATGACTTGCAATTAAGCTTAATTCGTAATTTAAAGGATTTTATTCTTGAGTTAGGAAAAGATTTTACTTTTATGGGCGAAAATTATCGCCTTCAAGTAGGAAATGAAGATTTTTATATTGATTTATTATTTTATCATCGTGTTCTTCAATGTCTTGTGGCTTTTGAATTAAAAATAGATAGATTTAAGCCTGAACATATGGGGCAACTTGAATTTTATTTGGAAGCTTTAGATCGAGATGTTAAGAAATCTTTTGAAAATCCCAGTATTGGTATTCTTTTATGTTCTTATAAAGATGCAGATGTAGTTGAATATGCTTTAAGTCGATCTGCTAGCCCAACTTTAATTGCTGAATATGAAACAAAATTAATCCCCAAATCAGTGCTTCAACAAAAACTACATGAAATGTTTGAAGTTTCAGCATCAAAAGAATAGAAGTGCACTCTGGTTTATGTGTTGTACGGGCTGACGGAGGAGGAGGTTAGGATAATTGAGAATTAAGAATTAAGAATTAAGAATTAAGAATTAAGAATTGGGGAACTCTTCTCATTGTTAATTCTTAATTTGTAATTGATAATTAAGAAGTCAGAGACTCGTCTCATTGTTAATTCGTAATTCTTAATTGATAATTTGTAATTTAAAAAAGGTGGTTACATGGATAAAATAAAGGTATATCTTGATAATTGTTGTTTTAACAGACCTTATGATGATCAACAAAGCATTCTAATCAGGCTTGAAGCAGAAGCTAAATTATTTGTTCAGTCTAAAATAAAAGAAGGTGATATTGATTTAATTTGGTCATACATTTTATCATATGAAAATTCTAAGAATAATGATATTATGAAACAAAGTACAATTGAGAAATGGCGCTTTTTAAGTTTAGAAACAATTGATCCATCAGAGCAGATTGATAAGATTGCAGAAGAAATGTTAAGTATCGGGATCAAGGAAATTGATGCAATACATTTGGCATGTGCTATTTTTGAAGCATGTAATTACTTTTTAACCACAGATAAAGGGATATTAAAAAAGAAAAGTTTAATAAAAAATATTAATATAGTAAATCCGGTTGATTTTGTAGAGATTTATATGGAGGTGCAGAATGATGACAGATAGTCAAATCATGATAAAAGGCATGGAGACCTTAATTAATTCAATGGGTATAGTTGAGTCAGAAAAGTTTATATCAATAATATTGAGAGAATCTTCCGACTATACTGAGTGGCGGAAAGATTTATTTAAAAATAAAAATTTAAAAGAAATTAATAATGATGCTAAAGAGTGGTGGAATAAGAATAAATAGTCAACTGATTTTTTATTCCTAACGATGATCAAATGCTTGAAGCACAAAAGAAGTTTCATTCGGGCGTTTATTGATACGGAGAAACGGGTTTTCAAATAGAGGATTGATGTTTTGGATCGAGAGATTGATAAGCTGGTTTACCTGTGCCCTTTAGGGTATGAGTTATATGGGCTGACGGAAGAGGAGATTAGGATTGTGGAGGGGGATGGCAATGCAAAATGATCAATCTTCATTTATTATATTCAAAACAGAAGACGAAAAAGTATCGGTAGATGTTCGTTTTGAAGATGAAACAGTTTGGTTGACACAAGACCAGATGTCGGTTTTGTTCGATAAAGCAAAATCAACTATTAGTGAGCATATTAAGAATATTTTTAAAGAAGGTGAATTAGACGAGAAAGTGGTTGTTCGGAATTCCCGAATTACCACTCAACATGGTGCCATTGAAGGAAAAACACAAACAAGCACATTAAAACTATACAATTTAGATGTAATTATCTCCGTTGGTTACAGAGTTAAATCTCAAAGGGGAACTCAATTTCGTATATGGGCTACAAAACGGCTTAATGAATATATCCGCAAAGGGTTCACTATGGACGATGAACGGCTTAAAAACCTTGGTGGCGGTGGCTATTGGAAAGAGTTACTTCAGCGTATTCGAGACATTCGTGCTTCTGAGAAGGTATTTTACCGGCAGGTGCTGGACATATACGCAACAAGTATTGACTATGACCATAAATCCGATGTTTCTTTAGAGTTTTTTAAAAAAGTACAAAACAAGATTCATTATGCGGTTCACGGACAAACAGCCGCCGAAGTTATTTTTACCAGAGCTGATGCAGAAAAAGAGTATATGGGTTTAATGACATTTCCCGGAGATAGACCCTATTTAAAAGATGTAGTAATTGCCAAGAATTATTTGAATGAAAAAGAGCTGCGTTCACTTGGTCAAATTGTATCAGGGTATCTGGATTTTGCCGAGCGGCAGGCTGAACGGGAAAAGGCGATGACGATGAAAGATTGGGCAGAACATTTGGATAAAATATTGACAATGAGCGGTGAAAATTTACTGCAAGGGGCAGGCAGTATTACTCACGAGTCTGCCGTTAAAAAAGCAACCTCCGAGTATAAAAAGTATCAGCATAAGACTTTAAGTGAGGTTGAAAAAAATTATCTTGATAGTTTGAAATCATTGGAAAGCAAAAGCAACTTCATTGATAAATAAGAATTAAGAATTAAAAATTAAGAATTGGTGGATTCTTCTCATTGTTAATTCGTAAATGATAATTTGTAATTTAAAAAAGGTGGTTACATGGATAAAATAAAGGTATATCTTGATAATTGTTGTTTTAACAGACCTTATGATGATCAAAGTCAAATTAAAGTTCAGTTAGAGGCACAGGCAAAACTATATATTCAAGAAAGAATCAAAGAAAACCAATACACGCTAATTTGGTCTTACATTTTAGAGTATGAAAATAGTCAAAACCCTTATTTCCTACGTAAAAATGAAATTATTGAATGGAAACAATTATCTAAGTATAATTGTTAAACCGAGTAAATTAATATTAGAGAGAGCAGAAAGTTTTGATAAATATAATATCAAATTGAAAGACGCTCTTCATTTATCTTGTGCTATCGAAGCTGAAGCAAATTATTTTTTTACTACCGATATTGCATTAATTAAAAAAAGTGTTAATTTTAAAAGTATAGTTATAATAAATCCATTGAGATTTATAGAATTATTGGAGGTATAGCGTATGAGAACAGATACTTTGATTTTAAAAGATGGGATTGTTGCGTTAAAAGATAAACTTGGACTTATTGACTCCGAGAAGTTTATAAATCTAATACTAAGAGAAAAATTTGATTATACAGAATGGCAGAGAACATTATGGCAGGATAAAAACATCAAAGAAATACATAATGAAGCGGAAAAGTATTTTTTAGAAAATAATTAGAATTATACAGAAAAACCGATGAAATCAGAGGATTGATATGTTGGATAAGCAGATAGATAAGTTGGTTTACCTGTGCCCTTTAGGGTATGAGTTGTATGGGCTGACGGAGGAGGAGATAAAGATAATTGAGGATTAAAATAAATAATGTCGCACCGGTGCGACAAAAAAAAAGAGATGTGAATGTCAAGGAATGATCATTTGTTAGATAAACAAGACAAAAATGACTTAAAAGAATATGATGCTCTAATCAGGAAAACACTAAATGCAAAAAGGAAAATTGAAGATGGTTTTTTAGATCTTGCAGAAAGTATATTTGAAATTCATCATAAAAAGATATATAAATTAAAATATAAAACATTTGGAGAGTTTTGTGAGGAAGAATTGGGATTTTCTCGACAAACAATTTATGTTTATATCAGCATTTTAAAACTAATTGCAAATTATCCGAATTATTTCAGCAGAGAAAAAACTATTGAGTTTGGACATAAAAAAATGAGATATATAACGGAAGGTATCAGTGAGATAGATAAAAAAGTCAGTGATCAAGAGCAAAAAGAAAAGTTGAAAAAGGATATTTTTGATTCTATAAAACCTTCAATGCCATCAACTGAGATCGAATCAATTATTGATGATAAAATAGAGGATCTGTAATTTTGTCGCACCGGTGCGACAAATGTTAATATAAAAGAAGTATCATTCGGGCGTTTATTGATACTTAAGAAGCGGGTTTTGACGCACAGGATGTGCCGAATATCGGTTTTGCCAAGGATGGCAAAAAACCGATGAAAGCAGAGGATTGATATGTTGGATAAGCAGATCGACCGGATGGTTTACCTGTGCCCTTTAGGGTATGAGTTGTATGGGTTGACGGAGGAGGAGATAAAGATAATTGAGAATTAAAAATTAAGAATTATCAATTGAAGAAATGGAGAAATGAAGATAATTAAGAATTAAGA
>CAZSQU010000040.1:0-1585 GCA_964608985.1 uncultured Spirochaetales bacterium
ATGCAAATAATATCTTCGGTTTCAATCCAAAGCAGGTAATTAGAAGTGCCCTAAACTATCCGACCTTACCGTTATTAACGATTTTTGTTGTAATTTCTCGTCCGGATGATTTAAGTGGAAAACTTCCGGCATTTACTATGTTATTGTTTACCGTAAGTGGAACTTTTGCAAATTCTTCAATAGTTATTTCCTGGTTAGAAGGATCACAACCTTCGATTGTTACAGCGTCCCCCGGATTTCCCGATGATTCAAGAACTTCTACTGTTTGTTTCCCTGCAGTTTCAGCGGCAAGTATCATTCCCTGACTTTCCACACCTCTAAGTTTAGCGGTTTTTAAATTCGAAACAACAATCACTTTTTTGCCGATAAGCTCATTTTCTTTGTAGTATTTGACAAGACCTGAAATTACCTGTCTGATCTCGCCGTTTCCCATATCGATTTTCTCTATGTATAGTTTGTCAGCTTCCGGATGTTTTTCGACAGATATGATATTTCCTGTACGAAGGTTGAGTTTGCTGAATAGATCAATAATATCCGGCTTATCATCACCTCTGAATTGCTCTGTAAGATTATCAGCCAGATCTTTTTCAATTTTATTGAAAAGAATCACTGTTTCTCCAATAACTCTGTTATTAAAACCGGTATAATCACCTATATCACTCAGTTTGTTTTTCTCTGACGGGTGATTGAGCATTTTAAAAACTTTTTCAGCTGTTTCGGGTAGATATGGCGAAAGCAGAATTGTAATGTCTTTAAGCATTGCAGCAAGAGAACCGATTACAGAACCGGCTTTGTCGGGATTTTCTTTTATAAGTTTCCATGGTTCCATATCCTGAAAGAATTTATTTGCTTCTGATGAAATATCAAGTACAGATAGTAAACCCCGTTTTATTTCGATATTCTCCATGATTTCAGAATATTCTGATAGCCTTTTATTCATGTCAACTTTATTAAAAACTGAAAAATCAGGGCATGTAACAGGCGGAATTTTACTGTCAAAAAATCTTGTAATGAACTGGAGTATTCTATTTGTTAAATTTGCGTAATTCGCAATAATTTCACCATTAACTTTCTCCATAAAATCGTTCCAGTAGAAGTTTGTATCATTTTTTTCGGGTCTGTTTCTAAGAAGGTAATATCTGAAGAGATCGGGTGATATGCCGGATGATACTGCCTGATCTCCAAAAACACCGGTTCCCCTTGATTTTGAAAATTTTGTGTTTTCATAATTTAGATATTCTGTTGAACTTATGTTTTTGAGCATTGTCCATTTGTCTGCGGTACCGATTAAAGAGGCAGGAAATATTACCGTATGAAAAGGAATGTTGTCCTTCCCCATGAATTGATATAACTCTGTGTCTTCAGGTGATTGCCACCAGTTCTTCCAATCAGATGTATGTTCGGCAGTAATCGATATATACCCGATCGGTGCATCAAACCAGACATAAAAAACTTTATTTTCATAACCCTTAAGCGGTACCGGAATTCCCCAGTTTAAGTCGCGGGTAATACATCTTTTTTTTAGCCCGACTTCAAGCCACCCTTTTGTTACGGTTAAGGCGTTGTTTGACCAGTTATTTTCAGT
>CAZSQU010000040.1:1595-15020 GCA_964608985.1 uncultured Spirochaetales bacterium
TGATTCGGATATCCATTGTTCAAGCTGCGGCTTTAGTTTAACCAGATCAAGAAACAGGTGTTTAGAGTCTCTGAATACCGGCGATTTTCCGCAAATAGAACACTTAGGTGTCTTTAAGTCAGACGGATCGAGAAGTTTACCGCAACTGTCACATTGATCACCCTTAGCTTTATCATAGCCGCAAACGGGGCAGGTACCTTCAACAAATCTGTCTGCCAAAAACATCTTATCGTGTTCACAAAAGGGCTGATTTACTATTTCTTCAACAATAAAACCGTTTTTGTGAAGTTTAAGGAAGATAGATTGAACAATCTCTATGTGTTCTTTGCAGGTGGTTCTGCCAAAATGATCAAATTGAATATTAAACCATTGATAAATCTTATTATGAATACTGTTGTATTTGTCACAAATTTCTCGCGGGGTCAGTTTTTCTTCTTTTGCTTTAGTTTCTGTTGTAGTACCATATTCATCTGTACCGGAAATAAACAATGTCTGATATCCGGCAAGCCGGCTATATCTTGCAAAGACATCGGCAGATAAAACGCAACCGATTATGTTTCCTAAGTGAGGGATATTATTTACATAAGGCAGTGCTGATGTTATCAGTCTTTTTTTAATCATAAAAATCTCCAGGATTTGATTGAATATTTAGTTAATTGAAAAATTATCAGTTACATCACATGTGAAGGGTTCTTACGAACTTTTTTAATTGCATTTTTTACGGAGTTAATTACTCCGGTTTTGTATTCGTCATTGTATATAAGTCCCTGTGCGTAAACTCTTCCCGTAAATGATGAACGGTAATATGGTTTGAGATTATTAAGTGCCAGAGCACACATATCGAGAATGCAATCCTGACAACGGCAAAGATTATCTTCACCTTCTGATTCTTTAATGATATTTAGTTGTTCTTCTAAAACATCAATGACCATTTTTTCGGCTTCATTTACCAGTAGCTCAAATTCATAATCATCTTTAAATGCCATGATTTACCTCAGATGTATGGTTTTTATCTAACTAACTATAAATTATATTGTGATTATTATCAAGTAAATAATAAAAAAAATTATATAAAATTGTTATGTAATTGTTTTTCTGTTGACGATTCAGTGTTAATTGCGTATATAATGAGTTATGAAATTAAGCATAAAAAAATATGGTGCAGTAGAAATATTAATAATTATTAACCTAATCGCATTTATACCGGTTTTATCAGCTAAATATCTTGGTATAGACTTCTTTTATACCGGTTTAATGAATGTTTTTGCTTTAGGTAGGGTTCCCGGTGCCCCTTTTTTTCAGTTCGCCAGATGGCAGTTAGTAACATCAATGTTTATTCACGGGGATATTGGCCATATACTGCTTAATATGTATGGTCTATATATTTTTGGTAAACCCTTTGAAACTATAATCGGAAAAATTCAATTCACGCTTTATTACTTGATTACAGGGGCTTTGGCAAACCTTTTGTCAGTATTGTTTTTTTCTATAATGCAAGGTCAGGTGGTGTTGATCGGTGCTTCGGGTGCGGTTTTTGCGGTAGTACTCGGATTTGCAGTTTTTTATCCGGATTCTAAGTTGTATATGTTTTTTGCAATTCCGATGAAGATAAAAACTGCAATTATAATTTTTACAATAATTGAGATTGGATCGCAGTTGTTTTTTAATAGTAATGTCGCTCATATCACGCATGTTTTAGGTTTTTTATTTGGTTTTATCTACCTTATAATTGTTTACAGAAAAAACGCAGTTAGAATTCTATTTTTTGAGAAAAGGGAATACTATCATTAAATGAGTAAGTATAATTTTAGACCGGTGTCAATAGATGAAGAGATTGTTTTTGGTGCATCAAGACCCGGGTATGGCATTGATAATGCTAATGAATACATAATTGATAGTTGGTGTTGTTTTTTAGATCAACACGGGATAAAAAGATTATTAGTTCTTTTAGATTTTAATCAACTGATGAATTATAGTATAGATTATTTGGGGTATTTGAAAAAGAGGTATGGGGATGAAAATGTTCTTGCAGTTCCTGTACAGGATTACCATTTAATAGATAAAAGAAGATTTAAGGAGATTGTTAAACCTTTTCTTAAGTACTCAAGACATAATAGGATTAAAACTGTTATTCACTGCGCCGGCGGAATCGGCAGAACCGGTCACATAGCTGCCGGTTATCTTTCCTGTGTAGTAGGATTTTCGGTTGAAGAAGCGATATCGTCAGTTATTGAAATGGGCTTTAATCCTTATGAAGCTGTTGAAAAGGGTAATGCAAATGAGGATGAGTTGATTGATCTATTAACATTCTGCCGTGAACTTCATTGATCTTTTTGTCAATATAACTTATTAATTATTTTATTTTCTAATATAATGACAACCGATAGATCTTTTGTTGTGCATGGCTGAATTTACTATTATCTCTGCCGTTACAATTGCGTTTCTAAGTTCAATAATATCTCTTGTAAGGTTAGCCTGTTTATAAAATGAAAAAATTCTATGTTTATAATAATTGAGGTCTGCACTTGCCCTCTCAAGACCTTTTCTACTTCTTACAATACCGGCATAGTTTGATAAAGTCATTTTAATTGCCGACATATCTTGTTTCAATAATGTCGGGTCAAAGATCACTTTTTGTTTTGGCATATTCCAATCAGGGATATTCTTAAGTCGTGATGGCGATATTCTATTATAGTTATTAATTATATCAAATGCCGTGTTTTTTGCCCAAAGCAGGGCTTCAAGAAGTGAATTTGACGCAAGTCGGTTTGCTCCATGAAGTCCTGTACAACTCACTTCTCCTATTGCATATAGATTTTTAAGTGATGTCTGTCCTTTTGTGTCAACACGGATCCCCCCGCAAAAATAATGCGCTGCCGGAACTATGGGGATTGGTTCTTTTGTAATGTCTATTCCTCCGGATTTACATGTTGAATAAATCTTATAGAATCTTTCTGTTATGGGGACCTCTCCTTTATAATATGAAGCGAGATCTAACAACATATATTCAAATCCGTTAGCAGACATCTCTTCATAGATTGCTCTCGAGACGACATCTCTTGAGTCAAGCTCTCCGAATTCAGTGTATTTAGACATAAATTGTCTTCCGTCAGGGGTAAGAAGTTTTGCCCCTTCACCCCTTAAGGATTCTGAAATAAGGAATCTTTTTATATCTTTATGAAAAAGGAGGGTGGGGTGGAATTGAATAAATTCGGCATTGATAATATCTGCACCGGCTCTCGTTGCCATACTTATACCATCGCCTGTAGAACAAGGAGGATTGGTTGTATATTGGTATAGTTCTCCGACGCCACCTGTTGCAAGTATCAATTTGTCAGAAAGATATTTATCCACTTCTCCGGTATAATTGTTTAAAAGATACACCCCCATAGCTATTCGGGTTTTATATAACTCCTGATGATTTTTTGAATGGTGAGAATTTGTTATAATGTCAACGGCAGTATGACCTGTTAAGATTGTGACTCCGATTTTTTTAGCATACTCATACAAAGAGTTACTTATTCTATCACCGGTATGATCCTGAAAGTGAATAATTCTATTGATAGAGTGAGCCGCTTCTGCAGTATAATCGAGTTTACCGTTGTGATCATTACTGAATTTTATACCAATTTTTTCAATCAGAAATTCAAAAACAAGACGCGGTCCATCTTTAGCAAGAATTTCAACTGCTTCATAATTATTATAATTACTGCCGGCTTTTAGAATATCATTCATCAAGGACTTTGGGTCATCACCTTTTTTCCATGCAATTATTCCGCCTTGTGCGTAGAAAGTATTGGATTCTTGATAGTCGGAAGATTTTGATACCACCAAGACATTAAGACCGGCTTCCTTGAGATAGATTGCCGATGTCAGACCGGCAATTCCGGTGCCGATAACAATGATATCGTAATATCTGTTCAAGATTGTTTTCTCCCTTCAGTGATATCTATCATCTTGTTCATTGCTTTTAAAGCGCCTGATTTAAGAGTTTTATCAACCTTGACAAGATATTTAAGCGCTCCGCCGTTATTAATAAAATCTTCAACGGATAATAGTGAATCCAATAGCTTCTGAGCAGTAATTTTCTGCATGTTTGCACAGACAGACTTTTTTAAAGGTATTACAGTTTTATCACGGGCTTCTGCTGCAATTCTATCTACAAAAGTAGTTTCTGTCCCCACTCCCCATACAGTACCTGAAGGAGAATTATTTATCATATTATTTATCATCTCTGTTGATCCGGCAAAATCAGATCCTTTTACAACCGATTGGTCTGATTCAGGATGAACAATTATCTTTATATTTGGGTAATCGTTTTTTAGATTATCAATATCAGCACTTTTAAAATTCTGATGCACAAGACAATAGCCGTCCCATAGAAAGAATCTTGATTGATTTGCGTTTTCAAGAGGTGTAACGGTTCCATCGCGGTTAACTTTAACAGTAAGATCACCATACCCCATAGAATTGGCAGTATTTTTACCTAAATGATAATCAGGGAAAAACATAATATTATAATCTTTTTTGATATAGTGGTCAATTATTTGAGGTGCATTTGAAGAGGTACATACCGCGCCGCCGTTAATTCCGCAGAAATTTTTTAAGTCGGCAAAAGAATTCATATAGACAATGGGAGCGGTTTTTTTGCCGGTAATTTCCTTAATACTGTCGAAAGCTTTCTGAACGAAAGACATATCTGCCATACTTGCCATCGGACATCCTGCCATAGGCACCGGTATCAATACATGTTGATCCGGTTTTGCCAGGATGTCAGCACTTTCAGCCATAAAAGTTACACCGCAGAACACAATAAACTCTGCATTTGTTCTGGAACTCTCAACAGCAAGTTTGTAAGAGTCTCCGATGAAATCTCCGCATGATACAATATCGCTGTTTTGATAATGGTGCACAGGAATTATTACTTTTTTTCCTAATCTTTTTTTTATCTCTTTTATTTCCTGAATAATGTTATTCATAATTGTTTTTCCTTTTTAATGAAAAATCAAAGCACTTAACCGTATGAGTCAACTCACCGAAAGATATATAATCTATCCCTGAGTCTTTGAGTTCTGCTATTCTTTCGATAGTCATGTTGCCCGATGCTTCAATTTCTGCTTTTTTGTTGATAAGCTTAACTGCCTTTATCATTGTATCATTATCCATATTATCAAGCATTATTCTATCAACATTACATTCTAAAGCTTCTTCTACCTCTTTTAAATTCCTTGTTTCAACTTCGATTTTAAATCTATTATTCCATTTAGTTTTAACCTTGTTTACAGCCGATTTAATCGAACCTGCGGCATCTATATGGTTATCTTTAATCATAACCATATCAAATAATCCGATTCGATGATTATCTCCTCCACCGCATTTTACTGCATATTTTTGAAGCATTCTGTATGCCGGCAGAGTTTTTCTGGTGTCAAGAATTCTTATTTTGTTTCCTGATGATTTAACAAACTGTGCTGTTTTTGTAGCAATTCCGCTCAGGTGAGAGATGAAATTTAAACCGGTTCTTTCACCGCAAAGAATATTTATTACGGACCCGTTCAAATGGGCAATTGTTGTGCCACTTTTTATTATATTTCCATCTTTATATAGAAAATCAACTGTTATATTTTTATCGATATATTTAAAAACTTCCTTAAATACTTCTGTTCCGCAAAGAACCCCTTCGCTTTTAGAAAGTAGCTTAAAATTTCCTTTTTCATCAGGTGAAAATATCGCATTGCTTGTTATATCGCCGTTTTTATCAAGGTCTTCATTAATTGCCATTTCTATAAGTTTTAATGTTGTTGTGTTCAAGAATGCCTCCGGTTATTTTAAAAAAACAAAGCAGAAATTAAATTCAGTGGATTATTATAACATTTTATTTTAAATTTGTAAGTCTTTTATTGGAGATATAGAAATAAGTGTTAATTATTATTGACATTAAAAGTTTTTTTTGATATTGTTTCTATAATTTTTTAGAATCTTTATGGAGTATTAACAAAAATGATACACAAATCTGTATTAAAAAGAGAAAGACAATCACTGGTAAGAAGAGTAAGAAACAGAGTTTATAAATCAAAAATACACACTTCTTTCTTAAAGTTGATGGAAGCTGTAAGTGCTAAGAACAAAGAAAATGTTGACGGACTTTTATCTCAATATTTTAGCAATGTTGACAAAGCTGTTAAGAAAGGGCTTATTAAAAAAAATAACGGTGCAAGAAAGAAATCAAGAATCGTTAAGACTATTAAAGCTACATTTACTGCGTAAAATAAACTTTTCTTTAGAGAGATATGTATGAAACTTACCGGTAGAATATTAGTTGTAGATGATGATCAAGTAATTAGAGATTTTTTTCAGAATACTTTATCTCAGCTCGGTTTTACCGTTTTTGTATGTGAAGATGGTTTGGACGGGCTTGAAAAATTGGAAGAGACCGAAATTGATTTGGTATTACTTGACAATATCATGCCTCGTTTAACCGGATATGAGTTTATACAAATTCTTAAGAAAGATCCCGACTACAAGGATTATAGAAACCTTCCAATTATTATGTTTTCAGCGATGGATGATACAGAAAGTAAGGTTATTGGTTTTGAAATGGGGATCGATGATTACATTACTAAGCCTTTTAATTTTACAGAGGTTCTGGCACGGATACGGTCTATATTCAGACACAAAGAGATATCAGAACAGTTAAATAACAGAGATAAAAGATTGGCTATCCTTGAATCTCTAAATACAAATCTTTTTGCAGTAAAAAACCATATAATAACTCCATTTACAAATTTATATAGTAAATCATTAGAATTGGACTTCAAAGATATCGATCAAATCAAAGATTTTGTTAATGTTTTTAAGAAAGATTACGATGAATTACAGGCTACATTGAAAGCTATTGAGTCAGAAATTGATGAACTTAATAAAAAGGGTAAAGCGATCAAGATGAAAGAGATTTCCTTGGAAGATTTAGAAAAGAAAATTTCAATTAATCTTGATCATGCACAGTAGGGGTAATTATGATTACAAAAGAAAAAGTTAGTTGTGTTAATGAGTTCAATGAAGGGCTAAAAATGTATAGAGGATCAAAATTTAAAGAAGCTATAAACCATTTTAAAAAGGCTTTAGAGTTTGATCCAAATGACGGACCGTCAAAAACATTTATTGAGAGATGCGAACATTTTATTATTGAACCGCCACCTGAGGGGTGGGACGGAGTTTACGAGATGAAAAGTAAGTAAGAGGTTTATATGCCGGATATATTGGATAATTATTATAATAATAAAAAAATAAAGACAGTACTTTCAAAAAACACTTATTTTAATGGTAATCTTTTATTTAAGGATTCATTAAAAATTAATGGTAATTTTATTGGAAATATAAAAGTTGCGAGTAAAGGATCTCTGGTTGTCGGAGAGACTGCAAATATTCAGGCAAATATAAATGCTGATACTATTGTTATAATGGGAATTGTTAAAGGCGATGTTACTGCGGCACAAAAAGTAGAGATACTTGAAACAGGGCGTCTTTATGGAAATATTAAATCAAGAAAGTTGAAAATTTCAGATGGAGCAATTTTTAAAGGTCGTCATGAGTCAATAAAAGATTAGTTTCTTTTATAATATTAGACTTTTATTTTCTACTATTTAGTTTGATTTGATTTCTTTATATTAATATAGTCAAAATTATTATTATTAATCACAGTGTTCTTTATATAAATAACAGGAGATTTTTTTTATGGCTGAGAATGTAACTTTAATCGAGAATTTAGACTCGGTAAATGAAGACAAAATGCTTTTCGATAAGGTAGATATAACTGCGGATGAAAACCGATCTGTTGATAATACGGATAATAATATCTCTATTCAGGATAATTCAAATTCAGTTACTATAAATAATTATGATGATCGTCATAGAATACCGAGATTAAAAAGAGCAAGGAAGGTTTTAGTTGTTGAAACAAACACTGTAAAGAAAAGAGAATTTGTACAAAGAAGTGTTGAGACTAACGATAAACAGCAAAGACAAACCAATAAAGATCCCAATGCTCCTCGAATTAATATTAATGACCTTGCAATAATGTCAGTAAGTTCTTTAAAATCTGAAATTGAGAAGATTGGAATAAATATTGAAAACATTAATAACTTAAAAAAACAGGATTTAATATTTAATATCTTGAAACACCATACTGATAATGATGGCATAATATTTGCATCAGGTGTTCTTGATATATTAACGGACGGATATGGTTTTTTAAGATCTGTTAATTATAACTATCTATCAGGACCGGATGATATCTATATATCTCCGAGTCAGATTAGAGCACTAGGACTAAAAACAGGAGATACTGTTTACGGTGAAATAAGACCACCTAAAGAAGGTGAAAAATACTTTGCTTTATTGCGGGTTGAAAAGGTTAATGATGAGGAGCCGGATATTGCTAAAAAGCGGATTCTTTTTGATAACTTAACACCGCTTCATCCCAATGAAAAATTAAATCTTTCATTACATCCGGATAGCAATAATTTAACTACAAGATTAATTGATCTTTTTACACCCATAGGTAAAGGTCAAAGAGCGGTTATCGTATCACCGCCGAGAACCGGTAAAACTACAATACTTCAAACTATTGCGAATGCAATTACTCTTAATCATCCGGAGGTGTTTTTAATAATACTTTTAATTGACGAAAGACCGGAAGAGGTTACTGAAATGCAGCGCTCTGTAAAAGGGGAGGTTGTAAGTTCAACATTCGATGAGCCAGCAACAAGGCATGTTCAGGTTGTAGAAATGGTACTTGAAAAAGCAAAGAGATTAGTCGAGCACAAGAAAGATGTTGTTATTCTCCTTGATTCAATTACTAGACTGGCAAGAGCATACAATCAGGTTGTACCTACTTCGGGAAAAATATTATCCGGTGGTGTTGACTCTAACGCTCTCCACAAACCGAAAAGATTCTTTGGCGCAGCAAGAAACATTGAAGAGGGGGGAAGTCTCACAATTATTTCTACAGGTCTTATTGAAACAGGGTCTAAAATGGATGAGGTTATATTTGAAGAATTTAAAGGTACCGGAAATATGGAGATCCATCTGGATAGAAAAATGTCAGAAAAACGAATCTTTCCTGCAATTAACATTAAAAAATCGGGGACAAGAAAAGAGGAATTATTGCTTTCAGAAAAAGAACTTCAAAAACTTTGGGTTTTAAGAAAGGTTCTCTATGGTATGGATGATGTTGAGTTGCTTGAGTTTCTTATAGAAAAGATGAAAAAGACCAAGGACAACGATGCATTTATAAATTCAATGAATCAGTAATAAAATTAGTTATATTAATAATTAATAGATGACTTTTTTTAAAAAATATTATATATTAGTTTAAAGGAGTAAGGTATGAGAGAAGGAATACATCCTAAGTATCAGGATTCGGTTGTGAAATGTGCTTGCGGTAATACTTTTAACACCAGATCTGTTGTGAAAGAAATTCACACGGAAATATGTTCTGATTGCCACCCGTTTTACACCGGTAAACAAACACTGGTTGATACTGCCGGAAGAATTGAAAGATTCAAGAACAAGTATAAAATTAAGTAGTTTGTTATATATCTTAGCAATTTTACAGATAAAAAAAAGCTGTCTATAAAACAGCTTTTTTTTATTCCAATGCAATCTTGTAATTTAGTCTGTTTCTTCTAATGCTGCTATTTCATCTGCTACAACTATCGTTTTTATTAGATTATCACCTAAATATATTTTGTAAATGCCATCTTTATTGCCGTTAAAAGGAACAGGTATAATAATACCACCTTTAGACATAAATTCAAGTACGGTAACAGTATTCTGAAATAGAACATAATCTATTCTAAGTTTATCCCTAACAGATATAGAAGGTATTTCTACCATAGTAGTACCTTTTATTCTATTATTATTAATTGAATGATATTTATTAATATTTAGTATTAGAACTTTATTTGTAGAAATCAAATCACTAATCAATGCGCCTTTACCGATAGATTGTGAATTGATAATATTATCTGCATTGCGGTTATCTGTCAAAGTATATTCAAAAGTGAATTTTATCTCATAAGACTCAAGAACAGGAATTATATCAGAAAACTTTTTACCATTAAAATCATCAAGAGTGACAGATCCTTGTATTTGAGGTCCGTTTGAGACAACAAATTGAAGTCTGTCAACTGATCTGAAAAGTGTATTTTCGGGAGGATTTTGACTGATAATATTCCATTTGGCTACTGTATCGCTAAATTCAAATACCGGCGGGTCTATTTTAAAAGGCTTGTTTTCACCGGGATAACGGAGATTGATTATATCAATAGCTTGCAGATAGTTATCCCCCCTATAATCTCCGAGTGCGTTCTCTTCAGGTCCTAAAGAAATTGAAAAGTGAATAACGCGTCCTTTTTTAACCGGTTCACCTGCTTTTGGAGTTTGATCAAAAACTGTTCCAAAAGGATAATTATCTGTATATATAGGTATGGGGTTAGCAATCAGTTTTTTTTCAAATAATTTTTGCATTGCATCATACTGATCGCAACCATTGATTTGGGGTACTTTAAGGTTCTTTTCACTAAAAGTAAAAACAACAAAGAATACCCACGCAATAAGGAACATAAGGATAATTCCGCCTGTAAATGTGTACCATACTATTTTTTTTACTTTATCTGTTTCGCTATCGGAACCGGATATCAATATAATTCCGATCACTCTTTGAAACAACATCTTGAAATGCTGCATTTTATCTCTCCATTACAAATAGTTTGTTTTTTAAATC
Source organism: uncultured Spirochaetales bacterium (assembly GCA_964608985.1). GTDB lineage: Bacteria > Spirochaetota > GWE2-31-10 > GWE2-31-10 > CAYYKD01 > CAYYKD01. Next base: position 12,382 of record CAZSQU010000040.1, read on the forward strand.
TTTATATCCATTTAAAAAATTTTTAAAATCAAGTTTTGACTTTCCCTCTTTCTGAAGTTCGAGTATTTTTAGTAGCCCTGATCCGGTTTTAATTAAAATACCTTCTTTATGATCTGCTTCTACTACTGTACCGGGAACGGCAGAAGACAATTTATAAGATTGCGATATATTATCATAATTCAGTGATTTATAAAAGGATATTTTTTGGTTATTTACAAAAGAAAATGGGACCGGACCATTACAAAAAGCCCGAATCATATTATTGATTGTTTCTGTCGTAGAATGCCAATTAATTAAAGCATCTTCTTTCTTAATTATTTTACAATAAGTTGCCTTGTTGTGATCTTGTATTTTAGCATTTGATAAATATCTATTTATATCTGTTAAGATGTCAATAACCGGTCGGATAGATTCAAGAGATATCTTTCTTTCTAATGTATTGTAATCATCGTTATCAGAAATCTCAAATTCTTTCTGAAATAATATGTCTCCGGAATCAACTTTTAAAGCTATTCTTTGTATGGAAATACCCGAACTTTTATCTCCGTTAAAGAGTGCCGCTTGAATCGGTGAAGGACCTCTGTATTTAGGGAGTAATGACGGATGAATATTTATTCCGCCGTATTCTGTAAAATTAATAAATTCCTGCTTCAAAATAGAACCATAAGAAAAAGTGACAAATAGATCAGGATTGTCTATTTTAAGCATATCAATGATTGATTGATCGATTTTGTCTGGCTTGATTAACTTTAGTCCGAGTTTATCTGCAGATAATGAGATTGGAGAAGGTACTGGTTTGCCGCTTCTACCTTTTGGTTTATCCGGTCTTGTTATAACTGCTGTAATATTAAATTCTTGTGCAAGGGCTTCTAGTAGAGGTACAGATATATCGGGTGTTCCAAGGTAAACAAGCTTCATTTACTGTACTTTTCCGTAAATTCTTTAAAGGCACTTTCACGGGATACCGAATCAAGATTATCAATAAACATTTTGCCTTCAAGGTGATCATATTCATGTTGAATACATACCGATAAAAGACCTGATGCATTAATTGTCTGTTTATTCCCATCTAAATCAGTAAAGTCTGCTGTTACTTTTTTGCTTCTTTTAATTTTTCTCTGCACACCGGGAAGAGATAAACACCCTTCTTCATATTCAAATGTCTCAGGCGATCTATATGTTATTTGCGGATTAATAAAAACTGCAGGTTCGAGTATATCGGGGATATCGACTATAAAAATTCTTTTAAGAATTCCTACTTGGACAGCGGCCAGTCCTATACCATTATTAGCGTACATTGACTCAAACATATCTTTAATAATTTTTATTATTCCACTGTCAATAACCTCTACGGGTTTTGAAATCATATATAACATGGGGTCATTAATATTAATTATTTTTAACATAGTACCTCGAAATATTACTCAAATAATTTGTGAAGTGATTTGCGAAAATCGTCAATCTCTATCGGTTTTTTTATAAATATATTAGCTCCGCTTTCAATAGAAACAGTTTTCTTTGTTGTATCTCCGCTGATTGCAATAATCTGCATCTCTTTCAATTGCTCATGATTTCTTATGTTTTGTATTACCTTAATTCCGTCAACATCAGGCATTAATATATCAACTACAATTATCTCAGGCAAATCTTTGCCTATTGCAAGAAGAGCTTCAGTACCCGAAGAAAAAACTTTTATATCAAAACCTTCGATATGACTGAATATTTCCCGGAAAAAACTATGAATTGTTTCATCATCATCTACGATATATACAAGTTTTTTTTCTATTAAGAAACTTGGTATCACATAGTTAAGTTCTTTAAGAAAGTCAAGCAGATCGTTGTTGGATATCTTTCTATGTCCTCCGGGAGTTACTATTGCTTTGATCTGTTTGTTGTTAACCCAATTAATAACCGAACCTACCGCAACATGCAGGATCTTAGCTACTTCAGAAGTTGTATAAAAATCTTTTCTTTTCATAAAAAACTCTCGATTGTTAATTGAATTTTATATTTATGTATATAATAAATCATTTTGTAATATACCATAATATTTTTTAAAATTAAAGCTATTTTTATTAATATTGCTGTTATTATTGTTCATCTGTAATAAATATGTATTTTTGACCTAAATAACTTATAGTAATAGAACGGATTCCTCGAGAATTATATTCAAATATAGAAGATGTTATGAAGTTTTCCTTCTTAATTATTCTGAGATCACTGTCGTATTTATAGTAATTATTATCTTTATCTACTATAACAAGATAATCATCTCTGGTGTAATAATACTGCGGCCTGTTGTATTCTTGTAGTAATGAAAAAGAAAGTAGTTTAATAAGTGTATATCCGTCATTATATTGAAAACCGCTGTTAAGTGTATCAACAGAGATAGATGTATCATTATATACAGCTTTTAAAATAGAATTTTCCCCATTAAGATCGAATAGTTTTATTTCAATAAATTTATCAATAATATTATACGAAATAATGTATTTAAAAGTATTGTTTTTTAATGTAAGAATTCCGGAAAGTGATCCGGTTTGATTAGTTAAATTGGATAATATCTTACTGTTTAACCGCTGAATATCAGAGTAATTTGAAATATTTTCGCGAAAGTCATATTTTAATGTCTGACAGTT
>CAZSQU010000040.1:15030-26915 GCA_964608985.1 uncultured Spirochaetales bacterium
CTGACAGTTTGCAAATATAATTGTTAAAATAACCGGTAAAATAATTTTTCTCATTTTAAACCTTCTATGATTATTAAGAATTCCCCTTTTTCAATTTTATGACTTTTTAGTTTCTTTATCAATGACGATGGAGTGTCATACATGAGCATCTCATCAGGCATTGTTAAATTATAAGGCAAAAATATTTTCCGGTTGCCAAGGTGTTCTTTCGCAAGTTCAAGAATATTTATCAACCTGTAAGGTGATTCCATCAGAACTATCGGATTTGTCATTTTGGCAATATCTTTAATATCTTTAATTCGATCATCGTGCTTTCTTGCTATAAAACCCTTAAAATAAAAATTTTTTACCTTAAAAGGGCTTAATGACAAAGCAGTAGCCAGACTGTTTGCGCCGGGTATTGATGTATAACTAAAGCCGTTATTTCTTACCCGATCAATTATGTCAAATCCGGGGTCCTCGAAAAGCGGAACACCGCAGTCAGATATAAGCGCACCTTTTTCTCCGTTTTTTAAGAGCTGAATGGTAATCTCAGCGGCTTCATTCTCACTGTTTTGTCCGCAAACAATAAATTTTTTTACGGGTATCGATAATTGGCCGAAAAATTTTCGGTACTCTGTTTCATTTTCACAAACTATAAAATCAACCGAATTGAGTATTTTGACAGCTCTGAATGTAATATCATCAATATTTCCTATATGGATACCTACAATATAAAAATCTTTCACTTTATCTCCGTAAAAAACTAAGGCAATTAATAACAAAATAAAATATTTAGGTCAATAATAAGTGTCAATATAAATTAAAAAAAAACATCTTGACTAATTTATTTAAAATTATTATATAAAAATTATTCATTTTAAAGGAAGTGGGGTGCAAATCCTCCGCTAGCCCGTAACCGTGATAGGGAACGAAAGCGCAATTAACCACTGGACAGGTACCGGTCCGGGAAGGTGCGTAATCAAAATACCTTAAGCCGGGAAACTTTAGTGTATAAATTTATTATTCAAGGACTTCGCGGAAAGAGTCAGAATAAGTCACCTCTAATTCTATTTTTTTAATTAAAATGGTGTCTTATATCTCAAACCCCGCGTAAAAAAGGGGACAAAATGTCAAAAAAATTATTTTCTTTAGTGGTTTCCGTATTTGCAATCGTTTTTGTGTTTTTTGCTTGTGATCAGCTTCCGGTTGATAAACTTCCTGAGGCAGATAATAATGAATTATCAGGATATTGGAAATCATCATTTGGGGATGGTTTTGATCTGTCAGGCGATACTTATACTCAATATGATGATGCAGATAAGCATGTTTCTTTCGCCGGTACTTTTGACGAATCAACCGATCTTACACAATCATCTTTATATTTAACAATTAAGATAACTGACGGTGGAACATGGTTTAAAACTGTCGGGTACTATTATACAATTCACTTCAAGAATATAAGAGCCGGCACTTGCCAGATGTCTGCTGCTTATAAAGACAGCGGTTTATCTGATGCATCTTCAGATGATATTGCAAATGAAGAATTTACCGTTGCAAATGGTTATTTTGGCTTTTATAGTGATTGTGTTAAACAATAAAAAACATTGATCCGGATATTTTATATTATCCGGATTATATTATAAAAAAATTATGAAAAAAATTGTAGTAATAATCTTTATTTTAATGCAAATAATTCACCTTTATTGTGATGAAAGTGCCGATATCTACGATGATTATTACTTTCTTGAAGATGTTGCCGATGGGATAGATATTTTTGCTTCAAAACCGCTATCGCAAGATCTGATCACAATTAATCGGGAAACTATTGAGTCTTATAACAGTCAGAATGCCGCAGAAATTATATCATCGGCGGCAAATCTTTCTCTATACACTTATGGAGGTTACGGGAATCTCGCAACGATAAATATCAGGGGATCTTCCGGAACCAGAGTTTTGATATTAAAAAATGGTGTACCATTGAACAGCGGTTTATCAGGTGATTTTGATTTGTCTTCTATTCCTGTTGCCGATATTGAGGAGATACAGGTAATTAAAGGCGGCTCAGACACATTATTTAATTATTCGGGGGCAATCGGCGGGATAATTAATATTATAACAAAATCAAAAAAACGGGATTCATTTTCTTTATCATCAACGATTTTTAATTTATTTTATTATCCTGATTTTTATTATAACAATTCCGGGTATAAGTATTTTTCACCATGGTATGATTTTTTTGATACACAAAACTTAAATATTAACTTTTCATTAACAAAAGGGATGGTTACATTTCAGTTGTACGGTGAAGGTAACCGTGCCGGAAACAGTTTCATCTATATTGATGAAGACGGATATAAAAGACGAAGAGATGGTAATTTGATCTGGGATGCAAAAAGTACTGCGGGATTATCCTTGCGGTTCCCGTATAGGATAAATCTTGATATAAACGGATCGTTTGGTTATAGTTATAAAAATATTCCCGGAACAATCACAAACACAGTTCAAGGGGTACAAACTGACTGGCGTGGAGGATGCTCGATCATCTTTGAATCCGAATACACCGGAATTGAACAGTTGTCAACATCGTTTATTGTAGATTACAGATACCATAGGTTAACCTGGGATCAGGGGTCTATTCATAGCATTCATAATCTTCACACAATATTTACGACAGACAGATGGGAGATCAATCCGATTGATTGGTTCACATTATCAATCGGCGGGGATTTTACATGTGATATAGCAGACTCTACAGATCTTGGTGTCTTATATAATTTTAACGGCGGCGGATATATTAATGCAGAATTTAATATAAGAGACAAAGTTATAATTACGCAGTCCAACAAATTGGTTAGTGGTAATAATTTTCCGATATTTATTCCAAAAGTAGGGATTCTTGTTAATATTGATGAATATTTTCAATATCGGCACAATATATACAGAACATATAGAAATCCGGCACTCAATGATCTGTATTGGCCGGCAGACTCTTATGCAAAGGGAAATCCGGATCTTAAACCCGAAGATGGCTTTGGAACCGACATGGTTATAGGGTATCAGCGACCCGGCATTGTTAAAGCATCATCTTCATTATATTTTAATTATTTGTGGAACTCGATCAGCTGGAGTCCTTCCGGCGGGTTATGGAGACCTGAGAATTTAGGTGAGCTCATAGTAATCGGAAGTGAACATTCGGTTGAAAGTGATTTCAGTCATTATTTAAAATTATTTGCATCATATAATTTTTGTTATACCCTTGTTTCATCGGGTGAAAACAATCCTGCAGGTACTGTACATTTTAGAGATGATAAAAGAGCAGTCTATAAGCCGTTGCATACATTATCATTCGGTGCGAATATTTCTTGGGGGAGTGGAAGTTTAAATATTACCGGTCACTTTGAAAGTGAAAGATATACAACGATTTTGAATGTAACAAAACTTGATCCGGTTTTTACTATGGATATTGATTTTAGGCAAAAAGTAGGGATTATAACTTTATTTGCTTCATTTAAGAATATTTTTAACAACTTTAGTATGAGTATGGAGGGGTATCCCGCCCCGAATGGATCTTTTGTAACAGGAATTAAAGTTGATTTTGAACAAAAAATTTAATTACCGCGGGTTAATCGGATAGCAGTTTATTCCGGATATATATCCGGTTGACCCTTAATTTTTTAAAATATAAGGTTTGACAGATGATATTAACATTGCCTTCATATATAATTCAGGGGACTTACCTGGAGAATATCAGATTTATTGATAAGAATTACCCTGAGATTACAGGTGTTGAGTTGTTGTTTTTTTATTATGATGATGAAACCAAGAAGCTCCTGTTAGATGAGATTAAAGGGATCAATGAGTATTCAAACCGTTTTACTTATACTGTCCATTTACCTGATAATATTGACGATAAAGCAACAGAAGTAGTTGAAATTCTTGACAAAACTGCAGACGGGTTTATTGTACACCCTCCATTAGACTCGGAAAAAGGCACCGTTATTCTTAAAAATTGGATAAATAGGTTTGGAAACAGATTCTTTATTGAAAATCTTATTTCAAGACCGGCTGAAACGCTTTCTGAAAGAATAGAGAACCCAAGATTGTGTCTTGATACAGGGCATATTATTCTTAATAATCTGAGTCCGCTTGATTACTATAAGAAATATTCTGCAAAAATTTCAGAGATTCATCTTCATGGCGTTATAGACGGGGCAGATCACAGGTATATCTCTACAGAAGATAGCAGTCTTCTTGAGTTTTCACCGTATTTAAAGCAATTTAACGGAATAATTAATCTTGAGATGTTCAATCAAGAAGATGTTAATGTTTCATTGTCAACTTTAAGAAATTGGGGTATAATCGCCTGATGAGAAGATACATTTCTGTAATTATTTTAATCACATTTCTATTTTCATGTAAAAATAAAACACAACAGATATCAGATGAAACACGGATTGTTTCTCTTGCGCCATCTTTGACCAGGATTATTATCGATCTCGGATTGATAGATAGTTTAAAAGGTGTAACTGAACATTGCAGATATCCTGAATTCGATCTTGCCGAGCGTATTTCAAAAGGTGAGATAAGAGTTGTTTCAGGATTCAATTCATTTGATTATGAACGAATTCTTGCAATAAATCCTACAAAAGTCCTTGTTATGGATTCGGTTTCCCGTGAGGTTTATAATACACTTATGATAGCGGTAGGAGAAGATAGAATTGTTTCATTTAAACATCCGGCAACTCTGATTGATATTTATGAGCAGATAAATATAGTCGGAGCGATGTTTAGTAAATGGGAAACTGCAGAATCAATAATTAAAGAATCAAAGTTATCACTTAACAGTATTATTGAATTGAATGATGCCGAGCGGCCATCGGTAGTAATAGAGATTTACAATTCACCCTATATGATAGCGGGCTCAAATACTTTTCTTGCAGAAATGGTTAGGTTATCAGGCGGTAAACTTGCTTTTGATATTAACGATGACTGGGTAAGTATAAGCATGGAAACACTTGTAACTGTTGATCCGGATGTAATTATAAAAACGCACCCGACACCTGAGGACGAACAGTTAGAAATAGGTCTTAGAGCATACAGAGAAGGTCGCATTTATATTCCTCAGGATATTGATAATTTCCTGCAGCCGGGATTACACACTACAAATGAGATTTTAAAGCTAAACAGATATTTCTACAATCTTAGAAGGATCGGTAATGAATAGTCATAAGACAAGTTATAACAGATATATAATCATCTGCTTGATAGTTATACTTCCGGTTCTTGTGTTTTTTTCACTTGGCATCGGTAGTGAGTCTATATCTGTTTCTACGATAATTGATGTTATTACCGGAAAAATTGAGGCATTAAACAGTTCTTCAATAATAATACTTCGTTTGAGAATTCCAAGGATAATTCTTTCATTTACCGTCGGAGCTGTTCTTGCGGTAAGCGGCTTGATATATCAGACAATTTTAAAGAATCCGCTTACCGATCCGTTTACTCTTGGTATATCATCAGGAGCGAGTTTTGGAGCGGCCATCGGTGTATTTATATCGGAACAGATATTCGGCCATAGACTTCCGCTTTTTCCTTTCAGTTTCATCGGAGCGGCTGTAAGCATTTTTGTTATTTTTTATTTCAGCATGAAGAAGCATTTAACAATTTTTACTCTTATTTTTATTGGAATTTCGATATCATTTTTTTTTAATGCCGGTATGACACTTATACTATCTTTAATGGGTAACAGGGCCAATGAGGTTCTAATGTGGACTTTCGGTTCTTTTACAAATCCTCCCACATATCTAATGATATCAATATTTTGTATAGTTTCTATTTTAGGTATTTTATTCTTCTATGTATTAAACGGCGTTCTTGACATTTTTTATTTATCAGGGGAAACTGTTAAAACAACCGGTGTTAATGTTACACTTTTTAGAACACTTTTTTTTGTTGTACCATCGTTGATTACTGCTTTTGCAGTGAGTTTAACAGGAATAATCGGATTTGTAGGTCTTATTACTCCGCATATAGCCCGTTATATTTTTGGGCACAGACATAAACACCTGATTCCCGGTGCAGTTTTAATCGGCGGAATACTCCTCTTGTCTGCTGACAATGTGGCTCGTTCAGTTCTTTCGTTGTTTACTGATTATGGTAGGGAGCTTCCCGTTGGCGTTATCACAGCATTTATAGGCGCACCTTTTTATCTTTTTTTCTTAATGAGATACAAGGATGGTGTATGAAAGAGAGCGTTTATTCGGTGAAAAACCTTTCCTTTAGTTGGAATAAAGATAAAAAAATAGTTGATTGCGTAAATTTTGAGATAAAAAAGGGTAGAATGACGGTAATTGCCGGAAGAAACGGTTCAGGTAAATCTACTTTATTAAAACTTCTTGCTAATTTGATCAGACCGATAAAAGGTGATGTTTTTTTTTACGGCAAACCATTTACTGCTTATAATCAGAGAAATCTTGCAAAACATCTGTCATTCGTTGAACAGATTACTGATGAGAGACTCAATCTGACAGTTCATACAATTGTTTCATTCGGCACTTTTCCACACAGATCAATTATCGGCACGGAAACACATGAGGATTCAAAAAGAATCAATGATGCATTAAATGAAACCGGTATATTTGAATTAAAAGACAGATATTTTGATACATTATCAGGCGGTGAAAAACAAAAGGTAATGATTGCAAGGGGGATTTGTCAAGCGTCAAGCGTGATTCTTTTGGATGAGCCTACAAGTGCACTTGATATTAGAAATCGGTTAGAGATTATGGAACTCTTAAAGAGTCTTTCATTGGATAAAGGGATGACGGTAGTTTTGATAAGCCATGATTTCAATCTTATTGAAAGATACGCCGACGATCTTATTTTAATCGGAAACGGCAGTATAGTTCAGGGTAATAAAGAACAGGTTCTTTCAGAGAAGAATATAAGCAATTTTTTTGAGGCGTCAATAAACTCAATTAATACACCTGCCGGAAGGGTTTTTTATTATTAATATAGAATTGTGTTGATTTTTTGTTAATAAGTGTTATATTGCATCTTCAATGGGGGGATGTCCTGGGTTCGATTGGATGTCTGACTTAAATGACCTGCATGCAGTGGACCGTAGCACTTAAAAAGCGGTAAAAACAAACAAACGCAAACGATAACTTTGCTTTAGCTGCCTAGTGCGGCGCGGACCCTGAGGAGTCATTTCTTGTACTACGATGGTGTTCCGTAAGACAAACAGGGATAGGGTGTTTTGCTGCCTCACAATTCATCCGAAAAATCGGGGCTGCGGTTTCAAGTCGGTTTTGTTTTTGTACCTGCTTGAAATTTAAGAAATAAACAGAAGCTAAGCATGTAGAGGGCTTTAGGCTGCATTTAAGACGCGGGTTCGATTCCCGCCATCTCCAATACAAAAAGGCAGATTTCTGCCTTTTTGTATTGGAGAATGAGGACAATCGATTGATTCTGACTGACAGGAAGTCAGGAATGTCGGTTTTGCCAAGGAGGGCAAAAAACCGACCCGCCATTTAGCAAACAGTGAAAAGTTGTTATTTTCTTAGATACTGTATACAAAAAGGCAGAAATCTGCCTTTTTGTATTGGAGAATGAGGACAATCGATTGATTCTGACTGACTGGAAGTCAGGAATGTCGGTTTTGCCAAGGAAGGCAAAAAAACCGACCCGCCATTAGCAAACAGAGAAAAGTTATCATTTTCTTAGATACTATAAATAAAAGGCAGAAATCTGCCTTTTTGTATTGGAGAATGAGGACAATCGATCGATTGATTCTGACTGACAGGAAGTCAGGAATGTCGGTTTTGCCAAGGAAGGCAAAAAACCGACCCGCCAACTCCATTTATCTCTTCTATTTTAGATTTAAAATCAGTATGTTATTGATTTCAGAAACTAATTTAATGTGTTCCACCTCAAATGGTTCGCAATTGGCAGTATCTTTACCATATTCGGTAAGCCGCGTATAATATCCGCTGACAAATACTGAACTGTTTGAGGAATAAACTGATCTGAACGAGTTTAGTCCGGTGTCGTTTCCGAAATTGTTGTTCCCGAATAGCCCCCATAACGGGGTAAAATCAGTTTTTTTAATAACAAGTAGGAGACCGGTGGTAAAATTATCGTTTGGATCGAGTGTAACTGAACCGAGATTTATCTCATTCTTAAAGTCTCCGGCAATGTAGATATAATTGTTGTCAATATCGACATCGTAAAATCGTGAATCATTATTTGATAATCCTTCTGCAATTATGGCTTGGGGCACGAGTGTATTGTTAAATTTTAGAATGAATCCTGTGGTCTTTGCTGTTCCTGTATTTAGAGTGATTGAATTACCAAAATTATAATTACCTGTACCTGTAAATCCTGTCATATAAATTTCTTCAGCACCCGGTGAACCGGCGACCGAGAACCCTGTCGGTGTGGTATTTGCTTGAGCGGATGTAAGTGTCCATCCGTCAGAACACTGTGACCCGTCAGTTTTAAGGAGTATTATACTCCTTCCGCCGGCAGGGGTGGTTATTGTGAGATTGTTATAAAAGGTGTAAGTTGTTGAAGGATCAGCTATGCCTGATATAATTAAAGAAGTTCCTGCGGTTGTAATTCCGGTGAATTCACAATCAGAGTTGTTGTTATTTATTCCGGTCAGCGAGAAAGCCGCCATAGTTGAGTTTGAGATTGTATAGGTGATTAGTAGAGGGTTCTTTCCTTGTGAAATCGGGGTTATGGACACTGAACCGTTTAAGGATATTTTTAGTTCAGGATTTGTTCCGCCTATAAAGTACCCTGTGATAAATAATTTACCATCACCATTTTTTATTGAGGTAAGAGCAGAGTCTTCTGATGATGCATAAGGAGTATATTGCCACTGATATACGCCATCTGAATTTAAACAAACAATAAAATAGTTTTTTCCGTCATATTCTGTTGCAGGATTAATAATATTGCTCGTTCCAAGTATATTATAATCATCTGTTCCCGAGAGATACCCGACAGCATATATATTATTTAACTGATCTAATCCAATATCAAGAATTTCGCAGTCACCGGCACCTGATATTATCCTTGCCCATTCGATTGTTCCGTTGGCATTATATTTTGCAATAAGACCTTTCTTGGCGGTGGTCGTACCCAGTGTGAATATAATGGGTTGATTAGAAGAGTTATAACCGAAATGATAGGAGTAATTTGCTGTTCCGCCGTCAATATATCCGGCATTAATTATTGCACCGTTTCTGTCTCTTAATACCTTAGTAAAACCATTGTTAATTTCCGGCGTATTATTATTCTTACTATCAAAGAGTGATACGGCATAGTCGGTATATAATCTGCCTGTAATATCGATAGTTGCTGTGTGTGTATAGATATTATCAGCAGCATCCTTAATTAATATTCTAAAACTTGTATCTTTAATATCTGTATTTAATGAAAGAATTTTTGTGCTGTTAATATTTAACCACTCAGTGAAATCGTTCCAATTGTTTTCTTCAAGTTCTTTTTGGATCTTAAACAATAGATTTTCTCTTTTTGTAAAATTATCATTAATCATAGATTCTATCAGGTCAAAATTGACACTTAATCTTGAGTAATTATTTAATAGCCATATTTCGTTGTTTTCTGCTTCGGGAGGAGTAGAATCAAATAACCATTTATAAACTGTTGGAAAATTCTCGTCTTGTGAGGTGTTTTCACTGTCAGTACCGAGTATCTCAATTTGATAAACTGCATCATCAGTCAGATCGATTGTGAGTTTTTCAAATATATCGCAATCATTGCTCCATTCCGGAGTTATGTTGTCTGTTAAATTAACCAATCTGTACCTATATGAAACAACATCTATACCTGTAATAATAAATTCAGCATTATCATTATGTGTAATCATTGGAGGTCTCTTTGTTATTATTGCCGTGTTTTTTCCGGCGGGTATAACAGCACCATCAACAGCAGTTGATCTGTTGCCTGCATAGTCAACTGTCCTTAAAGAAAATGTAGTTTTCCTTCCGTTTTGCAAGTTTTTAATTATTACTGCATTTGCGCCTTTGTTAACCGACAATCTTTGAATATCCGGTGTTTCATCATCAGTATAATAGTACAATATCTCAGTGAATTTAAAATCATTCGAATTTGGTTCATTCCATGTCAATGAACATGATCGGTCACTCGGTAAAAGTTCAAGCGATGTCAACGGTTCCGGCGGAACTTTGTCAAGTTTTAGTGCCTGATCTAAAGTAACATATAAAAAATTATTACAAGAAAATGTTAAAAATGATGCAAAAATAATAGAATTCAGAAAAATATTCATTTTTTTCATAAAAAATTAACCCTTCAAATCTAAACTATTAGTCAAAAATTATAACATTAATTTAATCAAAATTCAAAAAAAATAATTTAAAAAATAAATTATTTTTGATATAATGATTTGATTTTTTTAATTAACTCATAAAAAACACATTATTCTCATTTATTTAAAAATAATTTAAAATATATTGACAATTTGCATAATAGTGGTAAATTATAACTTGATAAGTTAATATTGTTGATATTTCACTTATTGTTGATTTTAAGATTATTGTAAGGAGGTAGAAGCTGTCAGTGGAGACAGTATTAAATTTTCGTATGAAATTCAAATGTTAAGGAAGTTTAAATATTTCCTTTCGGATTTGGTTTTTTACTTAAGAAAAGGTCAAAAAAGTAAAGCCTTTCTGAGAGTTATCTATGCAAATAAAAAAGTTTTAGAGTTAATTAAAAAAATCAGTTGATAATGATTCAGCAAAAGGCTCCTTGTTTAGAGAGATTTTAAATCCCCTGTGTAACAGGGTTATATGAAACAGGAGTTTTTATTATGAAAAAAATTTTTTCGTTTTTATTTATTGTTGCTATGTTATTTGTTGTTATCTCATGTTCTAACAGTTCTCTTATGGACAGCAAAGAAGATCTCGCAGAGGTTTCTTCAGTTCCGTTATTTGCAACTGCTCATGCTTTGAATACGACTAAGAGTTATTCTATTGCAAAGAACGGTTCTATATGGTTGAGTTTCCCTGTATCAAGCGGTGTTTCTTATACACTTTCAGCTTCTGATATGTATGGATATACCGGAACAAGACCAAGTCATGTTATAGATCTTACTTGTTTCAAAACAGAGTCAACCTCAGGTACTAAATTGATCGCTACATGGTATAATCAAACAAGTGACGGTACAACAACTCCGGACGCTAAGTCTTTTACTGCTAACTATACAGGTACTGCTTACTTCTATATAAAAGAGATTAATAGAGCGGCAGGAACAACATCAGTAACTATATTAGGCGGTTCATCTTCTTCAAGTTCCAGTTCTTCCAGTTCAACTTCAACTTCAAGTTCATCAAGCTCAAGTTCAAGTTCTTCTTCAAGTACTACAACTCAAGATGGAACAACTGCTGCTAAGGCGTATGTATTATCGGCAGGCGTTGCAAAATCAGCTACAACTACAGCTACTTCACAATCAGTATGGTTTAGAATCAATGCGACTGCAGGTACTACTTATACTATTACACCGGCTGACAAGAGTTCAAACTCAAGTTATACGGGTGTTTACAAGTATTACGCTTACAGTTCAAACGGTACCACAGCTCTTAAGTTTGGTACAAGTGCTTACTCTTATGTTTACTCAACTGATGCGGCAACTCAAAGAACAGTTAAAGCTACAGACAGTGTAATCTACATTAAGGCAGTTTCAACTACCAAAGGAACATTTACTGTTACTTATACAGGCGGTTCTTCAACTTCAAGCAGTTCAAGTACTACAAGCTCAAGCTCATCTTCATCAACTACTTCTAGTTCAAGTTCATCAAGCTCAAGCTCAAGTTCAAGTGAAGCTGCATTGGGAACATACTCAGGTAAGGTTTATG
>CAZSQU010000041.1:0-26619 GCA_964608985.1 uncultured Spirochaetales bacterium
TCTGCACTGAGAGAGCTTTAAAGAGGTTAAAATGCGTACCGCATTTTTTTGTTTTTTTTAAAAAATCTATTTTGCACTAAAGTATTTGCCAAAAATTAAATCTGCACCCAATAACACTATTATTTGTTGATAAACTTAATTAATTATTCTATAATCTACTGAGGCTCTTGCAAAAATCCCTTTAGTTTTTTGCTTGATCTTTTATTTGTTAAACATGCGTCAAAATGCGGCAAAGAATACTCAAATAAAGTGATTATTCTGCGTTTATTTGCCACATTTTTCCTTGTTTTCCAAAAAAATATGCTTCGCAAAAATTCAAAATTTATTTTTGCAAAAGCCTCTATTTTTATTTAATATAATGAGGAGTCTGTGTTGGCACGGAGAATAGAAATAAAAAACCGTAAGGGCTTTAAGGACGGCAAAGCCGAAAAAACCAGAAAACTAATACTTGAGGATGCAAGGGTAAACCTTGATAATCTTGAGATAGTTAATTGCTATAATATCTTTGCTGAATTAAATGATGATGAATTAAAAACAATAGAAAAAGAACTCTTTTGCGACAGGGTTTTTCAGGAATCAGCCAGTTCATTTCACTTTGCAAAAATAACAGATTATTCAATAATGATCGAAGTCTCTTATAAAAGCGGTGTTACTGATAATGTAGGTAGAACTGCATCAAAAGGTATAGGCGACATACTTAAGAGAAAGATAGATGAGAGTATGGTAAGAGGATCAACGATATATTTTCTAACCGGCAATATTTCAAAGGATATCGCTAAAAACATCGCCGAAAAGGTACTTTGCAACTCTCTAATTGAGGAATACTACATATTTACCAAATCAGAAATAATTGGAGGTTCTGAGGTTGTTTATTCAAAACCTGAGATTTCTTCGATTGTTAAACCATATTTTAACGCAATCAATCTGAACATAACAGATACGGAACTTATGAAAATCTCTGACAAAAACGCTTTATATATGTCCTTGGAAGAGATGAAAGCGGTGAGGGATTATTATCGCAGACAGGATATTATTGATTATAGACGCTCCATCGGCCTGCCTTCTTCACCAACCGATGTCGAACTTGAGATGCTCGCTCAAACATGGTCGGAGCACTGTAAACATAAGATATTTGCCGCAGAGATACAATATACCGAAAACGGCAAAACCGACACAATACACTCGTTATTTAAGACTTTCATCAGAGATTCTGCTTTTGCAATCTCTGAAACAAGGGATGACCTATTATCACTCTTTACTGATAATGCCGGCGTAGTTAAATTTAACGATGAATGGGCTTACTGCGTTAAAGCAGAAACACACAATTCCCCATCAGCACTTGACCCTTACGGCGGTGCTATGACAGGTATTGTCGGGGTTAACAGAGATATAATAGGCACAGGGATTGGAGCTTATCCGATATTTAATACAGATATATTCTGTTTCGGAGATCCTTTTACTGATGAATCAGATGTTCCTGCAGGATTACTCCATCCAAAAAGAATATTCCGCGGGGTTCATAGAGGGGTTAAAGACGGCGGTAACGAATCCGGTATCCCTACTGTTAACGGCTCAATAGTATTTGACAAATCATACCTCGGTAAACCCCTTGTATTTTGCGGTACCGGCGGAATTTTACCGCTTAAAATCAATGGCAAAGAATCATACAAAAAATATCACAAACCGGGTGATCTTATTGTAATGGTCGGCGGTAGAATAGGCAAAGACGGAATTCACGGAGCAACATTTTCATCTGCACACCTCTCTGAAACAAGCCCGACAACGGCTGTTCAGATCGGAGACCCGATTACGCAAAAGAAAATGCTTGATTTCATTATTGAAGCGAGGGATCGAGGGCTATACTCATCATTGACAGATAACGGCGCAGGCGGTTTGTCAAGCTCTATCGGAGAGATGGCAACATTTACAGGTGGCGCGGTTCTTGAGCTTGATAAATGTCCTTTAAAATATAACGGTTTAAGACCATGGGAGATACTTGTTTCAGAAGCGCAAGAGAGAATGAGTATAGCTGTACCAAAGGATTCTATCGAAAAATTCTTAAATCTCAGTAGTAAACACGGTGTGGAGTCAACAGTTATTGGAGAGTTTACCGATAACGGATTCTTTAAGGCCACTTATAACGATGAAACTGTGTGCCAACTTGAGATGGATTTTCTCCATGACGGTGTGCCTAAAATGACGCTTGAAGCAGTATGGACACCCCCTGAACAAAAACACATAGATATATCAACTGATAGTATTTCAGATGATATTATAAATATTCTTAAAAGACCAAATATAGCATCAAAAGAATCATGGGTCAGATGTTACGACCACGAAGTACAAGCAAGAACTGTAAATAAACCATTTACCGGTAAAAAATGTGACGGCCCTTCTGATGGTGCTGTTTTAAAAATGTTCCCCGATTCATATGAAGGACTTGTTGTAACACATGGAATAGTTCCCCGTTACTCAAGAATAGATGCATATCAGATGGCAGCAAACGCGATTGACGAGGCATACAGGCAGGCAATAATACTTGGTGCAAACCCCGATAAAATTGTCGGACTCGACAATTTCTGCTGGCCTGACCCGATTCAATCGGAATACACTCCGGACGGTAAATACAAACTGGCACAACTTGTTCAAACCTGCAAAGCCGTTTACGACCTTACCACAGCTTATAGCTGCCCTTGCATATCTGGTAAGGACAGTATGAAAAACGACTATAAAAGGGGCGATATCAAAATATCGGTTGACCCGACTCTCCTTTTTACGGTAACAGGTAAAACAGACGATATAAGGTTAATGTCAAGTTCCTATTTTAAGAAAACAGATGACCTGATATACCTTATAGGTGAAACCAGGCAAGAACTCGGATGCAGTGAGTACGCCCTGATGAAAGGTGTTACCGGCGGAGTAGTACCGACAGTTAACCCATATAACGCAATGATCTCTTACAGGCAGATACACGAATCATTACAAGAAAAGATTATCAGATCAGCACATGACCTCTCTGACGGCGGGCTTGCTGTTGCTCTTTGTGAGTCAGCATTTTCCGGAGAGACAGGAGTAATTGTATCTTTGGATCCAATTTCAGACGATCTGAGTCCCATAGAAAAACTTTTCTCTGAATCCCCTTCCCGTATTCTTGTATCCATTGATCCTGATGATGAAAAAAGATTTATTGAGATATTTAAAGGAACCGCATTAGCCAAACTCGGCAGGGTTACAGAAGACAGAAAAGTTAGAATATCACACGAAAACAAAGAAATATTTGCAGAGGATATTGATATTCTCAAAAAAACATGGAAAGAAGTGCTGGATTTTTAAGATCCGGCACATATTTTTAACACCATTTAATGCATTATAATTTAATATAATTTTTTATTGAGCAAAAATAGCTTCAGCTTGATTTATAAGCTGTTCTGCTTCGGTTTGTCTTCCCATTCGAAGATAAAGTTCACCTAATGCTTTTATTGATAATCCATAATCATTATGAAATCCGACAGGAGCAAGTCCTCTTCTTATTTCTATTGCTCGTTTCAAAGACACCTCAGATTCATTATATCGAGATAAAGATGTGTAAAGTTTTCCAATATTGTGCATAACAAAAGCATATTCAACACGTTGCCCATTAGGATCAAGAATATTTACAGCTTCCAGTGCCAAACGATAATAATTTAGAGACTCATCAAATCGTGTGGTATCATAGTATAATTCTCCAAGATTATTAAAAACAGTTACACTATACAAGTTTCTTACTTCAGAATCAAGTCTTGTTATTACATTCATAGCTTGTTTAAGTAATAATTCTGCTTCAGGGTATTTCTTCATTTGTCTATACAAATCACCAAGATTTAATAGAGCAATAGCATAATCAACGGATCTGCCGGAGGGATCTAATGCCCTCTGTATATCAAGATGTTTCTGAAGTAAAGGCTCAGCTTTTATGTAATCTCCATTATTACAATAGAGTGATCCTAAATTGTTTAAGTTTACAATATAATAAGGATGCCTTTCTCGAGGTTCTAATTCTTTTGTAATATCTAATAATTGATTATATAAAATTTCTGCATCTAAAAATCTTACCTTCATTTCCACATAAAGACTAGCAAAGTTGGTCAAAGTTAAAATATAGTCAATACTTCTTTCTTTTGGTTCAAAATTTCTTGTTATCTCAATTAATTCTTTATAAACCAACTCAGATTCCAAATATCTTCCCATTTTTTTATATAATAACCCAAGGTTATTTAATACAACCAAATATGACGAATTTCTTCCGCGTGGTTCAGGTTCAATATCTTTTAATTTATCCCTTGCTTCGATGAATAAAACTTCAGCTTCTGAGTAACTTCCGCATTCAAAATATAGGCTTCCGAGATTGTTTACAAAATTCAGATAAGTTATATTACGCCCCTGTGGTTGAACATTTCTAAAAATATTCACTGCATCTTTTAATAAAGGCTCAGCCTCTGTGTAGCGATCTAACCTCATATACAGGCTTCCTAAGTTACTTGCTGCAATACCGTAAGAAGGATGACCGCCTATTGGTGCATATGATCTATATATATTAACGGCTTGAATAAAATGAGCTTCTGAATCATTGAAACGATTCATGTCTCTATATAGATCACCAAGGAAGGTCAAAACTTGGCTGAATTCTTCACTTCTCTCTCTTGGCTCAAATTCCCTATATATATTCTTAGCAAGTAAGAATTGTGTTTCTGACTGATTATATAAACCAATATCTTGATAAAATAAAGCAAGGTCTTGTATTGCTCCGGCATAATTCACATGTCTGCCACGAGGTGCAAAATTCCTATAAATACTTATTAGTAATTTAAACAAATTTTCTGCATCATTATATCTTTGAATTTCTATATATACTAATCTTAAATACTCTACAGTTCCAATGTATTTAGGATCATCTCTTCTAAATATATTGCCGGCTATTTGAAAGGATCGTTCAAATTGAACAACAGAACCTTGATAATCACCTCTGTTATATCTCTCTATGCCGGCATTTATTGTGTTTGTCCAATCACTCTCAGTCTCAGCATAAATACTCAAAATAGAAAACATCTGTAATAGAATAAAAAGAATTTTTTTCATTTAATATTTCTCCTTAAAATTAAATTAATATTTAACATATAAAAAAAATCGTAAACCTTATAATATCCAATAAGAAGTAAAAACCACCGGCATTCACAGGCACATATTTTTTAACTTAAATACGGATTATTTTCCTTCTCAAATCCGACAGTAGTTGAAGGCCCATGCCCAGGATATAACCTTGAATTGTTATCAATCCGACTAAATAATTTATCTATCGATGAAATAAGCTTTTTATGATCGCCTCCGGGAAAGTCTGATCGCCCGACACTTAGATAGAAAACTGTATCACCTGTAATAACCTGTTCTCCGTCGCCAATTATATATGCAGATGAGCATATCGAATGACCGGGCGTCTCTATATGGCGTATTTTAATTCCACGCCAGTCTAACGATTCATCATCTTTGAGAATTACTGCATTAGATGTATCTATCTGCACCTCTTTATCAACCGCAGGCGAATATAAAGAAAGAGTGGAAGCCGGACTATTTATCCCATTAATCGCGTTATTATTGCCGTATATCTTAATTTTAACATTTTGTTTGATAAAACGCCCAAGACCTTCAATATGATCAAAATGAACATGAGTAATAAAAATTGATTCTAAGATCAATGATTTGTCTTTTAGATACTTTTCTATCTTTTCAGGAACAAAATCAAAAGCTATAGCATAACCATCATTAACTAACAGATAAGAGTTAGTAGCAAGTGATCCGCCGGTTAAAGTAATCAGTTCCATTTCAAAATCCCCTCTTTGAATCCAACAGTATTGTAACAGGACCGTTATTAACAAGTTGTATATCCATCATCTTACCAAAATCCCCTGTCCCTATTCTGCCTGATTTATATTGTGCTTTAAGTTTATCAATAAAAACATCATAAATGGATCGAGCTAAATCTCCACCGGCTGCAGAGGCGAACGAGGGACGGCGACCTTTTCTTGCATCGCCATAGAGCGTGAACTGTGAAACAACCATAATATCCAATTTGTAATCGATAAGACTGCAGTTCATCCTGTCATCACTATCAGGGAAAATCCTAAGGTTAATAATTTTGTCAATGATATAGTCAATATCATCATTATTATCATCAGCGGTAATGCCGAGGAGCACTAATAATCCCCTTTCAATTGCCGAATGTAATCTGCCTTCAATAGAAACAGCGCAACTGTTTACACGCTGAACCACGGCCCTCAAGGATTGTTCCTTATTATGTTGTAACCTTCGATATAATCCCTACCGTTAGAATCGGTTTTGATCCTCCCAAAAACTATGATGTTCTCATTATTGACCGCTATAACAGGTCTTAAAAACACAACCTTAATAATCCCATTAATAACCCCAAGCTCTTCATCGCCCATAACCAGATCAAAAACTATCCTGTCAGGATGATTATTGCTATTTATAACTCTTCCTTGCCATTTGACAAAAACCCCTTGATAGATAGGTTTTTCGCTAACGAACTGATCAAATGTAATCTTATTCTGAAACAATGCATAATCAGGTGTTTCAATCATATCGGCAAGCATATCAACCTTTAGTTTGACCTGAGCCGATGTATTTGAAAGCCGCAGTTTATTAATACTAATAATAGCTTCTACAAACTTCTCCTGCACCATATCCCGTTTGATCTGTTCAAACATTACTTTAATCTGATTTTCAGTAAATGAGTATTTATCACCGGAGACCTGAGGTTCTTCGAGAATATTCGGGTTGTAATCAGGAAGATTGACATTATAGATTGCTGAGTTGTCTCTCGAACTACGATTTTTTATAAAACTTGCAATCTTTTTGAACCCAAAATATCCGCCTATCCCCAATCCAATCGCAAGAATTATTGCAATAAATATTATCCCAATTTTTTTAAAAGGTATCAAAAAAGGTTCGGACGGTTTTAGTCTGTCAAAAAACTCATCATCACCGATAGACAAGTCCCGCCCTTTCACTCTTATATATTCCAACACATCTTTAGCTTTACGATTAGAAGGGTCAATCTCGAGAACATCACAAAGAGCTTTAATTGTCTTCTCTTTATCATTTCTTCTTGCATATACAAATGCGGCAAGAAGAAACTCATGCGCACCCATTTTACCTTTTTCATTTATTATATCGAGACAGAATTTAGCATGGTAATAATTCTCGGTATAAAAAGAACAGAGGAGTTGATACCGAAGCTGTTTTAAACTGATTGTACCGGCTTTAGCCCCCTCTTTAAAAGCTGTTGCCTGTAAAAGCTCTCGGTACAATCTTTGATGATATAAAAATAAATAATAAATACCCTTAAAAATGATCAAGACTTCACTCTATCTAGATATTCACCCGATCTGGTATCTATCCTGATCATATCTTTCTCATTGATAAACAAAGGAACAAGAACTTTATGTCCTGTTTCAAGCTCGACAGTCTTCATTGTCTTTGTTACGGTGTCCCCTTTAACTGCCGCGTCTGCCTGTTCAACTTTTAAAGTAACAAAGTTTGGAACATCAACACTTAAAACAGTACTATCCAATATATTTAGCGTCACCTCACCGTTGAGAATAACATATTTTTCTACATCTTCACAAAGTTCTGCCGAAACATGGTACTGCTCAAAACTTTCAGTATCCATAAAAACATAATCATCCCCTTCTTTGAATGAGTATGTAGCCGGTCTTCCAAACACATTAACCATTTCAATTTTTTCACCTGAACGATAGTTAACCTCTTTTGCGTTTCCGGTTTTATGACTCCTTGCCTTAATCTTAACAAATGCAGATCCTTTACCTGGTGTAACATGTTGCATTGACATAACGGTCCAAAGATCACCTTCGATTTTTAAAACATTACCTTTCCTGACATCCTGAACATTGATCATTATTTACTCCATTAACCATATTTACCCACTCACAATCCACATTTAAGCAAATGAGTTTATTTTAAAATTTAATTTCCAAAAATAAATAAAAAAGGTGGTTTTGTCAATATGGTATTTATATTGTTGTTATTTATTTTGTGATTCAAAATATGTAAGTTCACTCTTAGATTTTACACTTTTTTAATTTTAATATTGCCAATTTTAATTGAATAATGTAATCATCTTTCTTATGAAGAAAAACATTATTTTCTACATTTTAATAGTTATTTCTATGTTCATTTGGGGTGGAAGCTGGATATCAGCCAAAATGATATCTAATAAGATTGATTTTGATGTACTGGTTTTTTACAGGCTATTTTTGTGTTTCTTGGCTTTTATACCTATGATTTTAATAAGTAAAGAGAAACTCCGCATTTCAATCCGCGAGTTTTTACTTCTTTTAGCTGCAGCAGCAACAATTATTCTTTACAATAAACTTTTTTTTACCGGTTTAGCAACAGGTCTTCCCGGAGCATCAGGCGTACTCGTAACTACTACTTGCCCTCTTTTTACATATTTAATATCAGCGGCAATCAAAAGAAAACCAATAAGCAGATTCCAGTTAACAGGTTTGATTATAGGGCTTGCCGGCGGGCTTATTCTCTTGAGAATATGGTCGTTTGATATCAAAATGATTTTATCAAAGGGTAATCTACTTTTTATTTTTGCGTCCATTACTTGGGGAATACTAACAATTATGAGTGCCGAAACTCAATCGGGTATGAGCGCCATTAAATACAGTTTTTATTTATACGGTTTTTCTTCAATTATGCAATTGTTTTTCTCATTTAATAACGGATTAACGGATATATTTGATCAAGACCTAATCTTCTGGTCAAATTTACTCTACTTGTGTTTGTTTTCAACATCTTTTGCTACTACATTTTATTTCTATGCTTCGAAGAAGGTCGGAGCTGATCTTGCAAGTTCTTTCTCGTTTATTGTACCTGCATCGGTTGTAATATTCAGTCTAATATTATTAAAAGAAATCCCCCATCCTGCTACAATTGCAGGGGGGGGTCTTGCTGTTATAGCTGTATTTATTATTAACAGAACAAAAAGCAAAAAACCCGACTAAAATTACCCCTTAATCCACCTCTGTTTCACCCAGTATTCTCTGTCAATCTTATTCCAAGTGTTATTTTTCTGCATCGTCTTCATAATAAAAAAAAGCAACCTTGAACTGAATCCCTGTTTATACCTGCCATATCTCTTCTTTATCTTGAATGCAAGTTTTTTTACTTTCTTTTCGATAAGATCCTTTTTTTTTGAAGCAACTTTTTCCCATGAACTGGCACTAACATTAAAACTTAAACCATACATTTCGGCAAAACCCAACCACTTGAACTGTTCCATGATGGCTTTTATAGTTTTATTTGCCCCCATCCCGGCGGCAGTTGAGAAAGCAACACCGCATTTTGTTAAAGCAGACTTCATCGGTCTATGCGGCAGCCATCGATGAGCAAAATGATCAAATAAAATTTTCAGTTGTCCGCTCATCCCCATGCAATAGCAAGGTGATTCAGCAACAACAATATCTGAGTTGTCTATGGAAGTTAATATTTCTGCTATATCATCATAATGCGGACATTTGGTTTCCGTTTTCTCGATGCAGCTGAAACAACCGACGCAGGGTTTCAGATCATTTGTAAAAAACTCTGTTATCTCAGTATTGTTGTCTTTAAGATATTTTAAAAAAAGAGCCGTAGTATTGTTGGTTGATCCTTTTTTTAATTGCCCATGAATTACCGTAATCTTCATATATCATTCTCCTGCTGTGGGATCATAGAGTCTTCCCATAAAAAGTACAGCATTTGTCTGATTATCTTTAATCATAAAAATAAATGATCTGTCGGCAATAAAACTCCGTCTTTCAGCATTGATCGAACGGGTCGCAATAACAACTCCGGTAGCCGCCGCAGCTTCAGACCCCACCTCATTGACTTTAATGTACGCTTTATGAACCACATCAGATATGCATAGATCTCTCCCCCCGTTTATACCGGAAAAATCAGCCGCAGTCTGATCAAAAGCTGATCTCATACCAAGAGTCATTAATTTATCAACAATCGATCCTCCCGTTTTAAACTCAAAACGGGGTATTACCACCTCACTTAAATTCGTTCGGCGTAGCACGGTATTTAATTGTGAATATTCATTATTATCAAATGATTGTTCTATTTCACCAAGACCTACCCCTTCATCGGGAAGGAGTATCAACATAGAAAGTTCTTCATTTTTATAGGGAAGCTCAAGAACCTTAAATTTGTCGAGTTCGGCATACTTTAGAGGATTTGTCGGATTCACATGCATCATATCCGTAAGAATCGGCTGTCCGGAGCTCCTATAAAAATTGCTTTTTACTGTTTGATCAGGATTAAAACAATCAAACCAATCCCCCTTAAAATATATTGCATTTACTATAACAACTCTTGTAAGCGGCGTTAAAGCACCTCCCGGAAACAACTCATTTATCAAACCGGCGGTTCTTTGACTTACGAACAAATTTATAATATTACGGGATTGCTCAGTCCTATTAGAGAAACTCACATTTTGAACACCCGCATGATAAAACTGTCTAACTCTTTGTACAAAATCAGGCATTATTCTATAACCCTCCTCAACCCACATTCCGTTAGCAATATTTAGTGTGTATTGTCGTCCGATTCTATTTAATGAGCCATAAAGCCCGGAATACCCGTTTCTCAGGATATTCCTGTCCGGATAATTAAACACCCCGTTCATCTCTGAGTAAGTATCGCCGTTTGCCCCCTCTGCCGTCATTGCAAGAGCAGAATATATACTTACCGGTGAGAAAAAAATATTTGTATTTTCTTCTTTTGTTACCTCTTTAAAATACTTAAACCCGAAGTTGTTTACCGAATTAACAACAGGACTAATATTATCTGCAGGAACAGGTGAAGGTCCAAGTAAACCGGTCACACACAATTTAGAATCATTCTTTTTACAACCGCAAATAATCAATAATACAACCAACATTAGTACTTTAATTCTCATTTTATCCCCCGACATTATTTATTATACCTTTCTTTTATGTAATTTTCACGATCGGCTTTAATTCTTTCATTAATCTCGTCAGGAATAGCACCTTTTATGGATGAATAGAACTCATCTACAACAGGATTTGATTCTATATCTGATTGAATTTTTATAACACCTTGTTCAGAATAGATAACCGCTGATTTCAAAGAGCCTCCGACGGTTCTTTTCTCCACCCTTTTTATTCGATCTGTAATTTTTAAAATAGTTTCAACTCCATTCTTTACTGCCGCCAAAGACTCATCAGCCAAAACAAAAGAATAACTCCATACCGGCACTCCGTCAAAATCATAATCCGGTATGTACTCAATCAATCCTCGCCCGTTAATATCAATATTAAGGGTATAACTATAATGATGGGGGGGCGGCATTGTACCGGCCGCATAACTAAATTCAATTAAAAGATCAGACATAATCACTCCGGTATATTCAATTGATTGACAGCATAATATTATATACCGACAAATAATTCAACTAAAAACAAATTATTTACTTTAATTTATTATTAATGTTATAAAGAATAATGTTAAATTCCAAAAAAACAATTAAATCGATTATTATTATAATATTCTCTATCCTTTGTTTAATTATTATCGCAGTATTATCGTTATATAGAAGAGATCTTTCGATAAATGAGTTGAAAGAATACCTAATAACAGATTATTCTCAAATAATTCCTGTTACAATTCATGATTTAAACAGCCATAAAGACATTACAATAGATATTCATTACTATGACTCAGACAATACAAATGATCAAACAATAGTACTTTTGCATGGGATGTTTTCTTCACTTCATACATTTATTGATGCAGCAAATCTCTTGAAACACGAAGGATACAGAGTAATCCTTATAGATCTGCCGGGACATGGACTAAGCGGACATTTTGAGGATAACATGGTATCACTTTCAAGGTCAGCCGCAATAGTTAGAGAGATACTTAATATTGAGAGTGTCAACAACTGTATTATCGGCGGCAACTCTATGGGAGGAGGGGTCAGCTGGTATTTCACATCGGCTTACAATAACATTGATGGTTTTAAGGTAAAAGCCCTTATTCTGATTGATGCGGTATATCCGTTAGCCCCCGATGAAAACACAGGTAAACGAGGCGGTAAATCGATCATCAGACTACTCAAATCAAACCCTTTTAGAAATATTACATATAGGATGACACCCCGTTTATTAATTAAATATCTGTTAGATTCTGTTTACGGGACAGCTTCCAAACCGGATTCAAAAACAATAGACAGATACTACTTTATGTTAAGGAAAACAGGCAATCGTGAAGCACTGCTTAATTCTAATCAAGACATCACTTGTCCGGCTTATATCAGAGGTGAAGAATTATTAGAAAGTATTGCAGAAAGTAAGATACCGGTTCTTATAATATGGGGTAAACAGGATAAATGGATAAATGTTGATTTATGCCGGCGATTTCAAGAGACACTTAATTTAGATGAAAAAAACATCAGAATCTACGAAAATTCCGGTCACGCCCCAATGGAAGAGGAACCGGCAAGGTTCTATGATGATTTGTTAAATTTCATTAAAGACCTGTAGGAATATCCTCAAAATAACTATCTATACGAAATTTATTGCTCATATGATCCATTAAAGACTTAATTCCAAATGTTTCAGAGTAATAATGCCCTATGAATAAAATAGCTGTATCTGATTCTAAAGCAGTATGATAATACTTATGATCAAATTCTCCGGTAATTAAAAGATCATACCCGTAGGATAAAGCTTCATCAAAACAACCGGCGCCACCACCTGAAACAGCAGCAATCTTGAAGAAGTGTTTGTTCTTATCGCCTGAAAATCTCCAATACCTTTGATCAGTTACGCCGAGACTTTTCAGAATATCGCTTAGACTCAAGCCAACCGGTGATATTCCGCCCCATCCTATTGTACTGTTCTTATATTTACCGAACGGATTTAATTCATTAATCCCGCAAGACCTAAGTATATTACTGTTATTGCCTAATTCGACATGTGAATCAAGGGGAAGATGGTATGCAATAAGACCAATATCATTTTTGATTAAAGCAGAAACCCTTTTATAATGGTTGCCGGTTAACGGCATAACTCCGCCCCAAAACAACCCGTGATGTACAATAATCAGTTGAGACTTGTTCTCTATTGCTTTTTGTACAAGTGCCTGTGAGATATCAACCCCATAAGTAATACTTTGAATATCAGATTGAGTATCAACCTGAATGCCATTAATCCCGTAATCAACAACATTATCAGGATCAAGCAGTGATGATAGGTATTTATTAAGATCAGAAATTGTTATCATTTATTAAACTGCACCGGCATTCTTGGCAAAATCCTGTCTGATAAATTTCTCGAGTTTGATCTTGCCTGACATTGATTGAACTACATCAGTCATGTAATTCTGAATAGTCTCAAAACTCTCATATTTAGGCATTAACTGGGAATACTTAACTCTATCTGCAGGGGTTGAAAGTACATATTTAATAATATCCGGCTCCTGATTAAGGAAAGCAGCACAATTTTTAGAAACAGCATCGACATTCGCACCTATATATTTACCGGCATTCGTAAAGCTATTAACTATCTCCTGAACAGCATCGGGAAATTTATTTACAATATCATCCTTAACAATGAAAACGCAACATGGATGATCCGGCCAAAGATCCTTAGAAAGAGCAAGCTCTGTTCCATACCCGTTTTTAACAACCATAGACCCATAAGGTTCAGCAACAATAAACCCGCCCAGTTCACCCTCTTCATCCCACTCCATTGCCTGCGGTATCTGTGCCGGAGCCATTACCTCAAAAGAGACATCCTTGCCCGGACCAACCTCCAGTCCATTCTTTGCAAAAAGTTTATGAAGAAGCATCATGTGAATAGACAAATGAAACGGAATAAGCATTGTTTTGCCCTTAAAATCTTCAAAACTCTTAATCGAAACACGGCTATTCTTAATAACTACGCTACCGGTTTTATGTCCGAGAAGAACAAGCTGAATCTTCTCTCCCGAATGAAAAAGCTCCATCGCATAAGGAGCAAGGATAAAAGCAGCATCTATCTCACCGGATGATATCGCATCCCCAACATAATCCCACCCCATCATAGGCACTGCCTCAATCTCGCAATGATTAAATTTCTCAATGCCGTTTTCAAGATTGTACTTAGTAACACCAAGAACAAGGTGATCCGTAATAGTAAGGTGCCCGATTCTAATTTTAGGTTTTGCCATTATTATCTCTCCGGTTTTTATCTTTTTAGAATAGTAATAATCCTTTCAAGTACTTTTCTTCGGTCAAGAGGTTTAACAATATAATTCTTAGCGCCAAGTAAAAGTGCTTTTTTAACCAACTCCTGCTTACCGAGCGCACTTATCATAACGATCTTTGCATTCTTATCGAATTCAACGATCTTCTCAAGAGCCGTTATGCCATCAAGAATCGGCATGGTTATATCCATAGTAACAAGATCCACATTCGGATAAAGTTCTTTGTATTTCTCAATAGCTTCCTGTCCGTTTTCTGCTGTATCAGAGACCTCATACTGTTCAGACTGCAATATCTGAGATAGCTGTTTCCTTACAAAAACAGAGTCATCAACAATTAAAATCTTATATGGTGTTCCATCATCCTTAAGCCCGTCGGGTTCTTTTGCATTTAAATTAGGAAAATCAGATCCTGCCTTCATAAGCCCCTCTATATTATAATTGGATTTAATAACTTACAAACATTAATATTTAACCATTTTTCAATTATAAAGCAAGCGAAATTTATTAAAAACTATTAATTAGTGTGCGATTTTAATTTTTGGCAAACGCCTTAGTGCAAAATAGAATTTTTAAACAAAACAAAAAAATGCGGTACGCATTTTAACCTCTTTAAAGCACTCTCAGTGCAGAATATAGTTTTTGACCTTAAAGCGAGTTACACAAAAGGAAAACGCCTGTGATTCTCAGAACCGAAGTTTTACTTTTTGTAACTCGCTTTATTATAAACCTGCCAAAAATTAAATTCGCACCCATTAATTATTATTTGAGTCAATTTTAAAGACAGCCAATTCTTTAAGAAGAACATCTAAACTCTTGTTGCTGTCCTCAGTAATTTCCTTAAGTCCTGAAAACAATCCTGACATCTTATTGATGCTATCAACCATTCCGTTAAGACCTGTTACCACCTCAGATGTAATCTGATCAAGATTTCGGCTCTCTTCTTTTACCATGCCGCTTTTCTTATCCATCTCACTTGAATTGTTTTTTACTTCTGAGGTAATACTATTCAAGCTGTTTATCGATTCAAGAATAAGCCTGCTGCCGTTAGACTGCTCCTCCATCGATCTTCTTACAGAGGACTCCTGCATTGCCACCGACTTAACCCCGTTCTCAATGGACTTAAATCTATCTAATACTGTATTTGCAGAATTTGAAATCTTATCAACACTAACTTTAATTCTGCTTAATACGGTTGCTACGGTTTTTGCCTGTTCTGCAGATGACTCGGCAAGTTTGCGAACCTCATCGGCTACAACAGCAAATCCTTTTCCTGATTCACCGGCATGTGCGGCTTCAATTGCCGCATTCATAGCAAGAAGATTTGTCTGACTTGCAATATTCTGAATGATTCTTGATATCTCAATTAATCCCTCGGACTCCATTTTGACAAGTTCAATATCCCGCTCCATCCCGCTTACATCATCTCTTCCCATTTCTGATGATTGAACAAGTGCATTAATACTTTCATCATTATTTATCAGTGTTTTAGTGACATTAGTAATATTTGCTATCATCTCCTCAATAGCCGAAGATGATTCGGTTATACTCTCTGATTGCGCTTCAATCCGTTGATTTAAAAATACAATCTGATTTGTTATATCCTCTAAAGCCTCATTACTATGCTTAACAGAACCGGACTGCCTAATAATCTGCTCTTTAATAATGCCGATATCCCTATCTAAAACACCGACTACAACCATAGTACTATTCATGTTATCTGTAATCTTGTCACCGATATTGTTCAATAATGCGGTCTGCCCCTTAATATTTCTTATCAAAGTAGCAATCTTATCTATGGTCAAATTAAAATACTCTGCAGTCTCGCCGATCTCATCTTTTGATCTGATATCGAGTCTTACAGAAAGATCACCTTCACCTTTTGAGATACCTTTCAGACTTGTTGAAAGCTTATTAATACCACCTACAATTGAATTAGCTATCAAAAGGATTACCGGAACAACAAATATTATTAGAATGATTGAGGCAATTATCAGGTTTAATACCGTTTTATTTAAATCTCTGTAAAGTTCATCCTCATAAACCCCTGTAATTATTATAAGATTCAATAAAGGGTAATCTCTGAAAGTAGCATGCTTTCTGAAAAAATTATTACTATCCTCTGTTTTTTTCCAAAAATATGAAATTTCACCGTTTTTTCTGTTACAAATATCCTTCATAAACTCAAATCCGTCTCTGTCTTTCAAATCAATAATATTACGCCCTTCAAAGTAAGGGTGTATAATAACATTTCCCTCATAATCAACTATTGTCGGATAATCGCTCTCTCCAAGTTGTATATTTCTAACATTTTCTTTAATCCCATCAATATCTGCAAGGTGATAAAATTCCTCTTTATACGAACTCACAGCAATTATCCATTGCCATTCTTCAAAATACACAAGATACATAGCTTTATCTCTGGGCTGTGCCTCTCCCGGATTTTGCCATGAATACTCCATATAGCCATTTTTCATCTCTACACCGGCTCTTACAAAATCAACCGATGACACATCCCTCCCCTCTATAACGGGGTGAACAGCCAAAGGAACTCTCTGTGGGGCTTCTTTTATATCCCACACAAATATATAACCAGTCATTCCAATTTTTTGAGATAGAAGTATCTCCCTGATTTGTTTTTTTGCCTGAAATTCAGACATGTTTCCAGATCTATAACTGTTAAAGTAAAATCTGATTATATCCAAATTCTTATCGGCAATCCCTTTCAGATAATTCTTAATTGAAGAGCTTACCGTTGTATCAATTAGATTATAAATACTGTCATTCATAATTGTTAATGACCTATCTGCCCCGCGCACTATCCTTGACCGATTATTTGAATAGACAATGACCGAACAAATAATAATAATGATTATTATTATTGCAAGAATTGAAGATGTAATCCTTGTTCTTATACGCATAAATCCTCCGGAATAATAAAAAAATCATATTAAAATAAAATATAATCAATTTCAAGAATATTTTTTTTATTTTTTAACTTTGTTTTTCAAACTTATTTTCCTTTACAACAAATAATAAATTTATTATATTCCCATAATATGATACTCTACAATGACGCAATATCATCTAAAGATGCCCGACATGAGATATCTCTTACAGTGCTTGGAAAGAAACTTAATAACGGCAAGATTGATATTTACAACAATAATGAACTCATTAAAACCGATTACCTTAACGGCAACTCATACAATTCTGCAATTGAAGGTATCACCAGCAAATTAACAACATTAAAAATCTTCATAACAAACGGGACAAATTTTCAATATATTCCTCTTTCTACTCTGAGGTTGTATAACGATGAACCTTTTATTATTTGTGATATTGATTTTACTTTGTCATATACCAATTTCTTATTATACCTGACAAGAAATCTGTTAAGTATCAAAATGCTGCCTGATGCTTCAACAGTTTTAAACAAACTATCTAAGAGATACACAATAATTTATCTGACGGGCAGATTTATCAATCATACAAAAATGACCAAACTTTGGCTCAAGAAACACGACTTCCCGGAAGGGCCGATTATCTCAAGACAAAACCAAAGCACTTTCCATCTGCAAAGCTACAAAACACAATCGATAACTTCTGTAACAGCTATATCAAAGAACGGTATAGGAATAGGCGATTTGAACTCAGACATACGCGCTTATAACCATCATAATCTTGTTGCCATTAAGATCAAAAATCCCATCTTAAAATTAAATAAAAACAATAGGTATAAGCAGAAACCCGATTTCTTTGAGGCAGATTCTTGGAAGGTTATTGACAATCTGTTTGAAGAGAAGGATTTCTACCGGTAAATCTTTCAAAACTCGTCACCGCTCGATATTATTTCACGGGGTTTAGATCCCCTTTGAGGTCCTACAAGCCCCATACGCTCCATCTCTTCAACCATTCTTGCCGCTCTATTATAGCCGATGTTTAGTTTTCTCTGCAGATAACTCGCAGAAGCTTTTTGACTTCTATATACAATATCTATTGCCTCTTTAAACAAAGGATCATTGAGATCTTCATCGCCTTCTGAATCATCCGAATCATTCTCAAGAATGCCAAGCTCTTCTTCTATATTGATATAATTCGGCTCCCCGACAGATTTCCAATGATCAGTGATTTTGTCAACCTCTTCTTTTGAGAGGAACGCACCTTGAAGTCTTATCGTAAACGGCTGCGCCGGGCTTAGATAGAGCATATCACCTTGACCAAGCAGTTTCTCGGCCCCTTTTTGGTCGAGAATGATCCTCGAATCCTGAAGAGATATTACCTGAAAAGCTATCCGCGTAGGAACATTCGCCTTTATCAGACCGGTTATTACATCAATAGACGGCCGTTGAGTCGCAAGTAACATATGTATTCCTACCGCCCTTGCTTTTGCCGTTAATCTTGCAAAAAGCCCTTCTGCCTCTTTACCGGCAACCGAGATCAGGTCTGCAAATTCATCTACAACAGCAACAATAAAAGGCAGCTTCTCATGTACTTCGGACCTTTTCGATACATTATGATTGTATTCTACAATATCTCTTGCACCAAGTGTATCAAGAACGGAATATCGCCTTTCCATCTCATAAACGAGATATTTCAGAGCATTTATAGCTTTTTTTGAGTCGGTTATAACCGGTGTCAGAAGATGCGGGATATCATTATACGGCTTGAGTTCAACTATCTTTGGGTCTATCAAGAGAAGTTTGACCTTATCGGGACTACATGAAAAAAGAATGCTTGAAATAAAAACATTAACACAAACAGATTTTCCTGAACCCGTAGCGCCGGCTATAAGAATATGCGGCATCTTGTAAACATCAATTATTATTATTTTGCCGTAAATATCCTTGCCGAGGCCTACCGGAATGTGGAATTTGGAGTTAGTAAAATTCTCACTATCAACAATCTCTCTAAAACCGACGACCTCTCTTAACCTGTTAGGTATCTCAACGCCAACGCTTTTTTCACCGGGTATCGGCGCTATAATCCTTATCGATTTTGCACCGAGTCTAAGAGCAAGGTTGTTAGATAGATTCTCAATACGCGAGAGTTTAATCCCCGGTGCAGGATTAAGTTTAAAAAGTGTTACAACAGGCCCATGTATTATTTCTGTAACCTCAGCTTTTATATCAAATTCTTGCAATGTATTCTCAAGGATTAAAGCAGACTCATTCTCCTCAGCTTTAAATTCCTCGTATGAATAGTTTTTGTTGTCCTGAAGTATCGACTTGGAGGGAGCAGTACCGGCGTTTTCGGTAATGTCGGTGATATCAACACTTTCTTCTGTATCACTTTCAACTATCTCATCTTCGATAACCGAATCAGACTCCGCCTCATCAATGTAACTATCTTCCTGTTGGATAACTTCCGACTCAATTAACTCAAAATCCTCAGCATCATCCTCATCATAAACAAACTCTGCCTCAATAATATCTGTACTTTCCTCAATTCCATCTTTCTTCTTCATTGTGTCCCAGAGCAGTTTGGTTTTCTCAAAATACTCCTCAATTTTAAGCTGTTGATCATTGTTATTTACGCTGATATTTGAATTATAACCGGCACTTTGATTACTTGAGCTTATAATTGAGTTATTATTCGAGGAATCTTTCTCACTAAATGTTTTTACTTCATCATAATAATCAGTATCATCGCTGCTCGAATTCAGACTGAATTTTCTAATTCTGTTATTTGATGCAATGGGTATCTCAACCCGTTTCCGTTCATCATAGATCACCTTAGTCAACCATGGAGTTTTCTGTCTGATATCCGACTTAACCGCTTTAACGGGAGAATCTCCGGCTTTATTGATAACAGGCGACCTTGTACCTGTGACCTGTGGTTTTATACCTCTTCTCTTTGTATCTGTTTTATCCTGATGCTGAACAAATCCACTGAATATAGAATAGACTGCGATTGCAATACTCTTACGATAGGGAAATAATAGCGATAAAAAAGCTGTCAAAAAAGCGAAAAATAAGAGTATTACCTGAAATAATACAGGAAATCCGCTGATTTTTGCAAATACCAACCTTCCGTATTCGCCTCCGGAAAGATCAATAAAACCATAAAACTCAATAAGAACGGGAGAAAAAAATAAAATTATTAATAAACCGATCGAAATAAACACTTTATCAAAGTTTTTTATTTC
The DNA here is from genome assembly GCA_964608985.1 of uncultured Spirochaetales bacterium. GTDB lineage: Bacteria > Spirochaetota > GWE2-31-10 > GWE2-31-10 > CAYYKD01 > CAYYKD01. Next base: position 20,483 of record CAZSQU010000041.1, read on the forward strand.
TGTTAATAGAATACCAATGCCAATGAGAATTATCAATAGATAAACAGGTGTATATTCTCCTGCGAAACGGATAATAGGGTTTATCAATAACAATGAAATCCCGCTCGGAAAAACTGCACCCCAAAACTTGGCGTCACACCAGAAACATAGCAGTACAAGAATAGCGGATATCAAAAAAAAACCAATGATCTTTACTGCTTTATTCAAATCCATTATCACCTGCCCGACTTAAGAATTGCAATAACGAAAGAAGTAATTGCAGGTATTAAAAGATACAAAGAGAATACCCATAGTTTCCCTTTCTTAATAAATTTCAAAAGGATTTTCAAAGAAAAATACCCGACTAAAAATGCAGTTACAAAACCAACCCCGTATATAGTAAAGGTTTTGAAATCAAACCTAAACGCTCCGATTTTTATTGAATCATATAGATCCAGTAAGAATGAAGCAAGTATGATCGGAATACTCAAAACAAATGAGAATCTGCCTGCTTCCTCCCTATCCATACCTGTAAAAAGAGCTCCGGATATAGTTGAACCTGATCTTGAAACACCGGGCAATACCCCGAATCCTTGAAAACATCCGATTATTATTGCCCTTAAAACACCTAAGTTCAGTATGTTTCTTGTGCCTGTTTTAGAAAATAATCCGGAAAAAACAAGCATTAAACCCGTAATAAGAAACCCTGCACCGATTATAACAAAATATATCCACCCCATTTCTGACGGCGTCTTATCAAAATAACCTTTAATAAAAAGACCTGCTAATCCGCCGGGTATTGTTGCGACTATATAAAGCCCCCAGATTTTCATGGTTTCGAGTCGGCTTATCTCTCTATTGTAAAGTGAAGAATGTATTTTGTGTTTGAATAATCCCGTTATAAGTTCAAGAATCTCCCTTCTAAATACAATAAATACTGCAACAAGTGTACCCATGTGAAGAAGTATATCATACCCCTGATCTACATCAAAACCAAGAAGTGTTTTTAAAAGAATAATATGACCCGATGATGATATCGGTACAAACTCTGCAATCCCCTGCACAATCGCAATAATTATTGATTTGATTATTTCCAAAATAGTCTCCCGTTAGATATTATTAAGCTGTTTAATGAAGAAGTCGGGAATCGAGCCGATCCCTTTTTCGTTATAATTAACTGCGACAAGTCCGGTTTCTGCAAGAGCTATAGTATCGGGGCATCTTACTACCTTATAATAAACACGAAAACTCGAATTCTTCAAATCATCTACCTGTGTATAAACTATCAGTTCATCATGCATAAATGACTCTTTCATAAAGTTTATTACAAGATCACCCATTATAAGCCCCGTTTCGTTGTCTCCGAGATTAAGCTCCGAACACCCCAATGAATGAAGCATATCTATCCTTGCCTCATGCAGCACCCCAACCAAAGCATCATTGCCTAAATGATTACCATAGTTTATATCCCTCACTTTTACCGTATAATCATAACTAAACTTATAAACAGGCTGCTCAACTAATTTCAACCTTCCCATGTTATTCTCCGATTATTTCTTTAATATGTTGAACAACGGCTTCCAAACCGTTATTGTTAAAAACCCTTTCCATTGATTGTTTCATCTCAGATAACTTATCGGTAAAAACAACCGACTCTATAGTGTCCCTCAATAATACCGGCGTAAATTTATCTTCTTCAATTATTATTGCACCGCCTAATTTCTTGACTGCATCAGCATTCTTAAATTGTTCGTTTCCTGTTGCTATTGCAAGCGGTATATACACAGCAGGGATTCTCAAAGCCGCAAGTTCATTAACTGTTCCGGCACCACTTCTTCCGACAGCAAGATCGGCCGCACCGTAAACGAGGTTTAAATCATCAGTTATAAAATTATAAACCCTAATTTTTTTATTGAGTTCCGGTGATAATGTGTTCTTAAGTTCAACCATCCGTTTATAATCCCCACCATCTGCCGAATTTCCGGTCTGGACAATGAGATTAAACCTTGACAATAGCTCTTCGGCAGATTGGATTACAGCTTCATTAATTATTGCGCATCCAAGACCGCCGCCTGTAATGAAGATCACAGGATCATTGTTAAACCCAAAATAACTTATTGAGTCCCGTTTTGAACATCCGAATATCTCTTTTCTTAAAGGGATGCCGGTAACAAATGTTTTTGAAGAATCGAAGTGCTTTCTGCTCTCTTCAAATGTTAAAAGTATTCTATCGGCAAATTTTGCTGATATCTTATTTGCAAGACCGGCATCAATGGTCTGCTCGTGTATTATAATTTTTATTCTCAAAATCCTTGCGGCAATAACAGGCGGGACAGAAACAAAACCGCCTGTACTAAAAATAAGATCGGGTTTAATCCTAATCAAAATGAAAAATGACTCTACTATACCCAAAAACACTTTGAAAATATCTATGAAATTCTTAAATGAAATATATCTTCTGAGCTTACCCGTAGAGATCGGATAATAGGGTATCCCTCTTAATTGCGTTTTAATTATTGAGTTTTCGATTCCGTTCTTTGATCCAATATAAAACAAACTCAATTTATTGATAAATTCTTTGGCAACAGCCAATGCAGGCATAGTATGCCCGCCGGAACCGCCGCCGGTAAAAACAACCCTTTTCTCCGATCTAACTCCCATTATATTTTCTCCGGATCTCTGCCGATCAACCTATCAATACTTAATTTAAGCCGGCTAATCATCATTCCAATCGTAAAACTCCATCTTTTATGGGAATTAAAGTACTCAAACCAGTAGTTCTTATTAAACGGGGATATATCAGTTGTATAACTCTTAAAATCCTCTAATAAAGCCCGTTTATTTGAATATACTAACGAATACTTATCAGTATCTACATAAAACAACACCTCGCCGCCTATTCTCACATAATTGTTAAAATAATAATTCCTATCTAAAGCAATTATATCAAGAAGATTTAAACGATAATCCCTAAGCATAACAGATGACTCGTAATAAACCCGTGCTTGTGTTCCGGCATTCAACTGATCTGTAATATAAACAAGCTCATCTGAGTTATACAAAACCCCCGTTCTTAATGTCATAAATGAGTCGGGATAATTAAATCCGCCTGCCACCTCAGACCTCGCGATAAAATATACCCCGTCAGAGAGAAGTTTGAACGGCGGTAATGTCGATACTGACATTTGATCACTGGAGACAACAAAATCATAAAAATCATAATTTAATGAATTATTATGATTGTTTTTATCAAAAACAAGATCAAATCTAAGCTTTTTACCTCTGATGGTTGTATAATCCTTAAAAATCGCTTCAAACAACACAATATCCACATCATCAAATCCGTGTTCGATACATAAAACTCTAAGTGTATCACGGTCATTCTTAGTGCATGAAAAAATTATTAAAACAAACACTGCAAATATCACTACAAGAATGGTTCTTTTCAAGGATTAATCTCCATCAGCATTAAATAAAGACAAATACATAATATACAATTTAGAGATTTGAGTAAATATATTTTTTATATTTCCTTTTATTGGTGTGCGAATTTATTTTTTGGGTAATTTAATAAATCTATCGTTAATGTTTTTAAAGGATAAAAGCAAACGCTCGAAAACGCTGTATTCGAGGACTCCTAAGGCGTTTCCGCTCGTTTCTTTTATACTTTATTAAACTATCAACTTAATAAAATTACCCAATAAATTTCGCTTATGAACTAAATAAAGATGTAAAAATGCCTGCGGCATTTTCTCAATTATAGTTTTTTTGAAGAAACCTGAATAAATATTATTCCGGTTTACCCAAAATTTAAGATTGCACCCTTTTATTGGGGTGCAAATTTATTTTGGAATGATTATACTATCAATAAAGGTATAATAGTCTATAACTCCCACATCACTTGGTTTAATTATCTCATAGATACCCGGAACAGACATATATTTTGCAACAACGATAAAACGATATTCTATGTCGGTAAATAAAGTTAATTCAATCTCTTGTGTAGTCGGCGGATTCCTCGGATTTATTAAATGTATAGCTTTTTCTTCTTCGGGTAGTTCATAACCTTCAATATAATCAACATTATCATATATCAAATCGGATTCAATAGGATTGATAATATTATCACCGATTATATAGATATCAACATATTCCGGTAATGCTACAGAGGATAGTTCTAATTGCACTCGCTGATATAATCCGACTCTCTTACTTGAGTAACTAATATTTAAAGGATTTGCATCAGTGTCAAGATCAATACTTAACTCATTATCAGGGACATAAGATTCACTTATGTTGTTATTATCCTTAATTCTTATCCTGATACCGGGATAATTTGAGATAATTTTAAGACTCTCTTTTCCAGTTATCCTGTTATTGACATATTGAGTTGTGATGTTTTTTACATCCCTAAACATCGTTAAATAGTTCATATAGAGAATCAAAACTGAAACAATAGTTATTAACAGGATTGAAATCCCCTTCTGAATTATTGCTCGCTTTCTATTTCTTGATACAAACAAATGCTTATAAAAGATAAATATCAAATATAATGGAAAAGTAACTGTGATAATATAAAAATTCGATATAACCGGGTTTGAAATAATTTCAATTGTTTTGTCATAAATATTAAATGATGTTAGAACAAAAACCTCATATATCAGCGGTGTAAAACCGGCAAATAGTATTAAAATCCGGTAAAGTCTTTTTTTTATCATCCGGACAATCAACAATGCAAAACAGATAATAAGATATATTATTGATAATGTAATATTAATAAACATAGTTATTATAAACAAAAAAAAGGAAAAAAACACGGCGGAATAGGCGTAATAACGATGACTGATCAGATTATTTTTTTTAAAAAATATATCAAAAAATATACCTAGTGACAAAAATGAACAAAAAAAAGTAGCAAGACAGTAAATAAAAGGCGCAGAAAGACTAAGTTTTTCAATTCCTGCAAAATATTCAAAAATTGAAATTGAACCGTAAAAAATAAATCCAAAAAGATAAGACATTAGATAGATAATAACCAGCGACGGTATAACCCTATAATAAAAATGCTTATTATTCATCAGGGGTGTTTTTTTAAAAAAACCATAAATAAGTAAAACTAAAACAAGTATCGATAAAATTATCAATAGCTGTGCTTCTCTGACGAGAATTATAAAACCGGCAATATTATAATATAGATAGTTATTGTCATCGGCTATATCTCTATTGATTTCTTTTATGCCGACCAACCATTGATATAGATATTCTGACTGATTAAGCTCTTCGTCTTTTATGACACTTTCCTGACCATAATTATAATTGTAAAGACTTTCAAAAGATACAAGATGATATCCTCCAAACAGATCATCAAATAAACCCGTTTCATATAGACCAAAGAGAATACGCTCATTACGGGCGGAATCAAGCTCAAAATTTAACCCCATCTTATCTGTCTTTTTATAAATGTCTATAAAATCGGGACTTAACGGTCTCGATCTGTGTGATCCGCCGATAATTACCGGTGCGCCGTTATTCAAAAGATTCAGATAAAGAATTATACGGCTTTTATTATCTGATTGTTTTAAATACTCACGGATACCATTGAACGATCTCTCTTGATCCCCTCCGCATCCGGCAAAAACAATCTTAACATTCATCCTAATTTTGTTCTGTTTTAATCTTAAAGCAAGATTGAGTGCCGATGATATAGATAAGGAATTGTCTGCATAGCTGCCGTTTACAATAGACGGGTTGAGATGCGTTACAACAACAACCTCCCTTCCCTCTACGACTGATCCGGTAAAATTCATTTCAATATTAACACTTTCAGTAACAAAACCGGTTCCGTTTATAGGGAAGACGCGATAAGTTATCCCATTTTTACTGCAGAATTCCTCTATATGTCTGATCAAAGCCTTTTCTTTTAAGGTTGCCTCATCCGCCGGAAAAAAAAACGACCGTAGATATCTGTTTGAAATAGACTGATCGATATTAATAATCTGATCTCCGTATAATCTTGCTGAAAAAATGAGGATAATTATTAGAAATTTACTTTTCATAGAGCTTGACTATACAAGAAAATTAAATATTTGGCAAATTGTTTAATGGCGAATTAATTTTTTGGGTAATTTAAAAATTTATCGTCATGTTTTTAAAGCATA
>CAZSQU010000042.1:0-26514 GCA_964608985.1 uncultured Spirochaetales bacterium
TTCTTATTGATTTTGGTTTTATTTTGTTGTATAAATAGATTGTTGGTTTAATGCGGTCAACTGCGTATAAACCTGACGTTGTCGGAAATTTCTGGGGGCTAAGGTGGTATAATTAAATGAATAATTTTATTATTTATACATTTATATTAATTCTTTTATATATTATCAAATTATTTTTAAATATTAAATTAAAAAATAAGATTTTATCTACTATTTTTTTTACAATACCAATAATATTTTTTTATGTATTAATCGTTTATCAATATGAATATGGTTGTTGTGATTTACCACCTGCAAGATGGATTGGTGCTCCATTAGCATATTTATTTATTCCGATAATTTCTTATATTATTGATTTATTCTTATTTAAAAATAAAAAGTTATTATTTCACATCATTAAATCAGTGATTGAAATACTAATTAATAGTATAATATGGATACCTTTGTGGGGATTGTTACATTTTGTATTTGGATGGGTTTATATTTGATACGCCCCAGAAACATCCGACAACAGCGAGTATGTCTTCACTCCCTGACGGTCGTTACGCCCTTCGGGGATATTTTTTCTTTGCCTGCTTTCGCTGCGCTCGCTTTATCGGCAAAGAAAAAACATCACATTCTCGCAGGACGTTGTCAGAAATTTTGGGGCAGAGAATGTTGGAGATAGAAGAAGTTAGAGAAAAACAGAAAATATTCATTCAAAACCAAATTGAAATAACAGAAGAATTTATTAGAACTAAATTATCAAATGTAGAGGAAATTAAAAGTGTTCTTTTGTCAGGGAGTGTCGCGCGTGGAACTTTTATGCCAGGGAAATTTGGGGGAGCAATTGATTTAACTTTAATTGTTGATGATATTTTAACTTTTGATAAAGAAAAATATTTAGGAAAAATGGAAGAACTAAGACCTGAATATTTAATAAGGGTAAATGAGAACTATTTTCAATTTGTTTTTTACGATAATGAAAAATTAAACAACTTCAGAAATTTGTCAGAAGCTAAAAAATATGCATTGTTAGAGTCAAAAATAATTTTAGATAAAAATAATGAATATAGTAAAATATTACAAAATCAGATAATTAAAATAAAAGAAACTGAAATTATAGATAATCTGAAAAAAACAAATGACTACATTCATTATTTATTGAGTGAATATAAGGTTGATCGTTGGAAAAAACGAAATGCAGTAATTCAACTACATTCAAATTTAAACAAGGCTGTTGAATGTTATATTAAATGTTTGTTTTATAAAAATGGATTTTATTCACCTGCGGAAGACAGAGATTTATATTTTAGTTTTAATTTGACTAATTTACCAAATGATTATAAAAAGAATATAAATGAAGTTTTTAAAATATTTGATTTTGATATTAAAAATTATGAAAGAAGGGAAAAGATATTTAAAGAACAATTATTAGTTTTCTTAAATAATCTGCCCCAAAACTTCTGACAACAGACAGTATATCTGGACTCCCTGTCGGTCGTTTCGCCCTTCGGGGACAGCCGGAGTACCGGCCGTCATATACTGTCGGACGTTAGGTGCAAACCGCCCAAAGAAAATAATTATATTGATATTTATTCGCATTAATGCTAACATCATTTAATGAAAAAGATTGTATTTTATGAAACGGAAAATGGTCAAATACCAGTAAAAGAATTTTTAGATAATTTGTCAGAAAAAGTGGTTCAAAAAATTACTTGGGTGCTAAAATTGATATCTGAAGTCGATTTTGTACCAAAAAATTATTTAAAAAAACTGGTATCTACTAATGAAATTTGGGAATGTAGAATTATTTTTAGTGGAAATATTTATAGAATTTTATGTTTTTTCCACACAGGAAATTTAATCGTTCTCACAAATGGATTTCAAAAAAAGACACAGAAAACACCTAAAGAAGAAATTTTAATGGCTGAAAAATATATGAAAGATTATTTAAGGAGACAAAAATAATGGATATTGAAAATTACATAAACAAACGACTAAATTTTGATACAGAAAAAATACATGATTTTTGGAGTGGATATAAAGACTTTAAAATTGGAGTATTGTTAAAACACGAACGAATAAATGCTGGTTTTACTCAAGAAGATATTGCGGATAAAATTCACACTACAAAAAGTGTTATTAGTAGAATTGAGAATCATGCAGACAACATCACATTATCTACTTTAGAAAAATTTGCATCAGCTATAGGAAAAGAATTATATATCGGAATAAGATAAAGACGGGCGGTCAGCACCTAACAGACAGTATATCTGCACTCCCTGTCGGTCGTTTCGCCCTTCGGGGACAGCCGGAGTACCGGCCGTCATATACTGTCGGACGTTATGTAAAAGATTTGCCGCTGAGAGGAAAGAAGTAAGAAGTGGAAGAAGGTTTGAGAAATAAGAAAAGATCGGAGAGTGTTTAAGATATAAGAGAAGAGCGGCAAATCCTTCACATAACAGCTGACATAAGTTTCGCGCCCTTTCGAGCGCTTCAGGTCGGCGTTCGAGTTGTTTTGAATATTTCAGAAGAATACAACTCTCACTTGACCACATTGACGACAACTTTTACTCTTTTATTATTGATTATTTGGATAAGATAAAGTAGATTTGCTATAATTTATTCGTCAATGTCATATGTCAGCAGGACGTTCGGATTACAATATCAATAATTAGATATAATATTAACACATATCGATCCATATCATTTAATGTCTCTTGTTATTGTAATGACATTTTGGTTATATAGCCTTCTTTAATGTCTTTGCTCTTTAGCTTACATATTATCAATGCTTGTTGCTTGCAGGAATTCCTTAACCACCACATCCGCCTGTTGCTGTCTTCTCTGTATTGACACACCCGCCTCTTTGTAGTATTAACACTATATCACTGCATAGGCATTTGCAGGTAGCAAGGGTTTACACTATACCAGGTCGCCGGCTTTTAGTTTTTACTTTACATAAGCGTTTGCAGTTGCCGGCGGTCTGCTGATTTAATACATATGTTTAGAGGGGTACAAATATGCGAAAAGATGAGAAGGTGCAAATACGGATCTCTTCGGAGCTACTTCAATACTGTAAGGACAATATGGAAAATGTCTCGCTATTCATAAGGGAGGCGATGAGAGAGAAGATAGACTCGGGGTTATTAACAGATCCTTCGTTAAACTTTATAGAGATCAGAGCAAGGACACCATACATTTACTATGCAGAGTTACACTCAATAGTTGACGGGGACACACTTCTATTTAACTTTGATCTGGGATTCTTCACAAATAAACGGGATCGGGTGCGGCTAATAGGGATAGATGCTCCAGAAAGAAACACAGATGCAGGGAAAAAGGCGATAGAGTTTGTACAGCAAGAATTAACAGATGCAACGATACTGGTTGAGACCCGCAAGAAAGAGAAATATGGGCGGTATCTCGGCTTTGTGTATTACTCAAAGGAACATAAAGAATATCACGAAGTTATCCGACACGGCAAACTCTTAAATGAGGAGCTGGTCAAAGCGGGATTATCCAATAGGGTTAGCTGGTAGAATAGAAGCCTGTAGCAGGTCTTTTCCGCTCTTCACTCCCGACCTCCGAAACCCACCGCCTGAGGGATGGAGATGAAAGAAGAAGATCACATTTCACCCAATTTTGTGTTAATGTATTTTATTTGATTTTTTAGTGACAACTTCTATATATAATAAATCTCTCTAAGTTTCTGAGCGATAATTTTTATTGCTTTTTTTTCTATTTGCCTGATGTTTTCTCGAGTTACATTTAATTCTTTAGCAATTCCCTCTAAGGTGCTTTTTTCATATTTTATCAACCCATATCTTTTATTAATAATAGTTTGTTGTTTTTCTGACAAAGTGTCAATTATTTGAGATAGAATTGTACCTAATTCTTTTTGTTCTAAAATCATATATTGATTATTGCTTAACTCACACGATATCAAATAATTATCAATGTCATCTACCTCATCTAAGTATAAAATCTTATATGCAGATTTAACTAGTTTAGTAATTTTTTCAATTGAAAATTTGCTGCATCTTACTTCTGTTCTTGTGTGTTTTGAGCAAGAGTTATCTAAACTACATAATTCACAGTTAAATTCTCTAAGAAGTCTTTGTATCAACATTATCTCTTTTTTTAATCCGGTTGGGTAATATAGAGAATTTTTAGGGAAATAAATATTTTTCATTAAATGATGAATTGTTGCTCTCGAAATATATGATAAAAAAACTACATTCTTAGTTTTGTCGTAATCATTGATCGCTTTAACAAGTCCCTCTATAGCTGTTTGTATTGTATCCGGTAGATCAAGGTTGTATTTTTTCGCGTACTTGTAAGCCATGTTAATTGAATTAGACAAAAATAAGTCAATTAGACGGTTTTTAACATACTCGTTGTCATGGTCAAGTTTTTCTATTAAGACCTTCCATTCTAGTTTTTCAGATTGATTAATATTTATAACATATTTTAATAATGGTCTTAGCTCTCCATACCTTTTATATATTTTAACAAGAATACTTTTGTTGTTTTTTTCGGTTTTCTTCCATCTTGTTTGTTTTATTTGAGATTGATCAACCAAATCCGATGTGATTATAACACCTTTAGATATTAATATATCACAAATTATATCAATCTGATCTAATTGAAAGTTGTATTTTGATATTTCATCAAATAAAAATTTTTCTGTTATAAAGCCATCAGAGTTATATATATAAATAATGTGGTTGCAAAATTCGTCTTTATTCAGGATATATGCTCCGAGCTTTAATTGTATACTTTTTAATCAGATGCTAATTTACACAAATCAATTAGACTATCCATTGTTATTTTATCATTGTATCTAGTGTTTATCTCATCAATCAATTCATATAAATTTATTAAGTAACTATCGATATTAGTGATATCCCCAAGAAGTTTTTCGTATAGTATTTCTACTCCACCTCTTACATACTCTTCAAACAGCTCCTCATCTTTTTTAGATTGTTGAGTGCCAAAATTTCTGAATGCTTTATCACACCTCTTTTCAAATTCTTTCTCATGCTTCTCATCAAGCAATATGATTAGATTATATATAAATTTAAGAGTTGATTGTTCTTTAATCATCACATCAACAAATATTTTTGTTGTTTCATTTCCTTGATCTAATTGAGATTTTTTCTGGTATAAAAATCCTATTATAGGGGCTAAAATATAAACATCCATGTTTCGGCTAAACAGACTGCTTATGTCATCATTAAACTTAGATGTTAATTTTTTTACCTTCTCCGCATGAATTCCTTTAAATGTGTATTCTTTATCAAACATGTTTATTTCTCCACTATGTAAGTTTCAAATTCATTTTTTTTGTCAAAATAGTATCTTTTGCCTATTCTATCTAACATATTGTTTTCAGCGATCTCTCCGTCTGTGTCTTTAATAAAAATAATTACCTGTTCTGCGATTTTTGGTATAACATCACAAACAGTCTTAATTCTTGTTTTATCAAATGATGATAGAGGGGCATCCATTACTAATGGGTATGGCTCAGATTCTTTTATTCCTTCGTTATTACTGTTGTTTTCTTTTGCCATTTTAATAACACCGGATATAAAAGCAAATATTATTGAATTACTTTGTGCTGTAGAAGTCTCTATCTCATTTTCTGTATCATGAAATCCGTCGGCGATTATTTGAATATTATATTTATCATCTAAAGAAAGAGAAAAACCACCATCATAGATTTGTTTAAAGATTTTATTCACATTTTCTTGTAGTTTATCTTTTGTCTCAAGTTCTTTTTGTTTGTATAGTTCATTGAGTCTTTCATACATTTGTTCAGCGTAACATTTATAAATCTCAATCTTTTTATTATTTTCATCTTTAAGACTATGTTCTTGCCTCTGCCTTTCTTTTTCATCTTTTTCTTTTTTTATAGCCCCCTTTTTTTCTATAAGTTGTTTTTCTTCTTCTCTGTTGTCTTGTAATATTTTTTCATACTTTAATAGATCAATTTGATCTTGTTTTACGCTAGTCATATTGAGTAGTTTATTTGTCATTAAGTCGATTTCATAACTTGTATCACCAATATTCTTTTGATAGTCTCTCAAAATTGTCATATCACTTGATATATTTTCATAAAACGAATCACTACTTTTACTTCGGATTTCACACTCTTTCACAAACTGCGCTATTAGTGTACCTATAGATTGAGGCGGTATATAATCAAGAACTTTATGGAGTTCTTTGTATCTATCATTGTTAATTGTTATTTCTTCTCCACAGATACATCTTCCCCGTTTAATTAAAAAGTCTATAGTTCTTGCATGTATGTCGGGGATCCCCTTATCTATCTTTTCATTCTCAGAAAGCATTGTTAGTGCATCTTTAATCATTTTTTTCATAAAAAATGACAGAGATTCATTATTAAATCTTTTTATAATATTATTTTTCTGTGAGAGTTCTACAGCTTGATATCTTTTTAATTTTTCGGTTTGTTTATCCCTCTCTTCAGCAATCTTTTCGCTTTCCTTGTTTTGTTGTATTCGTATATTAAGTATTGAGCATTGTTCTTTTGCTATTTCATTATCATTCTCTATTTCTTCTAATCGTGTATCAATCTTTTCTATCTCATTTGTAAATTTATTTACTTCATTTGTTAAAACCGCGATTTCTTTGTCTGTATTAGAGCTGTAGCATTTTTCATAATGCTTTATAACCGAATTAATTCCTCTTCCTTTTAAGTGATCAAGAGCAGCTATAAATGCACTTAATCCAAGCAGATTTCTTACAGCTTGAGCGAATTCTTTACTTTTACCTTTCCTGATTTCCTTGCTCATATTTCCTATTCTCTCACCATCAAAGAAAAAATATTTTGATAATTCTTTTGGCAATATTTCTTTTAGTCTGAAATCTCTTTCTGATGGTTTAATATGTTGCCATTGACCATCACCATCTTTAAAATTTATTTTCCAGTCTGAACTTGATGGTTTAGTTTCTTTTCCATTTCTATCTTTTATATAAGTCTGACTTCTTTCGATTTTATATTCAGTGTTATTGTGATCCAAATAAAGACCCACATTGACTTCTAATTCTTTATCCATATCTTGAACGGCTATCTTATTTATTACATTTTTGTCTTCAAAATCTGTATCACCATATAAACACCATGTAAATGCCTGGGCTAGCGTTGTTTTGCCTGATCCGTTTTCCCCCATGATAATAGAAACATTTTTATTTTGATCTAAACTGAATTCAACATTTTGATTGCCTTTAAATTGTCTAAAGTTCTTTAAGTGAATAGATTTTAATAGCATTTTACCTCTTCCTCAATCATACATATTATTTGTTTAACCATCTCTGAATCATTCCATTGTTTAGTTTTTACATTTTTCTTTTCAAGAATTATTAATTTTTTTAGTAAGCCAGACACTTTTTCTTCATCGATCTCAATTCCATTATTAATCAAAATAATCCTCCTTAAAATACATTTGATCTATTAAATAAGTTTTTTTAATATTATCAATAATTACTTCAGCCTCTGCCCTATTCATAGATGTTCGAGCAAATTCTCCTGCTCTTGCAAGTTCATTTTTAACAAGCTTAGATTCACTCCTTATTTTTTCTAGGATTTGGGATTGAACAGAGTTTAGTGGTCTTGTTATTGTAATAAAGTCATATATTTCAGCAAATTCTTTTCCAGGGGCCAACCTAAGCACTCTCCCTCTTCTTTGTATATACTCTTTTGGGTTTGTTGTACTTGCCAAGATAAAAGCAGTCTTAATTAATGGAATATTAACACCTTCATCCAAGCATTTTATGGCAATTAATGCCTGAAGATCAGTCCCTTTAGTGAACTCATCTTTTATTATCTGTCTTCTAAGTATATCTTCTTTTGACGTAAATTGTGCAACCTTCATTCCAAGTTTATTCCCAAGTAAATCGGTGACTAAATCGATTTGTCTTATTTCATCAGGTGAGTCGTCATATATATCGTCTTCATCTTCTGTAAGTTTTGATGTTCCACAATATACGAGTATATGAGATTTATTTTTATAAGGTTTTATATATTCCTCTAATTTCAAAATTTTATTTCTAGCTCCTGCAATAAGCCTTGCCCTCTCTAATGCTAGCATTTCCCCTTTTTTACTTAAAAATTTCTTTTTATTATTGTAAATAACACATTTAGATATCTCATTTGTTAGATTTGTGTATTTCTCTAATTCTTGATCGGTGAGGTTTATTACGATAGGATAGTATTTATATTTAGCTAACTTGTTTTCACTTATTGCTTTATCTATATCATACTGAATACATCTTTTTCCAAAGAAATCTAATATGCTTTCCGTACCTTCATCATCATTGTGTCTTTCTATTGTTGCTGATAAACCAAGTCTATATTTATATATAATACTTAAAAATTTTCTCAATCTTTCAGATCCTACATTATGAGCTTCATCCACAACGATTAATATATCAGACTTGATTTTCATAATAGAGTCTTGTACATACTTGCCTTGGAATGTAGCATTTGTAGAAATAAAACATACAAAAGAACTGTTTTTTACTTTTAGATTTTGATCTAATATTGCATTTCTTAGTCTATCTTTCCAATCTTTTTGAGATGATCTTGAGTATCCTACGATCGGTTTAATATTAAAGTTTATCAAGTCCTCTAACCATTGCTCAACTAAATGTTGATATGGACATAATATTACGACAAATAATTTGTTTTTTAATTTGTCACATATACGTGCAATAGATGCAAGGGCCGTAATTGTTTTCCCTGTACCAGTAGCCATGTCGTATATTCCAAGATAGTTATTGTCTTCCCAAGATTGTATTGCTTTTTCTTGATAGTCAAACAATTTAATACTGTTATTAATTTGTGGCATATAAGATAAATTGTTTTTATCCTGTAATATGATTGTTTTGTCAATTTCGTCATATGGTTTACAAGGTTTGAATGATTTAATTTTTTCGATCGCTATATCTGGAATATTGAATACAATTGCTCCCTTTGTAGTATTATTCCATAAATTATCAAAATCGCGATTCTTTTCTATAACTCTTTCTTTGTCCTCTTCTCTCCATGAGCAAAATACATCAATAGATTCAAAATTATTAATAAATGAGTTATGCGATTCATTTAATGACCCTGTAAATGCTATGGTGTTTTTTTTAGAATCTTTAATTATTCCTATCTTTTCATGATACATTCCTATTGTATTCATTTTTTCAGTTATTGCTATTTTAATATCTAATTTTTTATTAGATATTAGGACTGATAAAAGTGAAAGCCTATCTTTTTCATTGTCTGATAACTCTTCATTAAGTTCAGACATTATATTTTTTGTTATTATCGTATCCCTGTCATTGTATCCCTTATATATTGCTTCTATATCTTCATCTGATAATCTCGGGGATGTTATTAGTTGCATTAAGCCACCGTTATTGATTAACCCTGAAATGCCTTTTGATGCCTCGATCAATGAACTAGATGAGAAAAACCCTACAGCTCTTTTGTAAATTTCACTACAGGATAAGGCAGGAATTAAGAAAGACTCAGATATATTATCTTCAAATGATCTATATTTAATTTTGAGGTTTATTTGACTTAAGTCCAAAATTAGTTTATTCCTTATTTCTTTTATAAATTTCTTACTTTTTATTATTGACTTTTCTATTTGGAACTGTTATATACATTTTATGATTTTAGTTCCAAAGGAGACTTAAATATCATAAACAAAGCATGACCCCACTATTCAACACTAAACAAAACAAAGTATATCATAAAAACTCAACAATTGCAAAGGATTTAAGACCAGTTTTTCAATTTGAGCGCATATTACTTAAATATTTACTCAATTCGGATGATTATCGTGAAATTCAGTGGAAATCAGCAGATAGGCCTTGTTACTTCACAAACAAAGGTAAAATTCTTATAAGAATGAGTGAAATTAAAAAATTACTCACGGATGCTATACGATTGAGCGATTTAAGATCTGAAATCTCTGAAATGCCGCTAGTTGAAGATTTATCGTGCTTTGATGAGGTTGTCAAATTAAACTCAGAGAGGTTGAATAATCTTTACTTTGAAGCAGAGGACATCATTCTTAATAAAGTTAATGAGAAGTACAGCGATATTGACAATGAAGTAGTGTCATTTTCAGGGGGGAAAGATTCGACTGTTGTATCTCATTTAGTTAGAAGAATAAAAGGGAGTAATTCAATACTCCATATTTTTGGTGACACAAGTCTCGAAGATTTAAATACATACAAATATTTAGAAAGATTTAAAAGAGATAACCCAACAATTCCAGTAATAACCACCACTACTAATAAAAATTTCTTTGATATGTGTTCTCAGATAGGGCCGCCTAGCAGAGTAATGAGATGGTGCTGTCCTATTTTTAAGACAGGCCCTATAGATGAAGAGTTTAATATGTTAACTCAAGCCGGTTTTAAGAAAAAGTTTATTGCATATATCGGGATAAGAAAAAGTGAATCTGCAAGACGATCAAAATACAATGTAATTGATGAGTCGCCTAAAATAATAGGAGAAATCTCCGTGCATCCTATTTTTAATTGGTCAGACTTTGACGTTTTTTTATATATGTTAAAACATAAAGTAGATTTTAATGACTCCTACAAACTTGGATTTAACCGTGTTGGCTGTTGGTGTTGTCCGATGAATTCTCAATGGTCAGATCTTTTATACCGCATATACTTTCCAGAGACCGCTGAGAACTGGCGAAATTTCTTAATTGATTTTGCTAAAAAAACTGGTAAAACTGAAATAGAAGACTATGTTGATAATAAAATGTGGGCAAGACGACAGGGGGGGAAAGGGCTAGAAACTAGATACACTGGTATTAACTTTAAAATGTGTGGTGATTTAAACAACACATTCAGATATAAAGCTAGCAAGAGGCACATTGATAATAGTCTAATGGAGTTTTTAAGACCGTTAGGATATTTTGACTCTGGAACGTGGCTTGAAACAAAAAAGCTTTTGATTAATAATAACAAAGGTGCTGTAAGATTTGTGGTAGAATTTGAGAGTGATCTAAACTCCTTTAAGGTTATTACAACGGCAAGCAGTATAATAGATATAAAAAATGAACTTTCTTTATTTAAATCTCAATTAGTTAAATTTGAAAACTGCATTGGCTGTGGAGCGTGTTTACAAAAGTGTCAATTTGACGCTATTAATTGCTTAAATATTGATTATGTAATTGATGATGTAAAATGCAGAAGGTGTGGAGCATGTATTAAAGCATTTGACAGCGGCTGTTTAGTTGCAAAAGTTACTCGATCTGGAGAATAAAAGTATGGTTACCGAGAAGTTAAGTTTTGGAAAACACCAAACATTTGCATTCAAAGCAACATGGATACCAAAAGTTTTAGAGTTTTTCGATAAGGATAGTGATGGCGTATATTACTCTAAAATTCTTTCGGAATATGACGCAAAATACAAACTTGGTCTTGGTACAAATATGGTGGGTTCTTTAAAGTACTGGCTTCAAGTTTTAAATATCACTAAAGACAATAGGTCTGGTGGCAGGCTTCTTACAGATTTTGGAGCAATGCTAAAAGAAAAAGACCCTTACTTAGAAAATAAGTCTAGTTTGTTTTTATTGCATAAATATCTAGTACAGTCTTTTGATAATGCAACAGCTTGGTTTTATTTTTTTAATGAATACCGTCCAAAGAAATTTACAAGAGAAGACTTTTTTAAACGGCTCAAAACATGGCTTATCAAAAATTACCCAAATTATAACATCGCAGATAATACTTTAATAAAAGATGTTAATTGTTTTATTCAGGTTTATTCTAACAAAGACAATAAGGAGACTCCTGAAGATGGCACATATTGTCCTTTGAGCGAGTTAAACTTTATTACTCCCATTAGTGAAAAGGAGTTTAAGTACAACTGGTTAGGTGTTAATGACATCAATCCACTGTTATTATTATTTGTAATAATCGAACTACTAATCGAAAACAACTCAACTTATCAGAACAATGAGATAGAAGTTACCTCACTTGTTAATGACAATAAAAACATTGGTAAACTTTTTCACTTGACATCATTTGAAATAATCCCATTGTTAAGTGAACTGGTTAAAGAGTATTCAGATTTAGGTGTTAAGTTTATTAAAACTGCCGGACTAAATTACTTGAAATTAAATAATAACTTGTCCGAGTTAAGATTAATGGTTCTAGGAAAAATTTATGAATAACATTAAATTAGAAAATGTCATTTCAATCAATAAAGACTATAGTAGAAGTATCAATCTTCTTTTGGACTCTGAAAATGATCGGTTATTCAAGCTATTTATTCCAACCACAAACTTAGTTAAGCTATTTTCATCTATTTGCAATTCCATATTAGTTAACAAAAGCAAGTCGAGAGTTTTGGTAGGGCCTTATGGTAGCGGCAAATCATTATTTTCGTCAATCCTGACACAGATCTTAAAACATGGTAAAAGTGATGTTGTTAATAATTTCTTCAATAAAATAACATCCAATTATCCGGAATTATCAGAACCTATTGTCAGGTTTTCTAAGACTGACAATACACTTTATCCATTTATTATTACCGGTTATCATGGTGATTTAAGTACAACGATTTTAAAAACAATCGAGGAAGTCGCAAAAAGAGAAACAATACAGATTGACTCTGTATTTAGTTCAATCAAAAATATTATCAATAATTGGGAATCAGAATACCCTGATGCTTATAATAAGTTTTCTGAACTAATCAAACCAAGATTTCCACATTACACAAATGATATCGAATTAAATAATCATAATTTTGTGAGTTTTTTCGAATCCATATACCCAAAGATTACTAATGGAGCTGAATTATCTTTGTATAAACAATTAAACCCAATTAATGCATTACAGAGTTTAACAGATAAACTATGTAATGAAAAAGGGTTTAAAGGTCTTTTTATTATTTATGACGAGTTTGGTCTTTTTTTAAATAAAGCTGTAGAAAACCGATCTATCGTTGACTTTTCATTACTTCAGGATATTGCCGAATACTGTGATCGCTCCCCAATTGATAAGCAGATTCATCTAAATCTCATAACTCATAAGTCTATCAGTAATTACATGTCCGGGATGGATCATACTTTGTCCATGAAATGGAAGGCAATTGAAGGTAGGTTTAATTATTTTGATATTAGCTCTGATCCAGACACACTATCAAATATTATAAATAATGTTATTAATAAAAATGACACACTGTACAATGATCTAATATCTCAAAATAAAGAGGCTATTGATTATTTATTGAATAACCCGGGGCAACTAACTAACATTTTTCCAGACAAACTAAACGAGGAACTGATTAAAAAAGTTTTTCCTTTACACCCGGTGTCATCATTTATGTTGCCAAGGCTCTCACTTCAATTTGGACAAAACGAAAGGACTCTATTTTCATTTTTAGGTATCGATGATGAATATTCACTGTCTGATTTCATTAAAAACAACAGAGATTTCACATTATTAACGCCGGATATCCTTTATGATTATTTTGAAAGTCTAATAATGTGTGATATAGGGCATCAAGGGAAGCACAACTTAGTATATTTATCAAATAATATAATCAAAAAACTATCAAATACGGATCCTGATTTAATAAGAATTATAAAAACTATTGCTCTTTTTCAGATTATTGATTTACCGGACTTTAAAATAGACATGGGTATAGTTGCGTATTCATTATTTAGAGAGTATGATAAAAACTACAACGAGACCATAATAAAAAAAATAAAAAAACTCATAAAAGAAAAACACATTACAGAGCGACAGGAAAGTTTACGGCTTATATCAAAATCAATAATTGATCTTGATGAAGAGATGTCAAAAATACCGGATAGCTTCATAAAACCTTCTAGACTTTCATCATTGTTAAATGACTACATACCTAAAAAATATTTTATCCCCCGAAAATATAATAGTAAAAATAAAATGACACGATATTTTCCTGTGAATGTTTATTCAATCGATCAATTCAGGTCATTTTTATCAACCTACGATCATGATACCAATATAAATGATGGCTTAGTTATATTTTGTTTGCCATTTAATAATGAAGAATTATCTGATTTTAAAGGGTTATCGAGTGATTTTAAGAGAAGTAAGATAATTTTTATTATACCTAATACTCCACTAAGCATTAGCAAGCAACTAATCGAATTGCAAAAGCTAAATATTATTTACGATGATGAAACCATACACTCTAACGATCAAAATATTATCTCAGATATTAAGTTTTTCATCGATAATGCCAGAGATGAGATAAGAGATTCGATTAATGAGTATTTTTCAATTGAAAATAACACCATCATAATCGATGGCGTGATTAAAAATGACATTAAAACAATTAAACAGTTAGAGGAAGAAGTATCGACTATATGTAGTTATCTTTACCCTTACAATTTCATTGTCAATGTTGAGGTTTTCAACAAAGAGTCTATTAGTAAAGTTCAAGAGAGAGCATTAATTAGTGTGTTAGATATTGTATTAAACCACAAGGATTACTCTGAGGATTTAATTAAAAGTGGCGGACCTGAAGATTTAATATATAAGAACACCGTACTTTTCAACCATCTTTCATATATCTCAAATATACCAAATATCACAAGTATTAATACGGAGTCTTTTAAAAAAATACACGAACAGTTTAACCTTTTCATTAGTAAAGCTGTTTCCTGGACGGATTTAATTCAGCGACTCAAAATATCCCCTTTTGGATTAAGATCTCCGGTTATAACTTTATTAGTTTCAATTCTTTTAAAACCTTATCTTAATTCAATTGCTATTTTCAAAGACAATATATTAATTGACACCTTCTCCCCTGAAACATTTCTTGATTCTGTAAATAACAGCAATATTTATCGGATAGAGACATATAAGATTCTTGAAGATTTTGAACTATTGAAAAGTGATATAGTATCCGTATTCAATGATTTCGTAACAGATAAAGAGGTTACAACAAGCAAACATCTTCACCAATCTCTAATACGATTTTATCAATCAATCCCTAGATATACAAGAGAATCAAAATCCTTAAACATAAATGCAAAGTCTTTCTTGGAGTTAATTAGAAATATAAATATTTCAGATGCAGAAATGTTTAACGAAGCTCTGCCAAGTATCCTAACAGAAAAATCCACTTACAAAGATTCATTAAGATTTATTAAAAATAGTGTTGATGAAAATTTTGATTTATTATACGAAAAAATAGCTGATATTTTTGGTAATGTTTTTAATATCTCAAATATTTCTTTTATCAATTTCAAAGATGAGCTTTCTCGCTTTTTTTCATCGGTAAAGGATGAGAAACTAAACATTTCCCATTCTAACACTACAATAAATAACTTTCTAAGTCTAAAAAGTACTTTAGTTGATTTATCAAATCGCTCTCTATTAAACCAATTAGCTGTAATAATAACTGGCGTAAGCCTCAATGATTGGAGCGAGCAAACTATATCTATATTTAGAAATTCTCTTAGTGAAATTAAACAAGATATTTTTGAGGATACCAATGTACAAAAAAACACATTTAAGTATAAACTTTTTATCAACGATGAGGAATATGAGCGCGAATATGTTGATGTTGAATTATCCCCTGTAGCATTACAATTAAAATCTATGATCGAAAATAGAATTATGGGGTATAAAGGCGCGTTGTCAGATAATGAAAAGAAAAAAATTATTATTCAAATTCTAAAAGAGATGTAACTACATGAATACAAATATAATATACTTTGACAATGCAGCAACTACATACCCAAAACCTGATGTTGTATATAAAGAATGTATGGAAATATATAAAATGATTGGAGTGAATCCTGGGCGAGGTATCCATAGGCTTTCAAACTCCGCTTTTGAAATTGTAGCTGAAACAAGAGACTTACTTTCAACCATTTTTAAGTCTCACTCTGACAAAATACACTTTACCCCTTCTGTAACTTTTAGTCTTAATCAAATAATTAAGGGACTAGAAATCAAAAATTATTCAACCATACTTATCTCTCCTTTTGAGCATAATGCAGTATATAGATCTGTAAATCATATTGCGTCAATACATAAATCAGATATCGAGTACTTGTCATTTGATAAATTTACCATGAACGATATAAGTTCATCACCTGATGTTCTAGTCATAACTCATCAATCAAATGTTACCGGATTTATTTTACCTATAAATGAAATATGTAAAAAAATAAAATCACTTAACCCGGATTGCATAACTATTATAGATGGAGCACAATGTGGAGGGTACTATTCTATAGACTGGAGATATATAGATTTTTACTGTTTTTCCGGACATAAATCACTTTATGCTCCTTCAGGAATAGCTGGTTTTATAAATAACTCAAATATTGAAATCACTCCGCTTTTATTAGGTGGCACGGGAGTTAACTCAGAAAGTGAGGTTATGCCGAACGAAGGCCATGAGAGATATGAGGCGGGCTCACTAAATCTACTTTCAATTATAGGATTAAATCTATCAATTAAGTGGCTATTAGAAATAGGCGTATCATCCATCATGGAAAAATGCAGTGAACTCACAAACCTACTTCTAGAAAATAAAACTGATAAGCTTATAATTCATAGAGACGCACAACAAAAATTTAGCAATACCGTATCCTTCAATATTCATGGGATACCCCCACAAGATGTTGAAATAAAACTATCAACAAAAGGATTTGCCTTAAGATCAGGGCTTCATTGTTCACCTTTAACACATAAACATATTGGGACTTTTCAGAATGGCGGCTCTGTCAGATTTTCCCCAGGTTATTTTAACTCAGAAGATGAGGTTTTAAGACTGTTGGACACTTTAGGTCAGATTTGATTTTCATCTTTATACTATATCTCCCTCAGGCGGTGGGTTTCGGGGGTCGTGAGTGAAGAACGGAAAAAACCTGTTAACGGCTTTTGTTCTACCAGCTAACCCTATTGGCAAGACCAGCTTTAACCAGCTCCTCGTTTAAGAGTTTGCCATACCGGATAACTTCGTGATACTCCTTATGTTCCTTTGAGTAATAGACAAAGCCGAGATACCGCCCATACTTCTCTTTCTTGCGGGTCTCAACCAGTATCGTTGCACCTGTTAATTCTTGCTGTACAAACTCTATCGCCTTTTTCCCTGCATCTGTGTTCTTTTCAAGAGCATCTATCCCGATAAGCCGCACCCGATCCCGCTTGTTTGTGAAGAATCCCAGATCAAAGTTAAACATCAGGGTATCACCATCAATTATCGAGTGAAGCTCTGCAAAGTAAATATATGGTGTCCTTGCCCTTATCTCTATAAAGTTTAACGATGGATCAGTTAATAGCCCCGAGTCTATCTTCTCCCTCATCGCCTCCCTTATGAATAGCGATACATTTTCCATATTGTCCTTACAGTATTGAAGTAGCTCCGAAGAGATCCGTATTTGCACCTTCTCATCTTTTCGCATATTTGTACCCCTCTAAACATATGTATTAAATCAGCAGACCGCCGGCAACTGCAAACGCTTATGTAAAGTAAAAACTAAAAGCCGGCGACCTGGTATAGTGTAAACCCTTGCTACCTGCAAATGCCTATGCAGTGATATAGTGTTAATACTACAAAGAGGCGGGTGTGTCAATACAGAGAAGACAGCAACAGACGGATGTGAAGGTTAAGGAATTCCTGCAAGCAACAAGCATTGATAATATGTATGCTAAAGAGCAAAGACATTAAAGAAGGCTGTATAACCAAAATGTCATTACAAAAACAAGAGCAATTGTGCGATATATATTGAAATGAGTTAATAATATATATAATTATTGAATATGTAATCCGAACGGTGCTTATGCGGTATAAAATCGCCAAATACGGCATATTTTATGCATAGTAAAAAACGCCTAAGCTCTCTGTTTAGATAATATACATTTTTAAATAAAAATCATCAACCCGTTAATTTTTTTTAATATCCGGTTTTTCTATAAAACAGGCAAGATTAAACTTGCCTGTTTTACATATCCGTTTTAATGATTTTATTCTCATCTCTCACCCCCCCCTTCTTTTAAGACTTCGTGCCATTCCAGACCTCTTCGTTTATACAATGGTAGCCAGTGGTGTTCATAGAAGTCGTAACCGCATCCGTCTACACCAAGAAGTATTCCTGTCTCATCACTATCATAAACAAGGAAACCGCACGCTTCAACCTCCTGTATATGCTCCAATATCCACTCTTCATCAAGCCTGTTTTCGGGATGAAACATCCACCCCCAGCCGCAAGGATAATCAAGTTCGGGATAATTCTCTGATAATAGTTCTAACTCTTCAAAATTATCTCTAAAAGCCCGCTTGACTAATGGTGTCGGGATATTTGCAAACTCCCTTTGTACCCATAGTTTTGTTGCTTCCATCTCATCCATAACTTAAGCCCCCTCATAACACATCTTAGTTTCCCGATAAACAGGCGGGATACACCAGTAACCCTTTACAACCCCAAACAGGTTAGAACTTACTACACTATACAGATCATTAGAGTCGGGGATCACATCAGATACAACAAAGACAGGTTTGTTTTGAAAGATAGCAGACTTAAAAGCAAGTAAAGACCCCTTGCCAAACGGCTCACTAGGGAACAACACAAGAAGTGAACACCTTGAGACCATCCATAGTGTCCGCTTGGCAAGAGCGGCTCTCGGAGCTAGACCTTCGGGAACAACAAAAAGAGTAAAAAGCCCCTTTAAACTCTCCATCCTCCGCCTAAAGGCACAGGCTACTATCACGGACTCGCTAAACTGATCAAGAGCCAACACACTTCTAAAAGACTCATCAACCCCTGCGGCACACCCTGTTAAGAATGAAAACCCCAAACGGTCAAAACCGCTTACGATCAATCGTGCAGTCTCCTG
This sequence comes from uncultured Spirochaetales bacterium, assembly GCA_964608985.1. Classification (GTDB taxonomy): domain Bacteria; phylum Spirochaetota; class GWE2-31-10; order GWE2-31-10; family CAYYKD01; genus CAYYKD01. Next base: position 18,880 of record CAZSQU010000042.1, read on the forward strand.
CGGGATCTTAAGATAACGGGAACCTGCAAACATTACACTCCCCGCCTCAACCTTAAACTCAGTAAAAGAATGCTTATCGGGGATAGAAAAAGTAACCATAAAAAACACCTCCTTGAAAAAAATCGAGGAAGATGCCATATTTTTATGAAAGAGAGCATTTCTTTACGGTTTTTATTACAATTTTTTTTGTCTTGAAATCTGCTGTTGTTATGTTTGTTTATATAGCAAGAGAGAAGCACATACCACCTATCGATAAATTCTACACCGGATATAAGTAAATCGTCAAGGTCAAGCCCTATCGGGTTTCTTTGCAAGAAAACCTTGACTATTTCTTATCTCCGGTGTTTGTCCGCTTTTATGGGGTGGGTGTTAATAAAAGAATCAATTTAAAAATTAAATTGACTTTTTAAAGTTATAAAGATAATATTAAGTAGATTATAATTTTGAGGTATTTATGGATAATTTGTTGGTTAATTCCGAAAAGTATGAGGGCAAATTTGTCCTTTTAGATGATTTCGAGCATAAAAATATATTGTTTTATTCTGATAACGAGAATGATCTGATAGAAAAGATAGAAGAAAACAATATTTCATCAACCCATATTCTTTATGTTCCTGACAGTAGTGTTATAAATATTTTATGAGGCAGTATAGACTTGATTTTACCCAGATCGGCATAAAGGACAGATTTAGACCATATTTTGAGATAATTATCAGAAATGAAAATACAGGCAAAGAGATTAAAACATTTGGTCTGTTAGATACCGGAGCTGATGAGTCCGCATTACCCGGATTTTATGCAAAAATACTCGGACATGATCTTGATAAAGGCAACAAAAAAGAAATTATGGTTGCCGGCGGTAAAACTGAGGCGTTTAGACACACAAATAAGTTTTTAATACCAAAGATTGGCTTAATTAAAGATATATTGATTGACTTTATACCAAATCTGCATATTCCTATTATCGGCTTGAATATTATTGAAAACTACAATGTGTTTCTTTATTATCAAAATAGATACTTTGTTATGGAAGACTTTAGGTAGAATATAAGTCTTTATTGAAGGTGTAAAATACTTTTGAAGTATTACTTTTCTAAACCATCCCCTCAATCTCCCGTCTTTCCTGTATATTCTTTACTAACTTTCTTAAAACGCCTTTAACAGTCTCACGATCCTGCTCTTCAAACTCATCGACTTCTTTAAATAGCTTTAATAACCCTTCGTCGTTAAAGTCGGTTGATACCTTTTTACCATAGACCAGATATTCAACCGGTACTTTAAAAAACTCACATATCTTTACGGCGTAGTGAATCGTAGGTGTTACCGAGTTTCTTTCGTATGTTGCAAGTGTGTTGTGTGAAATCCCGACTTTCATGGCAAGCTCTCTAAGTGTAAGACCGCTTGCTGCCCGCAGCTCTTTTAAGTTTTTTCCAATATCATTCATAGAGAGTGATACTACATAAAAAACTTCACTTTTTCAATAATTTTTTATGTCTTTTTGCTTGACATATTACTCATTCAAAGATAATATGTATTACACATAACAATAATATATTATATACGAAAAGGAGGATTTACTATGAACAGACAGGAGATCTTAAAAAGGTATGTTGAACTCTGTTCATCCAACATTAAAGAAAACGAGAAGATCTTATCGTTATTAAAGAAATCCGGTATCACAGAAAGCTACATCTTTGATAACTTTCAGATTGGATTTTCTAACGGTACGCTTACAGAGGTTCTCGGTGATAACAAAACCTTAATCGATGCATTCTGTGATATCGGTATCTTGAAAAATGTTAAGGACAAGTTTACTGAAACCTTTATTAACTGCATTACAGTTCCGATCTTTGATTCAAATAAGGCTGTTACAAACATCGCTTTCTTTAGTCCATATCCGCAGAGTAAAAACGGTTTGCAGTTTTTAAATGAAACAGGTATTTTCAACGAAGGATTCTTAAAGACAAATAATCAGGTCTATCTTACTACAACACCGCTTGAAGCTTTTTTGATGATTCAAACCGGTTACCCAAACACGACATTTCTCACAAATGATGATTCTAAGTATGTGAGCTTTTTCAAGGAGAATAATCTGAGGCGGGCTACATTCTGTTTTGATGGTCGTGAACGGCTATTTTTCGAGCTAACCAAAAACGGCATCTCAACTAAAAGGGTTCAGGTTGATTTTACAGAGCTTAATAGACCTAATGCCGCTACCTATTTAGAAACCCTTTTTAAGAATGCCGAACAGAATGACGGACTGTCAAGTGATATGATTACAGAGATCGAAAATGGTTTCGTCTTTAAGCTTCCCCACCTTTCCTACAGGGTTATCGGTAACTTCACAGAGACTACAACACGCCTCAAGGCAAATGTTAAGGCATCCACAGACACAGAGGTTTTTGTTGATTCTATAGAATTATACAAAAACCGCGACAGGCAAAATTTCATCTATAATCTAATGGATAAGTTTAATATCCGCGATCAGATTCAGCTTGAGAATGACCTAAACCATATAATCGAGGTCATCGAAAATCATATCGAGAAAAAGCAAACCGAAAAGAAAAAGATCAAACCTGAGCTTACAGACTATCAACGGGACATCGGACTCAAATTCTTGCAGAATGAAAACCTAATTGAAGAAATAATCGATGACATTACAAAGCTCGGTTATGTAAGGGAGGATAAAAACAAGGTTTTAATGTATCTGATCATGTGTTCAAGACTTCTTGACAATCCCCTTCATGCGATCATCATTTCAAGAAGCGGAGCCGGTAAAAGTCAGCTTGTCGATATTGTCGAGACACTCTGTCCCCCTGAAGAGTTAGAAAGTGTCAGCGATCTTTCTGCTCAAGCTCTCTATTATTATGGAATCGATGACTTAAAGCATAAGTTTATCGTTATCGGTGAAAAGGAGGGTTCAAAGTCAAGCGACTATCCGATCAGGGAGCTTATTTCTAAAAAGTCTATTTCAAAAGCTATTCCCATGAAAGACCCCGTAACAGGACAGATCAGAACTGTTAGTATCAAGGTCAACGGACCTATCTCGATGGTTGAAACAACGACTAACGGTGAGATAAATCCTGAAAACCTTAACCGCTGTTTTGTCATAGCAATTGATGAGTCAGAGGAGTAGACAAAGCTCATTCATCACAATCAAAGAGTCAAATACACACTTGAAGGACACATTCTCAAACGGGAGCTAAACAAGATCCGCGAGAAGCATATCTATGCTCAAAGACTTTTAAAAAAGGTTTATGTATTCAATCCGTATTCCACACTTCTAACCTTCCCAAGCTCAAGACTTCAAACAAGAAGGGATAACGAGAAGTTGTTGAAACTAATTCTTGTGATCGCATTTCTTCATCAGTATCAACGCAAGACCAAAAAGATGAAGCTTGATAATAACGAGGTGATAGAATATATCGAATGCACCACAAATGATTATCGCATTGCCTATGAATTACTTAAAGACGGACTTCTTGATAACACTCTTGATGACCTGCCCCGCCCCGCAAGAGAGCTTTTAGAGTTAATAAAGAAATACATTAACAATGTCTCACAAGAATCTAATATTCCAAAAGACAAGGTTATATTTGAACGAAAGCATATCAGAGAGTTTACATCGTGGAGTTTTGCTCAAGTTAGAAACAACATCCGCATTCTTAAAGAATATGAGTACTTGCAGGAGATCAGAACAAAAACCGGAACCGCAACACAATACAAGATTGCTCATAACTATAACGATCTTGATTTTCTTAATACTATACTCACTCCAACTCAACTAGAGGAAAGAATAAAAGCATCGTAACCTGAACAGGTTGAACACACCTGAACATTCAAGCCGTATCAATTTTAATGTTTATAATTCATATAATTAGATAGACTTGAACAGTTGAACACCAATTTTAAGCATAACACATATTTTATTACCCATTTTTAAGGAGGCATCAAAGATGAAATATCTTGATAAGTTTTTTGAACATTTAAGGTTTATCCATTACGCGGAACGGACAATCGAAAGCTATTATTACAACTTAAAGAAGCTTGATAATTTTCTTAGAGGCGTAAAAATTACAGATGAAAAGGAGGTAACAGACAAACATATAGATGATTATATCAAACACATTCGATCACTAGCTTTAAGTCAACGATCTTACTGTCGTGTTTTGTACGATATTAAAACATATTTCACTTTTTTAGAATCTCAAAAGATCATATTCTTCTCACCTGTATCACACATCGATATCCCTAAAGAAGAAAAAAATCCGATTAAACCGATTGATAAGGATGTGCTTAGGGAATTGCTTGATAGTATAAATGAGGAAACTTCAACTGCTATTAGAATTAGAACAATCCTCGAGCTTGGGTATTCTTCAGCACTTCGCCCTCGTGAAATCATCTCAATTAAGATCGGAGACATTGATTTTAGTAAAAAGATCCTATTTATCCGTTGTAGTAAGAATAAAAAGGACAGAGTTGTGCCCGTCACAGAAAATGCTTTATTCTGGGTAAAAAAATACATTGATGAAGTTAGAGTCAAGTTTGTTACAAACACAGCTAACAACTATCTATTTATTCCGCACTATCCTAATTGCAAAACGGAGCATATTGATTACAGGTGTATGTTTTATTGCATCCGCAGGTACTTTCAGAAACATGAGCTTAAACGGTTTAAGTTGTATGCTCTAAGATCATCAAGTGCGACTCATCTTCTACTTAATGGAATGGATATATCTCACATAAAAATGTATCTGGGACATGAACGACTAAGTACGACTCAAGGATATTTAAGAATTGAAACGCTTGATCTAAAAAACATTCTTGACTCCAAACACCCGAGAAATAAGTTTGACGAAAAACAAGGAGGTAAAAAATGAAGTTTAATAAACACTATAATCTATTTAAAGATCATTTGATCGCAAAACACTTTTCAGAAAGGACAGTCAGCTCATACACTCAGGAGGTGAAGAAGTTCTTAACTTTCATTGATGAAAACTACACAAGGATTAATCAGTTAACTCAGATAACAAAGCAGATTATTGCAGACTATCAAAATTATCTAACCTGTTACAAAGATAAAAAGGGTAAAAGCCTGTCATCAAAGACTATTAAGATTAAGCTTATATCGGTTAAAAACTTTTTTAAGTATCTGGTTAAATACGACTACATCATAAGCGATCCGACTACAGTTGTAGAGCTTCCCCGTGAAGAAAAGGAACTGCCAAAAAGTGTTTTAACAGAGGATGAGGTACGGCTAATCTTAGAGAGTATTAAAACCAACACCCCGATCGGGCTACGCAACAAGGCAATACTGGAACTATTTTATTCTACCGGAATGCGTACCAGTGAACTTGCAAACTTAAAGATTACAGATGTTGACCTAAAGGAATATACGACGATCATTTATCTTGGTAAGGGCAACAAGACTAGAGTTGTACCGATCGGTCAATATGCAGCATTCTACATTTCAGAGTATCTTGAAAAGTCCCGTGTTAGAATGTTAAAAGGTAAACCCACAGATGACGGTTATCTATTCTTGACTGAAATGGGCACAAAGTTTAAACGGGATACACTAAACAAATGTGTGATAGCTCAAGTTATGAAGAATGTTAAGATCGGCAAAAAGGTAAGCTGTTATACATTCAGGCATAGTATCGCAACTCATCTTGTAAAAAATGCCGTTGATATCAGATACATTGCACAACTACTTGGTCATGAGTCGCTTAAGACAACACAGAAGTATATTCACCTTGAAATATCCGATCTAAAGAAGATGCATTCGCTATACCATCCTCGCGAAAAGCGATAACCGAAAAAAAAAATTGATAAAAAAACCATAAACAAATGCTCTCTTTCATAAAAATATGGCTTTGGGAGTCTCGATTTTTTCAAGGAGGTGTTTTTTATGGTTACTTTTTCTATCCCCGATAAACATTCATTTACAGAGTTTAAGGTTGAGGCAGGGAGCGTACTCTTTGCAGGTTCCCGTTATCTTAAGATCCCACAGGAGACAGTCCGATTGATCGTAAGCGGTTTTGACCGCTTGGGGTTTTCATTTCTTACCGGATGTGCCGCAGGGGTTGATGAGTCTTTTAGAAGTGTGTTAGCTCTTGATCAGTTTAGTGAGTCTGTGATAGTTGCCTGTGCCTTTCGTAAACGACTGGAGAGTTTGAAGGGGCTTTTTACCCTCTTTGTTGTTCCCGAAGGTTTAACTCCAAGAGCCGCTCTTGCCAAGCGGACACTATGGATGGTCTCAAGGTGTTCTCTTCTTGTGTTGTTCCCAAGTGAGCCGTTTGGCAAGGGGTCTTTACTTGCTTTTAAGTCTGCTATCTATCAGAGTAAGCCCGTGTTTGTTGTATCGGATGTGATCCCCGACTCTAATGATCTGTATAGTGTAGTAAGTTCTAACCTGTTTGGGGTTGTAAAGGGTTACTGGTGTATCCCGCCTGTTTATCGGGAAACTAAGATGTGTTATGAGGGGGCTTAAGTTATGGATGAGATGGAAGCAACAAAACTATGGGTACAAAGGGAGTTTGCAAATATCCCGACACCATTAGTCAAGCGGGCTTTTAGAGATAATTTTGAAGAGTTAGAACTATTATCAGAGAATTATCCCGAACTTGATTATCCTTGCGGCTGGGGGTGGATGTTTCATCCCGAAAACAGGCTTGATGAAGAGTGGATATTGGAGCATATACAGGAGGTTGAAGCGTGCGGTTTCCTTGTTTATGATAGTGATGAGACAGGAATACTTCTTGGTGTAGACGGATGCGGTTACGACTTCTATGAACACCACTGGCTACCATTGTATAAACGAAGAGGTCTGGAATGGCACGAAGTCTTAAAAGAAGGGGGGGGTGAGAGATGAGAATAAAATCATTAAAACGGATATGTAAAACAGGCAAGTTTAATCTTGCCTGTTTTATAGAAAAACCGGATATTAAAAAAAATTAACGGGTTGATGATTTTTATTTAAAAATGTATATTATCCAAACAGAGAGCTTAGGTGTTTTTTATTATGCTAAAATATACCGTATTTGGCGATTTTATACCGCATAAGCTCCGTTGTCCGAAATTACAAAAAAAAGGAATATAAGTTTAATGAAATCAGTAAGACTTTTATTTTTAACAATTTTTGTTTTAAATTTAATTTCTTGTATATCATCTCCAAGTCATCGAAGTGAAATAGAATATAATTATAATTTATGGAATAAATCATTATATTACAGATTTAGTATGTTAAGTGATATTAAACAAAATATTTTAAAAATTGGAATGTCAAAAAAGGATGTAATTAAATTACTTGGTGATCCTGATGCTGGAATGGACTTAAATAATAATAATGAACATTTATATTATAAATTAGGAGAATTTTCGATGTGGATAACAATTTTTGATTTAGAATTTGTAAATGATAAATTAGTAAAATATAGGGTTTACGATACATAATTTTTTTTTGTAACATCGGACAACAGCCAGTATCCGGCTACACGGCGCTGTCGCTTGTTACGCCCATATTGAGTTCGCTAAGAACCGGTAAACCGGATTCTAAGCTCACTCAACATCGGATACTGGCGAACGTTGAACTGAAACCGCCTGTGGCGGTGGCTTTTTAGCTTCTCGATTAAATGT
>CAZSQU010000043.1:0-25301 GCA_964608985.1 uncultured Spirochaetales bacterium
ATGAAAAAAGGGTCTATTGTTTATCTTTTGGCAACTGTTGCAGTAACAGCAGCTTTGCTTTTTTCGTGCAAGGATAAATCTCAACAGAGATTTGACGGGGTTGAGCTTCTCGGTGCAGGTGCAACATTTCCTCAAGTTCTTTACGGAGCAATGTTTACTGAGTACTTCGAAGTTAGCGGAGTTAAAGTAAACTATCAAGGTATCGGTTCAGGCGGTGGAATCAGACAGATCACCGAAAAGACAGTTGATTTTGCCGGTTCAGATGCTATCTTAAAAGCAGAACAAGAAACAGCAGCCGGCGCTGAACTTATTATGATCCCTACTGCAATCGGTGCGGTTGTAATGACTTACAATCTTCCCGGTAATCCTACAATTAAGCTTACACCTGAGCTTATATCAGGCATCTACATGGGCAAAATTAAAAAATGGAACGACGATCTGTTAAAAGCAGTTAACACAGGAATCGAACTTCCTGATCTTGAAATCCATGTTGTTCACAGATCTGACGGTTCAGGTACTACTTACGCTTTTACTGACTACCTTTCTAAAGCTAACCAAGAATGGAAAGATGCAGTTGGAATGGGCACAACAATCAACTGGCCGCTTGGAATAGGCGGACAAGGTAACCCGGGAGTGCAAGCAATTGTATCTTCTACAGCAGGTGCTATCGGTTATGTTGAGTTAATCTATGCATCACAAAACAATATGCCTTTTGCTGATGTTAAAAATGCTTCAGGTAACTTTATAACTCCGTCAGCTGAATCAGCAAGTGCTTGTGCTCAGTTTGAAATAGCTGATAATACAAGGGTAAGCATAGCAAATTCAGACTCACCTAACGGCTATCCGATATCAAGCTTTACATGGGTTATTGTTTACAAAGAACAAAACTACGGAAACAGAGACGAAAGAACTGTTGAAGCATTGGTTAATATGCTATGGTGGATGATCCATGACGGTCAAGCGATCAACCCTACTTTGGGTTTTGCTCCTGTACCGCAAGCTGCAGTAATCAAGGCAGAAAATTTAATCAAATCGGTAACATTTAATGGCACTCCGGTACTTTAACAAAAAAGCAATTGAAAGCAGAGATAACTCTGCTTTCAATTCTAATATTACAACCAAACTGGGTAATTATAAATTCAATGAAAAAGTATTTGGAATATCACTCTATGGATTTGGAGTCTTGATTCTCTTAATCCTTGTCGGAGTGATTATTTCATTATTATTTTATGCATTACCAGCGATCAAAGAATTTGGCTTCGGTTTTCTTTTCAGCACAACATGGGATCCTGTTGCAGAGAAATTCGGTGCATTACAATTCGTTATAGGAACCTTGATGACAGCTTCGATCTCTCTTCTGATTGCTCTGCCTTTTGCAATGTCTCTTGCAATCTTCCTCGGTGAATATTACAGAAGAGGGCGTGTTTCAAGTATAATAAAGTCTATGACCGAGTTATTGGCTGGAATACCATCAGTTATCTATGGTTTTTGGGGAATATTTATAATTGTTCCTTTAATTCGTGTACTTATGGATTTTTTTAAAATATCCGGTTCCGGTTACGGAATTCTCAGCGCGTCAGTTGTACTTGCAATTATGATTATCCCTTATGCAGCAAGCATATCAAGAGAAGTAATTGAGCTTGTTCCAAACGATCTCAAAGAAGCGGCATATTCACTTGGAGCGACAAGATTTGAGGTTATTGTCAAAATTGTTATCCCTTATGCTTTCTCGGGGATATTTGCCGGTATTATACTTGCTCTCGGCAGGGCACTCGGAGAAACAATGGCAGTAACATTATTGATCGGCAACAGAAATGGAATACCAACCAATTTGTTTGCATCAGGCAACACTATGGCAAGTATTATAGCAAATCAGTTTAATGAAGCTGGCACAACAGGTTTACTCGGACCATCTTTGATTTATATCGGATTACTTCTTCTACTGATAACCGGCGTTATAAATGTAATCGGTAAGCTAATTATTAAAAGATTCAACCCGGGGAGGTGATCATGTTTGAGAATTCACTTATTAAAAGACGGGCCGCATATAATATTATATTTAAGGTAACTGTGATTGTATTGACAATGTTAACACTTATACCCTTAATAATGATTATATTTTTCGTTTTTAAGAAAGGTATAGAGGTTATAGATTTTAGATTCTTAACCTCAATGAAAAGACCCGATATGGGAACAGGGAGGGGCGGCATCCTTCCTCCTTTAGTCGGGACTCTTATTCTTATGGGAATTGCAGGGGTATTTTCGGTACCTATTGGTATAGGCACCGGCATATTTCTTGCAGAAAACCAGAAGTTAAAAATAGCAAAAATAATTAACTGGATAATTGACATAATTCAAGGAATTCCATCAATTGTACTTGGTATAGTCGGATACCTTTGGTTCGTACTGTTCTTTAGATTGATTTTCGGACTGAACTATTCGGCACTCGCCGGCGGACTTACGCTCGGTATTATGATGTTGCCTATGATTGTCAAAACTACAACCGAAACAGTTAAAATGATCCCTTATTCCCTAAAGGAAGCAGCCCTTTCTCTCGGTGTCCCTTATTACAAGACTATTCTGTTTGTTGTAGTCCCGTCATCTTTGAGCGGCATTGTAACCGGTATTCTTTTGAGCATATCAAGGGTGGCAGGTGAAACAGCACCGGTACTCTTTACAGCTTTCGGCAATCCTTACTTCAGCGTTGCGTTATTAAAACCTATAGACAGTCTTCCCCATTTGATATATAATTTCTCTCAGAGTCCGTTTCCCGTCGATCACAGATTTGCATGGGGTGCATCATTAGTTTTAGTTTCATTGGTTCTTATTATAAATTTAATTACAAGAGTGGCGGTTTCAAAATGGAAAATTCGATTTTAAGCGTAAAAGACCTATCTGTATATTATTCAGATAAAAAAGCTATCAATTCTGTCTCAATTGACTTCAGAAAGAATCACATTACTGCAATAATGGGTCCATCCGGTTGCGGTAAGTCAACATTGCTCAGATGTCTTAACAGAATGCATGAGTTAAATGATGAAGTAAGATCAACGGGGTCAGTTTTATTACACAATGAGGATCTTTTTAAACTTGATCCGATAATGGTAAGAAGAAAAATCGGTATGGTATTTCAAAGACCAAACCCGTTTCCAACAATGAATATCTATGACAATGTTATTGCTGCTTATAAACTAAACGGGATCAGAATGAAGAGATCAAAACTCGACGATATTGTTGAGGACAGTTTAAATAAAGCCGGTTTATGGAAAGAGGTAAAAAACGATCTTCACAAGAAAGGAACATTCCTTTCCGGCGGACAACAACAAAGATTATGTATAGCAAGAGCATTAGCACTGCAGCCGGAGATCATTTTGCTTGATGAACCGACAAGTGCGCTCGACCCGATAGCAACAGGTACTATTGAAGAACTGCTGATAGAACTCAAATCAAAAGTTACAATAATAATAGTTACTCATAATATTGCACAAGCAGGACGGATATCTGATTATACTGCATTTATGTATCTCGGTGATCTGATCGAGTACAATAACACAGAAATAATATTTACTAATCCTGCGAACAAACACACAGAGAATTTCCTTACAGGTAAATTTGGTTAGTTTTTTAATTAAACAGGAGAATAATACTATGTTATATGAAAAGTTATTGCAGATTAAAGAAGATGTACTGCGGGAGGCGGCAGTTATTGAAAATATTCTTGAGAAAACAGTTGAAGCAATCTATAAAAAAAATACAGATTATCTTAACAAGGTTATAAATGATCTTGAACCGGATATTGATAGAACAGAGATTTTTATAGAAGAAAAATGTATAACCCTCATAGCTCTATATCAGCCGGAAGCAAAAGACCTCCGAACAATACTCATGATTCTTAAAATGAATCGCGACCTTGAAAGAATCGGTGACCTGATCGAAAACATAGCCGAGAGCGGAATATACCTTGCAGAGAACTGCAAAAATGTTAATTTTAAAAAAGTACCAGATATGGCAAAAATTACAATATCGATGCTCAAGGATTCGGTTGATTCTTTTAGAAACGAAGATAACACACTTGCAACAATAGTCTGCCGTAAGGATGATGAGGTTGATAATATGCTTGCAGATATGTTTAAAGAGTATCTAAAAGAGATGTATCAGGACCCTAAAGTTATTGAAGAATCTATGAATCTTATTAGAATAGCCCATAATCTCGAAAGAATAGCTGACAACTCAACAAATATTGCAGAAGAAACAGTATATATGTCAACAGGAAAGAAAATTAACCATCAGAGGGAATTTTAATACTTAAAGTGTAGCTGCTGCAGGTTCTTTGATTATAAATATAAGCACTTTGTGTACCCAAAAAAATAAATTCGCACTCATTAAAATGGGTGCAATTTTAAATTTTGGGTAAACCGGAATAATACTTAGTCAAATTTCTTCAAAAGAACGATAACAAAGAAAATGCCGCAGGCATTTTTACATCTTTATTTAGTTCATAAGCGAAATTTATTGGGTAATTTTATTAAGTTGATAGTTTAATAAAGTATAAAAGAAACGAGCGGAAACGCCTTAGGAGTCCTCGAATACAGCGTTTTCGAGCGTTTGCTTTTATGCTTTAAAAACATTAACGATAGATTTATTAAATTACCCAAAAAATAAATTCGCACCCATTAAAATTGTAGTTGACATTATTATACTGATTTGATTAAATATAAGTGTAATACTATTACTACAAAGGTGATTATATGAAAAGAACTATAGCGATTATTCTTGGCGGCGGACAAGGTACCCGTCTGTATCCGTTAACAGAATTCAGATCAAAACCGGCTGTTCCCCTGGCAGGTAAATACAGACTTATTGATGTACCGATAAGTAACTGCCTCCATTCGGGGATCAACGGTATTTTTGTTCTAACGCAGTTCAACAGTGAATCCCTTAACAGACATATAACAAGTGCATACAGATTTGACAGCTTTCACAATGCATTTGTTGATATAATCGCGGCGGAACAGACAGTAACCTCAAAGGACTGGTTTCAAGGAACAGCCGACGCGGTAAGAAAGAGTCTCCCCCATTTTAACAAACTTGATGTTGATCATATCTTGATACTAAGCGGCGATCAGATATATAAGATGAACTACCGAAAAATGCTCAAGTCACATGTAGATGCCGGAGCTGACCTGACAATCTCTGTTATCCCCGTTAGGGAAGAAGAGGTCAGTTCTTTCGGTATAATGAAACTTAAAGACAATAAAATTATTGATTTTGTAGAAAAACCTAAAGACCCTAAAATTATTAAGGATTTTAACTCGGCTGAAGTTGTAAAAAAAGCATTTAAAAATGCCAACCAATCTAAGCAATACTGCGCATCAATGGGTATATATATTTTTAGTAGAAATGCTCTTCTTGAAGCACTCGACAACGATTTCGCCGATTTTGGGCATCAGATAATACCGCATACTATCAAAACGAAAAAAGTTAACGGCTATCTTTTTAACGGGTATTGGGAGGATGTCGGAACAATTAAGTCTTATTTAAAAGCTAATCTGGATTTTACCAGATTTAAACCCCAATTTGATTTTTACAATAAACAGCTATATACAAACTCAAGGTTCTTACCGCCGACAAAGATGTCTAACTGCCGGCTTAAGAATGTAATGATGGCGGACGGATGTGTAATCGGCAATTCTAAGATATCCAAATCGATTGTCGGCATCAGATCGATTATCGGTAAAAACACAATTATTGAAAATACAATAATACTTGGGGCTGACTACTATGCAAACCGATCTTCCGGTCACGACTCCAATAATAAATTCGGTATTGGTGACAACACAATAATCGAAAATGCAATAATTGACAAGAATGCATACATAGGTAACAACTGCAAGCTTATTAACACATCTAAGCTACAAGAGTTTGACGGAGGTAACTATTTTATCCGCGATGGTATTATTGTTGTACCGAAACACGCAGTTATTCCCGATAACACAATTATTTAACTTCATTATGGTTAATGATTATCAATAATATTATTACGCTTGGAATATATTATTGACTTCTTTTTCTTAAAATAGTATATAAAAGACACTTATAAAGTTAAAAAGCAACCTTAAAATAATAATTTTCTGGAGTTATACAATGAAAAAGGCTTTGATAACAGGAATAACCGGACAGGACGGATCGTATCTTGCCGAATTTCTTCTTGATAAAGGATATGAAGTACATGGAATGGTCAGAAGATCAAGTCTCATAAATACACATAGAATTGACCATCTATATAAAGACCCGCATAATAAAGATGCACGCCTTTTTCTTCACTACGGTGATCTTACAGATTCGACCAACATAATAAGGGACATTCAAAGAATCAAGCCTGATGAAATCTACAACCTTGCAGCTATGAGCCATGTTAAGGTTTCATTTGACACACCTGAATACACCGCCAATGCCGATGGAATAGGGACATTGAGAATTCTTGAGGCATTAAGAATCCTCGAAATGGAAAAGTCTGTTAAATTTTATCAGGCATCAACCAGTGAATTGTATGGTAAGGTTGTAGAAACCCCGCAATCCGAAACAACCCCTTTTTATCCGAGATCGCCTTATGCAGTAGCCAAAATATACGGTTATTGGATTACCATTAATTACAGAGAAGCCTACGGGATTTTTGCCTCTAACGGGATTCTGTTTAATCATGAATCTCCGAGACGGGGGGAAACATTTGTAACAAGAAAGATCACAATGGCAGCCGCGGCAATCAAACTCGGGCAGCAAGACAGATTATATCTCGGCAATATAGATGCAAAAAGGGATTGGGGATATGCTAAAGACTTTGTCGAGGCTATGTATCTGATTCTTCAACATGACAAACCCGATGATTTTGTTGTTGCAACCGGAGAAACACGCTCGGTAAGGGAATTTATCGAGCTTGCCTTTGCTCATCTTGATATGCCTATCGAATGGCGCGGAAAAGGTGTTGATGAAAAGGGATATGACAAAAAAACAGGCAAATGTCTTATAGAGATCGACCCTGTTTATTTCAGACCGACTGAGGTTGATTTACTTCTTGGTAACCCTACAAAAGCAGAAAAAGAATTAAAATGGAAACCCAGGACAACTTTTGCCGAACTGGTTGAGATGATGTGCAAATCAGATTATGATCTTGCAAAAAACAAATCGTAGAAAGGTTTAATTCTAATGATAGTAATGAAGGCAATAGGCGGTTTATGTAACCGGCTCAGAACAATAGACAATTTAAAAAATCTATCTTCGATTATTGGGACTGACCTTAAGGTTATTTGGGAATCTAATAATGAGTTAAACTCTCCTTATACGAAACTTTTTAGATTTAACAACGATTTCATTCTTAAAGAAACTGGATATTACTCTAAAAACAACCCTTTTAGACTTCTTAACGGTTTAATAACAAAATTCAAACTAACCAATGCGGTAAGTCTCTTTAAATATGAAAATGTTTTTTTCGGCGACGATATACAAAAAAAACTCGCTGAAGGTTTTGATTTTAAAACGCTTAACCCACTTAAAAACCACTTTTTCTTTTACTGGGGCAAAATTATTCCTGTTGAACAGCCGTATAAAAACCTTCAGCCGGTTGACAGTATATTAGAAATAATAAACACGGTAACAAAGGATTTCAATTCTAAAACAATCGGAGTACACATAAGAAGAACCGACAATGAGAACGCTATAAAAAACAGTCCCGTTCAGCTTTTTGTAGAAAAAATGTCAGAATTATACAACAAAGATCATGAAACTAACTTCTATCTTGCCACAGATGATCCGGAAACAGAAAATTACATTAAAAGTTTATACCCCGGTAGAGTAAAAACATATCAAAAAGAGCTTGCAAGAAGCAGTGAAACAGGGATTCGTGATGCCGTGGTTGACCTGTGGGCACTATCCAAAACATCTACGGTGCTTGGCTCACATTGGAGCTCATTCAGTCATACAGCTTGTGACATAGGCAAAATAAAAGAGATCACAATAAAAACCCAATAGTTTGTTAGATTGCAACTATAAAATTAGGATTTTGAGATTAAATCTGAAACAAAAACCTTAATCATTTCAATATTATATGTTTTATAACCATCAGGAATTTTTATCATTTTTGAAATCAGCAGTTTTTCAACAAAACTCAACTTTGAATAGTTCATAACACCGCCGAAAATTCCCAGTGACAAAGCACTTTTTTCAAGATCAACACCAAAATTCGATTCAATATACTTCATCGCTTTTTCGCCGCTTTCTAAGGAACAAATGAAGATTCCGAGGTTTTTTTGTTTAATCAACTCACGGTTTTTATCAACAAAGCTTTTTAATGAACCTATGATCCTTCCTGCATATATTGAACCACCCAATATAACTGTACTAAACCTGCTTAAGTCCGGCATTTTATCCTTCTTGCAAATGAAGATTTCCGCATCAGTAATCATTTCTGCAATCTTACGAGCAGATTCCACCCCTGTGCCGAATTTTGAACCAACAATGATAGCTGTTGCCATAAGATCCCCCATAGAACGATTATACACAAATTGAGAATAAAATCAACCAATATAATTGACACTTTTTAATAAATCTAATATGTATTCTAAACGAAAAGGAAGGATAATATCACAAAAAAAGATAATCTCATCGGTGAAATATCAATAATTTTTTCATGCTTATTATTTGCAATAAATGCGATTCTTGTAAGAGCACTTTCCGGAGCAACAAACGGTTTTTTAATCTCTTTATTTAGATTTACAATTGGTGCACTGCTTTGCGCAGGAGCAATTGTCTTTACACGAAAGAGTTTCGTTGTTCACAATAAATTTGATGTTATTATGAGGGCTGTCATAGGCACAATAGCTATGATCCTTTATTATCTTTCTATACAATACTGTGGAAGCGGCCGCGCCTCCCTTTATAATACTACATATCCGATATTTGTAGCCATTTACAGTGCGGTTGTTTTTAAAGAAAAACTAAAAAAAAACAATCTAATCAGCATACTATTATGTATTATTGGGGTTTACATGGTACTCTATGACGGTAGCTCAATAAATTTAAAGGGCGACCTTCTAGGTATTCTTTCGGGTGTTACAGGCGGAATCTCTTATGCATACTCAAAGAGGGCAAGAGAAAAAGATCATTCATTCAACATATATCTTTGGATATGTCTTTGCGGCGTACTTTTCTCGTCATTCTCCGCCGGTGAAATTATTAGTCTGAATATTAGAACGGTAATACTATTGATAATCTCAGCAGCGGTTGTTTTTGCCGCACAGATATCAATAACTTACGGAACCAAATTTGTTCCCGTAGTAAAGGGCAGTATAATATCATTTTTAAGAGTTCCACTTACAATTATATTAAGCTACTTAATTCTTCATGAATCCTTTAAACTAAAATTCATTGCAGGAACCGTACTAATTATGTCAGGTCTTATTATTAATAGAAAAGGTTAGAGGTGCGCTTAAGCAAAAATATCGATATTTTCACCGATACCCGGTATTCTGATTTCCGGTGCAGGCATGGAGTTTAATGTTGACTGAGACTCTGCCTCAGAGTTTTCCATAACCTGTTTTAGAATTCCTATACCGAACTGCTCTTGAATCATACTTGTTTTGTAATCAGTTATAGCTTGTGTGTCCATAATACTATATTCGTAAATTATCCTCTAAAAGTCAATAGCAATCAGCTATTTTCTTAAAAATTAATTTTCTACAGGCGAAGTAATATTGATCTCAGGGATTATTTCATTCAAAATAAAAAGTCTTTCGGGGTCGAGCGGGAAATTATTCAGACGCATCCCCCAATGAAGATGGGGACCGGTAACAGTTCCTGTAGCTCCGATAGTACCGATTATATCGCCCTTATTTACATATTGACCTTCAGATACATTTATTGAATTTAAATGGGAATAATCAGTATAAATACCAAATCCATGATCGATTATTATCATATTACCCATATATTCTACCATCTTTGCATAACACACAACACCATCTGTAACCGCAAAAACACTATTTCCGGTCGGCTTAGGGTAATCTATGCCATTATGAATATTTATCATCGAAACTGTACCGTCACTTAAAACCCACCTTCTCACAAGACCAAATGCAGAACTTACCCTGTTACCCGTTCCGACAGGATGAATGAAGCCCTTTAAAAAAAACGGCCTCGCATTTCTAACAGCCCATAAAGTGTGCCGATACGCATTCTGTTCATTATACACAGATAAGCTGGAGTTCTGAACTACACTTGATTGAGAAGGAGTAAAATTTATATCCTGTCTCGCCCATACCCTTTCTTGAACTTCATATTGAGCTGTTTTAATAAAAATGGGGATTTCATGAGTGTAAACCGAGTATTTGAGGGTATAACTTGAGATTTTATCATATAGATTAAATGGTATAAATAATCCATAATAACTGACCCCATTCTCTTCTCTGACAAAAAAAGCATTACCATTGATAGTATAGCTCAAATCCTCATTATTTTTCTTGTGAAAATATGTCAAAGATGTTTCAACAAAAACCCTTTTGTGTCCGCTGTTAACCCCTATCTCAAGATAGTTAAACTCACCCCACCTGTTTTCAAGATAAAATTTTTCTGTAATATTGTAATCAAGCTGTTCAGCAGGCAGATTAGAAGTCGAAAAAAAGAGAATAATCGGAAAGAAATACTTAATAAAATTATAACTTATAAACCATGACATATTTATCTATAATCCTCTATATTTGATAGATTGTACGGGTTATTATCAAAAAAAAACTTAATTTTCTTTGCGTTTTGATTGTTTTTAATACTATTATAAATAAAATCCGGGTTTTCAACGATAAACTTGACACCGTAACCGATCGGATCTTTAAGAAAACTTTCTATCAGAACATATTGTTTACTGTCGATTATACCGGAATCTTTGAGTCTTCTGAAAAAATCATCATTAATATCAACTGCCTTAATAGACCTGACACCTGATCTTTCAAGAAAATCAGTTCCGCCTTGATTACGATCAACAATTGCGCCCGATAACCCCATTACACCATTTATCCTTTTAATTGCCGGAATCCACGCCCGCTCATAACTTGAAGCCTGAGTGATAAGATCAGCAATATGAGTAACAACGGCACCATTAATATCTGTTACCGGTTGATCATCATCACATCTGTAAATAGAGAGATCTTTTCCTATAAAAAGGTGCGGCTTTCCTGACAAGTGACTTATCACCGGTGAAAAGAACCAATCCCTGCGCTCGCCGCCTGAGATATAAACTGATTCTTTAAAATATTTATCTTCTGAGAGTTTTTTATAAAAAATATCCATGACAGTTCTGAATAATCGATCAGAATTATATCTGTCGATAACCCTATCAAAAAGCTCTTTTCTAAAGCCGGCTTTCCCCATTTTGGTGTCAATAAATGAAAGCAAATCTTCTGCTGTTTCTTTTGAACCATAAAGATAGTGGGTATTAATAAAAAAAGGTCCAATTGTCCCCGATGTGTACCAAAAAGGGGATTCTGCATCTGCAATCTTAACGGCTTCGGTATCAATCAATCCTTTTTCTATCTCTGTCATTTATTGTTTCCTCTGTTATTTTTTTCTTTCCAGTACATTCTTTTCAAACGATCCTCTGCACTCATCACAGCAGAAAACCGGCTCGCCCGACTCATTATCTTGTTTTTCTACAATAAAATATTCTCCGCAATAATCACATCTTTTATAAATCGCTCTGCATTGATCACTGCAATATAATTCTTCAGGAATATCATCAGTTAATGTAAAATACTCGCCGCAATTAACACATTTACGCATGTTTTCAAGCATACAATAGACCTTTTATAACATATTTGAAATATAAGCAGGTAGTCTGACCCCCATATTTCTTTCAAAGATACCATATTCATGCTCTCTAAACCTTATATTCAATTGAATCACCCTGTCTTTCTTGATATACCTCAAATCGTATACTATAAGCTGATTGCCCTCATCAATTGAAAATTCTTCAGGCAAAACATTCCTAATAACGCTTTTAACAAGATATTTTCTTGCAATGAGCATATTTTGAAGATATTCGAGATTCAACCCGAATAAGAGTTTTAATATATTTGTTTGACTGTCATTTCTAAAAACCTCTTCAATCGGTATTTCCGGTCTCATTGATGTCATTATTATTGCTGATCTCTCTTCACCGTCGCGAACGATATCTATTTTTAATAAACCGCCGCCTCTTGTATATGAAATCAAACGCTGGGCATCCTCAACCGTTTTTACCTCAATACCATTAATTCTTTTGATAGTATCGCCATCGATTATATCAGCCATTGCCGCCGGTCCGAAAGGCATTATATAATAAACCTTAATGTCATTGCGATCCTGATAAACGCCGAGACCCGCCCAACTTCGTTCAGCCCTTCCTCCATGGTATAATGATGGAAGTGTTTCCCTGACATATTTAATTGGAATTGCAAAGTTTAACCCCTGAAACTGCAATATCCCTGCAAAGACTACACCTACTATTGAACCATTCTCATCAAGAAGCGGACCTCCGGAATTACCCGGGTTAACAGGAGCATCAATATGTAAGGCTTGTCCCAACTCAAATATCTCTATCTCTCGCCCGCCGATTATACCCGATGTAACCGAATATCTAAGACCCAATGGTGTCCCGACAGTATATATTTTATCACCGATCATCAAGGAGCCGTCAGTACCCGGCACTATAAACGGATTATTTCTTGTCGGTGTTTTAAGTAAAGCCAGATCATAAACGGGGTCATATCCGACAACTGTTACCGGGATATTCTTATCCGGCTCAGATCTCGTTGATATCGTCACCTTAGAAAAGCCTTTATATTCCGGATCAACATGGTCTTTGATCACATGATAATTTGTTAGTATGTGCTGATCATCAATAAAAAAGCCGGTTCCTATCGATTTATCAAAAACAGTCTGTCCCTCTACAACATTAAACCCCTTATCAAGAACAATCGTAACAACAGATTGATTGATCCGTTCAAAATCTATCCTTTCTGTCGCCGGGAGATTTCTTCGATTGCGATCAACATTTACTTTAATAGACGGATTTACTGCATCAATAATCCCATCCGAACCATTTAGTAAATCGTAATAATTTATATAATTAAGTGTCTGTCCGGCTGCAAGCAAACGATCAAATAATTTATCAACCAATTCTCTATCAGCATATCTGTATCTGATAGATTCGATTAGAATATTTTCTAGGATATAACCACTGTCAGAGGTGTTTTCTAATACAGAACATAAACCCTTATATGCTTCCGTAACCTCGCTTCTTTCAATTCTATTTAACAGGCTTAATGACAAGCCATATTTTAGTGCATTATCATAGGAACCCGAATTAACACTGTTCTCAAACTCTTTCAACATGCCATCGATAAGAAACTCCACAAATAGATTACACTCACCCCTAAGCTCTGCCGTTATATTCTGATCGAGTAATATTTTTTGCACAGAAACAAACGCTTCAATAAGAGTAATACTATTTTTTTCGAGGTTATCCTTAATATTTTCGATCTTTGGCTGAATATCCCTATTTACCGACTGTGTAATACATCCCGTGATGATTATTACCGATAAAAAAACTGTTAATAGTCCTTTTTTCATTCTAACTCCATTAAATCAACTAAATATCGGATATTTTCAAAAATCCACAATCTATAACTAAATCTATCAGAAACCAAAAGTCCCCTTGTAAAAACGAACGGTTTGCCTTCAAGATAGAAAACACCGGTTAAAGTTTGAAGATCGCGTATCTCAATAGAAGAAGGTAATACCGCCCGATTTATTTCTCTCCCCGAAATAAATGTAAATCCTCTACTTTGACTTTGAACAAAGTCATTACTTCTAACACTTAACACTGTTCTATTCCGGTCAAACAATTTCACAAGCCCGTTTTCTATAGTGTAATAGAAACTAAAGTTATCCTTGTTACCATCAATCATATATAAACTTGCTCTTCCGGTATTCCTGTCAACTGTTTCATACAAATCAAATTTGCCGTCTCTATTTGTATCCCAATATTTCTCTTCATCGCTACCGTTATATATCTCACAGTAATCGTAAACACCGCTACTTTGATCTGAAGAATAAACCGCCTTGACCAATGAATCTCCAGAGTAATAAACGATTCTTTCAAATATATTGTTATTATCAAGATCAGACTCCATTCTAACCGGAACACCGTCTGTATAATGCACGATTGATTCAAAATTATTGACATTATTATTCTCATCGATCTGTTTATAAATAGGTAAACCACGGACATATCTTGTAACAGAGTAGTTCTGATTGTTTTCTTTTACAGTGTCATAGTATTCTAAATAAGTCTCCGGAGCAAAGCTAAACAACTCTTCTTTTTCGAGTCTTATCGTTGATCTATGAAAAGTAATCTCTTTCTGAAGTCTGTTATTTAAATACACTCCATAATCGATCAATGATCCGTCATTGATGTTGAAATTTAATATGCTTTTTATTAATGATGAATTTCTCCTTACAAATGAAACTATCTCATAATCATCATAAATAATCTCAAACTCATTGTAAGTTCTTTGGCCGGCATTATAGTAAACAGTTTCTAATATTCCGTTCGTAAATTTTTCGGCATATTCATAGAATCCATCATAATTAACATCAACTATTCTTAAGCCGGTGTATTTACCCATCAAGTCAATAAAATACTTTTTGTCCTCAGGTGTCTCATATACACGCATAGAATTATAGATACTTATTGTTTCATAATAACCATTACCGCCGTTGACAATCCATAATCCAAGTACACGATAGTAAAGATCGCTTTCCGGCAGCAGATTTAACAGAATATTTTTTAATATCGGTATCACAAAACGGTTGTTCCTATTTTGATCGCCAAGCAAAGCCTCCAAACGACCGGTAACAATGACAAGTTCACTTCCGCTCTTATAATAAAGAGACTCTAAATAAAGCGGATAAAATGGATCTGACCAGTTATCACGCATTTTTTGTATCTCCCTATTGAAAAACCTCAATTCGGGAGTGCCGGTTTTAATCAAATATAAAAGATCATAAAAAATCAGCTCGGTATTTACCATGTATCTTAATGCGTTTTCTTTGTATTCAGGGTATTTTGAGATAAGACCATTCCAAAAGAGATAGTCAAAAAATTCCTTGTAATCCGCCTTATGATCGATATTCGGAATAGATAACAGTGATCTGTAAGAATCAACAGCTTTATCATAATCAAGAAAACGGACAAAATACGGTATAATAAATTTTAATAAAAGTGATTTGTCTAATAGAAAACTGTTCCCCAATAGATCAATAATTTTACAGGCATTTAAATAGTTATCAAATTCGGCTGACTCGTCGGAACCGGATAATTGCGCCTTTATATAATACTGTTCCGGATAACTCTGTGAATATTCCATAGATCTGTTTAAGGTATTCTCTGCGGCAGTTTTATTTCCGGCAAGGTAATAATTATAACTTATCCTTAAATATCGCTCAGCATTGGTGTTTGAATCCCCATAAAATAAATTATAAGAAAAAATAATTATAATTGATAGAAACAAACCTTTACGAAACACCAATCTATCTCCTAACTGTTATCCTTGAGATACCCCTCCACTTGATCTATAAGTTTTAAGGCATCTTCACCATTTACAGCTTCTGCAAACAACCTTACAATCGGCTCAGTATTGCTTGCCCTGATCAAAACCCACTTGTTATCATCAAAATCAACTCTTATACCATCCCTATCATCGACTTTTCCATCTTTAAAAAGTGCTTTTAATCCGGATGATATTTTTTTTATATCAAAATTACTTTTAATGTCAAATTTCTTCTTTATTAAAGTATATTTAGGATACTTATTTACAATCTCACTGATTTTCAAACCGGTATCAGCCATATAATCAAGTATCAGGGCAATACCGACCAGTGAATCTCTGCATTTATTAATTGCCGGTACAATAACCCCGCCATTACCTTCTCCGCCTATTCCGGCTTTTAAGCTTTCTAATGCCTCGGTAACAAAGATCTCACCGGTCGGCACACGATCCACCTTTACACCATGTTTTCCTGCAATATAATTACAAACTATCGAACTGCTTAGGTTTAGTACAATATTACTAACACCATATTTATCGAGATATCTTTCCGATGCAATAGCTATGGTAAGCTCCTCTGATAAAACCAAGCCGCTTTCATCTACAATAACTAGCCGGTCGCCATCAGGGTCAAGCGCAAAACCGACAGAAGCACCCGACTTCTTAACCTCAGCTGAAAGATCCGATAAATTCTCCGGCAACGGTTCAGGAGGATGCGGGAAAATCCCTGTCGGATCAATATATATCCCGTTAACCGAACATCCGAGTTCTTTTAAAAAATTCTCAACGAATACACCTGCTCCACCGTTTACACCGTCAAGTGCAACCTTAAATCTGCTGCGGCGTATCATATCTTTATCTACAAAATCTGCAATTGCTTTGTAATGCTCATCACTAAGCGGCGGCGGTGATTTCTCAAAACCAATGTTGTTATGATCGGCATATTCCGGCTTATCATTTAAAATTGCCGTCAGTTTTGCAAACTGATCAGGAGAAAAAAACTTTCCTTCTCCGTTAACAAGTTTGAGCGCATTCCACTGAGACGGATTATGACTTGCCGTAACAACTATCCCACCCGCAAAACCAAACCTGTTTACACCAAAAAGGACTGCCGGAGTAGGAACAATCCCTACATCGGAAACATTTCTGCCAAGCAGTCTTAAGGTTGATTTGACAAACTCAACTATTGCTCTGCCGCTCGGCCTCGAATCCCTTCCAATAAGAATATCACCCTTACCGACTATCTTAGTAAACCCTGAGATATATTTTAATAATACATCGGGAGTCAGCGAATCACCGACAACCCCTCTTATACCGGATATTGATGCTTTTAATGACATTTACTCCCCCGAAAATGATATATCAAGACACTATCTGTTATTGATTATCTGTAATTGATGCTTCTGTAACAACCGTGGGTTCATCTCTCTGATTTACGAGTTTGATCCTTCGATCGGCAAATCTGTCTTTCATACCAAGCAACTCAAGCACTTCTGCAGCATCCATTGTTTCTTTTTCGAATAACTCTCTCGTAAGCTTATCAAGTTTATCTCTGTTATCAGACAAGAATTTAATAGCCCTCTGATACTGATCATTTATCAATTCCATAACCTCTGAGTCTATCTTTTGCGCGGTCGCTTCAGAATAATCCTTATGCGTAGCAATCTCTTTACCGATAAATATCGGCTCATCCTTTGATCCCCAGCAAATCGGCCCGAATGATTTTGACATCCCCCATTGAGTTACCATCTTTCTTGCAATATCTGTTGCCGTTGAAATATCATTTGCCGCGCCGGTATCGAATCTTCCGAAAACAATCTCTTCTGCCGCCCTGCCACCCATAATCATACAGATGCGGTCAAGTAAAAATTCCTTGGAATGCATCATACTTGTTTCCTCTGAAGGAAGAAGATATGTTATCCCCAAAGCAAGCCCCCGTGGAATTACCGAAACCTTATGTAGATCATCTATATTATCCATTAATAAACTCACCAATGCGTGACCTGCCTCATGTACTGCAGTTATCTCCTTAACTTTTTCCGGAATAACTCTAGACTTTCTGGCAACTCCCATCATCACCTTGTCGCGCGCCTCTTCGAAATCTTCCATACCTACTTTCTGTTTGTTACACCTACCGGCAAGAAGTGCCGCTTCATTTACAAGATTAGCAATATCCGCTCCCGAAAACCCGGGAGTTGCCTGGGCAACCTTCTTCAGATCAACGCTTTTTGAAAGAGCTATTTTTTTAATATGTATTTTTAGTATCTCTTCTCTTCCCTTTACATCCGGTTTGTCAACAACGACCTGCCTGTCAAATCTGCCCGGTCTGAGTAATGCCGGATCAAGTACATCCGGTCTGTTTGTTGCAGCTATAAGTATTACACCGATCCCCGCATCAAAACCATCCATCTCTACGAGAAGCTGATTAAGAGTCTGTTCCCTCTCGTCGTGTCCGCCGCCGTAACCGGCTCCTCTGGTTCTGCCCACTGCATCAAGTTCATCAACAAACAAGATACAAGGTGCATTTTTTTTGCCCTGTTCAAAAAGATCCCTTACCCTCGATGCACCGACACCGACAAACATCTCAACAAAGTCTGACCCCGACATATAGAAATACGGAACCCCGGCTTCCCCTGCCACTGCCCTTGCAAGAAGTGTTTTACCTGTCCCCGGAGGTCCTACAAGGAGCACCCCTTTTGGTATCTTTGCACCGATTTTGCTGTATTTATCGGGTTGTTTCAAAAAGTCAACAACCTCGCTTAACTCTAACTTTGCCTCTTCAATGCCGGCAACATCATTAAATGTGATTTTTTCTTTTGACTCAAACTTTCTTGCCTTGGATTTACCGAAAGAAAATGCCTGCCCTCCGCCTGCCCCCTGAAAATTTCTAAACATAAACCATATTATCAGTATCAGCACTAAAATAGGTAACCCGTTTATAAGGAGCAATGAGACAAGGGCGTTTGAATCAGGTTCAGCCCTGAACTTAATGCCTTTTTCTTTAAGTGTATTATACAAAAAACCGTTATCAAATAATGGCGGTATCATCGTTACAAATTCTTTTATAGACTCATCAGCATCTCTAAATCTGCCTTTAACCTTATAATTATCTGTAATAACAAGAGGTCTGTCATTGTCTGTTACGAGCTTATCATTCTCCAAATACTGAAGAAATCTGTTAAAATTTATGCTTTTATTATTAGTACTTTTTGAAAACATAACATAAATCGTTAATGCCGTTAAAACAAAGATTAAAATCAAAATAAACCTGTTATTAGGCTTGTTTTTCTGATCCTTATTGTCCGGAGACGGCGTCTTAGGATTATTATTGTTATTATTGATCATTATTACTCCTGTAAATTAGAAAAAAAAATCCTTTATTGTATCACTAAAAAAATACAATAAAGGATTAATTAACCTATTTTTTAAAAACAGGCAAGTTATTTACAAAGTTTTTTAAAGTACAGGGGGTATAAATTTAAAATTAAAAATCTGCCACACCCTAATTATCCGATATAACCATAACAGCCCCTCCGCCCGTTGATCCATTAATAACAGGATCATACATAACCTCGACTATAGCGGCCGGTATAACAAATCTGCCCGTACTCACACTTTTTAGAAGGTAAGAAAAACGCACACTTCTATCTAAACTCTTCACAAAAAGAATTACCCTGTCATCTCTGATATCAGAATTAACAATATCAATACTATTAGGCGGATAGTTGTAATTTGCACTGCCCGAGTCAAGCCGCCAATTCTCAATCTCAAGACCGGCAGGGATCATATCTGCTATTACAAGGTTCTCATAGGTCTGAGTATTTTTGTTAACAACTTCAAGAGTTACTATTATCTGATCACCTTTTTTAACGGAACTCGGATCAACAAGTCTGCCATTCAGATCCCTGTACTCCCTTTTAATTTTTAGCCCGTTTTCAGCAACGGCAGAAACCGGATCGACCGGATAACCGCTTGCAATAAAATTGTAATAAACCGGTGTTGTACCCGTATTTGTTACGGTTATCGAACGGCCGGTAAGTCTGTCTGTACCTAAGGCAATATTGTTTCCATCTGCGACCTTCCTTCCGTCAATATTTATCACAGCCTGACCCTCAACGGAACGGGCAGCATAAACACTGTTTAAAGCCATTAAAGCCCAAGCTGTTTCCTGGGTGTTACCAAAACTGCCGTCATTTGCCATCCTTCTGAACAACTCATTCTCAAGCAAAGAAACAGCTTGTGATGACGGATTTATCATTGACAAAGCATATAGATAAAGCGAGGTATTCCTTACAAAACTTGAAAAGTCTCCGAATGTCATCCTAATTGCGGTTTTTATAAGGAAGTTATCGGGCAACAGCAATCTTGCTTTATCATTCTCACCGGAGACAGAATAAGCCATTGCAAGAAAGAGCTTATTGGTTTCATCAAGACCTCTGTTTCTATCCTGTGCCTGATCAAAAAACAGCTTCATACCGTCAAAATCCGGAACTCCTGCCCGCGCTTTTATATATAACGCAAAAGGGTTATTGTTATAAGAAGCGGCATTGTTGTTTCTTCTGTCAAGTGTCCCCTGTTGTGCCGCCCTGATACCGAGTTTATTTGATACAATATTATACAACCTGTCGCTGACAGAGTATCCCTTAATTTTTGCCTCAACTATAAAAAGATAAACAAAATTATTAATGTAAGGATAGCCATGGGAACTTTCAGGCCACATTCCTATCTCTCCATCATCGGTAATCCGTTTTTCTATCTCATCAAGAGTTGAGATCACTATTTCATCCACCATAGCTTCTCTCTGCCCGAAAACCCCGGAAAAACCGGCAAAATCTTTCATAAACAATAAAGGTAAAGCCCTTGCCGTAATCTGCTCGGTACAACCGTAAGGATATGAGATAAGATAATCGAGTGCTCCGGCAGCAAGTACCATTCTATTCGACGAAACTGAAAGTCTGTTATAAATATTCACAGGAATAAAGCCTCTGTCAATAGATATCGTAACGGTTTCACCCTGCTGAATTGCCCCGCTCTGAACAACACTCGATCTTTGTGACGGAGTCCGAACACTTATCTCAGTATTGTTAACAGTTGACTCCCCATTACCCCTTGCACGAAGCTCAATTCTGCCGATCCCCGGTATTGAACCCGGTTTAACCTTAAAATTGACCCTTGACTGCTGATTATTTTTTACATCAACAAGCAATCTTGAGTTTCCGACTACTCCAATATTTGAGCTCGTTATCAGTTCTACGGTAAAACTGCCGTCTCTTCCGGTTTTATTAAATATCGTGACCGGCAGATCTACTTCATCTCCTACCGTGATAACCCTCGGTATCCCCGGAGAGAGTACAATCGGGTCGCTTACCGTAACAGATTTTTCTGCCGAACCAAATGTATTATCCTTAACAGTGAAAACCATAACCCTGAGCTGCCCGTTAAACTCCGGTATATTAAATCTGTGGCTTGCATTTCCTGAGCTGTCGCAATATAACACATCAGAGACCAGAGCAACACTCCTTACACGCCTTGCGTTAAAAGGATTAAGATGGCGGGCCTGCATAGCTGCCGCCTCTTCCCGTAACATCGTTTCAGAATCCTCATCACCTCCGCCCCCGCCGAAAGCCCTCTTATATGGAGCAATATCGGGCAGCAACTCAATAATTGATGTTGAGGTTGTAACACCAAGGGCTCTCTTTGTATAGAAAAAATCATAAGGTTCGGGTCGTTGAAAATTTGTCAGACGCAAAATCCCCTCATCGACTGCCATAATAACAACTGCGGCACCGGCACCGTTGCGGACATTAACACTAACCGGCAAACCGTCGGCGGCCCTCACCGTACTATTAGCGTTAATTGTTACCCTTGGTGACAATCGTGCTTTGTCCTGGTTAATACTTATTGTTCCGTAACAAACCGGCGGAAGTGAAAGCGCCTCATAAGTCGGTTTTCTAAAGACCATAGCAGTTACGAACATATTCGGTATAAAATCCGCAGTAACCGATATCGGTACAACAGCACGACCGTTTGTTATATTTATAAACCATGAAGAATATACCTTTTCCTTCTCAAGTGTTAATAACACCCTTCCGTTTATCGGAGAAACTATCGTCAGATATGCCGTTTCTCCGGTCACATACCCCTCTTTATCAAGCGTCATTTTTAGTTCTGCAGGATTATCAAGATCCAAACTCTGCACAAAACCGTCTTCCCCTACAAAAAATGTTTTTGTTGTCATCATACCGTCTTTATCACCGAGAGTAACCTTATACAAACCGCCTCTGTCCGGTGTAAAATCAAAAACTCCCGTTCTATCAATATCAATATAACTTGACATTACAACCTCATTATACTGCTCTGACTCAAACGATCCGCCGAAAGAATACTTATTAAATATTGAATACCATACTGTCCGTTCAACCCTGAGATAAACCCGCTCTTTTTTTATCGGGTTATATTCTCTGTCGAGCACGGCTGTCTTAATACTGATTTTTTTGTTTACTTCATAAGGAGGCGCGCTGTCTATCAACATACCATAATATGATTGATAAGGATTAAAATCAAACTCTATAATATCAGAGACGGTTCTGCCTGCCTCATCATAAACCTCAGCAATCACCCTAACCATATAAGCTGAAGGGGGCGAATAACTATCCGGTATATCAAATTCAAAGATTTTTTCACCGCTTTGATCGAGGGTTTCCCTGTCACCGATTGTTAAAGGCGGCGTTTGATAGAAACTGCTCTTATCGTCATTATAGAAAGAATAACCGTCAAATCCTTCAGGAGCAAATAATTTAGAGTAAAGAACATATTCGGCAGAAACCATATTCCCTGATGCGGGTGATCCGTGAAGCTGGT
The DNA here is from genome assembly GCA_964608985.1 of uncultured Spirochaetales bacterium. Classification (GTDB taxonomy): domain Bacteria; phylum Spirochaetota; class GWE2-31-10; order GWE2-31-10; family CAYYKD01; genus CAYYKD01. The sequence goes on from CAZSQU010000043.1 coordinate 22,494, forward strand.
TGGCATTAACCTTAAACCTCACCTTATTACCGTTTATATCAACTAAAGTTGCCTTAACATTTATTGTATGCGGTATAAATTCCTCAACCTTAAATGTACCTTCTCCAATTTCAACCACACCGTTATACAACCTAACGGTATATTCGCCGGTTCTTGTGTTCATTTCAACAGGAATATTTAACCTCGATATTCCTTGATTACCGAGTCTGATTGTTTCTGTCAAAAAAACATTTCCAACCGGATCAAAAACCTTAACAATTACCGGAAGATTGTCTGCTATCCGCAAATCTGCACTTCTTACAATTATTGTTGAATTAACTATGTCTCCCGGTCTGTAAACTCCGCGTTCCGTAGTAAAATATCCTTGATTAACACCGTTTCTATGGGGCACGCCGTTTATATGAAAACTTGAAAAATCGAGAATATTATCACTCAACTGGAGATATGTAAAATTATCGCCCCACTCTGCAAGAATTATACCGGGAATAAGATTCTCTCTGGTTCTACTGTAATTATTAAAAACGATAGCGCCATTCTGATCTGTAACGCCCCACTGAAGTGTTTGATTTTCCCTACTCAACAGTGTTACTTTAACACCCGAAGCACTCTGAAGACTATTAACATCTACAATATAAGCATTAATATCTGTCCCGTTATTCTTAACAATTATCCCCATGTCCGTTATATTTATCAGCATTGTAGAATAGTTATAATAGTTGGCAGGATCCCTCAATGTCAACTGATAGAGCCCCTGATAATCAGAATCAAACAATTCCTTAAGATTGATAAGATGCTTTACTTCTTGATTGAGGTATTGCGCAGGGTCTGTTTGTGTACCTATTGATTCAAGAAGATTAAGATTTCTTTCATGGAGGTATTTCCTTGCACCGTAAGAATCCCCGTTCACAAAACTCACAAGGTTGTTTTTATATATCTTTTCGACAGTCAAAACCGCTCTATCGAGATTGACCGATTCAAACTCAATATTAAGGTTATCTGTCATTGGAAGTATTCTTCCTTGAGCAGTAAAAGCAACATAAGATGCACGGTCTTCAATTTTTATCTTTTGTACTACATCATCTCTCAACGGGTCTCCGTATCGCCCCCTTGCACCTTTAATAACTTTTATCTCGTACTCAACATTCACGGCAAAATTCGCATTTAGTATAGCATACCTGTATTCTGACTCCACTTGAAAAGGGATATCCGGGGTAATCTTAATATAGTCTTTTATATTTGACTGATCAACCGGAATACCAAAAGCGACTTTAATGAGCGTTGTGCCTTCAATCGGATGGGACTCGATCGACTCAACAGTCTGCCTTGCCTTTTCTCTAAGAATAGTCTTACCTTCACTGTCTGAAGCAAAAGGGATTGTACCGCCTAAAGCCGGCAGACCCTTAAGAACCCTGAATTTTATCTCTTCATCCCTATCAGATTGAGTTAATCCTTTGACCCTCACATAAACAATATTCGACTGACCGGATAACTCTATCTCAAAAGGGATATTTCTGTTCCGGTATTTGACCTCTATCTTATCCCGTATAGCCGCAGGGTCAAACGGTATATTAAAAGTTATCTCCGCAGTAACAGAATTAATACTGTAATCAACCTCATTAATTTCTGTAAAGTAATCATAACTCTCTACTGTCAATAGTGCCGTGTTAAACCTGAAATTTCGGCTTTCAACAAACTTCTTTTCTGTGGAAACGAGTTTACCCCCATTTACACTGACCTTATACTCTGTTGCTATCCTAAGCGGACTATCGGGAATAAAGATTAATGATCGCCCTTCAACCTTTGTAATACCTGCAATTGCCGGTTGTATTGTAATAACCCCTGTTGTATCATCAGGATTCTTCAGAGCTATATCTGTAGAATATAACACCCTTATCGCACTCTGCTGCGGAGCCAAACCGTCAGGTGTTATCTCAACAATCCTTGCGTATTGACTGTTTAGCACAGCCTTATAGACCAAAACCGATGTGACAACACCGATTGTAATCAGAACAAGAGATATTAAAGAAACCAACATAACAAACTTGCGTTTTTTAATGAAGTTTGAAATGTTTGAAAAAGTTTTAGATAAAAACAGTGATAACTTTCCTTCCGGTTTTATCGGCTTACTTTCTATCTCTTCCGATGACTTCTCTACTGTTGACTCTGCAGAATATGTCTTACCGATTATTAATCTGAATAAATTCTCAAAATGTACCGGTATCGCCGCATGCACCGCAGTAATCAATAAAAAAACTGCAATTAGTACTAATGCCGGATTATTCGGAACTGTTTCCATATAATTTTCCAACACTTGATATAACCAACACCATAAAACAATAAGTAAAACGCCGACAATATAACTTCTGCCGAAATATGTTTTTTTCTTTTTGATTTTCCTTACAATTGCCTGTATAAATATGAATATCAGTGGCAAGCCGAAAAACAAAATTAGAGATACAATTAATGTTGCTAAGCTTTCAACGCCCAAACTCAAACTCTCACAAACACCTATGGTCAACATAACCAAAACAAAAACACCGGCAAATGATAGAATTTTTTTTCTCATGCCAAACCTCTCTGATATATTATTTAAACGACAAACTATACTAAAAAAAATATACATCTATTGCAAGTAAAATATTTTAAGAATTGAGAGGGGGGTGCGAATTTAATTTTTGGCAGGTTTATAATAAAGCGAGTTTACACAAAAGTAAAACTTCGGTTCTGAGAATCACAGGCGTTTTCCTTTTGTGTAACTCGCTTTAAGGTCAAAAACTATATTCTGCACTGAGAGAGCTTTAAAGAGGT
>CAZSQU010000044.1:0-25148 GCA_964608985.1 uncultured Spirochaetales bacterium
GGGTTTCTATGGGTGAAGAAGCTAAGATGCCTGAAAGAGTTAAATTATTAACTGATTATAGAGTAACAATGGAATTTATCAAATTAACCGGAAATCCGGATGTAATCTACTTACACTGTCTTCCTGCATTCCACGACTTTTTGACAACTGTTGCGAAAGAAGCTCAAAAGAACGGTCTTGATTGTAGAGAAGTTGAAGATGATGTTTTCAGAAGCAAGCACTCAAAGGTTTTTGATGAAGCAGAAAACAGAATGCATACTATCAAAGCTATAATGGTTTCTACACTTGTAGGTTAATTACTTCAAGTAAACAATATTATCTGACTGTAAGTCCGGGTTTATCCCGGGCTTTTTTTTTAAAAAAAATCTTGATTTTTTGTTATTTATGTATATAATTCGAACATATGTGTACAAATAAATACAAAGTTATTATTTTTAGTTTATCGCTGTTGTTTTTAGTGTTTTCTTGCGGATTTAATCCTTTTACGGGGAACGGCACCATTGCTGACACAGAAAAACCTCACATCAGAATAACCTCACCGATTACAAATACAGCTGTGGGGGAGACTTTTACTATAAGCGGTTCTTGCACGGACAATGTTAAGCCGGATAGACTTAGGATAATCATTGACGGTAATGAATATGATGATATAAAAGCCCCAAAAACAATTAATATATTATTTGACAGCTCGCTTCTTGAAGATGGTCCCCATAGGTTTGAGTTCGTATTATCTGATAAAGCAGGGAATGAAGATACCGTAACGATAAATTTGTATATTGATAAGAGCGCGCCTGTTTTTTCTTTATTCAGTCCCCATATTGAATCCGGTGTCTCAAAAACTCTCTATGAATCATTTGATCTGATTGGCTCAATCACAGATACCGGTTCCGGACTCGATATAAATCATAGTACAGCTAATAGACTTGTTATTCATAAAAAGGGTGATGAGTCTGCTGTTCTACGAAGTTATAATCTTACCGGCGGTAATTTTGTTTATGACGGAATAAATATAACATCTGCAATGGAAGGGGCTTTTATAATAAAAATAAAAGCACGCGATCTTGCCGGAAATGAGACAGATTACAGTGAAGAGGTTTTCTTGAGTTCAGTTGAAAACACTCCTGTTCTTGTGGTTGAATCTCCGGAGCCGGATGCTATACCTTCTGTTACAACCGACAGAAGATTGTACTTACAGGGGTATGCTGTTGATAACAGCGCTATTGATAGGATAGAGTATAACTTTCTTAACGATAGTTTAACAAGTTTGTTGCCGGATTACATTGTTTATGACACAAACTACGCATTTAACATTCTCATCGATCTTGAAACCTTAGGAATAATCGACGGTAGTTATTGGTTAACTATAAGAGCTGTTGATAATGAGGGGATATTCAGCAGTGAAAAAAGGATTCGTTTTCATCGTGATTCTTCAAATCCTTCAATTGTTTTTAGGGATAGCGAATCTCTTATCATAGGGTCAACACCATTACCTTACACTCATCATAATTCTGATTTTAATATTGAGGTAAGCTGCAGTCAAAGCGGAGCAGTCATAGAGTATATGATGGAGCAGGATGAGAACAATAGCGGATGGTTACTTATTCAGAATCCGACAACGGCAGACAGCCCTTATACACGGCTTATCGATATCAGTGCTATTAAGAATGATTACGGCTTTAGTGACGGACAGGTTAAATTCTATATCAGAGCTTATCCTTCCGGTTTACCGGACTCGGCATCTTATTCGGTAAGGGTTCTATACATAGATGAAACTCCGCCGTTATTAAGTATTACATCACATTCAGAAATGCAGATTGTCAACGGCGGTTTTGTACTATCCGGCATAGCTTCCGATGGTGTCGCATTGGACAATTCGATTGATATATACAACCCTGTGCCGGGGATTGAGTCGTGGGTTAGTATCCCTTCAGGGAGTTCATGGAGTTATATTGTTGCTTATGAAAATGACGAATCCGCTATTGAAACATTATTCGGCTTGACAGGTACAGATACCGAGGATGTTGTATTTCAGGTAAGGGTTAGAGACAGGGCAGGTAATCAGACTATTGACACTGTTACAGTTACGGTAAGTCCTGCGTCAGATTATCCTTATATTAATAGGTATATGCCTGCAAATACAGACTTTTATGCATCAGGTGTTTTGTCGGTCTATTTCAGGATATATGATGATGATTATCCGCGAGAAAATCTATTTGCGAGGTTTGAGATTGAGGACAATGCGGGGGTGATTGCAGAATATACAACGGATTTTGATAAAAATTCTGCCGGATTTCCAAATTGTCTAAAAACTATTGACTTGACGGCTCTTGAGAACGGCAGATCATACACGGTGAGAATCAGCGGACATGATTTCCGTAGCAAGGAAGCAGTAATTAATGAATTTAGTTTTACGGTTGACCATACTGCTCCGGTAATATCGATCACAAATCCTGTGTTGCTGACAGGCACTTATATGTCTAATCAAATAGTTATTAGCGGATCGATAACAGATAACACATTACTGAATAATGCGGCGCTATACTATCCCGATATAAACGGTAATATTGTAAACCGAAATTTAGTTCTTACGGGACCGGTTATGACTAACGGTAATGCTGTTTATCAGTTTAATTGCGTTTTAAACAGTGGCGCTCTAGATACCGGCATAGGGGGGGGCAATCTTAACTGGGGTGACGATCATTTTGGCAATAGTGAAAGGGTCTTTCAGATACGAACAACCGATCAGTCAGGACTTGTGTCAACCGGATCAGTGTTAATTAATCTTGACAACCATATACCTTCTGTTACGGTTATCTCACAGGATGATCCGGGAGTTTTCGGATATCAATCTGACGGTTTTTATGATATACGGGGCGGTATAAATGATACTCCGGCAAACGGCATCGGATATCAGCTTGATTTTAAGGCATTAAAGATTGAACTTTATAAAGATGGGGTTCTTGAGCTCGTAATTAAGCCGTATGGGCTTAATTCTGCGGCCGGTGATACGGTTAGCGGTGATTCGAGGGATTTTATATACAGATGGAAATATGATCAGTCTCTTGCAAACGGTTCAGGTTATGTTATTAAAGTTTATTGTAAGGATAATGCAGGTAATGAAACAATTATGCCGGCTACTGTCAGATTAATTAAGTCGGCTTCCCCGCCGATAGTAACAGACATACATTATGATCAAAGAAATTATTATTCTAATCCTTTTATTGTTGCGATGGATGTTAATGCGCCGGAAGGTGTTGATTATATTGCTTTAATAGCTAACGATGTTACTATTGATATAATTGAATATAATCATTTAACAGACTTTGTTTTAAATGATGAGATCTTGTCGTTAGATATTGGCGGATTGATTACGGGAAACACATATGTGTTTAAATTGTCGGCTACTGATGGTAACGGTGTGTGTATGAGTTATAACCTTGGTGAATTTTTAATAGATAGGGTTGCTCCTGTAATCGGCGCTTCAATAACCTATAAAACCAAAGGATTTTCCGGAGTTGTTACAGCTTATTCTGCATACCTTGGGTTTGAGGGGGTCGCAATAACCGATAACATCTCACTTGAAAACAGCAAGGTCTATTATCGAATAGGAACAAGTTCGGGTAGTAACAATATTGTTGATGATACTGAGATAAATATTTATAGTTGGACAAGTATCAAATCAATGACAATATCATTAACCGATTTTGCAGATCTGTCAGGTGTAACAGGGACTTTGTACATTACTATTAAAGCGATAGATAATGCCGGCAACTTTGCAGAAAGGGTATTTTCTATTAATCGCGCGGCGGATATAGATTCGTTGTTCACTGCTTCGCTCAATAACGGGGAGTATCTGTCAGATAGTTCTGACGGTGCCACAGATGGTTTAATCACAATATCAGGAACAGTTAATACATTGTGTTCAAATCTATTTATATCAATTGACGGTCAAGATGAAGTGACAATATCTGATTATAGTACCGGAGATACGACATTTGAACATTCGATACCTTACGGGCAAATGCCGAATGGTTCACATACAATACTTATTCACGGAGTTAAAAACAGTAACGGTACGCAAAAGGTTGTCAGGTACAATATAGTTGTTGATAATTATGCGCCGTTGGTTACAATAAATCCTGTCAGCGGTACAGTAACAGGAATGGTAACATTTACAGGGATTTATAATGATAATAATGCCGACAGGCTTTCTTTAGAAAGCGGCGCCGGTTTGACAGTTACTATTCAAGGGCAACCGCCCCATGTTCTTACCGATGGTGAGATAGTTCGTAATTATTCGGGCGTAAATTGGACTTGGCAATATACCTACAATGCGGGATCGTTATCCGGTAATTATCTTGTAACGGTAACTGCCGAAGATGTTGCGGGAAATGTTTCTGAAAGCAGTATTACTATGGTTTGTGATTAGGCGGAAAAATATGAAGCGGTTGTATTATTGGTTGATTATTCTAACTTTATTTTTCTTTGGGTGCAACTCGCCTTTTTTGACGGGGGTTAAAGTTACCGATAATGACCCGCCATCGGTTGTTCTCAGTTCACATTCCCCATCGGATTATATCAGCCAAGCTGTAGTATTTACAGGCGTAGCAAGAGATGATGTTAAATTACGCAAAATAGAGCTTTTTGTTGTTGATTATAATGAGGGGATTGCGTTTGATCTCCTGCTTGGAACTAAACGGATAAAAAAAAACCGGGCTTCGTGGAGTTTTCAAATCAATAGTTTACTTATTGATGATGGGCTTAGGACCTTTAAGTTTATAGTGACTGATGAAGCGGGCCGCAGTACAATTCTTCAAGTCCCTTTGACGGTCGATAATGATGGCCCGTTCGTTTCAATTCTTGAACCTGAACCGAAGAGTAGTGATAACTTTATTACCCCATTTGTTGTGAAGATTGCTGTTGTAGATGATGTTGAAATATCTGAGATAAGCTGGGAGCTTGTCAGTGAGGATGATCCTCAAATGGTAATCTCCGGCGTTTATAACGATTCATTGTCAAATATTTTTAGTTTCATAGTTAATCCTTCTGATCTTGTTGCTGAGAAGACAGGCTTTACAAACGGTTATTGCAGACTTACGGTAGGTGCGACCAATAGTAGAGGGGTTTCAACACGGGAAGATTCTGTCAGGCTATATATCAATTTTATTCAGGATCTACCTGTTGTATCTGTATTATATCCGGTTAGTATTGTAGAGGCAAATCCGGATAGATATACTGACAGTATTCCCATACAGGGTTTTGTAATCGATGATGACGGCGTTAAAAGTGTTATAATCAGATATGATTCGACAGTATTAGCCGATCCGATTGTTATTACAGAGGAATTTGCTTCTTTTCCTAAGATTGCAGAGTTTAACGATAGGATTACAGGGCTTACAGATGGTTTATATATCGTTGAAATTATGTCTGTTGATATGTATGATACTGCCTCGGAATGGAGTGCACCAAGATATTTCAGCGTAGTAAATAATATTCCTGCAGTTACATTTACAGCCCCTTTAGAAGACGGTTTGTTTAAGGGTAATGTTGTTGTGTCAGGTACGGTTTCATCCCCATCAGGAAATATTACCGCTGTGAGTGTCAGGGTAAATGATGGTCTATGGGATGAAATTTTTACAGGATCGACAGCAACCTACAATATAAATGAGGTTTTTGACTCAACCGCAGTAACCGGTACTGATGAGATCAGATTTTTTGTGAGGGCAACCGATCAGGCCGGCGGAGTTGGTACAGGATTTGTCAGATTTTTTATTGATAATACTGAACCGGAGTTAGAGATTGTTTATCCTCCTGCAGTAAACGATGGCTTAAACAGGATTTTCAGTATTTACGGTACGGCAAGTGATAAAGCCGGAGATAATGATACAGGTGTGATAGATAGAATAGAGATTGCGATTGACGATGGTATTAATCCTGTTTATACGGTAACTGCGACAGGAACCGATGATTGGTCATATCTTTACAACTCAAATGTAATTGTATCGACAGGTGTAGTTGATATTACTGTAAATGCCTACGATCAACTCGACAATCTCACTTCAATAAGCAGATCACTTTATATCAATCAAGCTGCCGATATTCCTCAAATCTCAGTAATCTATCCGCAAGCAGATCAATGGGTTTACGGGAATGCGGTATTCACAGGGACAGCTATTGATGATGACGGGATCGCTTTTGTCAGGGTAAATATCGATGGTGAAGCAACTGCAGATGCTGTTTACACAGGAAACGGCTGGAGTTTTGAACTTAATACCGAGGAGATTGTTGACGGCGGGTATTGGCATTGGCTCAATTGCCGTGCTGAGGATATAAACGGGGTATTGAGTGATACAGTATCAGTACGGTTTGCAAGGGATAATATGCTTCCTAATCTATGGCTCAATCCGGATGAGAATAGTGCAATAAATGCGACTAATCAATTAACAGGTAACGCATATCAGGGGAACGGTGTTGATACAATATCCTCAGTTCAAATAAAAATAGAGGGTAAGAAGAAAAACGGGTCCGATTTCATTCAGAATTGGACAACAAGCGGACTTGCAGTAACCGGACTCGGTACAGAAGAAGCGGATTTTACCTATTCAATAAAATCGTCTGATTGGGCAGACGGCATTATAACGGTACATATCAGAGTGAGGGATTCATGTTCCCGTGAGTCAATATTAATTAGAAGGTTGTATTTTGATACAGTATCGCCGGGCGGTTCTTTGAGCTCTCCTGTCTCCGGACAGGTTGTGACATCTAATTCACTAATTATAGCCGGTTCTTCGGAAGATCAGCCGCCTTCAAGCGGGCTTTACACTAACTTTGTAAGACTTTCAGCTCTGCATGAGTTGTCTGACACTTCGATCTCTGTGGTTACCGGTGTAAACCCATACATCATAAGCGGAGCAATTAATAATTTCACATATAATTGGGATATAACGAGCCTTGACGACGGTATTTACACATTAAGTCTTGATACAGTTGACAGGGCGGGGAATGTCACGGAGAATGTAACAAAGGATTTTAGAATTATGCATTATCCGCCTGTTTTAAGTAATATTCTGTTAAATGGGGACACTGCCGCTGATTTGATGCTTTTTACGGGTGATATTGAAATCTCAGGAACTATTACTGACAATAACCCTTTGGATACTTATAGCGGTACAGCTTCTGTATCGGTTTATCTCAGTGATGATCCTTTTATTAATTCCGGCGATCTTTTGATCGGCAGTAATAATTTTGCCGGTAATCCCCAAACATCCGGTTTTAGTATAACTTATTCCCCTGAGGAGTCATTTAACTATCTGATAGTAAGAGGAGTTGATAGGGCCGGGGGGTTTAGCGATTATTGTTATAAGGTTTTTATTGATGTTGAGCCGCCATATCAGGATTTTAGATATTCAACAGCGGGGTATTATCCGTTATTTAAGAAAACGGTTGATGGTTTTGGTGATAATCTATGGATTATATTAAATGCAGGCGATGATACTCCGATAGACACAGGCATTGTAGATATTAGAGTCGGCACAACTGCCGGAGGCGGCGATATATTGGGTCTAACAAGGTTTATTGAAGGGGATGTCGTAAAACTCGATCTAAAGAATATATCTGCCCCGGTGATTTTCGTGTCTTATTCGATTATTGATAGGGCCGAACGGGAAACAGCCGCTGTTATACCTATTATACGAACAGTGAATCGCCCTGTTATAACCTGTAATGAGCTTGACGATGAGTTGATTGAAAGCGGTCATTTTGTTTTATCGGGCATGGTCGATGCACTCGGTCAAGGAATAACTGCTGTTAAAGTCTCAGAGATTGACGGGACACTTGACATTTTAAATACCGCAACGGGAACAGACAACTGGTCATATACATTATCAAGCCTTCCTGCAGATGAGAATCAGCATTATTTGTATATTGTTGCAACTGCAAGTAATGGGGTTGAGAGTTATAGAAAGCTATATTTTTATGTTGATTAGCCGTATTTGTTATAGAGGATTTTATATGAGATTTTGTTATCTGTTGTTATTGGCTGCTGTAATATTTACAATATCCTGCATACCCGTTGAAGACACATCAAACAAACCTGAGGTGCCGACACAGACCGCTTCTTCGGTTGAATTTTATGATAATGATCTTAACCGCGGTGTTGTTGGCGGTAATGTGAGGGTAGTCAAAGCGTTAACTGAAAAAAACATTCAAAGATATTGCCTTTACTGGGGAATATCTGATCGTCAACGGATAGCCGGCGGGTTGATAGCAGACTTGACTGCGGATAATAGTGATCTTTCATGCGACATCTCAATCGGGACTGTACCGCCTGAGACGGCAACACACATATTAGTTTATACCAAAAATAAGGTCGGCCTTTCTAAGAAATTGGTAAGTTGTCCGATTGATGACAGGTATTTGATATTAGTTGAGAGTTTCGATAGCGAAGGTGATTTTGTTTCTTTTGATCCTGAAGTTTTAGGTGGCAGACTATATTTTAAAATGGAGACTGAAGAGTCTGGCACCGAGGTTTTTTATTTAGATACAAATCTCGAATCAGGAATTATAAAAGATATAAACACGGGGAGCGGGGGCAGTCTGATAAATTCGATGACCGTTTATTCGGGTCGTTTGTATTTCGGCGCTTATGATGGTTCGGAGATGGGATTGTGGCGGTTGACTGCATCAATGGTTACGGCAGAACAGGTTGTGTTGTCAGATTATCAATATTTTGCTCCGCAACATTTAACTGTTTTTAACGGGTATATCTATATGTCCGGTTCGGGTAGTGATTCACAAAGGGAGTTGTGGCGGTATAACGGTACGAGCGGAGCGCGATTTAGTTTGATAAACAGTCTAAATCCTGCCGATCCGAGATCGCTAACTGTTCTTGGTAGCTCGACGATGGTGTTTTCGGCGGATGATGGTAATAGTGGCAGGGAGTTGTGGAAAACTAACGGGGTATCTGTTGAGATTGTAAGTGATATTATTGCAGGCGTGTGCGACTCTGATCCGGACGATATTACCGTTTTTAATAATAAAGCTGTGTTTACGGCAACGACCGAGTTTTATGGCAAAGAGCCGTTTGTAACGGACGGTACATCCGCAGGAACATTTATGCTTAAAGATATTAGAAGCGGCGTTGGTTCATCGGAACCGCTCTATTATACTGTTGCAGGTAATTATATCTATTTTTCGGCAAATAACGGTATTAACGGAAGAACATTGTGGAGAACTGACGGTACTTATGCAGGCACGGTAATGATATCGGGATTAAACAGCACAGGTGCGTCCAATCCGTCATCGTTATATGGAGGGAATAGCAGTTTGTGGTTTGCCGCTGATGATGGTATAAATGGGCAGGAGTTATGGTTTGCCGATAATGGCGTTTCGGAGGCGAGATTAATCAGTAATATTATCAATGACAACGGCTCTTTTCCTTCTTCGATAGTCGAATATAACGGGCTTATATATTTTATTGCAAGGTTACCATCGGGCGGCAGAGGGGTTTATTGCACAGACGGCACAGCAGACGGAACAAAACCGGTTGCCGGTGTAAATGAGATTATGGCGGGGCGTACGCCGGTAGGCATATCGTTATTTGCCGGTAATATTGTTGTTTTTTATAATAATAATACAGATTGCACAGAAATAGCAGTTTATTGCAGTAATAGTGATTAGATTTAGGATAAAAATATGAATATTAAAACATTTAAGATAATACTTGTTATATTTGCTTTTATGTCGGCAGTCTATGTTAATGGTGAGGAGTTTCAAACAGACACGGGGCTATGGGAATCAAAGTCCCTTTACAGTGATCTGTCTGATGATGACCGCCCTTCTTTCAGGCTGAATATTAGTTTTATGTCAATGCCTGTCGGTTATGACGCAATAACAGATTTTCAGTCATACGATTTTAACGGAGATATTATGGCAGGTGCCAGGTATAAAAACCTTACTATTGGCGTCGGTGCAGGTTTGTCTTATACAATGATGAGCAAATATGATACAAGTATAGACACAATACTCGGAGCATTTTTTTCGTTGCGATTTACTTCGATTGTTATGTATCAGCCCATTTATTGGCTTGAATTTAGGGTTGGAACAGGTGTAACATGGCTTGCTTCCGCTTTCGACAGAAACACAGGCGGGGCCGTTCCTGAAAACCGTCTTGGGTTCGCACTTTCAACAGGAGTAACATTCAGACCATTTAGAATTGTTTCCTTTGAAATTCCGGTTTCTCTTGATCTGTACTTCAACGGGTTGAAGAGCTATCCGTTTTTTGCAATCAGCGGGCGGGTTAATTTTCATCCGCTACTTGAGTGGATAAATATCAGCACTGAAATCGGATTGTTTGTTTGGTCAGATGATAATTATTACGAATCATTTAATACGGTATTGTTTGTATGGCGGGTCGGATGCGGTTTTGAGATAGATGTTAACAGAACAGCAGCTAATATGAGAAGGTTAAAGCAGCAGATCACCGATCAAAGAGTTGTTGACTTTGATAACAGTAATCGCCTTAAAATGCTGCTTTGGCAGTTGAGATATGCCCGTGAAAATCAGCAGATTGCTTTTGATTCGATTACATTTGAGCCGGATAGTGCAGAACTTAAGGAAAGTGCATTTGTTGTTTTGGATCAGATTGCCGAGGTGCTTAAGGAAAGAACAAATGTTTTTGTTGAGATAGGCGGTTATACAAATGCAACGGGCAATGAAAGTGAGGAGTTGATCCTTTCTGTTCAAAGGGCTCAAAGCGTAGCTCTGTATCTTTTTGGGAAGGGAGTATTGTATGCGCAGATAAAAGTAGCCGGTTACGGCGCAAAAGATATAAATAACCGTCCTGCTGACTCGACAATTGACAACAGAAAAGTTGTAATCAAGATAATAAGTATATTTCAGGAATAGATTATTAATAATTTAGAAGTTATTTAAAAAACATCATAACAGCCGAAAAATCGAGAATCATATGTATAATAATTAAATATGGCATTAAACGCCTTCTTGCATAGATTGTAATAGCAAGTATAACGGCTAGCGGGGTAAACATAATGAATCGCCAGATAATAAATTTGATATCAAACATAAACGGGAGAAAACAATGCTGAAAAAGATGAAAGAAAATAACTGCAGGCATTGCTATAAATACACTCATTTGTTTAGACAGTTTGGGTAGGACAAAACCATAATAAACAGGTATTTCTGTAAGAGCAGTAACAACCGGAAAGAGGAAAGAAGTAATTAACGCCCATAAAGGTAATTTCTGAAACATAATTTTTTCAATCATAGTTGGATCTTCAAACAAAAGTTTGGTACTTAAAATATTGGAGATTAAGACGAGTGGAGATAACAATAGCAGAATAACAGTAATTGTAATGATGTCTTTAAATATGTGTTTCTTTTCGAATTTATAAAAATCCATTATTTGCTCATTATCTCTTTTCATTATCATACCGGTGATAATAATTGAAATAATGCCGCCTGATAGAGCAAAAATTGGCCAATATTTAGCTGTTAGTAACCATTCGTTGTTTTTTAAGATAATCAGATAAAATCCAAAAAATACTATCTGAGTTAGAAAAAAGAATAAAGACCTTGAAATCATCACAAAAATTACCTCAAAAATACTTGATATTTTAATCTCTGTTTTCATTGAATCCTCCGAACTCATTCTTATTTACGATATTTATCTAAGTTATAAATTATTTATTATTTTATTGCTGTATTCTTCTGCTTCTTCTGTAAAGTTGCCGAGGTAATCGGCTGCCTCATTAAAAAAATCGACAAACCCATTTTTATCTTTGTTTTTGATAATTTCTAAAAGTTTATTGCTTGTTTCTAAGTATTGAGTAATTACATCCTTAACTGAGCTGTTTTCTATCTCAATGTTTGCGTACAGAGACGGGTCTTGATTGAGAATCCTGCCGACCATGTAGAGCCGGAGTTTATAAATAGGGCTGGCGAACTCGAGACTTTCAAATAGATCAATGTTAAGTTCTTTTAAAACATGGCTGATAGTAATAGAGGTAAAGTGCATAAGACCTTGAATAACAGACATCATTTTGTCGTGTTTCTCGGCTGAGCAGACCTTTACTTTTGCACCATTCTGCTCCAGCAGGTTATGAAGCCAATTTTGCCATTCATCACCCCGTCCCGGGCAAAGCACAAAAGATTGCTTGTTAACGGTTTTGACACCCGGACCAAATACAGGGTGGGTTCCAATAACATTACATTTTGAGTATTTGAGCATCGCTTCGAGGGGTTCTTTCTTAATTGAAGTGAGATCCATCAATAGTCCGCTCTCTTTAATGAGGGGTGCGACTTTTTTGATAACCTCAACGGTAGCATCTATCGGTACTGATACGACTACAACATCTGCCGTTTTTGCACATTCCTCATGGCTTATGCCATTGTTTCTCGATGAAATTATTACGACATAGCCGCATTTCCTGAATAAATCAGCCATAATGGTTCCCATTAAACCGTTACCGCCGATTATTCCTATTTTTAGATCCTTTGCAATCAATTAGACGCCTCTTAAATTTGTTTATTTATAATCAATAGTGATAGAATTTGACTTTTTTTACTTATACATTTATTTTTATGATCTATCAAGACGAAAATATATAATTGTTAAGCGCTTTTTTTAATTTTATTATATTATAGGTATATATGGCATTAGAATTAAAAACCAAATCAACATTTCTCGCGGTCGAACTCCTTGTCTTTATCCCGTCGATCGAGGAATATATCAACCTCAAGAAAGAGGTCTATAAATTCGGCAGAGAGTATTATTTCACTACCAAACAACTCAACAAACACTTTATGTATTATCACATAAATACATTTGAAACCTCGGGTTCATTCAGCAAGATTATGGAACTTTCTATAGCTATGCGTAAATTCTTACTTGCTCAACTCCCCGAAAAAGATTTCATGTTATATGCTTTTACCCGCGTTCTTGAGAATGATAAACCTGTTGATACCGAACATTATCAGAAAAGGATAGTGTATCTCTATAAAAACAGGGTGCTAAGGTCATTTCTATTTGTTGATAACTATATCCATAATGAGATGCGTGACGATTACGACTATAAAAAGGTCTCCGAAAAAGAGTTCCTCTTGATGGGGCAGCGGAAACTTAATAAATACTATGAGAATGCACCGATTATTATCGGGCGTGAAACACAGATCGAGTTTATTAAGAAGGTTTACGAAGATGTATATGCTAAGGCATCAAGATCGGGGTTCATTGATATCAGTTCATCTAACCCGAATCTGATCGGTATCAAGGCAGCTCCGGGTGTCGGAAAGACCTCATTTATCAATGCAATAGTTGCCGATCTGTCGTATAATTATTCAAATGATTTTTTTGTAATTTCCAAGCTAACGAGAAATAACGGCGGTGTTTTCCATCCGTTTCTTACAATGTTATCTGAGCTTCTTGATTTTAAGATATTTAACCAAAAAGAGGAAAATAAAGAGATAATAATCAACAAAAAAATGGAGTATTTTGAGAACTATATAGACAAATCTGACCTTACGATACTAAGGCATTCGCTTGAGTATATATATATGTTTTCTAATGCCTATTTTGATGAAGAAGTAAACGATATTGAACGGTTTAGCGTATCGATTATGAGTGTGTTCAATGCGCTTATCAAGATCGTTTATCAGAAAGAAAAACGCCCGTTTATATTTATATTTGAGAATATCCATAGGTATTCAAAGGAATCTTTGTTGATTCTTGAAAATATATTGAAGAATTTCTCGATGATCAGGCCTGTTATGTTTATCCTGACATATAACTTCTATTATGATGCCGGTATGTTCGAAAAATTTTCTATTAAAGAGGTAACTCTCGACACCTTTGACCTTGAGGACACAAAGAACTTTGTTTCAACCTTTGCCCCCATGCATAAATTTAGTCCTGCTTCGATTAATGATCTCTATCTAAAAAGCTGCGGGCATCCTTATTATATCGAGAGGTATCTTACTAAGGTAATCGAAGGGGTTTATACAAAAAATCAAAAGAACGAGTATGAATTTCCCGAAAATATCCAGTCTGTTATATGCGGTAAACTTCATTATATACCTGATAATCTACATTATATTCTGCAAATACTATCGATAATCGGTGACAATTTTGATGTATCTGTCTTTAAGTACATTCTCGGTAAAACAGACTTTCGTGATACGGATGTAACAATGGCGATCTCTGAGCTTACAGCGTACGATATTATTACAAGTAACGGCGGCAAGATCGCATTCAAGACGCTTTTCTATAAAACAGCCATCTATGAGACTATACCTTTTGAGATAAAACAACAGCTTCACAGGTTGTTTGCCGAGTATAATGAGGATCAATTTAAGGAACAAAAGACGCATAAGATCAAACCGATCTATGAACACTATTTGTTGTCTAATACTCCCGAAAAAGGGATACCTTATCTTGTTTATAAAATTGAAGAGCTTGCTGATGAGAATAAGATTGCCGATGCTAAGAATCTTATTAATTACGGTTTAAAGAATGTGGAGAAGTTTAATAACGAGAAGAAAATCCACGAGAATAGGGTTAGACTCCACCTGAGTTATGTAAATGTACTGGCGCAATCCGGAGAAACCCGTAAGGAGAGAAAGCTGATCGATAAGATAGAGAGTGAAGACCTTTCAACGATCAAGAATCAAAACATCAAAACGATCCACAATCTAAAACAATGCTATAACTATTTTGAAAGTGAAAAATATAGTCAGGTTTACGATCTTGCAAACGAGATCATACCGGAGTTCGAAAAGCAGAACGATAAGATCAATCTGATAAATGCATTCCTCGTACAAGCACAGTCCGCTTTTCATCTCAAAGGCGGTAAAACAGCGTTGTCATTGTATAATCGGGCGCAGAACTATTCACCCACTCAGCTCCAGCTTGCACAGATCAATGCAAACCGCGGCCGTATATACCAGAATATGCGTTATTACTCTGAATCAATCCGTTCATATTACCATGCTTACACTGTTTATGGTGAATATAGGAGACCATATTCTCAGTATAATGCAGGTTATAAACTTGCAGAAACACTTACAATGATAGGTGACTATCAGAATGCGCTGATTGTTCTTAATTACCTATTGAATATTGTTGACTCTACCAATAATATTTTTGATAAGATAAATGTAACATTCTGCATCGCCTGTATTTACAACTACACTAATAATTTTACTAATGCAAATAAGTTCTTTCTGTCAACCTTAAATGTTATCGAGAACTTTAAGACATCTGAGAGGTACTGTGAGGTGATGCTTGAGGTTGTAGAATTTTACCTTAAGTATAACAAACTTGATGATGCTACAAAATATATGGAAATAGTGATGAAATTGTTTGAAAAAACAAACAGGCTGACCCTAAGAATTAATTTAATTACAACAAAAGCACTATTCTATCTACACAAAAATAATATTGTCGGTTCGATGACTGCACTGAACAGTATTATTGAAGATGTACTCAAGGCGGATATGCCGGATAAAGAGTTTTATCTCAATAAATCGGCGTTTATCATTGAGCAATATGAGAAACAAAATGAGAAATTTAAATATAAATCAGCGGTTTTTTATAAGAGGGCAATAGATTTTGTAATCGATAAGATGGCCAAGGTTACCGAGCCCTCGCACAAGCAGCTTATTCAGGAAAATCACTTCATTGACAGTAAAATAATGAAAAGTATCCATTCGCCGTTCTAATCGGGAAGATTGGGTTTTTCTCGCTTTTAATAAACTATTCACATATACATTTAAAAGAATTTATTTGTAAGTCTGAGATGTTTTAAGAGCAAAGAAATAATTTTTTTATTTAATGAAGCCGTGCTTAAAATGTTGCCCCTAGGAGAAATATATAGCGTTTTCCCTGCAAGAGCATAATAAAACCCTTCTTTTGTATTTGGCGGATGGGATGACTTTTCTTCGCCTACCCAAAATAAATTATCAGTGGTGATAGCAAATCTACCATATTTATCAAATTCGGGCGGTACATAATTTACATCGGGAAGATTCTTTTGAATTATTTGTATCATATTTTAAATAACCATTTCTATACAATGTGCCGCAATGTAAGTTATTGATTTATTACGATAAATCTTTTAGTCTAAATACGCAATGTCCTGCTACACTATTTTCATTGACTTCAATTTTGGGATAATAATAGCCAAACCATGGTTGTTGAAAAAACTTAATTGCCTCAAGTCTTGTTTCAGGATCATCGCTGAAAACAACCATAATATTATTAAAACCCTTTACAATGTATTGGAATTTAATGATTTTATCTTTATTAGTAACAAAATTGATAAGTTTGATATAATCATCAGCTTTGGGTTCAGACATACAAGCAAGATCGAAGTATGATAAGAACTCGTTTTCTTTATTTATAACATCATTTACTGTAAATTCGAATACATTGTTTCTGCCATATAAAAATTGTGTTTTGTTTTCCATTGCTAATTCTAAATCATCAAATTCATCTTTAACTTTCTTGAGAGTGAGCTTAAAAATAATGCTATTATTATGAACATATATCATTGAATTTGATAATATGCGTGTGGCATTATGAAGATAATCAAGAATCTCTTTCTGCGTTAGTAAGTCAGTAGTGTCAATCAAATGAAATTGGAGCAAATCTTTTGACTTAAATACAAATTTTGATATTTTATCATTAAAAGAAATATTTTGCATGACTAAGAAGAAAATATCATATTTTTTATCATTATCACAGCAGATTTTAAGGTATTGAGCATATTTTTCTGAATTATTATATATATCATTGCAATCAAGAGTGAAATGGCAATCTTTAATGATTATGTTTTTTTCTATCCTATAATTGTAGTTGACAGATGTTTCATTTTCTAAAAATTCTTTTAATTTGCCGGATATAATATCCTCAATGAGAGTGTCAATCATATCTTGATCTAATACGCCACACATTTATGCCCTCCTATATTCTCAGATAGATATTTTAATCTGATAAATTGATAATACTGATTTAATCAACAGCCCAACCGGCTTCAGTCAAGTCATTTATGGTTTCAAACTGTTCTGATACTTCATCAGGATCTATGTAAACCGTGTAATCTTCATTCATCGCATCTTCAAGTTTAATATAACCAAAACGACCATCAATGTTTTTTAAGTAGCACCGGTTGTTGTGATAGAAAGACGCTATGTTCATATTGTAAATGGTGTCATGGGTCAATCGAATTAGTTCTTCGGACCATTGTTTGTTATTCATACCAGCCTCCATGTTTTATAATTTAACAATCTACCGGTGAAATATTGGTTCACAATAAAGAAGTTAGTAACTTTTTACAGTAAATTACCTGTTTTTCTCAAGTACGATGTTTCAGTAATATCTTTACATCCTCTTTTTTCCCAGATTTCATGGATTGACTTTGCGATCGGGCGAAACTCCTCATAAGAAAATTCGTCTGTTTTTGCGTTGTTGCACCAGTAACATGATAGAACTATGTTGTTTTTGGTGTATCCGTCATCAGGTTTCATTTGATCTATTTCAATATTTCTTCCCCTTTGCCAGAGTCTTTTAGTTCCAATTTGATCTGATACGATTAAATCACTAATATGTTTCTCAGAAATTCCGCAATAATGACAAGCTCTTTCATCTTCATCCTTTCCAAATATATTCTTAAAATCTGTTATGGATATAAAAAGTTCATGTTTATCGCTGATTATTTGGCATAGAGAAGAACAAGTATTTTTATTTTGAGTTTTAAAAGACTCAATGCGCACGGAATCTTCATAGCTCATGCCGGAGTACTCCTTTAAGGTATTTTCCAAAACAATCTTATCTGATATAAAACTTAAATCATAAGTTTCAGGTGAAAAGTTTAAAATGTTTTCGACAATGATTACTTTGTATAGGACTAAATCAACATATTCATCAACAGCTCTTTTTATCAACGAGTTATATCGGGTAATAGCTTTTGAATACAAATACCCGCCATTTTTAGCGGAGTCTTTAAATTTTTGCAGTTGGTCTTTACTAATAGAACTATTAATCTTTCCTTCATCTTTTAATTTGGCTATTTTGTAGGATAAACTATTAAAATCGGCATCTCCTAACTCCTTAGAGTTATTTATTCCGGCAAGGATTAAAATTTCTGCAGTTTTTTCTCCTATGTTTTCTATTCGTATTAAATCTTTTTTTACTTCCATGAAATACACTCCTAAATAAAATTAGCACCCTTTTTTGCAGTAATTGAAATTGCTGTCGCGACTAACAATGAGGGTATAATGTAAATCAAGCCAGCCCCAAAAGACAACGCCAGATAATTTGAGAACGAAAAAAACATTGATTCATTTCTGAAAATTATGCCGGACACGATACCACCAACAATATTAAAAATAGTGAGGAACAGCCCTGTAATTACATCAGCATTAATAAATTTCCCCACATTATTAATCTGCAGATAAAAATCTCTCTCTTTATATATATCTTTAGATTTAGATTCATACTCATTATCATCAATGATACCATTTTTAAATTCGTAATCGATCTTAATAATTTTGTTAGGCATTGTGTCGTTGAAAATCCTTGCCGTGACTTCGGTAACTCTTGATGAGCCATTGATAATAAGTATATAATGAATAATTATTAATACAACTAATGAAACTATCCCGCCTGTCAATACCAGAGTACCCGGTGAACTAACTATAAATCCACCCAAACCTTTTAAAATCTTACTTTGAAAATCAAAACCCTTCATAATAATTAGTTTTGTTATGCTGAAATTAATAAACAATCTAAGTATTGTATAAAAAAGTATTACAATAGGCAATTTTAAATACATTACAGGTTTCTTGATATATAGAACTGTAAATAAGATTGCTGCTGCACATACAAAGCTCAAACATATTAGAATATCAAAAACAAATGGCTGAACCGGTAAAATCAAGGTAAACGCTAATATTATTAAAATTACAAAGAGTATCGACAGCGTACCGGGATTGTTGATTAAATTAAAACTAAATCGTGGACTACTATCTTCTTTATTCATTTAAATACCTCCAATAAAAATATAACATCCTGGCGGTGAAAATATGATTCATAGTAAAAAATAAAAGCCGAATCTATAATGCTTTTTTAGAATAAATCTCTTCTAAATACTTTTTACGACCGGCCTCAAGAGATTGTTTGTAGTCATCCCCGATAAAAATATCACTTTTATCATTATTACAGAAGTAACACGATAATACACAGTTGTCTTCAGAGTATGTTCCCCGTGGATCTTTTTTATCAATTTCTAAATGATGGCCTCTCTGTTTTCCTCTTTTAGAATTTTTAAAATTTTCCACATTATTAAACAACCAGTTAATTTTAGCCTCTTCAATACCGCAGTAATAACAGGTTCTGCTTTGAGCGATGTACCAATTATAAAATGTTTTAAGATCTCCAAAACCCTCTTTTCTTTCTTCATTGAACAAAGTAGAAATATATTGAATCGAAGCAATATCATCGAGAAGTTTGATATAAATATCTTTTGCTTCACTTTCAGTAATGCCTATTTTTTTACCTATATAATCCGCAATACTGGTATACCTATTTTTTGCTTCTTGAATGGAAATTTTTTCATGCTCTGCTATCTTCTTAAACTCGTTTATTCTCTTAAAAGAATAATAATCTAAATATTGCGTCTCTTTATCTGTCATAAGCCACACCTCCTGTAAAGAATATATTTTATTGCCCGCATCAGAAAAAATATTTAACATCCTACCGTTGAAATGGCGGTTCATTGTAAGATAATTATTTTGCTAATTGAACATTTAGTAGCTTGGCTTTACTTTTTTGGAAAAATTCAATTAATTTTTTTTCAAAAGCTTTATTTATTTCTTTCACTTCTGTTTTTCCCAAAGCATTAAAGTCCCTATTGTCATAAATATTAAAAGGAATAAATGAAATATAGACAGGAGATTTTAGCCTGATTGAAAAAAAAGAATCATTTATTTTTTTGAATGAACTCCTTTCCATCCAAGCATCAATCCAGTGATTATGATTCTGATCATCATATCTAATTGTATTCAATAAATGATGTGCTAAAGTACCTAGATGATATGCATGCTGCCGTTTCCATCTGCCGCCATTCTGAAAAGATTTTCCAATATAATAATATCCATTTTCTGACCAAGCCACATACATATGCGGCTGGCTTTTTATTTTATTATAATTAGTTTGAGCTTCTTGGGTAAAAACAAACCCTTTACTATCAAATATTGCTACAAGATGATCTTCTTGTGAATGACGAAATAACAGATCACAGTTAGTAGTAATAAATTCTTCAATTATTTGCATTTTTGCTCCTTAAGATCCCCAATAAACAAATTCCTGTTAAATACCTTTAAGATTAATTTCTTCATTTATTAATTTTCTAGCAAACTCATAATACCAAGTAGTTCTTCTGTTTGTTTGGTAATGAAAAACCTGAAAATTAGGATCCTTTAAAAAAGGATTATTTCTGAGAACTGCATCGCTCTTGTAAACGATTATTTTCTTATTTGGGAGTTCTTTTGTTAGAGAACAAAAAGGTAACACATAATCTTTACCTGCTATTAGAAGAATATCTTCATTTTTTCCCAATTCCCTTAAATGGTTAAAGTCCTTAAAAGTATTTTCATTAGACCTTCTTGTAAAATTTTCTATATTTCTCCCTTTTGAAAATGTAATATCATAAACAGGTAGTTTGTATCTGGCTCTAACTATACCCCAACCGGCGGAAAAAATATATAGGTTATCAGCGTATTTATCATTTAATCCATTGTAAATATCATTCGCATATAAATTATGAGCTTCCACTAAATTATTTCCATCGCTTTGTCTCTCAATTAGATTTCTCCATGTTATTTTTTCATTTGGGATTAAATCATCTGGGTGTACGTATGCATTACCATCATTTGGAACTTTATTAACATTAGAGATAAATTTTACTGTCTTGTTTTTATAATGAAATAAATTTCCATTTTTTTTTGAAGAACAACTTATTACAATTACCATTCTCTCCCACGCTCCTATAAAAACAATATATTTTAACCCGCTAATGCAGAGGGTATCCCAGTCGATTTCATCCCACATGTAATTTAGATTCTAATTTTATATTAAAAATTTAGATCCGGCTTTAAAGTAGCAATAAGCAGAGTCTCTAAAATCAAAGTTTTCCCCTTATCTATTTCGTCTGTAATATTACCGGTCTTGATAACTATTAAGTCTGAAAAATTCTCTACAATTCTTTTTCGCCTATATTGAGTGCCCGACATTTCTATATCGATGTTTAATGACCTTAAAAGCTTCTTTGCTACGGTTCCATTCGATTTGTAACAACTTAATTGAATATTAAGTCTTTTTTTTAAAGTATGGTTTTGGCCTATGCCAGCCAAACCAACATATCTTACATTTTCCGAACTTAAAAATATATATACTCCAATATCTTCATCATTTAACCATTCTATATTTCGTACTTCAAGATTGTCATAAAGATTATCAATTTTCTTAATAATTATGTTATTATTATCTTCTTTTTGTTTGATATCAGCAAAATCATCTATCATGTTCTTAAGATAATCCAAATATACAGCTGCATCTTTTTTAATATTTATCATTCCACGCTCCTATAAAAATAATTTATTTTAACCCGCTAATGCAGGTTCTAACCTAACCAAATGCGAGTTTCAAAAGCCTGAAACTCTACCTACCGTTTATTCTTTCTTCCCTTTCTCTTCTTAAATACTCTGTAAATGAATACGGCAGTCTGTTGTTGCTGTTTACAGGTGTTTTAGGTACAAATGTTGTCCCGTCCGGAGAAAAGCTTAAATCGTTCTGGCCGTCATAATCTTTGAATTTCTCTAAGACAGCATGAAACACATCATCTTTAGGAATAGTTTTTAAATCTCTATGAAGTCCGCTTAAAAGTCTTTGTCTATTATCGGACAGCACATTCATTAGAATCCCGGCTCTCAAAGGATGGGTCTTTATAAAATGAGCGATACTACAGAATGACTCCGCTCTCTGACATCTATGATCAGCTTTATTGCAGAATGAACTTGGTATGTTGCAATCAACAATGTAATATCCGTGATACCATCTGCTGTTTTGAGTGAGCTTCTTCAAATTATTATCAACCTTAAAAAAATTAATATGGCAGGATAGATTCTCCGGCTCCGGTTCATTGTTCTTGTCCAAGTAAAGTTTGATTGCTTTTGAAAAACAGTTGGTTCTGACATAAAAATGCAATAATGTTTCTTTAGATTTATCATCATTTATAAGATCATGGTACTTTAAAAAATCATTTTCCGCATTCTTCCAACTATCAAGTTTATCGTATGAAAAGAACGGTTCTTTTTTGAGTCTATATTCAATATCAGCGTTAATCCAATAGTACTGCCCCCGCTCTAAATATAAGCAAGGCAACTTGGATATATTCTTCTCCTGATCTAGTTTCCTTGTACAATGATTTATCATATTTGAAGAAGCATAGTACTTTTTGTTTTCAAGTTTAATAAGATTCTTAATAACCTGTATTTTTGATGTTATCAGTCCGGTTTTGATTTTATGAGGTGTTGTAAATATATCATCAATTATCGATGAAAAATTCCCGTCTCTTTTGTAAAGTTCGACAAAGTCGGTTTTCTCTGCAATGTTCTGAAAGGATTTTGCTTCGATAATTTTGTCTAAATGTTCTTCTAAATCATCCTCGTCTTGTAGAAAATCTTCGAGTCTTTCCAGTATCAGAAAAGCGTCATAGACTTTACCTTGTTCTCTGTAAGCATCATACACATAGTTTGATATTTCAAAGATATTGTATTCCTGTTCCGGGTTTTCTTCAAATAATTGGATCAAAT
This sequence comes from uncultured Spirochaetales bacterium, assembly GCA_964608985.1. Taxonomy (GTDB): domain Bacteria; phylum Spirochaetota; class GWE2-31-10; order GWE2-31-10; family CAYYKD01; genus CAYYKD01. The sequence continues at coordinate 22,888 of CAZSQU010000044.1, forward strand.
CTGACCACTTCTTACCTTTAAACAACGCCTTAAATAAAATGAATAATAGATACTGATCATTATTGTAATCAGAAAAATTTCTAATATTTTGTGCGGCTTCATCAAACCTGTTTTCATAAAGAAGAAACTCCCCTTTTAAATAACAAATCCATCGGTTTGTACCGGCAAAATTATCAAGAAGCGAATAAGCTTCATTTAGTAGGTTCTGCCTTGGTTCCTCATTTATAAATCCGCCGGATGTGAGATAACTGTAAATCGTTAGACAATAGCCGTAAATATTGTACTCATTTTTTTGTAACGGCTCAAAATAATTCTTATAAGTATTAATTCCTGAAGGGTTAGATTTAACATTGAGCAATGCAAGACGGTATGATGCGTACATTTTTTGCTCATTATCGATTGGTTCCGCTATAACATTTCTATATATAACCATAGCTTCTGCAATATTTTCTTGTATATTTGTTTTTCTCAATGCGGACGCCAGAGAAATACGAACCCATTTGACGCGGTTAATAGCATTTTGTTCATTCCTGCCGGCATATAAATCTATGATTTTATTGTAAATCTTGATTGCTCTGTTAAGATACCTCTTTTTATTTCGCATCTTAACAAGAATCTCTGCATATTGAAAATAGGATTGTTCGTTTTCGATATCTATGTGTTGAATATCATCTGATAACTTGTAGAATTTTCTAAATAATTTCTCGTAATCTTTCAAGATTTTTAATCTGTTTGTTGACTCTAAACCAAGTTTAACATCAAGTGTTTTACGCCAGCATATAGCCATTTCATTGATGATAGTTTTTGTTGTTTGTTTAAATAAATCATTATCATTAATTCCAATCTCATTAATTTTATTTTTAATATGATTGAGCGAATCGTGTTCATGATCATAGGACTTGCCTGTAAATGATTCAATTGTTGATAGCCACAATTCCCAGAATTTAATTTTTGTGAGGTTATTTTCATTTGTTTTAATATTTTCAATAAAAATATTCTCAAAAATCTCCAATCTTTTTGATAGGTTTTGTTCAGCTTGTATCATGTCTAAGTGTTCGTTTGTTAGCATACGAATATCCTTCTATATAAAAAAAATAAAATTAATATTAAAATATTGCAAACTTATTTCTAAAATTCTTGTTTTCTATTTAACAAACTTTTCATACATCATTTTTATTGAGTTGATCCAAAGTTTTCTGAACTCTTCCGGAGCAACCGCTTCTGCGTTTACATGATACTGAAGTACTTTACCGAGTATTTCACTAAAGTTTCTTACAGGAAAGCTAAATTCTACAAATTCGTTGTTGTTTTCATCTTTAAGTATCTTTTTGACCTGATCTTTATGAAAAAACTGATTCTTTGTTATGTAATAGGCACTATTGTAGAATCTAATAGTTGCATTTTGTATTTTGTTATGACCTGTATTGATTTTATATATACCAAATACATCATTAAGACTGTTATTGACATCTTCCACTGATATTGTTTCTCGATAGCCATCCCTTGTTACGGTTATGTGATTGATCCGGCTTACATTGTACAGAGCAGGAGTATCATAGTCACCTAATTGTGCGGCAAGGTACCAGCTACCCGAATAGTTAAGTAGCTTTAGCGGTTCAATAACTCTTGTCACACTTACGCCTTCACCCGTTACATAGTCGATTTTTATTTTCATCTTAGTGATAAAACTCTCGATAATTTTCTTAAAAGTTGTTTCATCTATCTCTTCATATTGTTGAAAATCATATTGAATTTTGTCTGAGATCTTAATAAAATCAAGATCATTTATAACAAAGTTTATCCGATCCATAATTAATCTGGAAATATAAGGCGGAACATAATTATGAGTATTAACAAAATTTTTCATAAATGAATAAAATAGCAATATATACTCATCTATAGGTTTTAAAGTAAATGGATTTGCATATCTGTAGCCGGATTTTGAGGATTCAATCTCCGCACCCATAGTAGCCATTGTATTGATATAGTTTGTTACTGTTCTTGTGGAAACGCCAAGTTCCTTTGCTAATTCGCTTCTGTGAATTGACCCTCTCTCGTTTAATATCCGGTTAATTCTATATATCCTTGTAAACTCTGCTATTTTGTCCTTATCATCATCTTTATCTTTTGGCATTATTTTCTCCTCCTCCTTAAACCATTATTTTTTAACTAATTGCTTTATTATATATCTTAATCTCATCACTTATGATTCCATGCTTTTTTGCGTTCAAAATGGTTTGATACATGTTTTCTCTCCCAAC
>CAZSQU010000045.1:0-24829 GCA_964608985.1 uncultured Spirochaetales bacterium
GGAAAGAAAAAGAAGAAAACATTAGAAAACTTAATTATAAGGTTCATTTAGAGATCTTAACAAGTGCACTTAAAGAAAAAATCGAAGTAATTTAGTTTGGATAAAAATAAAGAGCTGTTTAGATATTGATTATTGATAATAGATTGGAGATTTAATAAGGGATTGCTATGGAAAACGAAATATTTAAAGAAAAATATGAAGCTATGATTTTTCAAATAAGTTCAAATAAACAAATCGAAATTAATTTTAAAATAGATAATTTTTATGAATTAGATCAGGATGATTATCTTTTTGATAAAAAGAGGCTTGTGAGTAAATTTTTTATACCTGAAGTGTTTTTTAAATATTATATTACAAATGATTTCTTGAAACTATCATGGAATTTTAGAATTGAAAACTTCAATGCCTCAGGAGGTGATTTCAACTTAAAATCTTTTATTCTATTCTTAAACAACCCGCTTGATACAGCTTTCAAGGCTAATGTAAGTCTGGATGATGCAAAGTTATTAAAAGATGGTTACAGGTTTTTTGACCGACCAAATGAGTACGACAGAGCTGCAATTAAAATTACCGATGGTAAAATAGAAGAAAAAGTGTATTTTATCAACGAATTGAACATACCCCAAAAAATGGTTCTCACTTATCCTGAATATATGGAGCAGGTAATAAAAATTAAGGGGCTTCAACACTGGCAGTATCTGTTTATAGAAGGTCTGAAGTTTGATGATGTTCAGTTCGGCCTGGAAAGGGAGCTCGGGGAGAGACTAAAAATGATAAAAGAGGTGTTTCCTGACGAAGACTTTACAGAGTTTTTTAAATTGTTTGAAGGTCTGAAATAGGAGTGAGTCCATATAACAGCAAGATGGTGGTGAAAGTATGAGAAATTTTTATGTTTTAATCCCTGACACACAACTAAAAAATGCAACAATTGTTAGTAAACACGAAGAAGGAAAATTAGACACGTTCTTATTAAATAAAGCAATGATTTTTGATAGTAATTCTATTAAATTAATTAAGAACGATTTAAAGATGTTTTTAGAGTGCAAAAAAGTAAATCCTGATTTAATCAGAAATTCATATTCGATTAAAATATTATCAAAAAAAGTTATTGACTTAATGATACCATTCACAAAAGATGATGTACAGATTATCGATCTTGATTTGATTAATGAAAAGACAAATGAGATCGTTAAAGGCTACAGCCTGGTGCATCCGATTAAATCTTTCAGATGTATTGACTTTGATAAAACAGAATTTGTTGATAAAGATGAACCAGTAATTCTGGGAGATAATATTACTATAAAAACCGATGTTATTCCTGATGACATTCATATATTTAGGTTAGAAGAGAATAATCACTATGTAATGATTTCTCAAGAGCTTTTAGATGCCATAACAGATAAAGGATTAAAAGGATTGTGTGTAATTTGTTGCGATAGTGTATAAGTTATAGAGGATATAAAGTATGACCGGTGTATGTTGTAAGAAGTCTTACGAGTTTTTTTATAGGAGAGAGTTATGTCAATAACAGATAATTTTTTTGAAAAGTATCCTGATGCAATAAACTCAAAAGAAGTTTTTGAGTCAACCATAAGTAAATACAAAGATATTTTGCCATCTCCAATTATTGAATTATGGAAAAAACATGGTTTTGGAGGGTATAAAAATGGACTTTTTTGGACAATTAATCCCGATGATTATCAAGATTATTTAAATAGATGGATAATAACAGAATGGAATGATGTCATTCCAATTATGCGTACTGCATTTGGAGATTTAATATTTATATATGGATTTGAAAAAAATGATCCAAATTACGCACATTTAGGTTTTAAACTAATAGATGTACGGCATTGTTCATCTAATACAATAACAATTGGATTGGATGATTTCTTCGAAAACTATTTACTTCAAGCTGGTAGTTTAATGGCTATGACAAATATCGATGGAGTACATTTTTTACATGGCAGAGGAAAATTAGGTATATTAAAATCTGATGAATGTTATGGATATGAACCTATACTTGCCTTAGGCGGGAAAGAAAAAAAAGAAAATATGAAAATATTTAATTATAAGGTTCATTTAGAAATCCTAACAAATGCACTTAAAGAAAAAATCGAAGTGATTTAGTATGGATAAAAACTTACAATACGCTATTTTAGATAGTTTAAAGCAGATTGGTCAATTTAATTTTAATATTGAAGAATTCTATGAGAAAATGTTTAATAAAAAGTATAATTATGATGCATCTTATACATGGAAACCATTTAAACCTGTAGAGGACTACTTTCAAAGTATTGATTTAAATATTTTAGAATTATCAAAACTTGAGCAACTAACATGGTCTCCATACTCTGATCTAACAATAGATATCTGGAATCACTATGACGGAGAGGACGATTACTTTGATATCTGCTCGTTAGATGGAATAGAGATTTGTCCTAATATAAAAAGAATCTTGGTTGAGAGTGTTTGGTCAGTAAAAGACTTAAAGCCGCTTGCAAATCTGCATAATTTAGAAATAATTCAGATTTATGCATATATAGAGGCTGAAAGCCTGACCCCTTTACTCAGTCTTGAAAGATTACAAAAAATTGATTTTGATGGGATAAGCTTTAAAGATAAACAAGAGTCAGAAAATGTTGTTAATATTCTTAAATCAAAAGGTGTTGATATAACAGTTAAGTATATGATATAGTCTAATGTTATATTTACTAGCAGGAGCAAATGATGCATTCTTTAAGTGTAAAACTTTTAATTAAATACCCATCTAATAATCTTGATCCTTTTGATGAAATTTTCAGTATTGCTGATAGTGTGAAGTACACGGACGAAACTGTCGAGCTTAAGGTCGGATCCGGTCACAACTTGAAAATTCTTGAGTTAAGAAACAATGATATTAATAAACCACAAAATGAAAATTCTTTTGATATAAATATTCACTATACACAAGATGGAAATGTCATATATTTGTGTCTTGAAGTACCTGTTGCATCAGCAGATATAGATATATTCCGGGAAAGGTTGTTTTTCATCTCCGATCTGCTTGATAGATACCTTATTGAATGGGTAAAAAAGCACGATGCGGCTTTTGCATCTATTCACACATCGCTTGATCCTTTGAATGTTGATAATGTGAATGAGGACGGGTTCCCGATGGAGTTGGGCTGGGTCACCTATTTTGGCGGGGAGTTTTGTGCACTTTTCGGAATGGATAAGCTAACCGGTGCAAAAATCGGATTGTACACAGCTTATAATCCCACAAACTCAAAAGGGGTTCACTGGCGGACAACATTCAGCATCTTTAAACGGTGGCAGCCCAGCCAACTCCAGATCTATTTAAACAATTACCAATTCAGGTACCTTCAGCTTGTAGAGGAGGCGCACCATAGAACCGTTTTTACACTCGATGGTGGTGTAAGTTTTACAGCTGAAGCTAAAGATGAAGAGCATTTAGTATCAATATTTGAATCTATTCTGGGTGTTAAACTGGAACAATACAAAGATTTGTGGGATAGAGTTGAAGGATGGGTTTTTGGATTGAAAATATCACTTAACTACCATAACGATAATGGTCTATATGATTGCAGTTTGTTAATAATTGATACAACTATTCCTAAAGATTATATGTTTGATGAATTGGTCATTGATATTTCCGATTATCTTTACACAATAATAAAAGAAAACTCAATGAAGATCCGCAAAGCTATAAATAGAAAGCCTGATAAAAACCAACTTTATAAACTTAAAGTTGATATCGAGTTAAAATCTGATGATGATCAAGATCGGTTTAATGGAATGGTACTGAAGCTGCTGGACTGTAAGGATTTTAATCAAACAGGGAGTGTCCTTACAATGAATGTTTTCGGGACGCGGATTGTTATAACTCAAACCCACACTTTTAATAATAAATATTATTACACCATAAAAACTGAAAATTGTGACAATACCGATCCTGATTATACAGCAATCGATATAAGCAAATTTTTCCTTAGTTTATTGAATGTACAGCAGGTATTTTGAGTTTAATTTTAACAGATTAACTCTGGTCATTTCCGGTTGAGATAGAGAAACATAAGCTTGAATGTGTATTTAGTTATAACTATTTTGACATTCAATGTATAAATAGTTATATACTTATTGACATTCAACAAATATAATTTTTTATGATATATTAGTTGTAAAATATCTTTCGGGTATGAAACTGGCCGGTAAAATAACTCTGGTTAAAAAATGTTTAGAGCTTTAAAAATTTCTTTGAATGATATTTTAATGTGATATAAATAGAAATCGGTTCTAACGGGGGTTAAATGACTAGTGTAAACTGTATAAGCAATAAAATAATTAGAAGTTCTTCAAAACAAACAATTAATACGATTTCGATCTCTAATGATAATAAGAAGTTAGTAGTGGGACAAGATTACGGGAAACCAAATGATCCAACACTTTCTATATTTGATATTGAAACAGGTGAGTGTATTGAAGTTATAGAAAGAACTGAAAATAGCACCAACTCAGTTTACAGTGTTTTATTTGATAAAAATGACAATGAAATTATTTACTACATAAAGCATAAAGAGTCGGAGTATTTATATATTGCACATAATATTAGTACTAAAGAAAAGAATGTTTTCTATAAAAGTACAAATAAAAATATTACATTGAAATTATCTTATGATAATCTAGGTAATTTATTGCTTACTGATTTAATTCCCAAGTTGTTTGTATTTGATGGAATTACTATTGTTGATCGAAAAGACTTGTATTTAGGATCTGAATTAAAAGAGGTTACAGAATTAAATAAAGTTATAATGATTTTATCACCATCGGGAAGCGAACTTCTGATTGGTAATGCAGTTAAAGGGAAAATATTAGTTTATAGCATCGATAAAAAAGAGATAACCCATAGTTTTTCAGGTGATTTTGGTTACCTTAAATCACTTTATTATGACCAAGCAGGAAATTGCCTTTTAGCTATTAAAGAAAACTATCAATTAATTGCATGGGACACAAAAATGTTAACATTGTATAATGAAGAAAAATGTAACAGAATGAAACAAATTTTAAGTTGCTATTGCAATTCAGACTATGGTATATTTATGTTTGGCATGTCAACATCATATATAGATGTAATAAGTCTTGAAACAATGAGAAGTATTTATGATGATGATATTCAAGATGGACGGGTTTATGATGTTTGTCTATCCACTGATGGTACAAAATTAGTATCAGCGGGGGAAGGGGGAAAGATAGTAGTACGGGATATTGAAATAGGCGTTTTAGAGTCTGCAAGATAAAACCGTGAAGCTTTATGCCGCCATCGCTCAACACATGGCACTAATGTGTTTAGTAAAAACAATTTTTATGGAAAGGGGTAATAAATGGCAGTATTTCCTAAGTTTAAAGAAAAATGGGGTGAGCCCATTGATAAAGAGGTTGTATCTGAAGAGATAATTAACAAATACAAAAACAAACTACCTAATGAACTTATAGATTTATGGAAAGAGGATGGTTTTGGTGGATATCTAAAGGGCTCGTTTTGGACAGTAAATCCTGATAAATATTTACAGTATTTAAAGAAATGGGCCAACCTGAATCGTCAAATTTATGTCATAGGAAGATCTTCATTTGGTGATATTATTATTATGTATTTATCTACAAAAAAAGAATGGATATTCAAATGTATTGATGTTAGACATCATGAAATAAGTTTAATAACAGTAGAAAAATATTTTAATGATTTTTTTGAAATTTGTTTGACTAATAGAGGGAAATTCATAGGTTCCTGCAATGGGACTGAAGATTATGTTTACGCGTATAAGGAAATCGGTCAGATAAATAGGAACCAATGTTACGGTTTTGAACCGATACTTGCTCTCGGAGGAGAAGAGAAACTTGCTAATGTCAAAATATATGACCTGGATGTTCATCTTGAATTACTTACAAGTGTTCTTGAAGAACCTTTGGAGGGTTAATGAATATTGATGATAATTTGAGATATGCCATTTTAGAAAAGTTAAGATACATGGGGTTATTTCAGTTTGACAAAGATGAGTTCTTTAAAAATGTTTTGAAGAAAAAATTTAATGATAATGCTTCATATAATTATGAACCCTATGAACCGGTCGAGAATCACTTAAAAGCGGTTGATCTATTAAGTCTGCCACTTGATAAAATTGAAACCATATCGTGGTGTCTCGGTGATGTGGTTATTATTTATGATATATGCAATTTCTGGGATGGTGAGGATGAGTACTTCAACATCGACTCACTGGAAAATATCGATATTTGCAAAAACCTCAAGGAGATCAAATTCTTTGGCTTGTGGAGTGTTGAGGATCTATCCCCATTGAAAAATCTCAGTAAACTGGAAAAGCTTAACATCACAAATTTCTCCGAAACTGAAATAACAAGCTTATCCCCATTATTAGAACTCCCGTATTTAAAACATTTGCATCTATCTGAAGTTATTTTTAAAAATCCGGCCGAAGCAAACTCAGTCATATCTGAACTAAAAAAGCGCGGAGTTGAAGTTGCAATATAATGATTTGATGGGAAGATATTAGTGTACAAAAATGTTTGTTGGATTGAATAAAATTATAATTAGTAATGGGAGTTTAAAATGTCATTTTATGATAAGTTTTTTGAGAAATATAAAGAAGTTATTGATAAACAGAGCGTGCCCGATGATATTATAAAAAAATATGAACCTATACTTCCTAAACCAATAATTGATATTTGGAGAAATCATGGATGGGGAGGGTATAAAGATGGGTTATTTTGGACTATAAATCCTGACCAATACATGAAATTTATAAAAAAATGGGTGGTGTTGGATTATGAAAAGGTGTACCCCATAATGAGAACAGCTTTTGGAGACCTTATAATTATATATAGATTTAATAAAGATGATATTGACTATAATGATCTCTTTATTGCAGTAATTGATGTTAAACATCATGATGCAGATACAGTGACAACATTAGGACTGGAAGATTTTTTTGAAGTTGGTCTTATAAAAAATGGACGACTTATTAATAGCTCAAAAATAGATCATGATTTATTTTATGAACTTGTAAACAAATTTGGAGTATTAAAATATGATCAATGCTATGGTTTTGAGCCTATTTTACCGTTAGGTGGAAAAGAAAAAATTAAAAACGCTAAGGTATTCAACTTTGATGTTCATCTTGAAATTTTAACACAAGCACTTAAAGAACCAATAGAGTTTTAAAAATTTCTTTGAATGATATTTTAATGTGATATAAATAGAAATCGATTCTAACGGGGGTTAAATGACTAGTGTAAACTGTATAAGCAATACAATAATTAGAAGTTCTTCAAAACAAACAATTAATACGATTTCGATCTCTAATGATAATAAGAAGTTAGTAGTGGGACAAGATTACGGGAAACCAAATGATCCAACACTTTCTATATTTGATATTGAAACAGGTGAGTGTATTGAAGTTATAGAAAGAACTGAAAATAGCACCAACTCAGTTTACAGTGTTTTATTTGATAAAAATGACAATGAAATTATTTACTACATAAAGCATAAAGAGTCGGAGTATTTATATATTGCACATAATATTAGTACTAAAGAAAAGAATGTTTTCTATAAAAGTACAAATAAAAATATTACATTGAAATTATCTTATGATAATCTAGGTAATTTATTGCTTACTGATTTAATTCCCAAGTTGTTTGTATTTGATGGAATTACTATTGTTGATCGAAAAGACTTGTATTTAGGATCTGAATTAAAAGAGGTTACAGAATTAAATAAAGTTATAATGATTTTATCACCATCGGGAAGCGAACTTCTGATTGGTAATGCAGTTAAAGGGAAAATATTAGTTTATAGCATCGATAAAAAAGAGATAACCCATAGTTTTTCAGGTGATTTTGGTTACCTTAAATCACTTTATTATGACCAAGCAGGAAATTGCCTTTTAGCTATTAAAGAAAACTATCAATTAATTGCATGGGACACAAAAATGTTAACATTGTATAATGAAGAAAAATGTAACAGAATGAAACAAATTTTAAGTTGCTATTGCAATTCAGACTATGGTATATTTATGTTTGGCATGTCAACATCATATATAGATGTAATAAGTCTTGAAACAATGAGAAGTATTTATGATGATGATATTCAAGATGGACGGGTTTATGATGTTTGTCTATCCACTGATGGTACAAAATTAGTATCAGCGGGGGAAGGGGGAAAGATAGTAGTACGGGATATTGAAATAGGCGTTTTAGAGTCTGCAAGATAAAACCGTGAAGCTTTATGCCGCCATCGCTCAACACATGGCACTAATGTGTTTAGTAAAAACAATTTTTATGGAAAGGGGTAATAAATGGCAGTATTTCCTAAGTTTAAAGAAAAATGGGGTGAGCCCATTGATAAAGAGGTTGTATCTGAAGAGATAATTAACAAATACAAAAACAAACTACCTAATGAACTTATAGATTTATGGAAAGAGGATGGTTTTGGTGGATATCTAAAGGGCTCGTTTTGGACAGTAAATCCTGATAAATATTTACAGTATTTAAAGAAATGGGCCAACCTGAATCGTCAAATTTATGTCATAGGAAGATCTTCATTTGGTGATATTATTATTATGTATTTATCTACAAAAAAAGAATGGATATTCAAATGTATTGATGTTAGACATCATGAAATAAGTTTAATAACAGTAGAAAAATATTTTAATGATTTTTTTGAAATTTGTTTGACTAATAGAGGGAAATTCATAGGTTCCTGCAATGGGACTGAAGATTATGTTTACGCGTATAAGGAAATCGGTCAGATAAATAGGAACCAATGTTACGGTTTTGAACCGATACTTGCTCTCGGAGGAGAAGAGAAACTTGCTAATGTCAAAATATATGACCTGGATGTTCATCTTGAATTACTTACAAGTGTTCTTGAAGAACCTTTGGAGGGTTAATGAATATTGATGATAATTTGAGATATGCCATTTTAGAAAAGTTAAGATACATGGGGTTATTTCAGTTTGACAAAGATGAGTTCTTTAAAAATGTTTTGAAGAAAAAATTTAATGATAATGCTTCATATAATTATGAACCCTATGAACCGGTCGAGAATCACTTAAAAGCGGTTGATCTATTAAGTCTGCCACTTGATAAAATTGAAACCATATCGTGGTGTCTCGGTGATGTGGTTATTATTTATGATATATGCAATTTCTGGGATGGTGAGGATGAGTACTTCAACATCGACTCACTGGAAAATATCGATATTTGCAAAAACCTCAAGGAGATCAAATTCTTTGGCTTGTGGAGTGTTGAGGATCTATCCCCATTGAAAAATCTCAGTAAACTGGAAAAGCTTAACATCACAAATTTCTCCGAAACTGAAATAACAAGCTTATCCCCATTATTAGAACTCCCGTATTTAAAACATTTGCATCTATCTGAAGTTATTTTTAAAAATCCGGCCGAAGCAAACTCAGTCATATCTGAACTAAAAAAGCGCGGAGTTGAAGTTGCAATATAATGATTTGATGGGAAGATATTAGTGTACAAAAATGTTTGTTGGATTGAATAAAATTATAATTAGTAATGGGAGTTTAAAATGTCATTTTATGATAAGTTTTTTGAGAAATATAAAGAAGTTATTGATAAACAGAGCGTGCCCGATGATATTATAAAAAAATATGAACCTATACTTCCTAAACCAATAATTGATATTTGGAGAAATCATGGATGGGGAGGGTATAAAGATGGGTTATTTTGGACTATAAATCCTGACCAATACATGAAATTTATAAAAAAATGGGTGGTGTTGGATTATGAAAAGGTGTACCCCATAATGAGAACAGCTTTTGGAGACCTTATAATTATATATAGATTTAATAAAGATGATATTGACTATAATGATCTCTTTATTGCAGTAATTGATGTTAAACATCATGATGCAGATACAGTGACAACATTAGGACTGGAAGATTTTTTTGAAGTTGGTCTTATAAAAAATGGACGACTTATTAATAGCTCAAAAATAGATCATGATTTATTTTATGAACTTGTAAACAAATTTGGAGTATTAAAATATGATCAATGCTATGGTTTTGAGCCTATTTTACCGTTAGGTGGAAAAGAAAAAATTAAAAACGCTAAGGTATTCAACTTTGATGTTCATCTTGAAATTCTAACACAAGCACTTAAAGAACCAATAGAGTTTTAATTATGGATACAAATTTAAGATATGCAATACTTGAGGCATTGAAGACGGAAAAACAATTTTCATTTGATAAAGAAATTTTCTTTGAAAAAATCTTGAAAAAGAAATATAAAGACTCTGCTTCATATAATTATGAGCCCTATGAACCGATAGAAAAATATTTTCAAAGTATAGACATTAATAAATACTCTCTTGAGAAAGTAAAATGTCTAACATGGTCATCGTCATCGAGTATAGTTTTTGATATTTTCGGACAATATGACGGGGAAGATGATTACTTTAACATCAAATCACTTGATGGGATTGAGATATGCCCGAATATTGAGAGGATTAATATACAATATGTTTGGAGTGTTAAAGATATGTCTTCACTTATCAATTTAAAAAAAATTAAAGATATAACAGTTTTTTCCACTAAATTAGAAGTTAACAGTCTAAAACCTATACTTGAATTACTTTTATTAGAAAGTGTGTGTTTAGAAGGCTTGGTTTTTAAGGATCAAAATGAAACAAACTCAGTTATATCTGAACTAAAAAGGCGGGGAGTTGATGTTAAAATAAAATGATTTGATGGAATGATAGTAGAAACGGAGATGCAATGTTGAGAAATAAACTGGAAGATTTTAATTTGTATTTAGAGAGGAATGTTTTAGTAAAAATAGAACATCAACTCAGTAATAAAGAACTTTTGTCATTATCAGATAGTTCACTAAACAGGAAAATAAATTTAATAAACGAACTACACAGCATTATTATTAATGAAAATTATAAACATATATTCAATTTCTCCGGATTATCCAATTGCTGGTCTTACACAAATGAAAATAACGAGTTTATTTATGGCGGTTATTTATTTAACGGTTTTACAGAAGCTTTGGCTCAAGAATCCGGCTTTTGGGATGTATATAACTCAATAAATAAACATGAACCTGATGAAAAAGAACTCGAGTTCTTAAAAAAGCTGAACTGGTTTGAAAAACAGGCATGGGGTGATGATGGTAAATTCGGTTGCTTTCTAAGAGAGCCGGGAGATTTTCCACCACCTATATATTTCTATGATTATGGTGCAGTTTATCCGATGCAGTTAACATTGGAGGACTACTTTGATGGAATGATAGCAAGCTGTGGAGTAAGAGGTTGGCAGTATTTTTATCTGGATTATTCAAAAATAGAAATACCGGATTTGCCAAAGGTAAATAAAGAACTGATTGTAAAAGATCTGGCATTTATTGTTAAAATGCTTCCTGCCCTTTTTCCCGACAACGACTTCTCATTCCATATTAATAAACTGGAAGAAATTAAGAAAATATTGTAACTTCCGGGATTAGAGATTGAATACTCATTGTTCAGGGGAAATAATTATGAATCTATCAATAAGTGAAGAGTTGCTAAACAGAATAAAAAAGATCAATTGGTTCAGTAATTGTGGTCAGGAATCTGAAATTGACTCAATTAATACTATAAATTATGTCAAATCATGGAAAGAAGCGAAAAAGTATTATCAACATCAAAATTGGGAAACGACAACATTAGAGTCAAGAAATGTACTAACATCGTTTTTATCAAAACATTATAATAAAGAGTACCAGGAGTGGAATAATTTTACTTCTGTATGTCGAAAATTCATTTCAGATGAATTAAGTCCAGAATTAGAAAAATACAAAAACACTAATAAACTCGACGATGATTTTATACACTGTATAAAATGGGATATCTTAAATGCAATTATGGAATATGTGTACAAAGACGCAGTGGATAGACCAACTTTTTTTCTTAACTTATTGGAAATATATGAATCCGGCAACTTCCCGTGCGGTTGGATAGGTAAATGGCCGCAAGGAATCCTGGTTGTTTATTAATTAGATCGGGCTTCATGGTTGTGTTTTTATTACAGAAAATGTCTTTGCTGAGTTTGGGGCAGCAACATTTGAATAAAAAACTAAATTTATAGAGAAAAAATGAATAGTTATAAACTTAGTTACTCAATAATGAGAAAATCCACGATTATTGATAAAAAATTAATAATAAAATAATAGGAGTAGAAATCATTATGAAGGACAATTTGTCTAAATTTGAAAAATATATACTAAAAAATAAAAATATAGATTATCATAAAGAGAAAGGGAATATTAGAAACAGTTTAGTACCTGAAGATATGCTTCTAGATGATATTAATTTTATCAGAGATATTACAGGCATTAACATTGTAGACAAAGATTTTAATTATTTTAGTATTTCAAGTGACTCTCTTTGTTGGTCATTTACAGATGCGGCTAATCAGTTTATCTATGGTGGTTTCATTGTAAATGGTTATTTAGAAACATTAGCCCAAGACTCCGATTTCTGGGATATTTACAACTCTGTTAACCGACATGAACCCGATGAAGAAGAACTCGAGTTCTTAAAAAAACTGAACTGGTTTGAAAAACAGGCATGGGGTGATGACGGTAAATTCGGTTGCTTTTTAAGAGAACCGGGTGATTTTCCACCGCCTATATATTTCTATGATTATGGAGCACTTTATCCGATGCGGTTAACATTGGAAGAGTACTTTAATGGAATGATAGCAAGCTGTGGAGTAAGAGGTTGGCAGTATTTTTATCTGGATTATTCAAAAATAGAAATACCGGATTTGCCAAAGGTAAATAAAGAACTGATTGTAAAAGATCTGGCATTTATTGTTAAAATGCTTCCTGCCCTTTTTCCCGACAACGACTTCTCATTCCATATTAATAAACTGGAAGAAATTAAGAAAATATTGTAACAAGGCCGAGTAAGCCCACATGCGGGTGGCAATGCATCATGACGATTTTACCGGGGAAATATTTAGATAAATATCGGCTACTTCTAAATACTACTTTTAAAATACCGGTTTTATTGATATAATACTACGAAGAGGTGATGCTGTATGTTTACAGAAATAAAAAATAATAAAATAACTGTTGAGTTTGAAGTAGGTAGCTTCAATAAGGATCTGATTGATTTTCTAACTATGATAGAAATTTCTAATAAGAGTGAAGTTAAAGATGATGATATTAAGAATTTTTCTGATGAAGTATCATCTGACTGGTGGGCTAAAAACAAAGGCAGATTGTTAAATGAAGCTGGTAATTGATAGTAACATCCTTTTCTCGGCTCTATTAAGTAGGAACAATCTCTCAAAGAGAATATTATTTGATAAGAGTTTTGATATTTACACTTGCAATTATCTTTTTATTGAAATATTCAAGCATAAAGAAAGGCTATTGAAAATATCACGGCTTACCGAAGAGGATTTGATGCTCCAATTTGAAAATGTCCTATCCAGAGTTAAGTTTGTGAATGAAGGTTTGATTACAACGGATTTTTTCTATAAAGCATTTATGTTGTGTAAAGATGTTGATGAGAAAGACACGCCCTTTGTTGCCCTTTCAATGTTTTTACAATCAGCTTTGCTTACAGGGGATATAAAACTTTTTGATCATTTAAAAAATGAAGGTTTTAATGTTGTTAAATTAACTCAGTTATTCTGATAATTGGAGATGGGATAAATTATTTTAACATCAAATCACTTGATTGGATTGAGATAAGCCAGAATATTGAGAGGTTGTGTTTTTATTACAGAAAATGTCTTTGCTGAGTTTGGGGCAGCAACATTTGAATAAAAAACTAAATTGTTAGAAATATTTTTTAATTAAAAGGTTTAAAGCTATATTATGGTAAATTATGTTGATTTAATAAAAAGTTTTAATTTGTATATTATGAAATCAAATAAAATCACAATTGATGTGAATAAGATAAATGATGAACATGTAGATATTTCAAATGATGATTTAATTGAAACAATAGGAATGTTTGATAAGTCATTTATTTATACACCTCATCCTGATTGTTATGATTTTTTTAGAGTTTCCAGTATGTCAAATGCTTGGTCTTACACAAATGAAAATAATGAGTTCATTTACGGAGGGTATCTTTTTAATGGCATTCTAGATTTATTTGTTGAAGAATCCGGCTTTTGGGATGTATATAACTCAATAAATAAACATGAACCCGATGAAGAAGAACTCGAGTTCTTAAAAAAACTGAACTGGTTTGAAAAACAGGCATGGGGTGATGACGGTAAATTCGGTTGCTTTTTAAGAGAACCGGGTGATTTTCCACCGCCTATATATTTCTATGATTATGGAGCACTTTATCCGATGCGGTTAACATTGGAAGAGTACTTTAATGGAATGATAGCAAGCTGTGGAGTAAGAGGTTGGCAGTATTTTTATCTGGATTATTCAAAAATAGAAATACCGGATTTGCCAAAGGTAAATAAAGAACTGATTGTAAAAGATCTGGCATTTATTGTTAAAATGCTTCCTGCCCTTTTTCCCGACAACGACTTCTCATTCCATATTAATAAACTGGAAGAAATTAAGAAAATATTGTAACAAGGCCTGGCAACTTCCCGTGCGGTTGGATAGGTAAATGGCCGCAAGGAATCCTGGTTGTTTATTGAGTATTGAAGTACATTTTCAGGAAAATTGTCCCGGGATAAATATAGTTTTTTCAGTAATTAATGAGGATATATAACAATGACTTACAAAATATTTTCAAGTAATATTAACGATCTTTGCACATCACTTAAATTAAAAGATGTAATCGTCATAGAAAATAACGAAGAATTTGAATCTTTAAATGATGATGATTTATTATGGGAGTATAATAATATTAAAAAACTTTATAAAATTGAGTTACCCGGTACTATAAAAGAAATATATATGGGAAATAATATTACTTTTTGCTGGCACTACAAAAAAATAATGAAATACTTACCGGAGGAGAAGCTAATATAAAACCAACATCAAGTATGTTAGTTGACACATCAAAAACCGCCTTTTCTAACTCTTTGACAGACTATGGTAAAAAACTATATCAAGAAGGTTACCGCTTCTTTGATTCCCATCCACATGCAGGAGATGGGATTGTTGCTGCAATAAAGATTGAAAAAAACAGTATAGCCGACTCTGTGTTTATGGTGGATATTATCCATGAAGAGATTTCGGAAATGGTAATTGACTATTCTGCATATATAGATCATACAATAAAATTAAAGGGTTTGTATGACTGGCAGTATCTTTTTATGAAAGATGATTTTAATTTTAAAAAGTGTTTGACAAAAACAAACTGGTTGAAAGGCTGAAAGATTATTCAAAACTGTTTTCCGAAATCGATGTTAACTGGTATATAGAATTGTGCAGTTGAATTAAAAAAAATTCACTGTTTACCTAAATGTATGAAATAAATAAATTTGGAGGAGATGGTGATAATTGAAAATAAAGTTTCACTATGGATTGGAAAATCCATGTCGCAAAAATCTATGGAAAAGTTTATTCATATTTCGTATACAAAAAGTGGTGATATTAAACCTTCTAAATTTATGAGAGATTTTAATTTAAATTATTATGATGAAGATTTTAAAGAATCAGAGTATTTTGAAGAAACTGTTACGACCTTTTCAGATTTATTAAATGGCTTTTCTTATGATGATGTAATTATTAAAAATTATATAGACTTATTTGGTAATAATAATTTTAATTTTGATGCCAATGCTGCTCTACTTTTATACAATTTTGAATACAGTAAAGATTTATTAAAAAATGAAGATAAAAAAAATAAATTTGTTTTTATAGGATCTGTATATTACAGATGAGTATTTTTCATTCCATATTAATAAACTGGAAGAAATTAAGAAATTATTGTAACAAGGCCTGGCAACTTCCCGTGCGGGTGGCAATGCATCATGACGATTTTACCGGGGAAATATTTAGATAAATATAGGGTAGTTCTAAATACTACTTTTAAAATACCGGTTTTTTTGGTATAATCAATTATTACGGAGGAGTTATGCAGCTAACAGTAGATATAGATAAAACTCAGATCCTTAACCTCATAGATCAATTGGCTATTAATGATAAACTTCAGATAGTTAAGAAGCTTGAAAAAGATACACTTAAGTATAGAATTGAGAGTTTAAGAGACAGCATATCAGCTAATGGAATAACAGAAGATGATATTCTTTCAGAAGTTATGAGTATCCGGAAAAAATGAAGATTATAGTCGATACAAATATTTGGATCAGTTATTTTATTTCTAAAAGTTTTAACGAATTAATTGATATATTATTGAATGATTATTTTGAGATAGCGTTCTCAAACGAATTGTTAAATGAAATAAAAGAGGTAACCTCGAGAAAGAAGTTTGAGAAGATGTTAGATAAAGAGAAGGTTGATGAGCTCATTAATATTATAATATCAAGATGTAATTTTTTTATTACACCGGGGCTTAGTAATGTTTGCAGAGATGAAAATGATAATTTTCTATTATCATTGGCAGAAACATTCAAAGCAGATTATTTAGTAACCGGAGACTATGATTTGCTGGACATGGGTAGTCATAAGTCTACAAAGATAGTAAACTGGCCTTCTTTTCTGGAGATTTTAAAAAAGAGATAATTTTAACTGAGGTAATACGGACATCAATAATATCGAAGAAAAATTTGGGTGCAAGAGCTCTGCTGCTTGTAACAGACTGGCAATCAAAAAGCTACAAGACCGGATTAAAAATAACATGAAAAAACCCGATTTTGTTCTATCATAAAAATCCGGGATTATTTACTTTGGGGGGAATCTATATGATGTTTCAAAAATTTTACAGCAAATATGGAAAACCATTCGATAACCAAAAAATAGGTAATTCCGAATTAAATAGTTTGTCTCATATTATGCCGGAATCATTAATGACATTTTTCAAAGAAGACCACTTTGGAGGATATGCAGATGGTCTGTTTTGGACTATTAATCCGGTAGACTTTATTAAATATGTACCAAAATGGGTCGTTGTCGGCTCAAATGGTATTCCATTTATGAGAACTGCTTTTGGAGACCTTATTGTATATTTTAATAAATCTAACGAGGACAACATCATTTTTATTGATGTAAGACATCAAAAAAGAATTTATCTTTGTGAAAATATGGAAGAGCTTTTTAATGATGTACTCTTACTTGATGATGGTTTTTTTATTCAAATAACTAAGTTAAATATGTTTGAACAAGCATATAAAAAACTTGGAAGATTAGATAATAACCGGTGTTATGGGTTTGAACCAATACTTGCATCAGGTGGAAAAGAAGATGTTTCTAACTTAAAAATTTTTGAATATAAACCTCACCTCGATATTTTAACACAATCATTGAAAGAGCCGTTATAAATTATGGAAAAAAACCTCAAATTAGCTCTAATTGGACAATTGATAACGAATCAAATATTAAAATTCGACATTCATGAGTTGTACATGAAAATTTATGGGCATGATTGGGATCCTATATCAAAATATAATCACCTGCCTCAAAAAGAGATCGAAGATTTCTTTTACTTGTATCCTGTTGATGATACTATTTTACAAGACCTTCAAGAGTTAAATATAGAGGTAGGCAATATTATTTATCATTTAATTTGGAATCAATGGAATGGTGAAAACAATTATTTTCATATAACAAGTTTGGATGGAATTGAGAAATGCAAAAATCTAAAAAAAATATATATTGAATATCTTTGGAATGCCAATGATCTTTCTCCATTAAGAGAATTAGACCACCTTGAAAGTTTAGTTATTTATTCTTGGGGAAATAATTTAAATTCTTTAAAACCATTATTAGAGATAGATTCTTTGAGACAGATAAGTCTTGAGGGTTTAGTACTTAAAAATAGAAATGAAGCACAACAAGTGATTGACAAGTTAAAGGAAAACGGCGTAGAAATCGATGTTAACTGTTATATAGAACTGCGCAGTTGATTTAAAAAATATAAGAGGGGCTGAAATGAATAAAATTATTGATCGGTGTAATGAATGAGTAAAGAAATGATTTTAAATTATATTATTGAAGTTCAATCAGAGTTTCATGATGATTTGCTGGGAAATATTTTTTTAGAAAAAATTACAGATTATAATTTTGATGGTTTTTTTTCCAATTCTTTGTTAACTTTTGCACCAATTTATTTGCCGGTCTTTCACCGGGATGGAGATTTGTATGGCATACATTTAGGATTTGATAATGATTGGAAAAAATGTCCATGGATAAAGTTGTCTCACGATATAGAATACCCATACTATTTAACCTCCTGTTTTAAATACTTTCCATATGTTCTATTAGATGGATTGTTAAATATTAAAAGGTATTATGATGAAATAATTGAACCAATAAGCTCAATTCTTGAAAGAAATAATTTAGAAACGCCTAAGAGAGATTATTTTGAAGTAAGAAAAAACGACTACTTTTCAATCATAAGTGAAAATGACCCATTAAATTACATTTTAAAATTGTACAAAAAAACTGGTAATTTGTTTGAAGAGGTCGCCTATAATTTTGTTAATGATGAATACAAAAAAGAAAAATCTAACAAATACCTTAATGCAAGTATGCTAATTTTGAATAATTCATTAAATAAGGAAATTGATTTAAATGAAGCTATTTCTTTGTTAAAGGAAGAATTTTCATATTCGTTATATTCAATGCTATGGTTGGGAGGAATTAATACAGGTGCTGAGTTATTGAATGAAATAAAAAATATTGTTAAAAATAACATCGATGAAAATGATCCATTTTATTTATTGAAAGACTTTGATTATACAAATGAAAACATTGTAGTAAAATTAATAGAGATTTCAGAAATATTTAATAAGAAAAACGATTATATTACAGCATTGAATCAAATAAGAAATGCGGCGATGATTGCGGGCTGCCATGGAAATGGAATAACAAAGGAATTATGTGAAAAATTAGCAATACAGTCAGAATTAATTCAAAAAGGTAGCATCGCTGCTAAATTGGCATCGTATGCTATAAAAACAAACTGGTTGAAAGGCTGAAAGATTATTCAAAACTGTTTCCAGAAATCGATGTTAACTGTTATATAGAACTGTGCAGTTGATTTAAAAAATATAAGAGGGGATAAAATGAACGAAATTATTGATTTTTTAAGAAAACATAATGAAAAGGAATTGGAGTATCAGAAAGCGATCTGTATAGAAAGAGAGTTTAATAATCTGGATAAGCTTAGTAAAGAATTAAGACAATATTATACATTTTTTGTTGCTTTAAGTGCACCTCCTTTTATGGAAGAAGATAGAAAAGAGTGGTATGATAAAGATGCTAAAGAATATTTGTTAACTTTAAAGGGAAGAAATATATTTAAAATAAATAAATATAAGCATAAAAAATATCCTGAATTATATGAATGCTATCTTGGTCATATTAACGGAAAAAAAATGTATTTTCAATCTTTTTATATTGCAAAAATAAATAATGAATTAAAAATAATATCTAAATATTATATCAATAATGATATAGAATTGGAAAAAGAATACAGAGAAGGAGAGAATCTTGGTAAAATTGGTAAACCAATAGAGATAACAAAGATTACACCACCTTCAGACTATGCTCCTGATATGAAATACTATGAGGCAGAATGAAAAATGGATAATGATATAAGAGAAAAGATTTCCTTTTTGACTAATTCAAAGTCAGGAATTCAGAATTGGATAAATATTTATGAATTCTTAAAAAATATTAATCAAAAATATTTAACAGAAAGTGTTAATATTATACGGGAAAGTCTTGATAACAATCCGGAATGGTATCCGTTTGATAGATATATAGCACCTGAATGGTATGGGTATATTGAAAAGGGAATAGAAGATATTCAGTTAACATTAATACAAAGAGCAAATTTAAAAGGCGTGAATTTTGATATAGAAAGATTAAATAATTTAATTAATAATAAAAATTTATGGAATACAAAAATAATGGAGTTATCTTATTGTAATATGGATGATGAGCAATTTATGCTATTTTCTGAGGCAAAGAATATAAAAAATATAGAAGAACTTCAGATAGATAGTAATCAAATTACCAGTGAAGGACTCGATAATTTTATTACTAATGATGTATTTAGTAATATTGAAATAATTGATCTTAGTTATAATTCAATTTCAGATGATGGTCTTATTAAACTATGTAAATCTCCTTATCTAAAGAATATAAAAGAATTAATAATAAATAAAAATGAAATTAACGAAGCCGGAATTATTGAATTATCAAAGTGTGGTAATTTTAAAAGTTTAACTAAGCTTGAATTAGATGAAAATTATATAGATACAGATGCAATGATAAAACTTGTAAATTCAAAGAATTTAAATAATTTAGAAATATTATCTATAAATGAATGTGGTATAGACGATGATGTGATTTTATCAATAGCTCATTCAAAGAAATTAAAAAAACTAAGCGAATTATATATAAGAAATAATGATTACAGTGATGAAACTGAGGAAGAGTTAAATAAAGCCGGCTTTGAGCATGATGATGTAAATAATTATTGGTTTAGAAACTAGTATATTCTTGTATAAAAACGATTATATTACAGCAATGAATCAATTAAGAAGTGCAGCGATGATTGCGGGCTGCCATGGAAATGGATTAACAAAGGAATTATAGAGTGGAACTAAAATTTTTATTTATAACAGAATCTAAGAATTTAAACGATGATCGATTTAAAGATATTTGGATGTATTTTGACAAACCTTTCTTTATAAATTTGAAATATGATATTAAAGAACCTGTAAAGAAAAAAATCAAATTTGAT
Source organism: uncultured Spirochaetales bacterium (assembly GCA_964608985.1). Taxonomy (GTDB): domain Bacteria; phylum Spirochaetota; class GWE2-31-10; order GWE2-31-10; family CAYYKD01; genus CAYYKD01. The sequence continues at coordinate 20,888 of CAZSQU010000045.1, forward strand.
AACTATAAAGATGTTTTTACATTGCTAAAAAAAGGACTAATCATTCAGGGAGACAACAATTTATTAATTACAATATATTATCGTCCTTATGGTACTATAGAATGGAGATTAAATTTTGAAAGTTCAGATTTTGATGAATATGAAAAAAAAATAATTTTTGATTTTATTTTCCTAATTCATCGAATTTGTAAATTAATATATGGACGGGGAACAAATGAAGTTGAGTTTAATTATAAACATCTTGAACAAAAAACATACGAAGGAATTGGAAGTTCAGTTGGATGGGAAGGCTGTTCTTTTTGGGATTTCTATGATTTTCTACCAGGAATTTATTGGCTTAATATATTCTCTGAAAGATTGGCCAATTCATTAGAAGTAAAGATATTTGACTATGTCCACTATATTTCAAATGACTATCAGTTAACTATATTTCATATGAAGGATGAATTAGTAAACGAACAATTATCGGATAGATTAAAAATTGAATCAGAAATTGTTAAAGAATTGGGAAAGAATTATTTCTTTGACATAACCCATAAAAATAATCAAAAAAGACACCCTGATATATTTAAATCTTACTTAGAGAATTTGAAAAGCTAAATAAGTTAAAATTATCTGCTCACTGGTTTATATGAGTGGCAGTATCTATTTATGAAAGATGACTTTAATTATATAGTGTTTGACAAAAACAAACTGGTTGAAGGGCTGAAAGATTATACAAAACTGTTTCCCGAAATCGATGTTAACTGTTATATAGAACTATGCAGTTGAATTAGAAATGGTTGGTACGATCTAATTTTATAAAATTTTAATAAGGGAGAAAATATGAAATATAACCGTATTTTAGTTAAAGAGATAGAGAATCAAATTTCTTTAAAATCTGATATTAATATTGTTAATGGATCTCCTGATGTGATTTTTACTCTTAGATCGCAATCAAATAAAAAAGATATAATTAAATTTGAATCTATGATTAAAAAATCTTTAGATGATATTAAGAAATTTTATGAAGATTATTCAGGTTTATCTATGGAATGGAAAATAAAACATGAAAATATGTTAACTATTGAAGGTAAATCTTTTATACGTTCTCTTGACTCTTTTATGAACGGACAACAATTAAAGTCTTCGAAAAAAGCTAAGAAAGGGGAGCGTCATAAAGAGTATCTCTGGGAGGATGGCGACGATCCTGAACTCATAAAGGATCTGGAGGATAATTATTTTATCCTGGATATAGTTGAACATTATTCAAAACTATTTACCATTTTTAAAATTGAAGATGATAAAGTAAAATTGTTTTTGTATAAATACCCCCATCATTTTTATCCTTTGAAACTCTCTTTTATAGAATATATTGAAAAGTCCATTGAATACAGAGGAATATATGTCTGGCAGGATTATTTTATTGATAGAGAAAATACAACTAAAGCAGCTCTGAAATTCCTTGATAGTGAAAGACCCGATATGTTTCGTAAAAACATGAAAGAGAATTTTCCTGAAATTGAGATATCTGACATTCCGGAGCCAGAAAAGACAATAAATAAATATAGTTTTGAAATGCTTGTTGAGAAAAAAGATTACATCAGAAGGTTTGATAAAAGATTTAAGGAGTTAGAACAAAAACTGAACAATATAAGTGGTGCTGAGTATAAACTGGAATACAATATTGGTAAGCTTAACATTCCAATTATCAGAAGAATTGAAGGAATGCTTAATAGAGCTTTGCCTGATAGTATGCTTGCTTTTTATTCTCAAATAAACGGGTTCCGGCTCAGCTGGAAGTATCCTTTAAAAAAAGATTTGACCGCGCGTGCTTCTTTCAACCTGTTAAGTTTGGAACAGATGTTTGGAGGATTTGATCCTATGGATAGAAATTGGACTGACAATATGTTTGAAGGGATTGTCACAATGAAAGATGTTATGGATAATGAGAGTTTAACTTTTGCAAAACAGTGCCGTTTAATGTCAAATGAGGAATTTAATGATACCGTTGTCCGGTTCGTTGAAGGAAAAGATGAACCTGAAATATATGTTATGATCTCCGGAAAGTTTTATCCCATGAAAGTTTCCTTCGAGGAATATATAGAATTGGTATTGGAAAATATGGGTGTTGAATACTGGCAAAGGTTCCACATTAAAAAAGAGCTATACCCGGATGAAGAGATCGAAAACTACTCATCTACTCTGGAAGCTATTAAATCTATTTTCCCTGATGTTGATTTAAAAAATATATGAGGGGCTGAAATGAATGAAATTATTGATTTTTTAAGAAAACATAATGAAAAGGAATTGGAGTATCAGAAAGCGATCTGTATAGAAAGCGAATTTAGTAATCTGGATAAACTTAGCGAAGAACTAAGAGAATATTATACATTTTTTGTTGTTTTAAGTGCACCTCCTTTTATGGAAGAAGATAGAAAAGAGTGGTATGAAAAAGATGCTGAAGAATATCTGTTAACTTTAAAGGGAAGAAATATATTTAAAATCAATAAATATAAGCATAAAAAATATCCTGAATTATATGAATGCTATCTTGGTCACATGGACGGAAAAAAAATGTATTTTGAATCGTTTTATGTTACAAAAATAAATAATGAATTAAAAATAATATCAATATATTATATCAGAAATAGAAAAGAGTTGGAAAAAGAATACAGAGAAGGAGAGAATCTTGGTAAAATTGGTAAACCAATAGAGATAACAAAGATTACACCACCTTCAGACTATGCTCCTGATATGAAATACTATGAGGCAGAATGAAAAATGGATTATAATAGCTTTTGTGAAAGTGTTAAGAAATTATTAAATGACCTTGATTGTATTGATAAAGTTATATTATTAAAAAAAGCCAATGATATATATAAATTTAACAGTAAAGAGATTATTGAATATTTTTCAATGACTGAAGATCATTTTTCTATTGAGTTACCTGATTCCTTTAAAACTATTCTATTTTCAGATCCATTTGAATTATCATGGAATTATAAGCTGAATAATCAACTGATTACTGGAGGGGAAATATCAATAAGAATGATTGATGGAATACTTGTTGATACAACCAAAACCGATTTTGCAGATCGATTAACAAAATATGAGAAAAAAATATATGCAGATGGGTTCCGTTTTTTTGATGCCCATCCTCATGCAGGTGATGGTAAAAAAGCGGCAATAAAAGTAGAGAATGGAACAATTGTAGATAAGGTTTGGTATGTTCATACTATCCATGAAGAAATGTGGCCTATGGAGTTAAACTATTCAGAATATATAGAGCATACTTTGCACCTGAAAGGTTTATATAATTGGCAATACCTATTTATTGATAAAAAGCTTGATTCATGGGGTTTTGATTTATCTTTACTTGGCAAACGACTCAAGGATTATACCCAATTGTTTCCTGAGAGCGATGTAACCCGGTACTCACAACTTTATAAAGATAAAGGCGGGAAATAGAATCGGGATGTTGATTTGAAAACAGCAAAACTTATAAAATTTTAATCAAATAAGGTGAAAAATAATGAAATATAATTTTGATTTTGTTTATAATTTAAATAGTTTATTTAGACAAAAATCCAATATAGCTAATACAAGCAATGGGAAACCTCAAGCTAATTTTGGATTATTTTCTCAATTTAAAAAATCCGAAATAAAAAAATTTGAGACTTTTATTGGCAAGAAAGTGCCGGATGAAATGCTAGAGTTCTACAAAGAATTCAGTTATATGAGCAGTTCATGGGCAATTAAAAATCCGTATTCAATGTATATCGAAGGTGGTTCTTTTATACGTTCTATTGACTCTTTTATGAACGGACAACAATTAAAGTCTTCGAAAAAAGCAAAAAAAGGGGAGCGTCATAAAGAATATTTATGGGAAACAGGTGATGATCCTAAACTCATAAAGGATCTGGAGGATAATTATTTTATCCTGGATATAGTTGAACATTA
>CAZSQU010000046.1:0-12019 GCA_964608985.1 uncultured Spirochaetales bacterium
GAAGTACAAGCGGGGACAACCTATGCTTGCTGATAGGATTATATATCGCATGACTTGACAGGCATAGGTTGTCCCCGATGATTCTCCAAGTGAATTAATATCACAAATCTCTATCTTACTCTTTTGATGATTTGCCAGAAAATTAAATTCGCACTCAGCACACTAAAAAAAAGTTTTTGTTTGTTTAAAAGGAAAATTTATGTATAATTGACCTAATATTTTTATAATTGGAGTAAAAAAATGGCAAAGTATAAGCTTAGTCTGACCCCTGATTTAACTAAGGAAAAATTGTTTGATGTATTTAGTGCGGCTTTCGGTTCTACATATAAAATGGAATTGAAACCGTCAATTATTTTTGTAAATTTCGGTATTGTAAAAAGCGGATGGACCGGTGCGGCATTTGCATTTAAAGCAAATGAGAAAGAGGGGACAGCTACTCTTACCATAAACGGCTATATTCCGAGTTTTTTCTTGAGATTTATGTTCGGCGGACTTATAGCTGTATTGATTCTTGCAAATGGTCCATGGAAGAAACTTCTTGCGGAGATTGATGATTTTATAAAAAAATCACCGGATTTTTCTCTAATTCAGTAGAAAGATTATCTGATTGAACGATGGGGGGGGGCTACTATGAAAAAAGTGATATTTTTGTCAATATAATTGATTGTTTTTTTCGGTTGTAATAATTTCAGGTATATTGATTTTAAAAAGGCTTTATCAATGGATAAGGTACCCCCCGAACCTATTTCGGGATTTAATGTTTATCCAAGTGATCAATTGTGTACTTTGAAATGGCAGGTAAACAGATCATCAGATTATAACGGTTTAATAATAAGATACTATGAGACAAATAACAATGCTACGGTAAAACAGATTAAAGTTGACAGATCAGCATTATCCCATATTATAGTCGGCTTGATAAATGGAAGAAGTTATACATTTGAGGCGAGTTCGGTGGATGAGGCCGGTAATCGTTCTTCAGTAGTCACAAAAACCGCGGTACCTGCAGGTAAGAACACCGCAATACTTATTAATACACCACAAACATATTATACCGATGGGGAAGAATTTTCGGTTAATGTTATAGGTCTTGATATAGTATCATATCAATACAGATTGAAAAATGGTGTATGGTCTGCGAACATTAATTCCGGAGTAGTGTTAAAAATATCAGAGCTTGATCAGAGTGATGACGGTTATTATAATCTCGATGTTATAGGGATTGATAGTGAGGGTGAATCACAAGCCAAAGATTATCCTACACGATTTTCTTGGTGTGTAGATACAGAGCCTCCTGAGTTTAGTGCATCGGTTTTATTTGCTGATGGCGATTTCTCTCGAAAAGGTGTTTCTAAGTTTACTGTTGTTTCGGGTATAACAGACCTTGTCAGTTTGCCTTTAGATATTCTATGTTTCTTTTTTAAAGACTTAATAGAAAGTAATGAAGCCGAAGTCGGTACGCAATTAACGAGTTCTCAAAGGATAGATAGTTTTTGGTTGTCTGCAAAAGACGAATCAGGTAAGGAGGCCACTTCAGATAAATTTACTGTTTCGGGATTATACTCCGGTCCTTATTTAACGACCGCGAGTGCTGATAATGAATCTGAGTTCATAAAGTCAGTATCAGATAATGACGGTAATATAATTAGTGTGGGTTATATTAAAGGGAACGGTGTTTATCAGTTTGGTTCATTTGTGATACAGGGGAATAGTGAGATTATCAATGGAATTGTTATTAAATCAGATAATAATGGGAATATTTTATGGGTTAAGACAATACCCGGAAATACGAATGGTTATCAATCATGTTTTAATTCAGTTGCAATAGATTTAACCGGTCACATATATGCAGCCGGAAATTTTAACAATAATGCGGTTGTATATAAGATAACGAGTGAAAATAATGTTATATCCTCATTGATATCGGTTACCCAAGGAAATGAGTCTTCTTTTAATTCAATTATTATTGATTCCGGTTTTATATATACAGCCGGATATGTTACCGGAACAAATTCTTATGAGTTTAATAATTCAGAAACGGGCTTTGAAGGCGGGGCAGTTGGGAAAAACGCGGTTGTAGTTAGATTTAATCTTCAAGGAACACTTCAAGATATAGTAGGAATGACTTCCGGTAGCGGTAGCTCCGAAATTTACAGTCTTGCTGTTGATTCGACTTTAATATTCGGTGTCGGTTATATAACCGGTATTGGTGATTATTGTTTCTCTTCAGAAAATGAATTTAACGGAGGGTACGCAAGCGGCAAGAATGCTCTGTTGGTAAAGATTAACAAAAGTAACATGTTATCTCCGGTTCCGGTTACAAAAACAACAGGAACCGCGGGTGGGGATTCTGTTTTTTATGATTTGGCTTTATATGATACTTCCATATATGTTGTCGGTGCATTATACGGTAGCGGTAACATTAGCTTTGGTGCCGGTGCGATTAACCCCGTATATGGAGCAGGTAATAACGCTGTATTATTGAAATTCGTTATTAATACTTTAACTCACCAAGATACTCTTAGATCAATTGCTGCCGTCGGATCGAGTGAGTTTAGATCTATTGTTTATGAAGACAGTAAATTTTACTTAACGGGTTTTCTCTCCGGTAAAGTAAGTTTTACATTTGATACTTCTGAAATAACCGGCGGATCTGCCGGTACAAACGGTTTAGTATTATCTTGTGATGATGATCTTAAGGTAGATTATTTTCAAGTGTCCGGTAATAGTGTACCGAGTAGTTATAATGATATTTTTTATAATAATCAAACAGATAAATTTATTGTATCGGGTACTTTTAATAGTTCAGATAACTTTGTTGTTCCCAATAATACATTTACATATAACAGAAATACTACTATTAAAGGTGCATATACGGGTATTAATCCGTTAAGTATTATTTTTCAATAAAACTATTTGACTATAACCAAATTCATTGTTAGATTTATCGCATAATTTTATCATTTATCTTGGGAGGGTAGTTTATGTCCGGTATTTGTGATATTTTAATTATCGGAGGCGGACCGGCAGGTTTGTCATCCGGGATATACGGAGCGAGAGCGGGCTATAAGACTGTTCTGGTTGAGAAAACAGGTACCGGCGGACAGATGCTTTTAACCGATATTATTGATAATTACCCGGGGTTTGATGAAGGTGTAGCAGGTTTTGAGTTGCAGGAGCGGCTTGTTAAACAGGCCGAGAAATTCGGGCTTGAGATAGTTAACGGGACAGTCGCCGGATTTAACAAGGATAACGGGTTGTTCACCGTCAGCATTGACGATAAAGAATTTTTTACAAAAACAGTCATTATCGCAACCGGTGCAACACACAGACATCTTGGAGTAAAAGGTGAAGCAGAGTTTTCTTCAAGAGGTGTCAGTTACTGTGGCACCTGCGATGGTCCGTTTTATCGGAACAAACGGGTTGTTGTTGTCGGCGGCGGCGATTCTGCCCTCACTGAGGCGCTTTTTATTGCAAAATTTGCAGCGAAGATAACTATTGTGCATCGTAAAGATAGATTTAGGGCCGTTAAGTCTCTCATTGATAAATGTCAGGCTGATCAAAAGATAGAATTTGTTTTTAATAAAATCGTTGAAGATATAAAAGGCGGCGCGACAGTCAATCAGGTTGTACTTAAAGACACACATACCGGAATGGTCTCAGAATTACAGACAGACGGAGTTTTTATATTTGTCGGTCTCGATCCAAACACAGGTTTTGTCGATAAAGCACTTCTTGATGAGTCAGGGTACATTATAACTGACCCACACATGAGTACAAATATCGACGGAGTATTTGCCGCCGGTGATGTAAGGTCCGGTGCATTCAGGCAGGTTGTTTGCGGCTGCTCAGACGGGGCAATAGCAAGTGAATCGGCAGGTAGATATATTGATGCACTTGATGGAAATGAGTACCGGTAATTTGCTTGTTACCGAAGACACGGATGATCCTGTATTAAATATTGCTATGGATCAGTACATTGCCGAGCTCTCTTATGAAGCGGTAATTCATTTTTATAAATGGTCTAAACCTGCAATTACAATCGGTTATTTTCAAAAATCATCGTTATTTGATCTTAATTTAATTAATAAAGATAATATTGCTTTTATAAGGCGTATAACCGGCGGTAATGCTATTTATCATAACGATGATATCTCATTTGCTTATATTATTAAGAAAGGGTACAAAGGGATAACAAAACGCTCTGATTTGATCACTTTTGTATCAAATGCTCTTTTGAGATCTTTAAACGAATCGGGAACATCAGCAAAACTCAAGGGCGGTGAATCAGATTATAAAAAAAGTGCGAGTTGTTTTGATACAGGTGTTCCCAATGAGATAGTATCAATGAACGGTGATAAAATAGCGGGCTTTGCATTGAGAGAATTACGGGATAATTTTATATTAGAATCCTCAATATTTGCCGACAACTCTAATTCTGTTATTATTGACAGATATCTTATTGATAAGAACGGTTCTATTTTGCCTCATATTGATTATTCAATAAACTATGATCTTGTAAAAAAAACATTATTAAAAGACCTGTGCGGTGACGATATCAGGTCCGTAAAAACTATCTCTTTGGAGTTGCCCCGGAAATTTTATGATTTATATAGTTCTCAAGAATGGAATTATAGGAAATAACAGATCATAAATTTAAAAAACTATGACTTGAATTATATCTGTTTTTGTTATAGAATCCGTTTATTAAAAAAATCGGGGGCAACATGGCAAAGACAGAATTATCCTTAAAATCAGAAGGATGGAACCTCAAAATAGATATTGTTCCGCTTATACCGTTTATATTTCTTATATTGACAGGTTTAATTGAGGGACAGGTTACATACCATCAAAAAGTTTTTAAAACACTTCTTGTTTTTATTTTTGATATAGCAATGGCGGTAATCTTTTTTATCCAATACAACGGTAATTTCTCAGGGCTTAAAAAAGAGAAAAAATTTCTGTTTTTCTTTCTGTTCTATTTTATTCATGTTTTAATAATATATCTGACCTCTTTTATTACCGGTGAGGTTACCTATGACAGGGATTACTATATATCCAATTATAGTTTTATGATCCTTTTATCGATGTTTTTTTTCCTTTATATAAGAACTATTGAGGATATAAAAAGGGGAATTCTAATTGTTGGCGGGTTCTTCTTTATTGTTATGATCTGGTCATTTTATGACTTCATTAAGGTTGCAAACTTTAACCTCAGCCAATTCAGGCCTAAGTTTTCATTTGGTAATACAGATTATTTCTCGGGTTATGCAATCGGACTGCTCCCGTTGTTGCTGTTAAATTTCTTTATCTGGTTTAAGAAGGATGCTACCCGTACGGAAAAAATTATCGGTATTACCTCTCTTGTTCTTGGAATTTTTGGTATAGTACCGGTTTATTTTTCACAAACAAGATCGGCAATCTTCGGGTTGTTTCTGGGAATAATGGTTGTAATAATACCTTCGTTTATTCTTATATGGAACAGGTATAAGTTCTATATAAGGGTTGTTTTGGCCGCAGGTTTTATTGTTTTTTTTCTTGTAACTCCATATTTAATGTTAAAATATCCCACTCCGCTTGTAGAAAAATACCTACCTCGTTTTGTAAAAACCGTTAGAGCACCACAATTTGCAGTTAATGACCGTTTAAACGGGTGGGCCGGCGGTCTGGGATTGTTAAAGCTTCATCCTGTGTTTGGAGCGGGAATTGGTACCGTTTATCCTGCTTCATTTAGATTTATTGATAAATACCACCATATTTATTCACCGAGTAACTCATTTAAGCATTCACATAATGAATATGTTGAGGTACTTGGTGAGGGCGGGATTTTTGGATTACTATTTTTTCTATCGCTTGTTTTCTTTGTTATCGTATTATTGTATATGAGGTTTTTGTCAAATCGATATGATAAAACAACCCGTATTGTTTCTCTCGGTATAGTTGCGGGGCTTTTTTCAATGATGATACATCAGATATTCAGTTTATCTTTGAGAATGAGTGTAACACAGTCCGCGTTTTTTTCATTATTGGGACTCGGGATTGCGGTTATCTCTTTATCATCCAAAAAGGTTATTGCTTCAAAAGAGGCAAACAGCGAGCCTCAGTTTGCTATAAAGAATAAACATGTATTAATCATTACTGCTGTTTCTATAATATCGCTTATATGGGGTTTTATATTATTTCGACCGTTATATCAAAGTGAAAACTGGTTAAGAAGGGCTGTTTCGGGTCAAGCAAAGAGTCTTCAGGAATTGAACTACATGATATCCAGATCAATTGCCGCAAAGCCTGACAATCCTTATGCTTGGACTCAAAAATATGTGGTCGGTATTCAGTACGGGATTTATGATCAGCAGCATAATATTATCGAATCCCAATTTGATGATATTATTGAAACGCTTGATAAACTAAACTCACTGATACCTGACTATCAGGATGTCTGGTCAAAATATGCTCAAGTGTATCTGATAATGAAGGATTTTTACAGTAATAAATTAAGGCAAACCGGTAATATATCATATATGAGACGGGGGCGTGAAATTCGTGAAAAACTTTATGAATCTGCCATAAAGAGTATTAATGTTAACTTTTTAAATACACAAATTCACATAATTAAGATCGATGTCGAACGGGAATCCGAAAGATACGCCAATATTGAAACAAGTTTACAGGATTATTTTGAGGCATATATATATATGAATTTTTGTAAGCCAAAAAGAGTCTTAAAAGAAGATGTTTCAATAAACTTTGTCGATGATAGTTCATCGTTAACGGAAAGCGAAAACAGATATTCATTTACATTTAATAATGATGATCTCAAAAGACTTTCTGACGGTATTAAAAGCTGTGCAGATTATAATCGAACTAAACAGTATTTTGAATCAACAGTTAATAAATACATTACTGAAGTAATAAATTCCAACCGGCGTAATTGATGATTAGATTAAGGAAACTATATTTTGTAATTATAATTTTATTATTATTCTCAGGATGCAAATCTTTAGTTAACATTAATTATGATGAGTATATTGATAGTTTCAAGGATGGGGTATATAGTTTTAATCCTAACGGTTTAAGAGTTATATTCGGGACCGGTTGGGGTATAATCACAAGATACAGAGAATTTAACGAGTTCCAAAAAAGATTTGCCGAGTATTATAAGAATGAGACCGGTGAGGTTATATTTTTCGGATACAATCAAACAAAAGGGATCAGGGTTAAAGCAACTGCAAACCTATACGCTCTTCAGAACAAGGCGTATTTTGATAAGATTCTTGATTTTAATTCACAGGAGATAGCCCTTTACAATATAACCTACCTTTATCCTCAAAAATATTTGATTTTGGATCTGCCAAAGGTTTCTGCACTTCAATTTGTTTATGAATATAAACTAAACGACACAAATTCCTATATATTTGACAGCTGGCTTGTGAGAAACGGTAATTATAACATACGGATTGATTTTTGGATCAAAAAAGACAAGTACGAAGCAGAAAAAGCATATATAAGATCAATTGTTGATAGTATAGATTTTGTTAACGCTAATTAAAAAGGGCTGTCCGGTTTAAGACAGCCCCGCTGATATTAGAATTTCCAACCGAATTCAAATGCTATTCTTCTAAAATAAACATACCAATCCTGATATTCTCTGTATCTGAAATCTTTATTGCCCACAGTTTCTGATGTGTATTGCGGGGCATTTTTAAAGAAAAAGAATATATTAACAAAATAATTATTAGGAAGATCAAAATTCATAATCGGACCAAACTCAATATAAGTAAAATCTGATCCCCAGCCGCCTTTACTCATAGGAGAAAGGTTGTAATGGGTAAGTCTCAGATAGTCAATCTGCATAAGAAAGCCCACTGTTATATCAAAATTGTTATGATAAACCTTAACGAATGTACGGTCTTCACCTTTGTCATCAATTAACACAGGGATTCTGTATGCAAGCAGAAATAGTGATTTAAGGTTCCAGCCGTTGAAGTTTTGCCCGCCGTCATTTTTATATTCCCATGCAGTAGTATCTGAGTAGTTTAGGATTGCATTGTATTCAAATATTGGCGCAGCAACCATAAGAATATGGGTCCATCTGCTAATGTCCTGAGGCATTAGAGCAGATAAATCAAATTGAAATTGAGGTTTGAACCAGATATTCATATGTGGACCGGCAAATGCTGCTCTTTGAATTGTTCCGTTTTCATTTATCCCCATACCATTTGCTATTGTTACAAATGGCCAGGCAGATCCGATTTTGAAACCTGATTCAATGATAAAAAAAGCTACCGGTTCCCATGTGAAAGTTGCTCCTGCTTCAAGCGAAACGGGGGTTAATTCCCACAAGAAGTTAAGTTTGACATTGTTATTTTTAAATAACGCAATATCATCATTATTCAAAAAAGGAGCTATCATTGCGAAATTTGCATAGCTTCCTGCCTCAATACCGCCCCATGTTGATCCTATTATCCGACCTTCAGCTCCGTTAGTATAATGGAGCTGATTATCTGTGTAATCCAAAGGTGAATAGTTAGCCGCCGAAAAATTAAAGCCGGTTGATACACCGTCATGGACAGCAGGATAGTAAGCCACTATTAAACTTGTGCCGCCTCTGAATTTCATAAAGTAATCGGTGTTCTTCCGAAGCGAGCTATCCTCTTCGACAAGCATAGAAAAAGCATAACTGATCGAGAATAGCATCAAGACAAGACAAATAAGTCGTTTTCTCATGATTCCTCCAAATTGATTATTTTAATATCTCTATTTTACCACCTGATAGGCGTAAAAAATCTGCGAAATCAGGAAATGTAACAGCAGATGCTTCTGCCGTATCAATTATTAGTTTTTCCCTTATAACCTGTCCAAGAATTGCCATCGACATAACTATCCTATGATCATGGTGTCCGTTAATTGTTCCACCGGTCAGTATTGATCTTTTGATAACGAGTCCGTCTTCGAGTTCACTTATTTCAGCATTTAGTTTTTTTAGTTCATCGTGCATAACCCTTATTCTATCAGTTTCTTTAAGTCTTGCATGAGCTACATTTCTGATGATTGTTGTTCCTTCGCATTGGGTTGCAAGGGCCGATATTGCCGGTAGAGCATCAGGGATAGAATCCATATCAATTTCTATTCCTTTTAGTTTATTGCCTGTTATAATTATCTCATCATCTTTAATTTCAACAGAGGCTCCCATCTCTTTTACAATATCCAAGACGAGTTTATCACCTTGCGGATCTTTTATATCAAGGTTTTTTAATACCATTCTGTTTCCCGGTATTGCACCGAGAACTATGAAGAATGTAGCACTGGAAAAATCTCCCGGTATCCTTTTTGTAAAAGGTTTATATTTTTGATTACCGGGTATATTAAAGAATTTATAATTATCGTTATTGTATTTAATGCCGAGTTCATCAAGCCATCTCAGAGTTATATCAACATAAGGAAGTTCGCAGAGATTCTTTACCGTAATATTTGTGTCATTTTCATATAGCGGGGCATTTATTAAAAGAGATGTGAGGTATTGTGAGCTAATTCCGTTAATCTCTGCATTCCCACCCTTAGCTCTTCCCTTAATGATAACAGGCGGTTTGCCATTGTTTTTTGTACATATAACATCTGCACCCAACGAATTTAAGGCTGACTGCAGGGACTGAACAGGTCTGTTTCTTATCTGGTGATCCCCGGTAAATACAGTGTAGCCATCTACAAGGGATGCAACAGATATTCCTATGTTAATCGTTGTTCCTGAATTACCGACATCTATAATATCATCAGGAATTTGCGGTTTACCGTTGACACCATTAACAAGGTATTTTGTACCAATTTTATTTATCTTTGCACCGAATTTTTGAACAACTGAGATTGATGAATTTGCATCTTGCGACATAAGCGGGTCAACTACCGTACTTTCACCGTCAGCAAGAAGCCCAAAATAAAAAGCCCTTATTGTGTGAGATTTTGAGCCCGGAACTATAATTGTTCCGTCAATTGTAGATCTATCAGTAACAAATTTCATTATTCTACCCTTTTTATAAATCTGGACAGATTATAAAGTATATTTACAAAAATGTCAAAAAGATTATTTTTTTCCCTCTATAAATTCCCAAATTTTATCAACAATTTTATCAAGTTCACCGTTAATAACAAGATTAAACCTTGAGTCAAAAGGTGTGGGATCGCGATTAATTATTATTGATTTTGTATTAGTAACAAATTTTAATGCAAGGGAAGCTGCCGGCTGAACAGTCAGAGATGTACCCATTACAACAAGCAGATCGACATCAGGCGGTTCGTCATATATATCATAGAACTTAGAAGGTAGTTGTTCACCAAAAAAAACCACTGAGGGTTTAATCACACCTTTGCATTTGCATTTAGGTATCTGACCGTCAAGAATTGTTGTCCCATAATCATCAAAAGTGTATTCCATACCGCAGTTTTGGCAATATCCGATATTATAACTGCCGTGGCACTCAAATATATTTTTACTGCCGGCTTTTGAGTGGAGCATATCAATATTTTGGGTTACGAGAAGCGACATCTTCCCCATCTCTTCGATACGGGCAATAAACCTGTGTGTTTCTGTAGGTTCAATATCGTAGTTAAGGAGATTTTTTGAAACCTCGTAGAACAACTCGGGTGTTTTTTTAAAAAAACTAATATCAAATACCACTTCCGGGTTTTCTATATTGTATTTATCTTTAATTTGTTGATATAGCCCGTTATTACTTCTAAAATCCGGTACGCCTGCACTTGTACTTACTCCGGCACCCGTAAAGAAAAAAATATTGTTTGATTCAGTTATTAATTCCGCCGCTTTCCTGATCATTTCTTCCATATCAATCACCCCCTTAAGGCAGAATGTTAAAGTAATTACGGTAAATACCGGTAATTTTATTATAAAGTTTTTATAGTTTTATTCAAGATAAATGAATAAAAAGTTTAAAATAAATATTTAATAATTTTTTATTTAAAAAAAATTTCTTGAAATCGTCTTATTTTATTGTTAATTTATAGTCGTTATTCAATATTTATGATTTAATATCCGATTTTATTATATAATGGAGTTTGTTATGAATGGATATAAGGTTTTTGAGCTTGAAGCAGGCAAAGCTTTTACAGAGGATGCATATATTATTGATAATATGTTTTTTCTGCCAAAAAATGTTTCTATACAGCCATTTCATCTAAAAATTCTTGAAGAATGGAATATTGACAAGATACTTAGCGAAGGTAAACCTACCGAAGGTATATCTTTAAAAGAGATATATGTTGTAAAATCGGATAGTAACGATGATAAAACGGATGCAACAAAACAAAATGATGAAAATCAACCGAAAACAGAACCATCGATCTTTGTGAAATCCCATAATGATTCAACTGTTAAAATGACCACAGCAGTTTTTGAAGATATATATTTGAGTTGGATTACCGAGGTTGAAGCTTTAATGAGTTCGTTGATAACTACGGGGAATATTGATAAAAACAGGGTAGTTACATTGATACAGGCAATAATTAATACGGTCGGCAAGAATCGTAACTATGCGCTTATGATGATAGGTAAACCTTTTGAAAAGATAAACAGTGTTTATAAAAGGTCAGTTGAAACTACTATATTATCATATATTATCGCAAAATCGATAAATCTCAACGAACTAAATATGCAGAATCTTATGATAGCAACGCTTTTTCATGATATTGGTATGCTTAAAATCCCTAAGGAAATACTGGCTAAAAAAAGCTCTCTTACAAACGAAGAATTAACTGTTATTAAAGGCCATACACTTATAGGGTTCAAATATCTAAGAAATGTTAAGTATTCACCTATAATTGCCAGCGGGGCATTACAGCACCATGAACGAGTAGACGGGGAAGGGTATCCGAGTTCATTGCAGGCGGATAAAGTAACTTTAATAGCCAAAATTATTGCTGTTGTAGATGCGTATTGCGCAGCAATATCAAATAAACCGTTTAAGAATTCAATGCATGGTAAAGAGGCTTTGCAGGATCTGCTTAAGGG
>CAZSQU010000046.1:12049-24543 GCA_964608985.1 uncultured Spirochaetales bacterium
TGATTCATCAATCCTTAAAGAATTGATTAAGAATATTTCATTCTATCCGATCGGAAGTCTTGTTATTCTATCAGACAGCCAGATTGCGAGAGTTGTAGGAACATCCGGCGTTGCTATGAGACCGATTGTAAGTCTTGTTGAAGTAAAAGGTATTGAAGGGGTAATAGATCTGAGCAAGCGAAATGATCTTTATATTAAAGGTGTTCATCTGCAATAAGGGATAAACAATGCATATTAAATTGCTGGGAACACGGGGATCAATAGCTGTTTCAGGTCCATTAACTATAAGGTACGGCGGTAACACAACATGTGCCGAAGTGACTACACAAAACGGTAATTCGATTATAATTGATGCCGGTACAGGGATCAGATACCTATCAAAAAAATACATAAATATTAATAATCCGATCAAGATTTTTATTACTCATGCTCATTGGGATCATTTACAGGGCTTACCTTTTTTTATTCCGATATTTCTAAAGAATTCAATAATCGACATTTTTATTGATAGTTTAAACTTTGATACTGTTAAAAATGCTATTATTAAACAGATGTCGGGTCTTTCACATCCGGTTGATTTTAAGGAGTTAGCATCACAAATTAGCTTTATTAAGGTTCAGGGTAATTTAAAGATTCACAATGATATGGAGATCTTTACGATCAATAATAATCATCCGGGAATATCAACGGGATTAAAGGTCATATCAAACGGTAAAATAATAAGTTTTGTTACTGATAATGAGATTGGTTTACTAAAAAGAGAGAACAGATACAATGAATTCTGTGATTTTTTATCGGGTTCAGATATTATTATCCATGACGGGCAGTATATATCGGAAGATATGAGGATAAAAACCGGTTGGGGGCATACCAATATTGATGATCTGATAGAGCTTTATCGTAAACTCAATCCTGCTATCGGAGTTTTTACCCACCATGATCCGGATAGAGCAGACGATCAAATAGATGATATACTAAGTTACGGGGCAGGTATTCTTAGTCAATCCGGTAGTAGAACAGTATTTAAAGCCGGTGTTGAGGGGGAAATCTATTCCTCTATCTGATCAATAACTTCATCCCCGTTTATTATTAGTCTTGTAAGATCATACTGAGCAGACCTTTCTCCCGGCATTTTAACGGGTTTGAGCTGTTCTTTTTCAAAATAACTTATACCGGATTTATCGAGAAACCCGAAGAAATTCTCAACTTCAGTGTCATGAATCAGAAATACCTCATTTTTTTTGATTTCTTGAGCTTTTACATAACCGCTCTCGATAATTGAGTTGATAAGTTTACCTCTATCTTCAGTATTGCAGAAAAAGAGCGTACCTGTTACGGTAAAAAATGAACCGAATTTTTCAAACCAGCATTTAAGTGTCTTTATAATATTTTCGGCAACAGATAGATTCTTTTCATTTAGGAATAGTTCAATATCTTCAAATTTCAACCCGTGAGCAACAGCTCTTCTGATTGAGTTTTCGTTGATTTCAAATTCGGTAACTTTGTTGTATTTCACCAATTCAGAAAAGAAAGCCGGCATAAAATCATTATCTACATCCGCATCATAGTTCATGTAGATATAGAAGTTAGTCGTAACACATATATTGTCATTTGAGTTTTTTTCTGAATCATTAAAATAATTAATAATAAAATTATTTTGATCCTCAGTGATTATTGAAGCTTTTTTTAAGAATTTAACACAAGCATTAAAATCAGCTTTAATCGGCGGAGAATCGATATCAGATGTTAGAAATATATATTTCCAAATTGATTCAAGCTCATCTTTTTGAATTTTAAATGATTTTTTTTCTGTATAAGCATGGTCGATTACATCATAAAATGCAGGAAATGTGTATTTTATCATTAAAAGTATTTTTTCGATCCTCGGCATAGCAAAATAATTCTTAACAATCTTAATCTCAGGTTGTTCATTGCCGTTCAAAAAGTATTTATTGTAAAAAAATGTGACAAACCTGTATTCATCCTCTTCAAGTTGTGAGAAGCTTGAAAATATATCTACAAATGATTCGGCATCTTTTTTATAGAGATAGTTGGAATTTGAAATCTTAACCTCTTTAGAGATTAGAAACAACAGCATATTATTAATTTCGTTTACTATTGTGGATTTGTATAGTTCATTCTGATTATCTGTTTCTAAATAATAGACCGGAATATCAATTGTGCGGGCTTTATCAAAATAGATACGAGGAATTACGATATCTGTTGTGTCCCGAGTGAATATGTACTTCTTATCTTTTAAATTAGAGATTATTTTAGATATTGTAGAAATATTAATATCATCGGCAATAACATTTATTTTCTCGGAAATAAATTTTTCCGGAGCAATAAAGATGTGTGATAATATTTTAAGTATCCTGTTTTCGGTGGAATTAAGTTTTGAAAGTATTGATTTAATAAATTCAGGTTTTTTCAGATAGACCAGAAGATTGTTTTTATATGAAAAATCAGATTTTTTCATGAGAATTTTACCGAAAAAGAGTTCGTATAGATCCTCAATCTCTCTGTCATTAAGCCCTTTTATCATTTTTTTTACATTGTCCGGCATATTAACTCCTTTTGACTCCAATGATCTATTTCATAAGAATACCCTTGTTCAGCAAGAAATCTCTGTCTTTTATGGGCGTATTCTTCTTCTATTGAATCTTGAGTCACGATAGAATAAAAGTAAGAAATGTTATTTTTTTTGGGACGCAATATTCTTCCGAGTCTTTGCGCTTCCTCTTGTCTTGAACCGTAAGTACCGCTGACCTGTATCAATACCGATGCATCGGGAAGATCAATAGAGAAGTTGGCTACCTTGCTTACAACAAGTACGGATACTTCATTTGTTCTGAATTGATGATATATCAGCTCTCTTATAGAGTTCGGCGTTTTGCCGGTTATTATCGGAGCATTTATATCTCTTGCAATTATCTGTATCTGTTCTATATAATGCCCTATGATCAATATCTGTTGCCCCTTATGTCTCAGCATCAGGTCTTTAACAACATCTATTTTTAACAGGTTATTTGAAGAAATAGTAAACTTTGATTTAAGGTCTGCAATCAAATATTCCATAACCTGATCTTTTGGGAGCGGTATTTTAATCTCAAAACATTTTGCTTCAGATATCCATCCGGATTTCTCCAGAACTTTCCATGGGGTATCGAATTTTTTGGGACCAATCAAACAGAAAACATCCTTTTCGTGTCCGTCCTCTCTGATAAGGGTTGCTGTTAACCCCAATCTTCTTGTACTTTGTATCTCTGAGGTTATTTTAAATATCGGTGCCGGCAGGAGGTGTACTTCATCGTATATAATAAGTCCCCATTCCCGTGCTTTAAATATAGCAAAATGGGGAAATTTCGATTCCTTGTTTTTGCGGTAAATAAGTATTTGATATGTACAGACTGTTATAGGCCGTATCTCTTTCTTATCTCCTGTATATTCTCCAACCATATCAGCCGTAATATCTGTTTTATCAAGAATTTCCCTTATCCATTGATGTACTGCAGCAACACTTGTTGCAAGTATGAGAGTGTTTTTTTTGACCTTAGATATTATGTCTATACCAACAATTGTTTTTCCGCCTCCGCAAGGCAGTACAATGGTTCCATGACCGCCCAGATCTGAGCCGGATTGATAAAATGCTTCCGATGCCATATTCTGATAGTCTCTAATAATAAAGGGCAGTCCGTTATCCATAAAATTTTTGAGTTTAATATCAAGGTAAGTCCCTTCCGTATAACCTGCGATATCATAAACCGGTACATTAAAATTAAAAAAATCAATTTTGAGATCACCCCTTGAAAGAAAAGGGATGAGGTAACTGTTATCTGAAATCGGATTCTGCAGATATTTTTTTAACTTAGGGTTTGCCTTAATCTCCATTATTACAAGTTCGTCTTTTATAAGAAGGATTAGATAGTCAGTGTCTTCAGGATATTTATGTATTTCGACTATACCGAAACGGGAGTAAATTGATCTTATTTCATAAAGGACATTTCCGGGTATATCAAATTTTGAGTATTGAGTTAGTGTTTTAATAATTGATTCAAGTTTAATACCTGTCGCCGCGGCATTCCATAAACTTAGTGAAGTTATTTTGTAGGTGTGCATATGCTCAGGTGATTTGACAAGCTCGGCGAAAGCAGAAAGCTCATTTCTTGCCGATTCGAACCGGTCGTTATAAACCTCAAGCAGAATGGAAAAATCGCTCTGTATTATAAGAGGGTTGAGTGGATCGGGCATTCTTTCACCTTAATTTCAATAATTCTTGACAATATACACTATTTTTTACTATATGTAAAGTAAAATTATCCTTAACAGGCCAATGCTCAATTTTATTATATAAGAGCATCTTTACAAAACATATTTATTATGATATTCCTTATAAATTCGTAGTATCATTAAAGATTGAAATAGGTAATTAAGTCCGGAGGTTACATTGAAATACCATCTATATCCCATAAAGAATTATGAAATCACTAAAGATAATCCGCTGATTCTTGATTCGGGAGAATCATTTTATCCGGTAAATATTGCTTATGAAACCTTTGGGGAACTTAATGACCGTAAAGATAATGCAATTTTGGTAATTCATGCCTTGACAGGGGATACGCATGTTTGTTCGGATTATGATAAAGATGACAATACTCCTGGTTGGTGGGATGATATAGTAGGTAAAGGTAAGGCAATTGATACAGATAAATATTTTGTGATATGTTCAAATTGTTTCGGCGGTTGTTCAGGAACTACCGGACCGGCTACCGAGAGTCCTAAAACCGGCAAACCTTACGGGCTTGAGTTTCCGATCTTTACTGTTCGTGATATGGTAAGAGTTCAAAAAATGTTGGTTGATCATCTCGGGATAGAAAAACTGCATACGGTTATAGGCGGGTCATTAGGCGGAATGCAGGTTCTTGAATGGTGTGTAACCTATCCGGACAATGTTGAAAGATCGGTTATAATTGCTTCAGCGGCAAAGACATCGCCGCAGGTAATTGCATTCGGGGAGGTTGGAAGAAATGCAATAATGGCAGATCCAAATTTTAACGGAGGTAATTACTATGAAGGTGAGAGACCTGTTAAGGGGTTGTCAATTGCAAGGATGGTTGCGCATATAACCTATCTTTCAAATGAGTCGATGCAGTTAAAATTCGGAAGAGATATAAAAACAGAGATAAAAAAAAGCGACGAACTTTACGGTCTTTTCGGCCCCATGTTTCAGGTTGAGAGCTATCTCAGATATCAAGGGAAGAAATTTGTTGAAAGATTTGATGCTAACAGTTATTTATATATTACAAAAGCAATGGATATGTTTGATATAAGACATGAACGGGGAGAGCTTCAGGATGTATTGTGTTGTATAAAGTCAAAAGTTTTAGTAATATCATTTACAAGTGATTGGCATTTTATGCCTTCAGAAAGTTGGGAGATTGTCAAAGCAATGATGAATAATGACAAAAAAATAACCTATGTTAATCTTGAGTCTCCCTATGGACACGACGCATTTCTTATAAAAAATGATGATCAGGAAAGGGTTATTAAAAGTTTTATATCACATTAAAACTTGTATATTTACGGGGGGATAATGAATCTGCTTAAAGAAACATTGCATGAGATTATATCGGAATATATCAGCAACAGATCTACCGTGCTCGATCTCGGTTGCGGTAACGGTACTTTATTGAAACATTTAACAGACACTAAAGAGGTTATTTGTCATGGGATAGATATAAAGACAGATGCTATAATTAATGCTATTGAAAAAGGCATTTCAGTTATTCAGTGGGATTTGAACAATCTTCCTATCGATTTTTCTGATGACGCTTTTGATTTTGTAACACTTCAGCAGACTATTCAAGAGATAAAGGAACCGAAAAAACTTATTCTTGAAATGTTGAGAATAGGCAAAGAGGTGATTATGAGCTTCCCAAATTTTGCAAATTGTAAAATCAGGATGAAACTATTGATAAGCGGTAAAATGCCGATAACAGACGAGTTGCCTAATAAATGGTATAATACCCCGAATATCCATCTTTTATCGCTAAAAGATTTTGAAGATTTTTGTAGTGAATACGGAATTATGGTAAAAGACAGGGTGTTTCTAAAAAGGGATCGTTTAACGAGGAAATATAAAAGAATTAAGATGTTTAGTAATATGAGAGCAGATGTTGCTGTGTATAAATTAAGACTTCGTTCTAAGAATTAATTAAAAAGGGGCAAATGAGATCAGTTGATAATCCTGTTCATCCGCCCCTTTTTCAAATTAAGCTGAAGCTTGAATTTGTTCTTTTGTGTTTTCCTTGTTTGTGAAGGTGTTCAGAAAGTCAACGGTAGAACCCTCAATATAAACTTTTGTTCTGGTAACTCCATCCTTATCTGTCCATTTATCCTGTCTCAATCTCCCTTTTACTCTGACAAGTGCCCCTTTTTTAAGATATTTTCCGCAAGCCTCAGCAAGTTTGTTCCAAACGCTGACACCAATAAATGAAACCTCTTCAACCCTTTTATCACTCATTTTTGAGAAAAAATTTACAGCAATATCAAATTTGCATACAGCCGCACCATTCTTGGTATAGTAGATGTCAGGGTCTCTGACCAGTCTCCCTTCAACAAGACTGAGATTAAGATAAGCATTCATAATAGACTCCTTTTTTTATTTTTTATACTATATATAAACGCTTTTTTTATAAAACTATTTACAAATCACAAAAAGTATTTTGTTTTTTTGTTTTTTTTTGTATAAGTATTCGTTGCAGTGTGGACCGGTTTTTATTTATTATTAAACGGCGGAGTATTTAAGTGAAATATTTATTTGTGATATTTTTGGCAGTATCGGTTTTATCAGGTGTTTATTCTCAGGATTTGTCGGGTGGATTGAGTCCCGGTTTGTTTTTTACAGCTGACGAGATAGAACGGGTTATTAACGGGGATTTAATACCGAGGATGTTTGTTAAGTATAATTCAAGAGGTGAAAACTCACACGATTCTATCAGAGTTCCTGTTACCGAGTACAATAATGAGGATTTTAGCCAATATGAGGTTATTGTGGATGATAAAGGTTTCATCCCTTACGACTTGAATGAGCAAACCCGTTTGCAGCTTTTTAATATTATGACAGGATTTTCTAAACTTGAGGGCATTCCATATTATTCAAGAAGAGCCCGTAGGAATGAAGTGCTCATAGTGGAATCTTTTAGAGTTAATTCACTAAACGGCAATCGTGTTCCCGACAGGGTTTACAGCTCTGTATTGCCCACTGTAGAAAATATTTTTAAACAAAAAGACAATAAACTTGGTACAATGCATTATAACAGTTCATTATTTGTTGATGGTGATAATTTTATTATGTTAAACAGATCAATAACCTCTGTTACTAAGGGGATTATAACGATAAACAATCCGGGAGATCTTAAAACATGGACTTTTTTAATATATGATAGAGACAGGGGCGGTTTTTTTTATTACTCAGTAATGGCTATGCGTGTTAGAGTTGATTTTGTATTAAAAATGGACATCTTTAGCCCGACTACATTTTCTAACAGATTGAGAGCGTCAACAGTGAGATTATCGGAAATGATGGGCTTTGACAGATCAGACAAATACAATGCGTGGCCCGGCATATACGACTCTTATTGATAAGTAAATCAGAATTTGGTGTATGATCTTATTATATCATATTCATTTAGTTCAATCGGTTTTCCATTTATATCGTAGATTATACAGAATCTTTCATCACAATGTCTTGCTTCATGGTATTGTTTACCCTCTTTATCAAAAAAAACGATTCTGCCGATAGGGGCTGTAATTGTTCCTTTGCTTATAATCTCAAGATTATCATTTTCAGATATCTTATTATAAATTTTAATACCGTGATATTTGTCATAATCTTTTGTAATCATACCGACAAGCCGCATCTCCCTTGAGTAAATACCACCTGCTGTCAGTTGGGGATTGTTGATCGGGTTATCAAAAAAGAACCCTGTAGAAAATTCTCTATGAGAAACAACATTCAGCTCATTTTCAATAAATGATCTGTCAAATGGCCGATTTTCATAATAAGCGTCGATAGCATCTCTGTATGCTCTTACGATACTCGATGTGTATAGTATCGATTTCATTCTTCCTTCAATCTTTAATGAATCGATTCCGGCTTCAATCATTGATGGAATATGTTCAATCATACATATATCTTTTGATGACAAAACATAACTTCCGTATTTGTCCTCTTCAATGGGGAATTCCTGATCGTGCCGTTGAGTTTCTTTTATGGTGTATTCCCATCTGCAGGAATGGGAACAATCACCTTTGTTGGCAGATCGCGGGTATGGATCAGGCATAGTATTTCTTGAACCGAGCGAAGTTGATGTCATATAGCTTGACAATAGGCATCTTCCGGAATATGCTATGCACATTGCTCCATGAACAAATGCTTCAAGTTCAATATTGCAGATATCTTTGACAGCCTTTATCTGCTTTAGACTAAGTTCCCTTGCAAGAACTATCCTTGTCGCGCCGGCCTCAAGATAGAATTGAGCAGAATAGCCGTTTGTTGTGTTAGCCTGTGTGCTGATATGAATGGGGATTTCGGGAGCTGTTTTTTTTATCAGATAAATAGTACCAAGGTCACTTACTATCAGACCGTCAGGTCTATTTATATTAAGAAAATTTAACCGTTCAATAAGCTCTTCACTCTGTTCCGGGGTGAAATATATGTTTAGTGCTATATATAATTTTTTGTTTAAATTATGAGCGTATTCTAATCCCTCAATGTACTCATCATCGCTGAAATTACCGGAATTTGCTCTCAATGAAAAGGATTTTAGTCCAATATAAACCGCATCAGCGCCGTAATTAAATGCTACTTTGAGTTTATCAAGGTCACCGGCAGGTGCGAGTAGTTCTACTTTTTTCAATCAAAAAACCCCCTGATAGCTTTATACCGTTCTTGAGCGGCAAGATGCTCGGCAAATGTTCTTGAAAAATGGTGGGTTCCGAGTACCGGATCTTTAACTACGAAGAATAGATAGTTGTGTGAAGTAGGGTAGAATGCCGCATTAAGAGCTTCTCTCCCCGGGTTACTTACGGGGCCGGGCGGCAAACCGCGATAAAGATAGGTGTTATACGGGTTGTCAATTTCCAGGTCTTCAAACAGAAGTCTCTCTTTTGGTTTATCGAGTATGTATTGAACTGTTGCACAGCTTTGAAGTAGCATGCCGTTTTCTATTCTATTATAAAACACTCCGGCTACAATCGGAGCTTCCTCATAGGAACGGACCTCTTTCTCTATAATTGACGCAATAATGATTTTTTTAAAGAATTCGTTATGGGATAGTGATCTGTACTGCGGGTAAATTTTTGAAACTTCATTATAGAATTGTCTGACGAGAACAGCCAATATATCTGCGGCAAGGGTACCTTTATTGACAGTATAGGTGTCTGGAAATAGAAATCCTTCCGCAGAACGGAATCCATCGAGACCGATAATTGAGGTGTAATTAGGATTATTCAGCAATCTGTCGATCTCTTCCGGCTCCACTATTCCGTTATTTACAAGAATATCTCTTATTTGACGGACAGTTGATCCTTCGGGAATTGTAAATCTGACTGTTAATAGTCTGCCGGAAAAAATAGTTTTAATTATATCGAGGGTTGAACTATCTTTATCTATATGAAACCATCCTGTTCTTAGTTGTTTGTCAAGATTTGTTGCCCTCACAATAACCTCAAATAGTATTGCTGAGCCGATATACCGGTCATTTTCAAGTCTCATTGATAATGATCTTACCGACTCACCGGATCTAACTTGAATATCAGTTCCGTTATCAGGTATATATCCGGTCGGTTTTAATCCGAAGAACGAAAGCAGTCCCGCTGTACCGATAGCCACAAATAATATAAAAATAACAAATTTTAAGAGGTTTTTCATTGAATTCTTACTCCGATAATATAGCCCCAATCAGTCTGCAATATATAACATTAATAGGAGCCCTTTTTTTAGATGTCGGGATATTATAATTAATTCTTATTAATCACAAGATTTTGTTTTTTTCGGTTCTAAAATTTGATATTATTATTACTTTTTTTCTACATTTATGTTATAACACACGGCATGAATTCAATAAAACTGTCAACACAAAGAATTAATATTAAAGTATTTATAATACTTTTTTTGGTAAATTTTTTTTCTCTGCTTGGTACCGATATAATTATACTTATGACACCTTATATTAAGAATCTCGGAGCAACTAATCTTTATACCGGTATCTTTAGTAATATGCCTTCAATTATACTTGTTTTCTTCTTTTTTGCAGGAGGCAGATTTGTAAATAATACAAATAGAAGATTTTTTATTATATTAAGTTATCTGATTGCATCGGTTTCAATGTTTTGTTCTTTTTTTCTATCAACGAACCTCTTAATAATAATGATATTAAGGTTATTTAACTCCGCTTCATTCGGTATCGGATTTACACTTCTTTTTAATCTCCTCCATTCCAATGTTCCCGACAGAATCAGAAATGGAGCGGTTGCAATTTACGGTTTGTCCGGTATATCGGCATTCCCTCTTTCGGCATGGATTAATGAATTTGTTTATAATAAATTTCCTGATAATCAGCCGGCACTCTTTATTATAGCATTGCTATGTACCCTTGTTGCATTGTTATTAATGTTTATGATAAAGGATCAGAAAGATTCTGAAGTAACAAAACCGGCTAAGATGTCTGTTCATTTTCTTCTTTTTAACAAAGAGCTTTATACACTTATGCTAATAAATATTGTTTTTGGCGGTGCATTTGGCATACTATCTTCATATCTGCCCAATTTTTCAATTTTTGTACTGAATATAAGTTCTTATTCATTTTTTTTTACATCTTTTGCAATTATAAGTATTATTGTAAGAGTCTTTTTATTTAAGTTACTGGATACCTTACCGAGGAATTTGTTAAACATAGTATCCTTGATGTTTATACTATCATCTTTTATACTGATATTAACTGCAAAAAGTACTGTTTTTTTGCTTATTGCAGGAATATTTTACGGACTTGGCCATTCTGTTCTATTTCCAACATTAAGTACATCTTTTGTTATGAAAGGAGACAAATCTCAAAGGGATCTATTGTCGAGCGGGTATATTGTTTATAACACTTTCGGTATGATACTTTTTTCATCAATATTCGGGTTCATTAGTGATTTTGTGGGGTTGCGTTTAATATTTGTTTTTATGGCTTTTGCCGTTATTATATCGATTGTTTCCGGACTAATTGATTATAAACGGATATTTTAGATATATGGGGGGGGTATGAAATACTTTCTTTTATGTAAAAAATGCGGTAATGAATTTTCCTCAAACAGCAAAATCTGGCGATGCTCCTCGTGCGGCGGACTTATTGACATAGTTATTGATATAAAGTCAGTTAAAATTGATAACTATTACAACAAAACTGATAGTATTTTAAAATACCGCTTTCTTTTGCCGGTCGATGAAGACAGGAATATAGTTACTTTTAATGAGTATTTTACACCAATAAATACTATTAATGACAATAATTTTGGGGAAATATATCTTAAGTCGGATTATTTGTTTACAACCGGCTCTTTTAAGGATAGAGGTGCTTTGACGCTTATAAGTAAGATAAAGGAGTTGGGGGTCGATGAGATAGTAGAAGATTCTTCCGGTAATGCAGGCACTGCAATAGCTACTTATTCAGCTTATGCAGGTATTAAATGCGAAATATTTCTTTCGTCTTCTACATCCAAAGCAAAGATATCACAGATCGAGAATACAGGTGCAAAAGTAATAATTATTGATGGTAATCGTGACATTTTGTCGCAAAAAACCTTAATGAGGGCTGAAAGATTGTATTATGCCAGTCACTCTTGGAACCCGTATTTTTTTCATGGAACTAAAACGGTGGCTTACGAGATATATGAACAGTTCAAAAATGTTCTTCCTGATACAATATTTGTTCCTGCGGGAAACGGTACTTTGTTGATCGGGCTTTATATCGGCTTCAAAGAACTTGCCGAATTGCGTTTGATTGATAAATTTCCCCGTTTGGTTGCAGTACAGACAAAGTCCTGTTCCCCGTTATTTAATAAATGGTCAAACATTGACAACGAGGTTGAATTTAACAGCGTTGCTGACGGAATTGCCGTTGGATCTCCCGTAAGAATCGACGATATGTTGTCGGCAGTCAGATCAACCGGCGGGTTTGTTATATCTGTTACAGATGATGAGATATTTTATGCATATAATCAGCTTTTGAAAAGAGGTTTTTTTGTGGAGCCAACTGCTGCGGTAGGTCTCGCCGGGGTTTATAAATCGGTATCAATAATTAAGCCGCTTGTTATTTTAACAGGTCACGGCTTAAAAAAACCATATCTATAAAATGCCCGAATACAGCGGTTTCGAGCGTTTACTTTTATGCTTACATAGATAAACAATAGATTATTAAAATTACCAAAAAAATAAATTCGCCCCCCAT